>CAZLVS010000004.1:0-147827 GCA_964563085.1 uncultured Ignavibacteria bacterium | reverse complement strand
TAATGGGTCAGAAAGTTGCAACCCTGGCAAATGGTCATCAGGAAGCCGGCCGGCATGCTGTTACCTGGAATGCTGTCAGCTTCTCCAGCGGTGTATACTTCTACAAACTAAACGTTGGCGATGAGGTCTTCACCAAGCGCTTAACATTGTTGAAGTAATATCGCTGATATTATATTCACTGAAGCGGCGGGAGATATCTTCCGCCGTTTTTATTTTGGCGGTGCCGATAGGTCTAACCTGTCTTATTCACAAATTCAATTATCGGTAGCGAAAGCCTTGCGCTTCGGGCGTTTCTTTGTAATCCTCAAGTCCAATCCGTAAATGCTCTGCTTCTATTGAACTCCCCAAGGACAAACCTTCGGCTGCCGATTAATGCTCCTTATGAATCATCCGAGTTAAAATATCTTGCTATTATCGTATCAAAACATTCATATTCATATCTCTAACTTAGTTGAGATATTAATCTATTCAGGAGATATTGATGAATATCATAGATAGCATAAAGGAAAAAGCGAGGGCTCTGAACAAGAGGGTAGTTTTACCCGAAGGGGCAGAAGATCGCACCATTGCCGCCGCAAAGAAGATTCTCGAGGAAAAAATCGCCGGTGTGACATTGCTTGGGGATGCAAGGGCAATCGAGGATTTGCTGAAAAAGGAGGGAGCGTCAACGAGCGCTATCGAAATTATCGAACCGTCGGAATCCGATAAACTTGATCAATACGCCGAGACTTTCTTCGAACTCCGCAAGCATAAGGGTATATCTTTCGAAGAAGCCAAAAAGTCAATAGCCCAGCCGTTATATTATGGCGCTATGATGGTGCGTACAGGAGAAGCCGATGGCTGTGCGGCGGGAGCATACAATACTACCGGCGATGTCATGCGTGCAGCCATACAGACAATAGGAATGGCTCCGGGGATAAATACGGTTTCTTCATGTTTTCTTATGATCGTACCGGAATATTGCGGTGTGAAGGATAAGATATTCGCATTCGGTGACTGTGCGGTTCTCCCGGATCCCGATGTGGAACAACTCGCGTCAATCGCAATTTCCTCCGCTAATACATTGAAAAAACTGGTTGGAGAGGAACCGAAAATCGCCATGCTTTCTTTCTCCACCAAAGGCTCAGCCAAACACGAAATGGTCGATAAAGTGGTTGCTGCGATGAATAAAGTAAAGGAGTTGGCGCCGGAGTTAAAGGTTGATGGCGACTTGCAGTTCGACGCTGCCATCGTACCGGGTGTAGCGAAGCGCAAGGCTCCGGACTCACCGCTTGCGGGTGAAGCGAATGTACTCATTTTCCCCGATCTGAATTCGGGTAACATCACATATAAGGCGGTTCAGCGTCTGGCTGGCGCCGAGGCTATAGGACCTGTTATCCAGGGACTGGCGAAACCGATGAATGACCTTTCACGAGGCTGCAGCGTTGACGATATCGTTAATGTCTCAGCTATAGCGATGCTGCTGAGCTAACTTCAGTCCGCTCCGAACTACATTTTATATCCAACTCATGCTCGTGTCATGTTTGGCTTCCCTCCTAATTCCTGCTTAAAACAAAGCCGATATTGCCGATAATTAATGTATATTTAATCACTTTGAAATACTCAGAGTTTATTGGGTGTCATCGTATCCGGCAGGAAATATGAACATTGAATTATGTAGAAAACAGGTAAAATATGCGCTCTACGGCGCTCTTTTCGGTTTGCTATTTCCGATTGCCTCCACTTTAATTGATATCAGATTACATGGGCTGACATTATCGCTCGGGAACATAATAACTGTACAATCCGCTCAACCATTACACTGGGTTATCGATACCGCGCCCATTTTTCTTGGCTTATTCGCCTGCTATGCGGGGAAATGTCAGGATAAGATCATAGAGCTTTCTCTACAATTGAAAAAGGAGTTGGATAAACGCACTACCGAATTGGAGCAAACGAATAAAATCCTTCAATCCGATACTATAAAGAGGGAGATAGCGGAAGTTGAACTTACAAAGAGTAAATCTGAGCTGCAGACAATTTTCGATTCGGTGCCCGCCTACATATTTTATAAAGATAGGGAATCCAGATTTATAAAGGTGAACAGAGCATTAGCTGATACGGTTGGGATTGCCGCTGACGAATGGATCGGCAGGACTTCCCGGGATCTGTTTCCGGAGTTGTCGAGAGAATATCATAATTACGACAGAGAAGTATTGGAGAGAGGACAGCCTATATATCATAGCCTTGAGCCCCTGGAGACTACTAAGGGGATAAGATGGGTGCGAGTCGATAGAATCCCGTATAGAGATGATAACGGAAACATTACAGGTATAATCGGGATGTCTATTGACATCACCGACCAGCAGGAAGCCCTTAATAAGCTCAAACGCAGCGAGGAAAGCTTGAAGCAAGCCCAGCGAATTGCACAGCTGGGCAATTGGGATTGGGATGTTGAATCCCGCAAGCTCCAGCTCTCTGATGAAGTAATTCGGATAATGGGTATTGAGGATTGCGCAGATTCATTCGATATTGAGCTTTTCACCAAGATGATTCATCCGGATGATTTGAGTATTCATCGAGAGCAGTTCGAAAACGCGCTTTATATGGGGCGGGAATATGACGCGGAATTTAGAATTCTCAGGAAGAATTCTACCAAATATATTCATGTTAAAGGTAAGCCATTTACTGACGAAAGGAACCGGGTAGTACGCATTTTGGGTACTCTGCAGGATATTACACAGAAAAAACAGGCTGAATTCAGGTTAAAGGAGAATGAAAAGAAGTTTCGGGCGGTGGTGGATTCGGCGCAGGATGCTATAATAATGATCGATGATGAAGGGAAAATTACTCTTTGGAATGAAGCCGCGGAGAGTGTTTTCGGCTATTCCTTTGCGGAAGTCAAAGGCGAGGACCTTCACAAACTACTCGCTCCGAAAGAGCTTTACGGAAAGTCATGGCGTGCTTTCCAACTATTCAGGGAGTCAGGCGAAGGCGATGCAATTGGGCAAACCACTGAACAACCGGCATTAACCAAGGATGGTGAATCGATCACCATAGGGCTCTCATTATCGGCTCTTCGACTGGGCGGTAAATGGCATGCGCTGGGAATCGTGCGGGATATTTCGGATCGTAAGAGGATTGAGAGAAAGCTGAAGCAATCGGAAAGCGAGCTGAGCATCAGGAACCGCATCGCTCGAGCTTTCCTTTTAAATACCGATGATGAAGTTTATGCAGAAGTACTTAATATTTGCATGGATACGCTGAATAGCCGCTATGGATACTTTGGTTACATCGATAAGCACGGAAACCTCATTTGCCCCTCCATGACCAAAGGCGTCTGGCAGGAATGCCAGCTGCAGGATAAGAAAATTACATTTCCTCCTGATTGCTGGACAGGTATCTGGGGTAAATCCCTGCGGGAGAAAACCACCGTCATCGCAAGAAACAACCTAAGACTCCCCGATGGTCATGTCAAACTTCAGAGGGCGATAGCCACAGCGATAGTACACAGAGAAGAGTTGATAGGTCAGATTGTACTGGCGGATTCAAAATCGGAATATGATGAGCAGGATAAAAGGAGACTGGAATCGATCGCTGAATTCATATCACCGATACTGCAGGCTAAACTGCAGAAGATGCGAGAAGAGGAAGAGCGCAAGTTATACGAAGAACGGTTAATGCTTACGCTTAATGAGTTAGAGGTGATATTCGATAGCAGTCCGGTCGGAATAATGGTGTTGTGCAGCCGCACCTTTACCAAGGTTAATAGGAGATTGACACAGATGTTAGGTTATTCCGCTGAGGAGCTGCTGGATCAGAATGCCGAGATATTACACGTTTCGCGTGAACATTATGAAAGCTTCGGGAAAAAGTATTACAAACGGGTAGCGGATCGAGAGTTCGTTGAGGGCGAATATCCCTTAAGACACAAGAATGGCGAAGAGATATGGTTTAAATTCAGCGGGAAAGCGATCGCGCCGCCGGATTTATCAAAAGGGACGATCTGGATTATAGATGATATAACCAAGCGCAAGGAGGTTGAGAGGGAACTGAAGCGCGCCAAAGATGCGGCGGTGGAGGCGAGTAAAGCCAAGAGCGAATTTCTTGCCAATATGAGCCACGAAATTCGCACACCGATGAATGGTATCATCGGAATGACCGATCTCGCGCTTGAAACAGAGCTTAATGAAGAACAAACCGATTATCTCCAGACCATCAAATCTTCCGCCGACAGCTTACTTTCCATAATAAATGGGATTTTGGATTTATCCAAGATCGAATCAGGACAACTTGATCTGGAAAACATCGACTTTTCCCTTAGAGCCTGTATTGAATCCGCCATTGATACCCTTGCAGTTAAAGCTCAAGAGAAGGGATTGGAGTTGGTGAACTTCATAAAACCGACGCTTCCCGACTCCCTGATAGGCGATCCTACTCGGCTTAAGCAGGTCATTATCAATCTGGTTGGCAACGCTATCAAGTTCACCGACGAAGGAGAGGTGGTATTGCGGGTTGAGCAAAAATCGAATGATGGCAATGAAATTGAATGCTATTTCACCGTTTTCGACACCGGAATCGGTATTCCCGAGGACCGCCAGGAAACTATATTTGAGAGCTTTACACAAAGCGACGGCTCCACGACCAGGAAATATGGCGGTACCGGCTTAGGGACAACAATAGCCAAAAAGCTTATCAACATGATGGATGGCGATATATGGGTGAAAAGCCCTACCAATATCGACAGCGGTATCGGAGGTCCCGGAACCGCATTCCACTTCACGGCAAGATTCCGGATCCAAAAGGAGAAAAAGCAGACTGTAACATTGGATAAAACTAAACTAAAGGGTATGAAGATTCTCGTTGCTGACGACAACGAGACCAACCTTAAGCTGTTAACGGCGCTGCTCGAAAATTGGGACTGTGATGTGGAAACCGTCACAGACGGCATCGGTGCATTCGATGCTCTTATAAAATCGTATGCTGCGCGTGATCCTTACAAACTCGTCATATTGGATCTACTCATGCCCGAGATGGATGGTTTCGGAGTAGTCGAGAAGATACGAGCGCAAGATGAATTAAACGAAACTAAGATAATGCTGCTTACTTCCGCCGGTCAGCGAGGGGATGCATCTAAATGCCGTAATTTGGGAGTCGATGCATATCTCACCAAGCCTATCAAACAGTCGCTATTACTCGATGCCGTTATGTATTCTATCGGGATTAAGAAGGCTGAAGATGACAAAGAGCCTCATCTGGTCACTCGCTACACAATCGAAGAAGACAAAAGACGGTCGAGAGTCCTCCTGGTCGAAGATAACCCAACCAATCAGAAGCTGGCTCAGCGACTACTTGAGAAGCGGGGTTTTACTGTGACAACTGCCGATGATGGCGCGCAGGCTCTGGAGCTGTTTGAAAAGCAGGAGTTCGACTTGATACTAATGGATGTCCAGATGCCGAACATGGACGGTTTTGAAACCACTGAGGCTATCAGAAGTATTGAAGAAGGTTCGGACAAGCATGTCGCTATAATTGCTATGACAGCCCATGCCCTTAAAGGCGACGAGGAGAGGTGCTTAACCGCAGGCATGGATGGGTATCTGGCTAAGCCTATTAAACCCGCTGAATTAATGAGCACTATCGAAAAGCATTGCGCAGGCGCATCATCAAAGCAATCCGGTATCCGGGGAAAATACTCGGCGGCTGAACCTCAACTGCGCACATAAAAAATATAATATACAGTCACCTCCCTGATTTAGCTTGAATTCTCCGAATCATAATATTATTATGATGTTTCTTTACCGAAACTTAGAGGTGATAGAGATGACTTTATTCAAGCGAAATATCATATTTATCCTGATATTCATTGTGTTTACTCCGATTCCCGCTCTCAGCCAGTGGGACGAGGTAACCGATTGGGAAGAGCAGTTTCAAAAGGAGAGCAACACTCCTGACGAAGCGGGATATATTATCTTTTTTCTGGAGGGATTGGATGAGGAATCCTGCTATTTCAATGTTAATGTATATGCTCATTTCCGGGGCAGGGCTTCGGCTGTTTATGTTTTCACTAAAAACCTCAACGGGGATTCCCGGGTGGAAATACCTATTCAAACCGATTCCACCGGAGTAAGATATATCACCACATCGGTTGGCGCTAAACTGCTCGACGAATTGAGAGCTTTTCGTATTCATGTCAAAAAGGATACGTCGACAGGTGTTCTATCGGGACGAACCTACGACGGTTATGAGATGCAGAAGGTGCACTTTGATATGAACCAACTAAAATATACTTTGGAGCTGGGCGAACGCTCCAAGTTCCGCAATTTTTTTTCATATGAAATAATTCTCAAAACTCGCTTTAAGGAGAAATAATGCAACAGAAACAAATGAAGTTGAATATCGAATTGGGTGATAAAGAAGCTGAAGGGATTTACGCAAATTTCGCAATAATAGGATTCTCGCCATCCGAGATGATCTTTGATTTCGCCAGAATTATGCCCGGAAAAAATAAGGGCAAAGTTTTTTCCAGGATCGTGATGACCCCTCAGAATGCTAAGTCATTTTTGAAGGCATTGCAGGATAACGTGAAAAAGTACGAATCCCAATTCGGCGAAATTAAAGTATATGGCAAACCGAACCAGGACCGCAACATAGGTTTCCAGATGCCCAAAGGGGATTCCGAAGATTCCCAGTAGAAAGCCGTCCGTATCCGCTGGCAGGAACTTTTCCTTGCATTTTCGTCATCACCCCGATTGCATCGGGACGGCAATCTCTAACACCTCGCATGACAACAGAAACGGATTGCTTCGCTTCGCTCGCAATGACCGGTGTGGCGACCTGACGGCACATTGGATGTACCCGCCCATACGCGGCAGACGGAGCCGTTTGACGCACACGAACGGGGACACGGAATGCTTCGCTTCGCATTCGCCGCGTCCCGATGTGATCGGGGCAATGACGCTTGCTGTCGGGTGAGGGCGCTCAGCAGCACATAGTTATGTAATCCCGAAGGGCAAGCCTTCGGCTGCGGTTTACCGGTTTTATGAATCATACGGGTCAGTTGTTGGTTAGAGATAAACTGAAAGCCCCGGGAAAACCGGGGCGTATCTATGTTCAAAGGGACTTATATGATGGTAAATAGTTCTATTTAAAAAAACGCGCTCGGGGCGCCGGATATCGCTGATAATACCGGTTGAGGGTATATGCCTATGAAAATCGTACCGGCAAGCGCTATGGCTATCGCTATCGCTAAAGTTGGATTGAGTCTTATTCTGGATTGGTCTTCACCCGTCTTGAAATACATTTGATAAGCGATTGTCATGTAGTACCAGAGGGATATCACCGAAGTTAATACACCCAGCACAACTATCCAGTAGTATCCCTTCTCGATAGCAGCAGCGAATAAGTAAAACTTGCCGATGAATCCTGCCGTAGCAGGTATCCCCACCAGCGAAAGCAAGAAAACCACCATGCTGATCGCCATGAATGGCGAACGACGGGATAGTCCGGCGTAGGCGACGATCTCGTCGGAACCGCTGCGGTTATAAAAAGCAATTACTACCAGGAAAGCGCCGATATTGGCGAACATATAGGTGATCAGATAAAGTATAATGGAAGTAGTCGCCAGCTCGGATACAGCGATGAAGCCGACCAGAATATAACCGACCTGAGCTATAGAAGAATACGCCAACAGCCTTTTGATATTGTGTTGTCTGACGGCAACTACATTCCCCAGAACCATTGCCATAGCCGCTAATGCCATCATCAGGGGAATCCATTGATCGGCATTGGAAGCGAGTGATTCGAAGAATATCCTCATCAATGCTGCCAAACCCGCGGCTTTGGACGCTACCGATAAATAAGCGGTCACCGGAGTAGGCGCGCCTTCGTATACGTCCGGACACCACATGTGGAAAGGAACCGCCGCCAGTTTAAACGAAAGCCCGGCGATAATAAAAACCAGTGACAAGATAAACAAGGGGCTGATGATGAACATTCCGGCAAGTTTCATGCCGATAACATCCAGCGCCACGCTCCCGGTGATACCGTATAACAGAGATATACCATAAAGCATTATTCCGGACGATGCAGCGCCGAGGATCAGATACTTAATCCCGGCTTCGGTGGATTTGATATCTTTTTTCATATACGCCGCCAGCACGAACAGAGTGATGGTTGACAGTTCAAGGGCAACGTACAACGTTAGCAAGTCGCCGGCGGCCGCCAAGAACATCATACCAACGGTAGCCAGAAGAATCAAACCATAGAATTCCCCTTGGTGCCGAAGTTTTAATTTCGCATAGTCAATCGCCGAAGCGATAGTCAGTATAGCAGTTCCGATAAATATTATATTAAAACTCAATCCGAAACTATCCGCCCGGAATGCGCCGAAAAATGTCGTCCCCTGTTTTGAACTTATCGAAATGAGGGCGGTTATGATCAGTCCGATTATACTCAAATAGCCGATATGGGATTTATCCTCTCCTTCAGTGAAGAAATCGACTGCAAAGATACCGATTGCCCAGATTAACAGGAAAAGCTGCGGTAATAATAACGTTAGGTCAATTTGGATCTGCATCTTATCATCCCGTTATCATCTTAACGATGTTATCGATTGAAACCGAGATCATGCTTACCAGCGGCTTAGGCCAGACACCCAGCAGAATGGTCAATACCGCCAATGGAATAACCGTAAACAGCTCCCGTCCGTTTATCTCCGTCAAACCTTCCCACCGGGTATTAAGCGGTCCCAGGAATACGTTTTGGATCATCCTCAGAATATATCCCGCAGTCAGAACAACACCCAGTATCGACACAATGACGATCCACTGATATACATAGCTGGAGTTAAATGCCCCGATAAAGGTCATGAATTCCGCCACAAATCCGGAGAGTCCGGGCAATCCCAATGAACCCATTCCGAAAAGTACGAATATGCCAGTGAACAACGGCACCTTAGCGCCGATTCCGCCGAAAGCGGCGATCTCCCTGGTGTGCGCTCTGTCATATAATACGCCGACCAAAAGGAACAATGCGCCGGTCAGCACGCCGTGGCTGAACATCTGATACATACACCCAGCCCATCCGGCTGTTGTCAACGCCGCCAGACCAAGCATGCAGAATCCCATATGCGAAACGGATGAGTACGCCACCAGCTTCTTCAAATCCTTCTGCGCCATCGATACAAACGCACCGTAGATTATTGCGACCAAACCTATTAATGCCACCGGTATCGAGTAATACACCGCCGCCTCAGGGAACATCGGATACGAAATCCTCATCAAGCCGTAAGTACCCATCTTCAGCAAGACACCGGCAAGGATAACCGATACCGCCGTAGGGGCTTCTACGTGCGCATCCGGCAGCCACGTATGGAACGGCCAGGCAGGCACCTTGATTGCGAATCCCACATAGAACGCCGCGAACACTATCAACTGGAATGTGTACCCATAGGTGCTGTTACGTTTGATTAACTCCATCATATTCAGCGTATGCGGTTCCGCGTAGAAGTAAAGCGCGATTATACCGACTAACATCAGCACCGAGCCGAACAATGTGTATAAAAAGAACTTTATCGCAGCATACTCTTTTCTCGGTCCTCCCCAGATACCTATCAGGAAATACATCGGCACCAGCATTATCTCCCAGAAAATATAGAACAGGAAAAAGTCTAATGCGCAGAAAACGCCTATCATACCAACTTCCAGCAAAAGGAAGAAGGCGAAATACTCCTTTACGCGGTTGCTAATTCCGAATGATGCGACTATCGAAACGAACGACAGCAAACCGGTCAGGAATAACATTGGCACCGAAATGCCGTCAACGCCGAGGAAATAGTTAATACCCAGCGAAGGTATCCAGCTTACATTCTCCACGAACTGCATATCCGGAATGGAGCTGTCGTACTGAACCGCCAGAATGCAGGAAAGAATAAATACGATTAACGAGAAAAACGATGATGTGTACCGAATGGCGTTATGCGCTTCTTTGCGCATAGTCATAACCACCACCATACCCACCAACGGTATGAAAATCATATATGTTAATATTGGGAAATCCATCTAAGTAATTCTCCTCTATATACAGTATCTTTTTTCTACATCATTCTAAAGAGAATCAACAAAACCACGCCCAGGAAAATCACAAAAGCATAATTCTGCACAGCGCCGCTCTGAATCTTTCTTATACCCCCTGCGAACCATCGGGTTAAATATCCCGCTCCGTTAACCGCGCCGTCAACAACATATACATCGAATGTCATCCATATACGGGAATTGAACAGCCCGAATTTCCCGCAGAAATTAACGAAACCGTCGATAACTACCTGATCGAACCTGAAGAGCGCCTCCATGAACCAGTATGTGAACCGTATCACCGTACCCATGTAAAGCTCATCGAAATACCACTTGTTGAAGAAAAACGTATAAACAGGTTTGAATCGCTCAGCCATCCTCACCGGGTCGATTGCGCGCTTGTAATACATCAGATAGGCGAGATATATTCCGCCCAGCGCGACGATGGTCCCGATAATCATCAGTGCAAAGTTGGGTTCGGGATGATGCGGATGATGGAAATAAACGAATGATGAATATCCGTGATGAAGCCAGGGAATTCCCACCCATCCCGCGCAGACAGCCAGTATCGCCAGTAGGATCAAGGGATAGGTCATCGTATTCGGTGATTCGTGAGCATGTTCATAAGCATGCTCATCCCGCGGCTTGCCGGTAAATGTCAGGAAACAAAGTCGGAACATATAGAATGCTGTCATACCCGCAACCAGAACCGCCAGCACTAACAGGAACCAGTGCCCCTCGTGAAGGATCGCCGCGAATATTTCATCTTTCGACCAGAAACCGGAGAGCGGGAAGATGCCTGCGATGGAGAGTGACGCAATAAAGAATGTCTTCGATGTAATCGGCATCTTCTTACTCAGACCGCCCATGAACTGTATATCATTGGTATGCACCGCATGTATGACCGATCCTGCGCCCAAGAATAATAATGCTTTGAAGAAAGCGTGGGTCATGAGATGGAAAGTACCTGCGGTATACCCGCCGCATCCCAATGCCAGTATCATGTATCCGAGCTGGCTAACCGTTGAATATGCCAGAACCCGCTTTATATCATTCTGCACCAAGCCGATTGAGGCGGCAAGTAATGCAGTTATCCCTCCTATATATGCGATGGTGATAGCCGCCGAATGGCTAACAACTATAATCGACATTATTCTCGCCGTCAGGTAAACACCTGCCGCAACCATGGTCGCAGCATGTATCAAAGCCGAAACCGGAGTGGGACCTTCCATTGCGTCCGGAAGCCATACATGAAGCGGGAACTGTGCCGATTTACCGATCGCTCCGCAGAACATCAATATACCCGCCGCCGTTAAAAACATCACCGGAATCTGATTATGTTCTATTAAATGGTATATTTCCGAATAGCTGAAAGTACCCGCTGCGGCGGATAACACCAGCAAACCGGCTAAAAATCCCAAATCACCGATTTTGGTTGTTACGAAAGCCTTCTTACCGGCGTCGGCGGCAACCTTTTTCTCAAACCAGAAACCGATCAACAGGTAAGATGTCAAACCCACCAATTCCCAGAAAATGAAGGTTCCGAAGAATGTTCCCGAAATTACCAGTCCTAACATCGAAAACGAGAAAAGCGACAGAAACGAGAAAAACCTGGGATAGCGCGGATCTCCATGCATATATCCCACGGAATAAATATGAACACAGGATGAAACAATAGTGACCACCAGCAGCATTACCGCCGCTAACGGATCTATATACAGCGAGAGCGGCAGCTCGAATCCCGGCATCGATATCCATTCATACTCGAATATATGAGGACCATGATCCGCCAGAACCTCGAAAAAGACGATAACGGAAAGAACGAATGATGCGAGTATCGCTGTGATAGATACAGTGTGCGCAGCCTTGTTGTTCTTACTGAAGAAAAAGACGATTATCGCATACGATAGAAGCGGCAGAAAAGCTATTATGTATGAATATTCTATCATCAGTCCGTTCTTACCATTTCATGAAATTAATGTTGTCCACATTCACTATATCAAAATTGCGATACATAAGCACCACTATAGCCAATCCAACAGCGGCTTCGGCAGCGGCGACCGTAATGACGAAGACCGCGAATATCTGCCCGGTCAAGACCTCCGGCGTAATAAACTTGGAGAAAGCTATGAAATTAATATTGGCGGAATTGAACATCAACTCAATCGACATCAATACACCGATAGCATTCCGGCGGGTCAGAAGCCCGAAGATCCCGATGCAGAATAGAATCGCCGATAGTATTAAGTAATGATCCAAAGTCGCCATCCGCTATTCCCTCCTCGCAATCACTATAGCCCCGATCAGCGCCACCAACAGCACGACAGAAACTATCTCGAAAGGCAGTACATAAGTGGTCATAAGCGCTTTTCCAATGATGCCGACTGTCGGCATCGGTTCCAGATTATCGGCTATCTCAAAACCGGTTCGGGTTATCGATACTATTAAAAGGATCAACAACGAAAGTATAATCAGCGCTGCCGGTAACGGTTGATCGTTTAGCTGCCGGATCTTTCTGCCGGTCAACTGCTGGGTAAGCATGACAGCAAATATCATCAGGATCGTAACCGCTCCAACATATATCAGAACCTGCACCGCCGCTAAAAAGTCCGCATGCAATGTTACATACAGCCCCGCAACTCCAAAGAAACAGAGGATAAGCATCAGCGCCGAATGAAATATATTCCGCAGCGTAACCACGAATAATGCGGAAACTATGATTATAGCGGCGAGTATGTAAAAAATCGCTAAATCCATAACCTACTCTTTCTTATCCCCGGACTCATCGGAATCATCAGGCTTAACATCTTCCGTTGTTTCCCTGTCTTCTCCGTCAGTCTCCTCTGAGGATTCGGATTCTGTTTTCTTCTCATCTTCTTTGGCGCCGGCAGCCTTCGCCGACAGTTTAGTTGCGGACTTCTCTTCGTCTTCCACTTCCTCTCCGCTCTCTTCCTCATCCTTTTTTGGAGCAGCTTTCTTCACTGCTTTTTTCGCAGCCTTCTTTTTCTTCTTCTCGTATTTCACATCCCGGCCGATCTCCTGAAGGAAGCTCATATCATACTGCAATTTATCTTTATCATAGACGGAGAATTCGTACTTACCGGTCAATTTGATAGCCGAGAAGTTACATGCCTGCTCGCACAATCCGCAGTAGCAGCAAACGGTAGTATCTATATCGAAACTTGTCGGTTCAAACTTCTTGGTTTCCGGATTTTTCTCCCGTTCAATTTTGATAGCGGCAACCGGACAGGCTCGGGCGCAAAGCATACAGGCAGTGCAGTTCAACTTGCCCGTTTCTTTATCAGATAGAAGGACTATAACGCCTCGGCTTCGCTCCGGCATCTCCCACCGCTCTTTGGGATATTGAACTGTAATCGCTTTCTTGAACAGGTGCTTGACCGTTACTCCCAAACCGAGAAGTAAGTTATATATTCCATCAATTGTCTGCTTAACCAGATTCATCTAATTACGATACCTTTAGAAAATGTAAATCCCTATTCCGGTCAAAATAATGTTCAGGAACGCCAGCGGAAGCAAAAATTTCCAGGCGAATCCCATCAACTGGTCAACCCTTATGCGCGGGTAAGTCCACCTGAACCACATAAGGACAAAAACCGAGGTGAAAGCCTTAGCTAAGAACCATATCCAGGACGGGATGAAATCCAGGAACGGGAACGGCGCCATCCACCCGCCGAAAAACAGAGTAACCGCCAGCGCCGAGATGGTGAACATATTAATGAACTCCGCCAGGAAGAACATGGCGAACTTCATCCCGGAATATTCCACGTTAAATCCTGCCACCAACTCCTGTTCCGCTTCCGGAATATCGAACGGCGTCCTGTTAGCCTCGGCGGTTGCCGCAATGAAATATACAATAAATCCAAGAGGCTGCCGGAATACATACCAGTTCCAGAATGCACCGCTTTGGGATTCAACGATTGTTATCATCGAGAGGCTTTCCGCGATCATGATAGTGCCGATTATGGACATGGATAAAGGAACCTCGTAACTCACAATCTGAGCCGCGCTCCGCATTCCCCCCAACAGCGCCCATTTATTATTGGATCCCCATCCCGCCATCAGCAGTGAAACAACCGTAAAGGTTGTTATCGCAATTACATAGAGGATTCCGATATTCAAATCCTGTACGATCAATCCCTCACCGAACGGAATCACCAGATAAGCCATCAAAGCGGCTGCGAAACAAACCACCGGCGCCCAGAAATAAACCGCCCTGTCGGCATCATTAGGAACCAAATCCTCTTTTTGAATCAGCTTCACCGCATCGGCGACGGTCTGCAGAGCTCCATGCCATCCGGTGCGCATCGGTCCCAGTCTCTGCTGCATGTGCGCCGATACTTTTCTTTCCATCCAGATAAAAAAGAGGACGAATAGAGATAGAACTCCCAGAATCAAACCGGCAGTTGCGAAACCCGAAATTATGGTCACAACCGTCGGTGGAAGAAAACTCCCCAACCAATCGCCGATTGCTTCGAATATGGGATTCAATTCCAACATTAACGGTCAACCTCCGGAAGTACAATATCAAGTGAACCGAAAATCGCTACCAGATCCGCTATTAAATGATTGGTGGAAATCGCAGGTAAAAGCTGCAGATTGCAGAAAGAACCTGTCCTTATTTTCACCCTGTATGGTTTATTGGTTCCGTCGGAAATTATATGATAAGCCATTTCACCGCGAGGAGCTTCAATCCGGCAAAAAACTTCGCCTTCTTTAGGTTTCCAGGTCATGGGTACTTTCTTGGCGAAATCGCCTTCCGGTAATCCATCCATTGCCTGCTCCACGATCTTAGCGGATTCACGTATTTCATCCATACGAATCTTATACCTATCCCAGACATCTCCATTGTATCTCACAGGAATATTGAAATCGAATTTGTCATAAACTGCATACGGTTCGGCTTTTCTGATATCCCACCTTATGCCCGAAGCCCTGATTGAGGGGCCGGATGCCGAATACTCGATAGCTTGCTCCGAAGTCAGCACGCCGATACCCTTTGTTCTGTAAAGCAAAATCGGGTTGTTGGTCAGCAGGTCCTCATACTCGTCGATCTTACCCGGCAAAATCTTCAAAAACTGTCTTGCCTTTGGCTCGAATTCCCTCGGTATATCCCAGTTCACGCCGCCGATTTTCATATAATTGTAAGTAAGCCGCTGTCCGCAGGTCATCTCGAACAGATCCATTATATCTTCCCGTTCGCGGAACGCATACAGGAACGGGGTAACCGCCCCAAGATCGATCGTAAATGTTGCCAACCAAAGAAGATGCGATGCGATGCGGTTTAACTCCGCCATTATCACCCGAAGGTACTGCGCCCGTTCCGGTACTTCAACCTCTGCCATTCTTTCCACCGCTTCCACATAAGCATGATTGCTGTTCATGGATGCGCAGTAATCGATGCGGTCGGTAAACGGCACTATCTGGGCATAAGTCCGGTTTTCCGCTATTTTTTCTATGGAGCGATGAAGGAAACCTACGTGGGGCTGAATTTCCTTGACAAGTTCCCCGTCCATCTTCAGCACCAACTTGCAAACGCCGTGCGTCGATGGGTGCTGGGGACCCATGTTTACCATGAATTCTTCGGTTCTCAAACCCTTGGTTTCCATCATACCTACATTTCCGGTTTAACGATAAAATCTGAACCTGTCCAGCCTCGCCTTAGCGGATAGCCCTCGTCCCAATCATCATCAAGCATGAGATGACGGGGGTCCGGATGCCCTTTGAATCTCACCCCAAATAGTTCGATAATCTCGCGTTCAAACCAGTTCGCTGATAACCATACCGATGTCAACGTTTCAACTTCCGGCTCTTCATCATCCTTTGCCGGAAGCAATGTTTTTACCGTTACGCGATGCTTATGCTTATGGGAAAAGATGGTTAAAACTAATTGGAATCCGCCCGATTTCTCACGATAATCAACAGCCCCGTAATTGGATATGGAATGAAGATTCGTTTTTACATCCTTCTTAAGTGATTTGCAAACCTCAACCCAATGTTCCGGTTTTACCTCAATAGTTGGAACATTGGTGATTATCTCACTATTGATTATGATATCTTTGCGGAGTTCGTTTATATAGTTAAGCAGGCTTTCGCTATCCAAATTATCTACTCGCTATTCCTTGATGTTACTCAGTCGATGCCGACCATTCACCTAACTTCTGCTTCTTAATCTTCTCCTGTAATTTCAGGGACGCTTCCAGTACCGACTCCGGTCTGGGAGGACACCCCGGAATATAAACGTCTACCGGAATAATCTTATCCACGCCCTTAAGCACACTATAACAATCATAGTAAAAGGGCCCGCCGTTATTTGCACATCCGCCCATGGCGATTACATATTTCGGTTCCGACATCTGGTCGTAGAGAATTTTGACCCTCTTTGCCATCTTATGAGTCAACGTTCCCGCTACGATCATCAAGTCCGCCTGCCTCGGCGAGGCCCGGAACATCATTCCGAAACGGTCGAAATCATATCGTGATGCGCCGGTTGCCATTAAACCTTCGATTGCACAACATGCCAATCCAAAAAGCATATACCACAACGACGAAGCGCGAGACCAGTTGAAAAACTTCTCCGCCGTCGTTGTTAAAATCCCGCCGCCGGGAACTTTTTCCATGTATACGGGAAGCTTGGAAATTACACCCATTGTAACGCTCCCTTTCTCCAGGCATAAGCGAGCCCGAATATTAAAATTGCCAAAAACACAAGCATTTCGATTAAGGCAAAAAGCCCCAGTGAGTTATAAACAACCGCCCAGGGGAATAGAAAAACTACTTCAACATCGAATATCACGAATATCAGAGCAAATATATAGTATTTTACATTAAATTGGAACTGTGCGGAAGAAAACGGAAACTCTCCGCATTCATAAGTTTTTAATTTATTGGGATTGGGACGTTGAGGACGAATCAAGCTGGCAAAGAACAGCACCAATACTACAAATGCCACCCCGAATAGTGTCCAAATTCCTGCGTATGCATAGTTGCCAAAACTTTCCATTTGCAAATCCTTACACCTGGTGAATTTTTTCACCAAATTTAATTTTGCCTAAAATAAAATTTTAACTAACCATGTCAAGTCATTTTTCAAAAAAATTGTGATGATTTTCACAAGATGCTTGACTAATATTGTATAATGAACCCATGAGATTGTCTAATCATTTGCGGGAATCGATTAAGGGAGTGTTGAACAGCCTATATTGCAGTTATTGCGAGCGCAGCGAAGCAATCTGTTTTCGCTATCTCACAAGATATTAGGGATTACCGCGTCGCCCTCTGGGCTCCCCGCAATGACTTTTCCAACACTCCCTTAATAACCGCCCTCGGAAATGGAAACAGAAAAGCGCATTATTCCATAGAAAAGCAAGCTAACTCGTTTAAGATCAATATATGAATTTACAACCTCTTGCTTAATACATTTTCGTTTACTATACTGCATACAATTAAAAGTACGAGGATATCCCATGGAAAATGAAAGATTCGAAATAAAACCGATTGGCATCATCCATACCAAATTCAAGGAGCAAAAAGGCACACCGATTCAGGGCGGCTTATTTCCGGAGACACAGGGATATGCCGAGATATATGCTGACTATGTTGAAGGGCTGAAGGACCTCGATGGTTTCAGCCATGCGATTTTCATCTATCTTTTCGACCGAAGTAAGGATTGGAAGCCGTTAGTGACCCCCTACCTAGATGATCAACTGAGGGGAGTTTTCTCCACCCGCGCGCCTCGGCGCCCAAACCCGATCGGATTGACAATCGTTAAACTGGATTCGGTGGATGGTAATAAAATCGCATTTTCCCGCGCGGATATGCTTGACGGAACTCCGCTGCTGGATATAAAACCGTTCGTGCCGAAAATTGACGCGCCTGATGTTGAAAAGCTGGGATGGCTGGAAAAACGGCTTCTGGATAAGGAATCCGAGCAAAATCATACCGGTTCCGCCGATGAGCGGTTTGATAAATAAAAATTGACTACTGACAAGAAGCATAGTAAGTTTATGAATATGAAAGCTCGCTCAATTGTTTTCGTGATTTTAATCCTGCTCTGTGTTCATACTAATTCTGCAATCCCCGGGGAGAATGCAGACAGCACGCGAATGCAACCTGATCTGAAAGAATCGCTGACACCCGTTTTACATGCTACCCTTCTGTCCCTCGATGATCTTATTCTTCGGGATGATTACTTGGAAAAGGACTCTATGCGGATCGAGCTGGTGGATTCATTCATGGCGGATCCGTTTTACATGAACTCGTTCCCGGAGGAATTATACAGCAGACTGAAAGATGATCCGTCGTTATCGCAGCTGGTTGATATGGGAGCCCGAATACTCTCCCCACTTACCAGGGGCTATTCCCCAATCGCGAACGCCAAATCTCAATTGCAATCTCATAACCTGAAAACCGAATCACCGGCGATGCCCCCTCCGCCCGAAGCGGATCGACGTTTTGCCGGTCTTCCTATCAGCCTGCGGATTGCTCTGAATAATATCCTCAACGCCGGCATGACCGCTGAGGATAAATATCAAGGGGCGTTTTACGAAGTTGATAAAGACAGCCTGGTTTATGGTCTTACTTCTATGCTATATGATGACGAACTCAATGAGAAGAAAACCGTGGAGGAACTGGACAGTCTTAGCGAAACCGGCGAGGAATGGGCGAAAGCGCTGGTGGATATTCTGCCTTACTATCGTTTGGGAACCATGCTCAACGGCGGAAGAATACTGGCGACTGCCATCGATAACACTCTCCGCGGAGAAACCGAACATTACTTCGAGGATTTAGACCTGACTGAGATTTGGGAATTGGAAACGGAATTAGGTATGATTGCGGTAGGAACGAAAGGGAATGACAACTACGAAGGCAATTATTTCCTGATTATCGATCCGGAAGGTGATGATACCTACTCCCTCACTCCTGTGTACGGCGGCCAGTTCAATGCGATAATCGATTTTACCGGTAATGATATCTATCGTTTCGTTAACGACTCGCTGTATACGTTTACCGAAAGGGCGAAAGTACTTAACGAACGCCCTCCCGGAATCGGCGGCTATAAGTATCTGATAGACTACGAGGGCAACGATGTTTACACCGGCGCCGATTTCAGTATCGCCGCAGGAATTTTGGGCATATCCGTTTTTAAGGATTACAAAGGTGACGACACTTATCTAACCGACAACTTCGGCCAGGCCGCCGCCGCGATGGGTATCGGCTTTCTTCTGGATTACGAAGGAAGGGATACTTACAATGGCGCCATGTATAACGAAGGGTATGGATTCACCGGAGGAGTGGCGGTTTTATTCGACCGTGAGGGACATGATAATTATATCTCCGGCGGGAAGTACGGCGACGTGCTTAGATATGTAGATCATTATATCACATTCTCACAAGGTTCGGCTTATGGATTACGTCCATACTTCTCCGGTGGAATCGGTATGCTGCTGGATGGCTCCGGCAATGACCTTTATGTCTCGGACATCTTCGGACAGGCTTCCGGTTACTGGTATTCCGCAGGCATCATATACGATATCGCCGGTAACGACCGTTATCAGAGTTTTCAGTATGCTCAAGGTTCAGGCACTCACATGGCGGTGGGGTGCCTGCGTGATGACTCCGGCGATGACGCTTATTTTTCAAAGGGAGTCTCTCAGGGCTGCGGTCATGATTATGCTCAGGGATGGTTAATCGATTACTCCGGCAGCGATGTATACAGCTCCCATGATTTGTCTCAGGGAGCGGGATCGGCGAACGGCATCGGAGTGATCACCGACTTCGAGGGGGATGATCGGTATTATGTCAAGTCCGACAGGAACACTCAGGGGTACGGAAATCCGCGGCGGAGTTTCGGCTCGATAGGATTGTTATATGATGCTTCAGGGGCTGACCGCTACGACGGCGGACCGGGTAAGGACGGTGACATCTGGATATATTCCAAATGGGGAATCGGATGGGATCAGCCGGCTGACAGCGCGGAGGGGAAATGATATACCACCACGAATATAATTACCCTCTTGAGAGGGTCGGCTTTGCCGAAGGCAAAGGCGGGGTGTGTAACCCTCCTGAGAGGGTTTGGCTTTAGCGAAGTCAAAGACAGGAAGTGTTACAGCCAATCAATAAGACACACCCCGATTTCACCTCCGGTGAAATCACCCCCCTCAAGAGGGGAATATTGTTCAAACCGGAGAGACTGCATAATACTCTCCCGCACAGAATGAATGTTTGGTCTGATGAAACGCGAAATAATTCCATACAATCCAAATCTAAAGGAAATTGCGCGGGAACTCCGGAATAACTCTACGTTATCGGAGGCTTTACTTTGGAGACATCTTAAAGGCAGGCAGATGAGAGGTTATGATTTTCATCGACAGAAGCCGTTAGATCAATTCATAGTGGATTTCTTTTGCCATGAACTTATGTTGGTAATCGAGATAGACGGAGTTACTCATGATTATGAATCATTCAAGGATGCGGAACGACAACAAAGGCTGGAGTCTCTGGGACTTCAATTCCTGAGATTTCGCGATGTTGACGTAAAAAGGAATTTACAAGGTGTACTGCTGTCCATTGAGAATTGGATAGATGAAAATACTAAGCAAAAAAAATCCGATAATACCGGCATTAATAAACAGTAACTTAAAATCTCCTTCTTCAAATAATGGTATTCATATGCAGTTTGGCGTAAGAGAGAGGCGCTGCCTTAATATCTCAGATGATTGTAAGCGTAATTACCCTCTTGAGAGGGTCGGCTTTGCCGAAGGCAAAGGCGGGGTGTGTAACCCTCCTGAGAGGGTTTGGCTTTAGCGAAGTCAAAGACAGGAAGTGTTACAGCCAATCAATAAGACACACCCCGATTTCACCTCCGGTGAAATCACCCCTCTCAAGAGGGGTATCGAAGTTGTTAGCTTTGGTGAACACCGGAAAATCAGCAGGTTTTAGAGTCGAGAGAATTAAGCTCCAAGGCAAAAATCCTGCATATGGTATAATTGGTACGTTATTGCTTTGTTTTCTTATAATGGTATATCCCCTTTCATCCTCTTATGCCGAAGTCAGCCAGTCCACTCTCGACTCCCTCTGGATAAGAGCCTCCTCCGGGATGATTCGTTACCAGGATGAAGTGAAACCATCCAGGGAAGCTCTTGTGGAATATGGCGAGGAAGCGGTAGATTATCTCGCGGGAAAAATGGATACCCGTTCCGCTCGAGAAATGCATACGCTGGTGGATATACTGGGGGAAATAGGCAGCGTCGTCACCGATGAGGTCTGTGAACAATTGGATAGAGACGATCCCTACATAGTACGTTTGGCATGCAGGGCGCTGGGTAGAATCGGGGACAGCAGCGCCGTGGAATGTCTTCTCCCTCATGCTAATGACAGCCTGTACACCATCCGTTCGGGAGCTGCCTCCGCATTGGGTAAAATAGGTCATCGGTCTGCAACCGATATCTTACTCCGATTGGCACATGATGAGGATTACATCGTCCGCAAGTCCGCTACCGTCTCCCTGGGAAAGATGCCGTTTGAATTGGTTTATGAAAGCCTGCTTGAAAACCTTTCCGATGAATATTACGGCGTTCGATACACAGCCGCCGCTTCATTGGCAGGTTATGAGAAAAAGGCAGCGCCGGCTCTTAAGGGGTATATAACAGAAAACCTCAATATTAACTCCAGCGATCTCCCTCGGAACAGGGTATTTGCGGTCGCTTTAGCAATCGATTGCCTCGGCAAAATAGGCCAAAAGAAGTCATCGAGATTGCTAAAGAAAATAGTCGATTCCGAAAATGATAGAATTATCAAAGCCTATGCTGCTCGTTCGCTGGGTAAAATCGGCGGTAAATCAAACCGGAAATTCCTTGTTAAAATGAAAAAAAGCGAAACCGATCCATTTGTTTCACAACTACTCGCCGATGCTATCATCTTAGCATCAAAAAATGAATAATGGATATCTACTCCCGTCTTCAGAAATTGCATAAATCATCCGGCTTGGAAAAGACGCCATCAAGTGAGTCTAAATTAAGGATTGACAATGTCGCCTCAGCTCTTTCGGGCACGATCACCACCAATGACATTGGAAATATTGTTGAAGTAAAATCATATATGGGTGACGGGGAGAGTCATGGCGTCTTCTCTACAAAAAAGCTCCGTCAGCCGGATTTTGAGATATTCAGCGTTCTTTTCGACTTGCCCCTGGATTTCAATCCATCGCCGGAACAGTTTATTTTTGCTGATACCGAAACCACCGGAATATCGGGTGGAGCCGGCGCTATGGCTTTCTTAATCGGGGTTGGTTTCTGGCGAAACCACAGCTTCGAGATTCGACAATATTTCTGCCCCGATTTTGATTATGAAGCATCAATGCTCTCCGAATTTCATTCCCTGATTGGCGATTTCAAATACCTGGTGACTTATAATGGAAAATCTTTCGATATACCGCTGATCCAAAATCGCTCCATTCTCAATAGAATCGAATCAACGACCGGCAAAGTTATACATCTCGATATGCTTCATCCGGCGCGACAGCTATACAGGATTATTCACCGAGATTGCAGCCTAACTTCATTGGAAAAGGCGATTCTAAAGTTCCGTAGAACCAATGACATACCTGGCGGAATGATTCCGCAAGCATATTTTGATTTTCTCCACAGCCGCAATCCGGCGGTTATGAAACTGGTATTATCGCACAATCGCTTCGATATTTTATCTCTCGCCGGACTGTTCTTCCATTCCTGCAGCAGCCAGGTGTGTCGGCAGGAGTCGGTTGAAAGTAGTTTTTCGTTAGGTCGTCTTTACCTGAAGCGTAAAGATGATGCCAGCGCAAGGTCATACTTCCAAAAGGTTACCGACTGCGAATCTAAATCCGAATCATATTTCGATTCATGTTTGCACCTGGGTAAAATACTAAAACGAAATGCTGAGTGGGAGGAAGCCTATAATATTTATATTCGGGCTTTAAACCAGGGCGGCGACCCGGTCTTATTCGCAATCGAAGCCGCCAAAATCGCCGAACATCGAATGAAAGATTACAAACTGGCATTAGAGCTTACCGAGCAATCCTTGTCTTATACTCTAACGAATCTTCCAACTCATCCGGATTATACCAGAAGCGTTCAAGAAATTAAGCACAGAAGAAACAGACTGCAGAAAAGAATAAGTTCTTAAATCTTCCTTTCTTAATCCGATTATGATTAATAGCATACTGAATGTGCGTAAATTGGGATAGAAGTAGTCCCGATCCGGTATTCCGGGAAGTTCCCGTACATGAATTGTCACTCGGTGTACTTTAAACCATACCGTTTATATGCTTTTATAATAGTTTGTCTTCGACTAACAATACGAAATCACTTAAACAATCTGGGCAACGGAGATAGCTGCTTTAATGGATAAGAAAGAAATCCTTGACTTAGTTTCCAAAGACGATAAGATATCAGCGCTTCCGCAGGTTTTGAGCAAAGTGTTGGAAATAATCGGCAATGAGACAGCTTCGGTCGATGACCTTGCTAAGGTAATCGGTCAGGATGCAGCTCTAACCGCAAGAATACTGAAGGCTGCAAATGCGCCCCTGTACAAACGAACCCGGCAGATTGGAACCATAAATGCGGCAGTATCACTTCTGGGATTCCGTACAGTTCAGTCTCTGGCATTGTCAGTCTCCGTATATGATTTATTGAACGATGATTCTACTAATTCTATACCACTTGAAAAGTTCTGGAAACATAGTCTCGAAGTTGCTATCTTAAGTAGAATGCTGGCTAAAAAAGGGGGATATCCGGTTGCCGAGGAAGCGATGGTGGCAGGCCTGCTTCATGATGCCGGAATCCTTGTTCTGCATAGGGTGATACCGGATGAATACTGCAAAGTGCTGGAGAAACCACTTAATGGAAAAATGCTCGCCGATTATGAGTCGGAATTACTCGGCTGCACTCATGCCGACATAATAGGCTTTTTGGCTCAGAAATGGAATCTACCCGACATAATTACGCATGCCGCAGCTAATCATCATAAGCCTGTTAAAATCGACAGTATCGAGAATACGTCGCTTGATGCCTACTTGTATGTTGCTGAAAAACTTTCCGCACATCAGTTGGAAGAATCATACGCCAGGCTATTCGACAATCGAATAGAGAGCTCCAGGATAGTTCAAGCGCTCGGGATTGAGGACGATATCCTCTCCCTTTCCGCTTTGCAGTTGTACGAAGTGGTAAATACTGCCCAATGTCTGGAGATTGATATCGGGTCGCCATTCGAATTGGTCTCTTCGGCTAATGAGCAGTTATTTGAGGTCTTCAAAGTATTGGACGATTTAATGAGAAAACAACTCATAGGGCAGAAGCAGCTTATAAAGGACGAAAGAAGAAAAACAGCATTCAGCTCGTTAAAGATCATCCTGGCTACGTTATCTCACTATGTGAACAACGCCACCGCAAGCATACTTGGCAGGGCGCAGCTTCTGGAGTTAGCTTTGCAGCGCGGGGATTTAATCGATCGCAAGGAGCTTGCTCTTAAATCCCTCGAAGTAATTCAAAAATCCGTCGCTAATATTACCGCTGTTCTGGAAGAACTCAAGGTATTACAGGATTTTGACACGGTTCCCTATTATGAAAATTCCCGAATAATAGATATCGAGGAAAATGTGCGGAAACGCACAAAACAACTTCAGAACAACAATTCCGGCTATTCGTAAAGCTTTCGCTCCTCCATAAACATCTCTTGGAGCTCCTGGTTCAATTCGGCGGCTTCATCTTCGGTAAAGTTCATCCGCTCCAATGTTTCCTGCCATTGCTCTGTTATGTATTTATTTGAATGGATATTAAATCCCAGTAATGTCGATGCCAGATTGGAGTATTTGATTATCCAACTCACCGGTATGGCAGTATTCTCCTCATTCTCTTCCCATGAATGATGGTTTGATATAGCTTCGATGAAATCCTTCGGGAAATTCCATTTCTCTAATAAGGCTGCGCCTACATCAACGTGATTGTAGCCCAGCAACTCATTTTCAATCAAGTATATTTCTTCTTTATTATTCAGCGCCTCTCTCAGCACATCCTTATATTGGTTTGGAAGCTTATGAAACAAAATCAACTTGCCTATATCATGGAGGATTCCGCAGATAAATGCCTCGCTTTTCTTAGGATGCCTCAATTTCTGCGCCAATAACCGACAGCACATGGCGGTGGAAAGGGAATGCTCCCATAACACGCTTTCGATCCTGCCGCCTGGTTTGCCCCTGTACAGAAACCGCACCGAGGACGCAAGAACCAAACTTCGGATTGTGTAAAAGCCAAGTATAACGATAGCTTCCTTTAATTCGGTCACCTGACGGAACCTGCCGTAAAACGATGAGTTGGAGAATTTTAAAACCTTGGCGGTTAGGACCTGATCGTTGCGTATCAATCGCTCCAACTCTTCAACGCTGCTGTTGATGTTACTGGTCAACCGCATCACCTCCGAGACTATTCCGGGAGATGCCGGGAGTTCGCCTATCGATGAAACTATCGAACTTATTTTCTGAGGCGAAGATGTCAGCATAAAGGTCTGTTTCCTATAAACATTGGTATATTTGCATTATCGGTGAAAATGCAATTAACATTTATAATTGTATAGATCTAACATTGGATATCACATATCGTGCAAATCCTCGGTAATACTCAATGCCAGTTACAAGCATCCCCTTCGATCTCTTTGTCTGCCAATTGATTATATTTTCGAGCTAATGTCAGGCTAATTACTGGAAGAGCAAGTACTCACTCAATATAGGTGGACTGTCTTTAAAAAACGGAGGTTTCATTATGTCCTATCAAGATAGGTCACCGGAAAAAGCCGTGCGAACCGCACTCGGAAAATTAGAATCAATCGAAAGGGAGGTAATTGTCAGATACTATTTCATGGGGCAGGGGCTTCGGCAGATAGCTGATACTCTGGAATTGTCAGTATATTCCGTCCGTTCCCAATTGAACGGCGGCATACTCAAGCTGAGAGCGCTTCTTGCCCGGTTCGTTTCTCGAAGATATGGCATAAGAATCCGCAAACGCAAGCGTTGTCCCCTATGTGTGGACGGACGTTTCGATCATGTTATACATAATTGCGGTCCGGTCGGTCCCTGGAGACCGGCGCTTAAGCAGATGGAAGCAGTCGGGTTCAAGCGTGTCAAATCGGTGCGCACCATAATTCATCATTATGAAAAGCATTTAAATGGAGGTAGATGGAATGAGTAAAGCGCAATCTAACAAGAACAGAACACATTATATGCAGGTTAAGGTAAATCGGGATACTCGGATTAGAATATCGGATTTGGCTAAAACCAACCACAGGCCATCAGCGGATATTATTCGCGGCGCTCTTTATTTCGGACTTCCAATGCTGGAATATGCATTAAAGATGGAAACAAAACTAACGGAGCTTATAATAAAGACTATTCCGGATTATGAGATCCCGACGGGCAGACCATCGAAGGACCTTTTTGATAAATTCCTTTGAAGCTAATAAAACCTATTGACTTAATCAAGTTAATATGTAGTTTAAGATACAAAATCGGAGAGGAAGATATGAATAAAAGAGATTTTTCACTCGGCGTCGTCACCGGGTTAATAATTTCCGCACTCATTGCGGTTTTTTATGGCAATCTGGAATTAAATAAGAACCAGCGGCCGCAAACATCGGCGGGTGCTAACGAAGAAGAATTGAGAGAGGTTTTTCTCGAGGAAATCAACCGATTGGAAGGGCAGCTTGAAGATGATCCTGACAATGTTAATCTCTTAACCACGCTCGGGAATTACTATTTTGACCTGGGGGATCCTGATAAAGCAATAGAAAAATACGAAAGGGCGCTGGCTATAAAACCCAATGATGTCGCCGTGCTGACTGATTGCGGCGTGATGTATCGGAACAAGGGGGAACATAAAAGGGCTCTGGAGTATTTCGATAAAGCCTTAGCCAATAGTCCCAATTTTCAGCAGGCTATGATTAATAAAATAATTATCTATCGTTATGATCTAAACGATATCGAGTCAGCCAAAGAAGTTCTTAACCAGCTGGAGAAATCCAACCCTGACAATCCCCATATAGCTGTTTTCCGGGCGGAATTAGGCTTGTAGTACGAGAGCGTTGACAAAATTGGTTATTAAGCGAACTCTCCAATAAGGCAACAATACGCGGACAGTCCCGATGGAATCGGGACGCGCTCCCAGCTACTTACATACATAGGTTATATTTTTAATAGGATTAGAAGTTCTATTCCTGCTGTGGAAGTCATACGGACGTCTCTAACTGTTTGGCTTGGATTCGTTGCCAAATTCATAGTATATGGTAATCCGAATAAATTCGAAGGCTATAATTTTTTACCTACTTAAGCAAAATCAAACGACCGGTAACTGACTTATCATCAATCGCCAGTCTGTAATAATAAATTCCGCTTGCCTGTTCACTCGCATCCCATTTGATGCTATGGATACTCGCATTTTGATATTCCTCAATGAGTGCGACAACTTTCTGCCCTCGAAGATTGTAAACGTCCAGACTTACATAGCTCGGTGTGGTTAAATTGTAGGTTATGGTCGTTGTTGCGTTGAATGGATTGGGGTATGCGCTTAGTAATATTCCCTGATTATCAGCGCTGCTTTCGAACCACGATCCCTGAAGACGCCAGTTGTTGAAACCACCCTTCTTTCGACCGGATAAAACTGTGAAACCAAACGAAGTCTGATTACAGGCTTCATCCGGGTATTTACCGCAATAAGCGATATATTCATATTCGCCGGCAGGAGCGAAGTTAGGCACATGCTGTACAAAGTGATAACTGAGGCTCTGCCCGGATTCAATCGGGATATCCATCACGCAATTAACCGGTCCGTAGGTGCCGTAACCGGGTGTTTCCAGCATTAGCCAAATATCAAGTTCCTGCTGATAGGCGGTGGAATTTCCAAGATGTCCTGTATATCCGAAACTTCCTCCCGGCATAACCTCAATAGGATATTCATCAGGCGTCATACCGATATCTCCGCAAATCGGGTATGCATCCAACCAGGCAACATACTCCTGCGGACACGGTTGGCTGATCCAATCATTCAGAGGTCTGGCAACCATCCAGTAGGTTCCCGGTTCAACCGATGCGGAAAGCCGAATCGTATCGCAATAGGTTCCCCAATCAGACTGGAGTTGAACATGGTCGCTGCAATCACCGGAGCCAGCATCAAACATTTGCGCCATCATCTCCAAATCGTATGATACCGCATTCCAGAATAATGAGCAGGAATAACTTACTTCGATCTCATACCAGTCTCTATCGGTGAACGGCGATGGATTTATCGTTCCGGTTAATCCGCAAATAGTATCTCCTATCTGGATATCCTGGAATACGATGGGATCTGAGCCGCATCCTCCGTTATAATTGTCAATATACCAACCTGAGCAATCCGGCTCGCCTTCGGCGTACCCACCCGGCGGGCATTCCGAACAGGGCTCTATCATGTTGATTTCCATCACATAATCGCCGCATTCATCGCCATAACCCGAAACGACAATGTAATAATCGTGATATGCATGTAACGCAACTCTTCCCAGGTAAGAGACATAGGGATAAGGATAATTGGGACTGGTACAGTAGTCATCGTTACAATCCACCAGGTTATAGTAAGAATCTTCAAAAACCATCAATTTGGTGTCGTAATCGGATCCATTGCAGAGGTTAATGCTGACAGCATGGTTTTCTGTGGGGGTATAAACATAAACCACATCAGGAGCCCAGGCGCCATAAGGACACATCACATCGTAATCTTCATTGTAACCGCACGTGGTTCCGGTACTGCTGAACGGCAGCTCGGGAATCGGGAAAGCATCATCGAAAGTATCGCCGCCCTGAAGGATTATTTCAGGATTAACAACGATTTCACGCTTATCAGAATTCGCCTTCTCCGCTAAGATGACACCGGCCGAAAAGAGAAATATTACTATTGTTATTAATGCAATTAGAGTACGCATCTTCATATCTCCTTTACATTTAAATTCTATCTAGCTCATATTAGTAGATTCTGGACATCGTTAATCACTGCAAGAACACCAAAGGAAGAGAATCATTATTACGTAATATGTTGTAATAATGAAAAATTTCAAGGATTATTTGCTCCCCATCGCCATTTTTATTCGGTTAGATGCTCCTCCTAAAGATTAGATTTATTTAATCCCTGGATGCTGCCGGGATTTCAATTTTCTCTTGCGCCGATACCATTGGGGATTTTAAATGTATAAGCAATCGTTTATTGAATTGAAAGGACAACCTATGAAGTATGTAATTCTGTTTTCTATTTTATCCACTTTGTTTTTCGTCTGTTCCAACGCGGAACAGCCGGATGAGGAGTCATTTGTGTATTCGTATAACATCAAAGCTGATCTACAGCCGTACGAACATCTACTGACTGCCTCGGGAACCATGACCTTCGATATCCTGAAGGATAATACCGACAGCATCGTGTTTTACCTGTATCATGGTCTGGATGTTAAATCGCTTACCGGAAACCATTTGGCGGATTACACCTACGCTCAGGATAGTGTCGGTTACTACAGGCCCTTACCGGACGCGGCGCCTATAACCATCAGGTTTAATAATGCGCTTAACGAAGGTGATAGATTCAGTATTGATTTCGAATATGCGGGCGAAATCACCCAGACTCGTTTTCCCTCCATCCAATTTGATGGCGACTGGGTGGAAATCGGCTGGATGTGCC
Source organism: uncultured Ignavibacteria bacterium (assembly GCA_964563085.1). Lineage (GTDB taxonomy): Bacteria > Zixibacteria > MSB-5A5 > UM-FILTER-46-8 > UM-FILTER-46-8 > WJIR01. The sequence continues at coordinate 118,036 of CAZLVS010000004.1, read as the reverse complement.
CCTGGTTTCCATATCATCCCGATTATCCACTGTTTACATTCTCTCTCGATTTAGGAATCGATACCACATATACAGTTGTGACAATCGGCGAGACCGAGAAAAACTCTCACAGATGGTCAGCGTGGTCTAAGGAGCCGGTCAATGATATTCTGGTCACCGCGGCGCGCGGCTTAAAGAGCGTGGAGCGAAATCAGGAGGACTGCCATGTGGAGCTTCATTACAAGTACGCATACGACGCCCCGATCGATTCCATTCTCAATGATGCCATCTGGTTTCTACAAACTTACCAGGATTGGTTCGATGGCAACCGGGAGAAAGATATCTCCATACTGATAGCGCCGCGACAGGCAGGCGGAGGATACTCCCGTACCGGATTTATCGTATATCGAGTCACGGAAAGAAATTACACATATCGAGATTTCTACTTCATGGGTATCTCAAACGAGATAGCTCGTATCTGGTGGAGTAATGCTCCTGTAAATAGCTGGGAGAATTGGCTCAATGAATCTTTTGCGGAGTACTCCACCCTGATGGCAGTGAGGGAACGCTACGGCGCGCAGGATTACAACGCTCTCATTTATAAAAAGAGCGGATTTGTACAGAGGCTGAATCCCGGTCCGATATCGGAATTTGAGCCCGGCGGCGTTATGTCTTTTCCGATGCTGTATAACAAGGGCCCTGTTTTATTGCATAAATTGGAAGCAAAGATCGGCAATGATAAATTTATTGCTCTGTTGAGAGAGTTGATCAGGAGCGATGTGAGTTCAACCGATGAATTTCTAAATGTAGTTGAACGTGTGGAGGGGATAGAAGTCAGACAGATGCTGGAAGAAGGAATATACGGATAATCTTATGGATTAAAATCTTGACATAGATGTGTTTTCTATTATAAAATAACACGGGGATTGAATTATGACAGACATTCGTCACTCGGGTTTTGGACGCTTTCGATTTCCTCATCACGGAATCCCCAATAAGGCGCAGGTTCTCTTTTAGATTAAAGCAGTTAGAAAGCGCATTAGCCTCTCATTTCAGGGAAAATATGGACTAATTATTTTCAATGTCAACCCCTCTAAAAAGGAGCAAGGAATGGAGCTTTTGAGTAAGTTCGCTAAAACAGCCTCCGTGGCTGCAGTCATCAGCATGTTTTTGGCGGTCAGCGTTTATTCGGCGGAGGATATATGCTGGAACCAGTATATCGTAGGGGATATCTACACATGCTGGAGCGCATACGCTTTGGATTTCGATCTTGATGGCGATAACGATGTCATAGGTACCGGTACTTTCGAGAATCGGATTTCCTGGTGGGAAAACGATGGCTATCAGAATTTCGCGGAACGTTTAATCGTCAGCGATTTCGACAGCGCTACCGATTTCCATTCGGTCGATCTGGACAGCGATGGCGACAATGACATCCTCGGATGCGCATTTTTCGGACAGATCGCCTGGTGGGAAAATGACGGCGATATGAACTTCACCAAGCATTATCTCACCAACTTTAACAAAGCCTACGATCTTTTCAGTATCGACATGGACGGTGATAATGATATGGATTTCGTTGTTGCCGGTTATTCCACTCAACCTTACGTCAACGACATCGCTTGGTTCGAAAATGACGGAAATCAGAACTTTACACAACATGCAGTAGAATCGCAGTTCGACGGCGCAAGCCGCGTCCATGCCATCGATATGGATGGCGATAATGATATCGATATCCTCGGAGCGGCTTTTGTTTCCGACCAGATAGCCTGGTGGGAAAATCATAATAACCAGCAAGCCTTTATAAGACACACGATCGATGACAACTTCGATGGCGCCCGCACCGTCTATGCGGTCGACCTCGATAAGGACGGCGATGTGGATGTATTGGGAGCGGGTCAGGAATGCGGTGAATACGCCTGGTGGCGAAACGACGGAAACCAGAATTTCACCAAATATGTGATTGATGATGGCTTCGTCGGACCGTGGGATGTCTATGCCGAAGACCTGGATAATGATAACGACCTGGATGTATTGGGCACCGACTACTGGGGCGACGAGATAGCCTGGTGGGAAAACGACGGTAACGAGAATTTTGCCAAGTATCCATTGGATGACGAGTTTGATGGCGCTAAGTGTGTTTATGCCTACGATATGGATATAGACGGCGATATGGATATACTCGGTTCAGCATGCTGGGAGTATCAGCTCTTCTGGTGGCAGAATGACTCCACTTGCCTTCCACTCACTATCCAGATGAGACCGATTGATCCTCCTGTTTTCGTGCCGGCGGGCGGAAGTTTCAATTACGAAGGTATCCTGATAAATAATTCTAATGGCGTGCAATACACCGAAGTATGGGTTAAGCTCAGGTTGCCGGACGGTACATATCATGGCCCCGTCAAGCACTGGCAGAACATAGAAGTACCTGTCGAGGATGCCAATCACTACTATCCGATGGTTCAGAGGATTCCCGATTTCGCTCCCGAAGGCACTTATCATTACATCGCATACTGCGGAATATATCCTTCAATCGTCGACTCATCATACTTTACATTCACCGTGATGCCATACCAACCGCCGGGCGGCGTTACCCATTGGAAGGTAACTTATGGAAGCGGTAACCGGAATCATAACCTTGCCAATATCCCTGAGACGCCGGAATTACATCAGAATTATCCCAATCCGTTTAACGCCAGCACCGTTATTCGCTATTCTGTGCCGCGGGAATCACAGGTTACGCTGAATATCTATAATCTCATGGGGGAAAGAATCGAAACCCTGGTAGATGATGTACAGCAGCGCGGCATGCACATGATCAGTTGGGATGCATCCGGATATTCCAGCGGCATTTATTTCTACAGGCTAAAAGCAGGAGATCTGGAAGTATCGAAAACCATGAGTCTGGTTAAGTAGTCTTTATTCGTTGGAATTAAGCTGTCGAATATTAGACTCAAACGTTAAGGTTTGATGCTGCGCGTGGTATAGTTTATCCCCACCGCCGGTGGGGATAAGCATATACAGATAATATACATGGGTGTGGTAAGCCGCCGCCCCCGGTCGATTTATAACACATATAAGTGCTTCAATGCTAATGGTAAGTTGCAGTCTATTCCCGAATTATCCGGAATAGATTCTCTCCATACATCAACACCGCGTTGGAAAATCACAGAATGGGTTTTATGGAATCCGGAAATGGAAAAATATATCTGGCATTATGGGAGGAGTTTTGAGCTGGTTACTCCGGAGGGGATAGCCCTCAATAGTTTTGCCGATGGCTGAGTAAACCCCTTAGCCCTGTTAACTGAAATGGTAAATTCTTTTAATTTGTTTTAAAACTTACCGAAATCGAACTCTCCTTATTTCATTTCCGCCTTGTATTATTGATAATTATTTGATATATTAAATAATGCCGTTTGCATTGATGTATAAGTGATAAATGGCTCATCTAATAGTATGAGGCAGATAATAAATTGAAATACAATGCAATTTTCATGAATTAATGCAGCAACACGATGCTTACTACCGTTATAATGTTAATAATTTCTAAAAATGTCCTCAAGAACTAAAGATAAATTCAGCGAGTTGTCTCAGGATATATTGCGGTGCGCTAATAGTATCTTCCCCAGAGTGGAATTTGTTAATAAAATATCATCGATGCTGCTGGCTTTCTCCGAGTGCGATTCGGTTGAATTATGGCTGAAAAGGGAGCAGAAACTGGTTCGCTATAAAATTGCAAGGGTTCCTGGGCATTCCTTCAGTTACAAGCGGATACCCTTTTCAGTTGACAGTGATGGCAGGATATCGTGTCTCGCTGAATCAACAACAATAACACAGCGACTATTAATGGATTTTCTGGAGGGCAAATTCAAAAAGGAACTACCAATTCTCACCAACGATGACGTCTTTTGGACCGGCGCTTTTCCGAAATCGCTGGCATCCTTAACCTCCTTGAACGGAGCCGACCGCTATAAAGCGATGGCGGGGGATTCCGGGATCAACTCCTTAGCGATTATACCCCTCATTTTAGGCAAAGAATGCATCGGTTATCTCCTGTTGATTAGTGAACTTCCCGATTTCTTCTCCGAGTCTGTAATAGAAAGCTACAAAGAGCTTTCCAATATTCTGGCAATAGCCTTGAACAACCAACGGTCACAAGCAGCGCTTCGGGAGCGGGTAAAGGAGTTGACGTGTTTGTACGAAATAGCGCGCTTATCCGGAAACGAGGAGCTATCTTTCGATGAGCTTCTTATTTCTATTGCGCGATTGCTGCCCCCTGCCTGGCAATTTCCGGAAATAACCGTTGCCAGAATCGTGCTTGACGGGCAGGTTTATTCCTCTATGACGTTCCACCAGGTTTGTCGAAAACAGGTTGCGGAGATTATAGTCAAGGGGGAGAAACGGGGCGTGATCGAGGTGGGTTATACTAAAGTTAAACCTGACCTGGATGAAGGTCCCTTCCTCAAAGAAGAAAGGAATCTGATAAATGTGATAGCCAACCAGATATCTCTGATTGTGCAGCGGAAAGAAGCTGAATTAGATCGGATGATTCTGCAGGAACAGCTTCGTCATGCAGACAGACTTGCGACTATCGGGCAGTTGGCGGCGGGAGTAGCTCATGAGCTTAATGAACCGTTGGGCAATATACTCGGATTCGCACAGTTGATAAAAAAGTTTCCGGAGATTGATCCCCGGATTTTGGAGGACAACGATAAGATAATCGGAGCTTCATTGCATGCCCGTGAAATTGTAAAGAAGCTGATGCTGTTCGCTCGGGAGATGCCCCCCAGAGGAGATCCGGTTAATCTCAATCAGGTTGTGTCCGAAGGATTGTTCTTTTTTGAAGCCCGTTGCGCAAAAGCCGGAATCGAAGTAGAAAGAGACCTTGATGAGTGTCTCCCGAGTATACGGGCTGATCAATCACAGCTGAACCAGGTCCTGGTCAACCTGGTGGTCAATTCGATCCAGGCTATGCCCGATGGCGGTAAGCTGACGCTGACCACGGCATCCAATGAGGACTATGTCTCTCTTGCGGTGGAGGATACCGGCATCGGAATGACCCAGGAAATAAAAGAGAAGATTTTTCTGCCGTTTTTTACGACCAAGGATGTGGACGAGGGCACCGGTTTGGGTCTGGCTGTAGTGCACGGAATTGTCACATCTCATAAGGGGCAGATTGAGGTAACAAGCACGTTGGGGAAAGGGAGCAAGTTTAAAATAAGTTTCCCCGTATCAAAAAAATAATTTGGAGGAGTATGGGAAGATTGGCGAAGCCCGAAACTAAAGAGAAGATATTGGTTGTAGACGACGCTCCGGCGACCCTGGAAATACTGAAAAGGAATTTGACCTCACAGGGGTATGTCGTTTTTGTAACCCTTAGCGTGCCGGAAGCGATTACATTGCTGGAATCAACTCCCATAGACCTGGTTATAACGGATTTAAAAATGCCGAAGGTTGGCGGTATGGATTTGATACGTCATGTCCGCGATAATTTCAAAGATACTGAAGTAATGATGATTACGGGATATGCGACTGTGGAAGGCGCGGTTAAAGCTATGAAAGTGGGAGCCGAAGAATATCTGTCGAAACCTTTTACGGATGAAGAGCTTTTCGCCGCGGTGGAAAGAACTCTGGAAAAACTTCGCATCCGCAAAGCCGGGAATGGAGCCACGGAGGATATGCAATGCGACAGGTATGGACTGCTGGGCATGTCGGGAGTTATGCAGGGTGTTTTCCAGACCATTTGCAAGGTTTCATTATCGTCGGCGAATGTTCTGATTGCCGGTGAGAGCGGAACCGGGAAGGAGCTGGTTGCAAGAGCTATACATTATAATAGTAAACGCGCCTCGGCGCCGTTTGTACCGGTTAATTGCGGAGGTATTCCGGAATCCTTGTTAGAGAGTGAGCTTTTCGGACATATGAAGGGAGCCTTTACCGGCGCCACCGAAACTCGCGCCGGATTTTTTCAAACGGCGGACGGAGGCACTATTTTTCTCGATGAGATCAGTGAGATGAGCTTAACAATGCAGGTGAAGTTACTGAGAGTTCTCCAGGATAAGGAAATCTACATGGTGGGAGCCAATCGTTCAAACAAGGTCGATGTACGTATTTTGGCGGCTACTAATAAAGATTTAGCTAACCTTGTTCAGAAAGGCGGCTTCCGCGAGGACCTTTATTTTCGGTTGAATGTTATAACAATCTCCTTACCTCCTTTGAGAGATCGAGGGAATGATATTCTCCTGCTTATCAATCACTTCACCAAAAAGTTCGCTGAGGATTTGGACAAGCCGGTACCCGAGTTTTCCGATAAAGCCCTGGAAGCATTGAGAAGCCACTACTGGCCCGGCAACGTTAGAGAGCTGGAGAATTTGGTTCAGCGGCTGGTCGTAATGGTTGACAGTGATCGTATCGATGTGCCGGATTTACCGCCATTGATGCGGTTTTCGGCATCAAAACAGGAAAGCTTTGATAAGACCCTGGCGGAGGTTGAAACCGAGTATATCATTAATGTTCTCAATAGCGTTTCCGGCAACAAAACACGCGCAGCAGAGATCTTAGGAATAGACAGAAAGACCTTGAGAGAGAAGCTTAAGCGGAATGACCATTCCGAACCTGAGTCGGGGTAATTTTCCCCACCGATTCAATATTCCCCACCAGGTTCCCCTAATTCCTGATTGAAATCGGTATCCTCGATTATTCCGAATCCGGAGAATAAAAAAACCTCTTCAGTGTAATTCAATAGTAGGTATGGGGTTATAGGGCTGCGTCTGTCAAATCGACGAATCAATACTGCCTTAAAAACGTTATTTTTTCTAGCCTTCGGATTCCGGCATCCCAATTGCAAGTATAGCTCGGTAGGAAAAGGTCTGAATAGGCCTTGGAAAGAGAAAAAATTTAGGAGGTTCAATATGCCAGAATCAATCAACAACGCTAAAGTGGTAAAGCCGCTGAGTAAAACCGGAGAGGAAGTCAAAACGAGGTTTACCGGTATTTGCTCAACATGCAATCAAGCTATGGAATGCGTTCAGGCGATCAGAGCCGCACAGCCTATTTTATTCTGTGATATGTTCGATGATCGAGTGGAGGTCAGCAGAGAAAAAGCTGTGACGAAAAAAACGAAAGAGCAAGTGGCCCCTGAAGCATCGCCTCAATTGAAAGGTTTGTGCGTGAACTGCGAGAATCGCGAAACCTGTATGTTCCCAAAACCCGAAGGCGGAGTCTGGCACTGTGAGGAATACTGTTAGAGGTTCCCGAACTTAATCAGCGGATTTCGGCATTGGGCGTTAATCCGCGTTAACGCATATCGGACGGGCTTCGGGTTTAACACTACACTTCGGGGTCCGTCACTATCGAAAATCATGTAGGATGTTAGAAACCAAATCAACCCAGATAAAGAACTGCAACTTGACGCGAGGGAATATCTATGTCAGATGATACCGAGTATGCCGGATTATGCAAGACTTGCGTACACGCCGCAGCATGCGGTTATCGCATAAGAAGTAATGATCCGATAATTGAGTGTGATGAATTCGAAATATATACTCCACCCGTCGATAAGGCGAAGAGCAGCGGATTAATATCAGTGCTTGAAGATATTCAGGGCAGGTACGGTTATCTGCCCCGGGTTGCTTTAAATACACTCAGTGAGGAAACGGGTCGTTCGCTAACGGATATCTATGGAGTCGCTACCTTTTACAGATCATTCAGTCTAATGCCGAGGGGCAAACATCTCATATCGGTTTGTCTGGGAACAGCATGCCATGTGCGGGGCGCCCCGGATATCGTAAATGAATTTCAACATCAACTGGGCATAGAACCGGGTCAGACGACCGAAGATAATGAATTTACTCTGGAAACGGTTAACTGTTTAGGAGCCTGCGCGCTCGGTCCCATTGTTGTTGCGGATGGTCACTATTTTTCGAGCGTAAGAAAATCAGGCGTCTCCTCGATAATCGATAGAGCATTGAAGGGACTCGACAGAATCGAGGTAAAAGATGATCAAAGGATTTTCCCTGTCGAGGTCAGTTGTTCCCGCTGCAATCACAGTCTTATGGATCCCAACCAATTGATAGACGGATACCCTTCGATACGCGTAACAGTGTCCTTCGATCAAAAGCATGGCTGGATGGCGTTATCCAGCCTTTACGGGAGTTATAATATAGATTCAAAACACTACATACCGAAGGATTCGATAATACATGTCTTTTGTCCTCATTGTCACGCTGAATTAATCGGCGGCGTGGCTTGCACCGAGTGCAGCGCTCCGATGATACCGATGATAGTCCGCGGGGGTGGAATAGTGCAGATATGTTCGCGGCGCGGCTGCAAAGGTCACATGCTTGATCTGAACGGAACTCTGGTTGATTAGAAAGACCCCTGTGAGAGAAGAATAGGAGAAGCGAATAGATGAAAAAACTTACATCCGTTGAGGAATTAGCCAATTTTCGGGCACGCATATTAAGCGAAAAAGAATTGGAGTATACCAAACCAACACTGGTTGTCTGCGCAGGCACCGGCGGACAGGCAAGCGGTTCCAACGATGTTATCAGAATAATCAAAAAGTACATACTTGATTGGTCATTACACGATCAGATCGCTTTGAGAATTACCGGATGTCAGGGCTTCTGTGAGATGGATCCTTTTATTGTGGTGGAACCCGGCAAACAGCTTTATCCCAAGCTGAAAATGGAGGATGTCCCGCGTGTGATAGAAGCCGCACGGGTGGGGAGTGTGGATAAAGACTTGATTTATAAAGAATCCCGGGATATCAAACCATGCATAACCCAGGAAGAGATTCCATTTTTCCAGAAGCAAACCCGTACGATTCTGGGAAGCAATCAGAAGCTGGATCCCATAAGGGTTATGGATTACATAGAACAAGGCGGGTATTCAGCGCTGGAAGAGATCCTATCGAGAAATGATCCCGAATGGATTATTGAAGAGGTTAAAAAGTCGGGACTGAGGGGAAGAGGGGGAGCCGGATTCCCGACGGGGAAAAAGTGGGAGCTGGCGAGAGCATCGGGCAAACCAGGTTGTCAGAAGTATATAATATGCAACTGCGATGAAGGCGATCCCGGCGCCTACATGGATAGAAGCCTTCTGGAAGGAAACCCCCATTCCATAATCGAGGGGATGTTGATCGCCGGCATAGCAATCGGGGCGACCAAGGGTTTTATCTATGTCCGAAGCGAATATCCCCTGGCGATCAAACATACCATAATAGCCTTAAGGCAGGCTGGTGATATGGGTCTTATCGGAGATAATATCCTCAATACCGAACATAGTTTCAATATCGAAATCGTCCGGGGCGCAGGGGCTTTCGTCTGCGGGGAGGAAACAGCTCTGATTAAATCAATCGAAGGGTATATGGGAGAACCGAGACAAAGGCCTCCCTATCCGATCGAAAAGGGACTTTGGGGGGATCCAACCTGCATTAACAATGTTGAGTCTTTAGCCAATGTCCCGGTTATCATAAATCGAGGGGGGGAAGAATATGCAAAAGTTGGGATACCGGGTAACACCGGCACCAAGATATTCTCCCTGGTGGGCAAGATACGGAACACCGGTCTGGTCGAGGTGCCTTTGGGCGCTAAGATAAAGGATGTGGTTTATGATATAGGCGGCGGGGCTCTTGCGGGCTCTAAAATAAAGGCGGTTCAAACAGGCGGGCCATCGGGCGGATGTATTCCGGCGGATATGTTCGATCTCTCAATCGATTATGACAGTCTGGCAAAAGCCGGGTCGATTATGGGGTCCGGCGGCATGATAGTGATGGATGAGAATACCTGCATGGTTGATGTCGCCAAGTATTTCATGAAATTTCTGATGGAAGAATCCTGCGGTAAATGCTTTACATGTCGCAAAGGAACGCAGCGGATGTATGAAATTTTGGATGATATTACAAAAGGCAGAGGAACAACCGAACACCTGGAGCTTTTAGAAGAACTCGCTTATGTTGTCAAGGACACGACAATGTGCGGTCTGGGGCAATCGGCGCCTAATCCCGTACTCAGTACTCTGAAGTATTTCAAGAACGAGTATGAGGAACATATCCACGAGAAACGCTGCGGTGCCTTTGTATGCAAAGAGCTTGTCGGGGCGCCTTGCCAGTCTGCATGTCCGTTAGGTACGGAAGCCTGGAAATACGTGGCTCATATAGCGCGAGGCGAGCTCGATGAAGCATACTTTACTATCCGTGAAGCCAACCCGTTCCCATCGGTCTGCGCCAGGGTTTGCGATCATCCCTGCGAATCGAAATGCCGCGCCGGAATGAGCGGAGGCAGCCCGATTGCGATACGCGCTTTAAAAAGATATGTAACCGATCGTGCAGATCCGAATTCATACCTACCTGAAAGAAGTGAGTGGGATAACGGGAAACCGCCGAAGGTGGCGATAATAGGCTCCGGCCCCGCAGGCTTGACGGCAGCTCATTATCTTTCGCTATCAGGATGTAAGATAACCGTGTTTGAGGCTGAAGAGGAATACGGCGGCATGCTAACCTGTGCCATACCGTCATACCGACTACCCCGCGAGATTATTAAAAAGGAAATCGATTGCCTGATAGATGAAAATATTACCATAAAGTGTGACAGCGCTTTAGGTTCTGATTTCACGATCAATGACCTTTTCGAGAAAGGCTACGATGCGATCCTGCTTGCGATGGGTGCGCACAAAAGCAAACCGCTTCGTTTAGAAGGCGAAGATTCCGAGGGTGTAATCCCATCGATTGAATTCCTGAAGAAATACAATCTAAAGGGCGAACTCGCCGCTCGCGGGAGAGTGGGCGTGATAGGCGGAGGGAATTCGGCTATCGATGCGGCTCGTATGGCGCTCCGGTTAAAAGATGTAGAAAATGTCGAAATCCTCTACAGGCGAACTCGTGATGAAATGCCGGCATTCGCCGAAGAGATCGAGGCTGCTGATCAGGAAGGAATCGATATCAAGACCCTTGTTTCCCCAGTAAGAATTATTACCGAAAACGGTCATATCAAAGGACTTGAATGCATTAAAAACAAACTGGGCGATGTTGATAAGAGCGGAAGACGCAGTCCCGTTCCGATATCGGGAACCGAGCAAGTAATCCCTTTTGATACTTTGATAGTAGCCATCGGTGAGGACTCCGGAGTCGATTGTATTGGTCCGGCTCAATCCAGCGGAATCGAGACGACCAAATATGGTACGGTTGAAGTCAACTCAACAACATTATTAACCAACCGGGAAGCCGTCTTTGCCGCCGGAGATATTACTACCGGTCCCAATACGGTTGTGCAAGCGATTGCGGCTGGTAAAAGAGCATCGGTTATGATACTTCGTTACCTGGTAAATGAAAATCTGGAGCAGCCGGTTCAAGTAAGACTTCCCGAGGATTATGTGGAACCGGTGCCGGTGGATACCGATCAATGGGAAGAAGCCCGGTCGGAAGTCCCGCGGGCTCCGGCTGAATGGCGTAAACGGAATTTCGCCGAAGTGGAAGTTTCACTTTCACCTGATGAGGCAGTAAGGGAGTCGCGGAGATGCCTTAGATGCGATCTGGAATTCACGAAACCCTCGACTGAGACCAAAGAAAGTCAGAAAACAGGGGAGAAAGTAATATGATTAACATCACAATAAATGGTCTTAAAACCAAAGTAGAAGAAGGTGCGACTATCCTTGAAGCGGCGCAGTTTTTGGGCTTTCCCATCCCAACGCTGTGTCATATGGAAGGACTGACTTCGTATGGCGCCTGCCGGTTGTGTGTGGTTGAAATCGGGGAGGGGGTTTCCGCCAGGCTGGTGACATCATGCACCTTTCCCGTGCAGGAGGGACTGCAGGTGAAAACGGCATCCTCCCGAGTGATGCGCGCCCGCAGAATGATCTTAGAGCTTCTGCTGGCATCCTGTCCCCAATCGAAAATAATACAGGATTTGGCATCGGCTCATGACATGCGCCAGCAGCGATTCAAACAGGAATATGAGGACTGTATATTATGCGGTCTTTGTGTTAGAATGTGCGAAGAGCAAATGATGGCGAAGGCGATAGGTTTTCGCGGCAGAGGCAACAATAGAAGCATCGGTACGCCTTTCGATATCACGTCTGATATCTGCAGGCAGTGCGGAGGATGCATTTATGTGTGTCCCGCATGCCAGCTTAGATGTACATATACTGATAAAGAATCGGCGATATGCGGAGGCTGTGTAAATATCAGCGCGCCCTGCATCGAAAAGAAAGAATTCGATAATATGATGTGTTACATGGACCCTTGTGTCGCATGTGAGATAAAGAAAGAATAAAGAAATCGACGGAGGATTAAACAATGCCGTATACTCTATCTCGGATTAACTCTTCAGCGGCGACGTTGACCAAAAATAGAACCGAAGGATCAATTACTCCTTCTTCAGGTATGTGTGTTACCTGTGTTGACGGATGCATCGGTATGTGTGAGATTGGGAAATCCGCATACAGAGGTCATGAAGTGATTTATCCACAACCTTTTGGCGTCATAACTACAGCTGCGGAAAAAGTCTACCCGGTGGACTATTCTCATTTTAATATCATGGGTACAGCGGTCGGCGCGCACGGAATCGAAGCCGATAGCGACAAAGCTGTTTTTCCCGCTGTAAACCTTGAAGTGCACTTCGGCCACGATAAGGGTTTGAAGTTTAGATACCCATGGATAATTCCGGGTATCGGTTCGACGGACATCGCCAAGAATAACTGGGAAGGTCTTGCTATCGGCTCGGCTCTGGCGGGAACCGGCCTTACTATCGGTGAAAATGTCGCCGGAATGGATGCCGAATCGGTTATTGAAAATAAAAAAGTGGTCGATACGGTCGATTTGAAACGCCGGATAAAACTTTATCAGGATCATCAAATTGATGGCTATGGAGCTATAGTCGTACAGGCTAATGTCGAGGATACGCGGCTGGGAGTCCAGGAATATGTAATCAACGAGTTTGGAGTACAGTGCGTCGAGATGAAATGGGGGCAGGGCGCTAAAAATATTGGCGGTGAGGTTAAAATCAGGGATCTGAAGAAAGCGCAAATGTTATATGAACGCGGGTATATTGTGTTACCTAATCCAATGGACCCAAACGTCATAAAGGCGTTCGAGAGCGGCTCCTTCAAAGAATTCGAAAGACATTCCCGGATCGGAATGGTCTCTGAGGAATCGTTTGCCCAACGAGTAGAGGAATTACGAAGCGCCGGCGCCAAATATATTTTCCTGAAAACGGGAGCCTATAGACTTGCCGACTTAGCCCGAGCAATCAAATTCGCATCCAAGTATAAACTCGACCTTTTGACGGTAGACGGCGCCGGAGGCGGCACGGGCATGAGTCCCTGGAGAATGATGAACGAGTGGGGTATTCCTCCGGTTGAATTGCATTCGAAACTACATGAGTATGCTAAACGACTCGATGAGCAAAACGAACATGTGCCGGCCCTCGCACTGGCAGGTGGTTTCACTTTCGAAGATCAGATCTTTAAGGGATTGGCTTTGGGCGCTCCTTATGTTAAGCTCATCGGCATGGCGAGAAGTCCTATTGCAGCGGCGATGGTTGGGAAAACGATCGGCACCGCTATAGAGGCTCATCAGATACCGGTGTATGTGGAACGGTTTGGAACCTCGAAGGACGAAATTTTCGTGACCGCCGCCGATTTGCGCCATGAACTCGGAAGTGAATTATTTGATAAAATTCCAACCGGCGCTTTGGGACTCTACACCTATTACGAGCGTTTAGCGCAGGGTCTAAAACAGTTAATGTGCGGCAGCCGTAAGTTCTCGCTTGAATATATCAATCGAGCCGATATCACTTGTTTAACCCGTGAAGCCTCCGAGCTCAGCGGTATCCCGCATGTAATGGATATTGACGAGGCGGAAGTCGACGAAATACTGAAATAAACCGATTTCGAGTTATTGAAAGTGTTAATCAACAAAGCTGACAGGATTATTTCCAAAAAAGATGTCTCCAACTTCTTTAATAATCGAGCATGTTGATTAGCGATTGGTTATCCCGGTGTTCTTACCTATACGCCGGGGTAACCTTCAAAAAATATCCTAAACTAACAGAAATCAGATGCGGATAACGGAAAGCTTCGGAATCCTTCTGATAGATTCGGAATAGGATGTTATGGCAAAAGCCGTCATTTGAGACAGCGTATGAGTAATCAACCGGATGACCTGATATTATTAGTTCTAAAAAATGCGAGGGGATATACTTGCCTTTTTCGGATCGAAGAGCTTTTAAAAAATATTGAAATGCCCTTCGAGGATGTATTGGATGGGCTTTTAACTATTATCCCTTCGGGATGGCAATACCCGGATATATGCGGCGTTAAAATCGAGATTGATAATTATCGTATCCAATCTCCTCTATTCGAAGAGACTCCCTGGATACTAAATTCTAACATAAAAGCGCATGATAAACACATAGGATCAATTTGCGTCTCGTATGCTCGGGAGATGCCTAAGGCTGACGAAGGACCTTTTCTAATCCAGGAACGGGAATTACTTGACAATATAGTCAAAAGACTAAGTCATTTTGTTTCCTTCAGGAATTTGAGATCTGAGCTGCAGAGAAGAGAACACGATGAAAAAATCTCGAAAAGGGACAGCACGCCGGATTGGCAAATCGCATTGAATCTCGTTAAGGAAACCGACAGGGATCTATTTCTAAATATTTGCCAGCGGTTACTCTATCTGCTTTGCTGGAGTGGAATCGAACAAGCCAAATCGCTTCTTAAAGAATGCAATGCCGGTAAGGTTGGATCCGAGTATAGACCGACACCGGACGCAAATCGTCCTCTTGGCAGGTCTACGTTCGTTTTCACGGATAAAATTGCCGATAAAATTGTCAGAATCGCCGACCAGAATTTTGAAGACGCGACACTCCTTTCCTACATACGAAAGTGGATTCAGGAGGACAGATTAAGCTTTCTAAATAAACTGATGAATCAGAACCTTCCTTTGTCCGAACTGGCAGAAGTTATTCATCGCTACAATTTTACCGTATCAGGGGAGAGCGAACTCTCACCAAACTACAGAAGAGGACTTAATATTTCGCTTATAAATAAACTTCTCTTCGAACGGTTGGATTGCGTTAAAGTAGCCTGCGAATTTATCAGGCTTGTCGATTATCCTGACTTGATTGACAATATGATTTATCACAAAAGAAGTCATGGTAAAATCGGAGCCAAAGGCGCCGGTTTGTTTCTGGCAGCACAGATTCTTAAACGTTCGCAATCCAGTCCCGGCAAACATGGTGGTATCAAAGTTCCAAAGTCCAAATATTTGTCTGCAGATGTCCTGTTCCACTTTCTGGAATATAACAACCTGAGCGAGATCGTAGATCAAAAGTACAAAGAACCGGATCAAATCGAATGCGAATATCCTCTTATAATACAAACCTTTAGAAACTGCTCCTCTCCTCCCGACATATTACGGGGTTTGGCTTTGGTGTTGGATGATTTTGGCGATGTACCCCTTATTGTCCGCAGTTCAAGCGCTCTTGAGGATTGCGCCGGAATACCGTTCAAGGGAAAATACGAAAGCGTATTTGTATCCAATCAGGGCAGCAAGTCGGAACGCCTTAAAGCTCTGGCGGATGCGATCGCTAAGGTTTATGCTTCAACTTTCAATCCTGAAGCTATTAAATTCCGCAAACAACAGGGATTCTTAGACCTGATAGAAGGAATGGGTGTTTTAATTCAGCAAGTGGTCGGTATTAGAATCGGCGACTATTTTCTACCCAGCTATTCGGGTATCGCTTACAGTAGAAATGAATGCCCAGGGGCGCCCAAAATTGAGCAGAAGGACAGTTTAATTGCAATGGTTCCCGGACTGGGAACTCGTATGACCGGCAAGGAAGCGGATTATTGCCCGGTTTTAATGGCTCCCGGTCAAATCGGAATTCCTGTTAATGTCGCCGCAGAAGAGATTGTTAAACACTCACCCAGGAAAATCGATGTTCTGAATCTAAAAACCGACCGGATTGAAACATTAGAGCTGGGTAAACTTTTGGAGAGCTGCGGAACCGAATATCCTGGAGCGGATGAGATTATCTCCATCTATAAGGATGGTCGTTTTCGCAAACTTAGTGAGACGGGAATAATCGTGGACAAAGATACGGTTGTCGCAGCGTTCGAGGGGTTTAGAGAGAACACCGAATTTGCCGCTAAAATGCTGCACATGCTTAAAGCGCTCGAGGATGGCTTACAGATGCCAGTCGAACTGGAATTCGCATCTGACGGCAAAGACATATACTTACTGCAATGCCGTCCACAAACGTTTTCCGATCCACATAGAAACATAAACTGTTTTGATATTGCCCAAAGGGATACCGTGATTTTCGCAACCGATTATCATATCGGCGCCAGGAATCTATACAATAGCAGATATCTGGTCTGCATAGATCACAAACAGCGTTTTAACGGCTCGGATGCATCCCATAAACGAAGGCTTCGGCAAACGGTCAGTGAACTCAACCGGCTTTTACCCAAGAAAAGCTTCATTGTCGTGGTTAAAGGAAATATGCTGGATAAGGATGGCGATAGTCAGGCATTGGGACTGACATACTCCGACGTAAATAGAGCGGCCGCCTTAGTAGAAATAACTTGCGATGGAAAGGGTAATTCTGCCGACATGCAATCCCGTTCACAGTTTGTAGAGGATCTGCGGAATGGGGGAATCGCGTATGTATGGCTCTATCCCGGTCAAAAAGACTCTGTTTGTAATGATTCCTTCATTCACAACGCTGATAATATACTGTCACAATTTCAACCCGCTTCCGCAGAATTTGAAGATGCCATCGCTTTGATAGATACTCAAAGAATACATAAGAATTACGCGCTGCAATTGTTCATTGATTCGACTAATAAGGCAATGGTGCTATTGACTGATTACGCACCTGAACCTTCCGATATGCCGGATATCAATCATATTCGCAATAAAATCTCCAATGGTTTCTCATGTTGGAGACTCAATTTGGCTCAGCAAATAGCATCGCAGCTCGAGCAGGAGCGCTTTGGAGTAAAGGGATTCTATGTTATTGGAAGCACGCGAGACTCCACAGCTTTCGCCAATAGCGATATCGATATCCTTATTCATCATCGGGGAAACGAGGAAGAGAAAAAGAAATTAATTACCTGGCTGGAAGGCTGGAGTCTATGCATTGATGAGGTGAACTGTTCGAGAACCGGATATAGAGCCGGAGGGCTTCTGGATGTTCATCTTGTCAGTGATGATGATATTGCTAAGGGGATAGGCTGCGCTTCAAGAATAAGTGATGATTCCCATGCTGCTTTGCCGCTACCGCTTATGAAATGAGAGTTATCATAAATATCCCATTCTTTGCAGCATGCAGTACGCCAATTTCGTTGGCGCATAATTAATATGCAATCCTTAAATTGGAACCCATCAAATAACTACCAAGATATTGCACTACAAATTTGAGTGAAGGTTTTGTGGATATGGATTTTTCACCTGAACATGACTGAAAAATACTTGGATTAAGATAAATCTACACGAAATTAACATTACAGGGATGGAAGGCTGCTGTGAGAGTTATCTCGTACTCCGTTTTTTGTCTTCAGGATATGGTTTGAGTGATGCTTTTCGGCGGAAGCAGGACATTACTGCATATCTCTAAGTCAAAAAACTCGTAATTGCCATGGTGAAATCGAATCGTATTGGATCAGACATCGGGATTACAGCTAAGATCCGTGATGCCGCTATTGAGATAAAAAGCGGAAACAAATCATCGGAGAAAACTAATGCCGGATTTGTGCCGCTTATCAACTTTTCGCTGGACTGGTCATTTAGACCTCGGTTAGGCTTACTTGTTCAAGGTGACGCTCTGGCAGCACCTCAAGGCCGAGCGGAAGATATATTGATTGCTTTATACACCGATGTAAATGATAAAACCCGAGCGCGGTTAGGTTATAGGATACTGGAAGGTGGCGCTGACAACGATGAAGTATATAACTTCGCATTGGTGCATTATATAACAGCCGGATTAACTTTCCGATTTTAGGGCAAACTTGACTTATCTCTATTTTGAGTAACAAACCGATTATCCTGATGGGGGAATTCAACGTGCTTATATTTAGATCCTGGCTCTTCAGAGCAATTGGAATAAACATAATCCTTGAGTAAAGAAGTGGATTTTGCAAATAGGGGATTATCTTATTAGAAAACAAAAACTGGAATTATGGGGCGAGTTTCGAACCTAACTTTTTGGAGAAGATGCTGCTTAGAAGCCGGAATCAGGAGGTTCAAATCGGAGCGTGTTGATATAAGGGCTTAAGGCTTTCAATCCGAAAATTCATAAGTATCATACGGACCGGACTTTATCCCTATACGAAAATTTCTAAAAATAGTTGTTGCAATTATATAGATATACCGATATATTAGGTAAAATCACGAGTTTCCTCGTTTAATATTTTAAAGGCTTGTAATCAAAATCAATCCCCGATAAAATTCTAATCTGGAGACTTTTGCGTAATAATGCGCATTCATATGTTCATCTATGAAGCGATATCTTAATTGAGTTGCGTCTAAGATGAACCAAACAGGAGAGTGAAATGAAACTCTATGTAGGGAATCTGTCACCACATACGACAGAAGACACCCTTCGCCAGACATTCGAAAGCCACGGTGAAGTGTCAAGTGTGAACATTGTCAAGGATCGATACACTGGAGAATCCAGAGGTTTCGGTTTTGTGGAGCTGTACAATAAAGAGGAAGCCCAATCGGCGATTTCGAGCCTTAATGGACAGACATTAGACGGCAATTCGCTTAATGTAAACGAAGCACGTCCTCGCAGCAACGACCGTAATCGTGGCGGTAGACATCGTTCTTGGTAATGGCTGTCGTTATATGCCATAAATTGATTCACATTCGAAGCAATGAAGGGATCGGCTTAACGCTGATCCCTTTTAATTTTTTACAGCCGAAATACATATTGAAAACTATGTTATTGAACAGAGGATAAGAAGCCTTGATATCCCCTCCAGGATACTCCCGAATTGCGATTGGTACTATCGGGTACTTTAAGTAAGGGATATTAAGCGAGAGGGGTGCCACGCTTCCCCAGGGATACCCCCAATTCGTGTTAGAGGTTCGAAGAAGAGTAATTTTTTTAATGGGGCTTTTTTTCTGCGAATGGAAACTGGTTTACCAAGCTGAACCAAACAAACTCCCATCGAAAAACGCAAGCTCTTGGATACGCTGCTTTCGAACTGTACAATATTCAATGGAACTCTATGTCCCACATACAAAAAGCCCTTTGACACACTCGCCAAAAGGGCTGCTTTTAACAATAAACTGGGAGACAGGGATTCGAACCCCGATTCTACGGTCCAGAGCCGTATGTCCTGCCGTTGGACGATCTCCCAGTAAATCTAACTCTTTCCAGCCTTTTTCCCTGACGCTTAAAAACCAAATCTTGCACCGTGGCGCCTTAGACCTCTTCGGTGAAACAGGCGCACCGTCAGCGCTGGAGCGCTAACCGGCGGTTTTCATTCTTATTCACCGTGAAATCCGTTCGCTCAATTTATAAAATACGCATCGGTTGTCAAGTAAAAAGAGAATTTATAAACCTCATCTTCCGCGTAATATTTCATTCTTGGATATCGGCGTTTATTGTGTTACTTTTATCTTCTCATAAAAATAGATATGACAGTAAAGCGGAAAAAGAAATTTGAGGTTATAAATATGAGTTTTCCTTTCGAGAGGCCAAGAAGGTTGAGAAAATCGGCGCCTCTGCGCAACCTGGTCAGAGAAACCGGGCTTCACCCGCACGATTTTATCCTGCCGCTTTTTGTTACCGCGGGCAAAGGCAAAAAAGAACCGATCCCCACCTTACCAGGATGCTTCAGATATTCACCTGATGAATTAATTGAGGTCGTTAGAGAAGCGAAATCATTCCATATTCCGGCAATCATCTTATTCGGGATACCGGATAAAAAAGATGCAATCGGATCGGAGTCGTGGAAACCGGACAGCGTGATTAATCAGGCGATCAAAGCGGTTAAAGACAGTGTCAGCGATATGGTTATTATCGCCGATGTCTGCTTGTGCGAGTATACTGACCACGGTCATTGCGGAGTATATGAAAACGGGGAGGTGAAAAATGACGCCACACTGGAACTGCTTGCCAAACAGGCGGTTAGTTTCGCCCAAGCGGGCGCTGATATCGTAGCCCCATCGGATATGATGGACGGCAGAGTGGAGGGGATCCGTTTTGCATTGGACGAGGAGGGACTTGAGCAAACCGCCATTTTATCTTATGCGGCAAAATACTGCTCGGCATTCTACGGTCCGTTCCGTGATGCTGCCGATTCCGCACCGCAGGAAGGCGACCGTTCCGGATATCAAATGGATCCGGCTAATGTAAGGGAAGCGGTAAGGGAGGTTCGGCTCGATATCGATGAATCGGCGGATATGGTTATGGTAAAACCGGCATTGGCATATCTGGATGTAATTTCCGAGGTACGTCAGGCTGCCGACCGACCGCTTCTGGCATACAATGTCAGCGGTGAATACGCCATGGTAAAAGCGGCTGCCGCAAACGGCTGGGCTGATGAAAAGCGATTAACAATGGAGATACTGACATCAATAAAGCGCGCCGGCGCTGATGCAATACTGACATATCACGCGATCGATGCGTCGCGGTGGATTATTGAGGAGTTGACAAATGCCTGATTACCAGAATTCGGAGAGACTGTTTCAGAGTGCAAAGAAGGTTATCCCGGGCGGCGTGAATTCGCCGGTAAGAGCTTTTGGCTCCGTAGGAGGAAATCCTATATTTATAAAATCAGGAGACGGAGCCGAGATAACCGACGAGGATGGAAATAAATATATCGATTATGTAATGTCATGGGGTCCGTTGATTCTGGGGCATAGCCATCCGCTGGTAATTGGAGCTCTTGAGGATACGTTGAAGAAGGGAACATCCTTCGGAGCGCCAACAGCTTTGGAGGAGGAGCTCGCGCGTTTTATTGTCAAGCGAATTAAGTCCATCGATAAACTAAGGCTGGTCAATTCCGGGACGGAAGCGACCATGACCGCAATCCGGCTGGCTCGCGCTTATACGGACAGACCTTTGATTGTTAAATTGGACGGCTGTTATCACGGCCATTCCGACGGATTCCTTACGCTGGCCGGCTCCGGGATGATGACCTCCGGGATGCCTGCATCTCCCGGAATTCCCGAGGATATAACCAACCTGACAATTACCGCGCCTTACAATTCGTCCGAAGCGATTCTTTCCATATTCAGAAAATACGGTGAGGATATCGCCGCAGTTATCGTGGAGCCTATCGCAGCGAATATGGGGGTGATTCCGCCGGCTGACGGATACCTGAATACACTGAGAGACGTAACCGCAGATTTCGATTCCGTGCTGATATTCGATGAAGTAATTACCGGTTTCCGAGTGGCATTCGGCGGCGCTCAAGAGCTGTATGAAATCGAGCCGGATATCACCTGTTATGGGAAAATAATTGGCGGTGGATTACCAGTAGGAGCGGTTGGAGGAAAAGTTGAGATTATGGATCTACTGGCGCCGGATGGTTCGGTATATCAAGCAGGTACATTGTCCGGGAATCCGTTGGCGGTGAGCGCTGGTTTAGCTGCATTGAAATTCCTGGATGAAAAGAATCCCTATATTCAATTGGACGAAACTTCCGAATTGTTGGAAATGGCGATGATGGATAACCTAAAGGAAGCTGGAATAGAAGGATTGGTACAGAGGGTCGGTTCGATTATGACCCTATTTTTCAGCAAGAATAACGTAGGTGATTTTGAGGATGCAAAAAAATCGGATACTGAATTATACAGTAAATATTTTCACGGTATGCTGGACCGAGGGATTTATCTGGCGCCTTCCGCGTTCGAAGCGATGTTCGTGTCTGCCGCGCATACAACCGCAATAATCGAAAGAACCGTGGAAGCGCAGCGGGAGGCGCTGAAAAGTCTGTAATTGAGATACATAATAATCAATAAAGGAGGTAGGAATCTACCTCCTTTATCTTTTGTGTCTGCTTCGGAGAGTGTGCAGATTTGTTGTAACGATTTCTTAAATTACGTACGAAGCTGTACTTTGATAAACATCCAGTATACTATTTATATCCTCTCCTCGGTTAGAGTTCCGTGCGTCCTGCGCGGTAATATTTAATGTCTATATCGCTTATGCCGGCATCGATATCTATGTCGATCGTGTACTGCGCGGTATCGTAATCCGGAGATTGATAAAGACCGCTCTTTATCTTGCCCAAGCCGAGTTCTTTATAGGACACCGATGATAATCCGGTCTCCTTATGCAGCCTGACAGCGGTTCCCTCGGGTATATAAATCGTTAAATCGCTTACGCCAATATCGAAATTGGAATCGATATGGTGAGATTTATCTCCGAATTGCACCACCACATCGGAAACGCCGGTATCGAGTTCGAATTCCGTTATCTCTATATCTCGCAAATCGAGGTCAAGATCAACTACGCCGGCATCAATATTCAGTGAGATCGGTTTATTATCTGTTATGTAGAGATATGAGTCACAACCATCCCGGTGCAAGCCTTTAAACTTGATTTTGTCATCCCGATACTTCAGTTTTATTCTTCCTATGTCATCTTCAGTGGAAAATTCGAATTTCGGTTCTTGTCCGTAATACTCGAATTCACCCTTAAATGCCTCGGCATCTGTTGATACGAATTGAAAATCCCCTAACTTGCAGTCAATCTCTATATCCAGCGATTTCAGGTCTTTTACCTGTTCATTCGAGACTACAAACAGGGATTGGTTTTTCTCGGCGGAATCGCCGTTATCCGCAAACGCCCCGCCCCCGTAAACGGCGTAGATAAAACATCCGGCAATCAAAATCGGAGATATATAAGCCAGCGCCGGTAATTTGCTGCGTTTAAAAATCATTTCCGCTCCTATCGCTATTAAAAGTACGGGCCAGAGTCTCAGAAGATCTTTCCATACAAACCAATTAAGATATCCCAGGGTATTGCCCAGTAAAATCAAGCCGGTTCCGATCAGCAGCAAACCGGTTCGCACTTTACTCGCTCTCATAAGTTACCTCCTCATCTTTCTTGCGAACAGACCTGTATATTATTAATCCGCCCAATCCAATTATTATCAGGGGCCAGAATTTGGAGAAATGCCACCAATGGATAAAATGTAAATTATCCATTAAAAAGCCGAATCCGAGTATCACCAGGATGACTCCCAGCCACTTACTTCGGTTTTCGGATATCTTGGAATCGTTCACTGTTTCAGTCTCCTCTGCTTCAACCACCACCTCATCCATTTTAGGAGCCGGCATAATAATCCAGGCTAAGATATAAACCAGTATCATCCATCCTCCCCCTGCTAATGCCAGTGCTACGAAAGCAAGGCGCACAATAGTAGGATCTACACCGAAATATTCAGCCAATCCCGCGCATACGCCTGCGATTATTTTATCCGGTGATTTTCTCAGTTCTTTAGTCATAAATGCCTCCGTTGTTTCGTCATACTGCTTTTAATACGATAAGCTCGATTTTTTGTTGCGGGAGAAATAAAAGGTTCAAAATGTCGCAATAATTATATTTTAGAGTATCAAACGCTTGGAAACCGGGAGTTCTTTTCTTAAATTGCCATGATTTAGCGGATAGTTTTTCTTGCATCCAAATTCCGTTTGTGCGTATAAGCTTTATAAAGTTATGAGTTCATTTAAGCTAAACAGCATTTATACTCCAAAGGGTGATCAACCCCAGGCGATACAAGAATTAAGCGACGGTCTAAAAAGGGGAGATAAGTTCCAGACGCTTCTGGGGGTTACCGGTTCGGGTAAAACTTTCACCATGGCGAATGTTATCGCCGCCTACGGTAAACCGGCCCTGGTAATATCGCACAACAAGACGCTGGCGGCGCAGCTTTTCGGGGAGCTTAAAGCTTACTTCCCGGACAATGCCGTGGAATTTTTCATCAGCTATTATGATTATTACCAGCCCGAAGCTTATGTACCCACAACTGACGTTTATATCGAGAAGGACACTTCGATTAATGAGGATATCGACAGGCTAAGGCTCCGCGCAACTTCATCCCTGCTGGAGCGCGAGGATGTAATTATCGTGGCATCGGTATCCTGCATATACGGATTAGGTTCACCGGAAGACTGGCAGGAAATGATGGTCTTTGTGGAAGTAGGGCAGGAGATGGAACGTAATCAATTTCTTCGACAACTGGTGGATATTCATTATGCCAGGAATGATATAGAATTCGGGCGCGGCTCCTTCCGGGTCCGAGGCGACGTGGTGGAGATACATCCGGCTTATGAAGAAGAAGCGATCCGCGTGGAGTTTTTCGGCGATGAGATCGATAAGATATCGACGGTGAATATACTCACCGGTGAGGTAACCGCCGAGAAACAAAAAGTGGGAATTTTCCCCGCCAAGCATTTCGTTACTACCCGTCCCAAACTCGAGCGAGCGATAAAAGCGATTCAAGCGGAATTGGACGAACGTTTGGAGCGTTTCCGAAGCGAAAACAAGCTGTTGGAAGCCCAGCGCCTTGCTATGCGCACCAAGTATGATATCGAAATGATGCTGGAGATCGGTTATTGCAGCGGAATCGAGAACTACAGCCGACATCTATCCGGCAGGAAAGAGGGGGAGCGTCCCTATACCTTGATTGATTTTTTCCCCGATGAATTCCTTACGATAATCGATGAATCCCATCAAACCGTTCCTCAAATCCGGGGGATGTTCAACGGCGATCGTTCCCGCAAGGAAACGTTGGTCGAATACGGATTCCGTCTTCCGTCGGCGCTCGATAACAGACCCCTGTTCTTTGAGGAGTTCGAATCGTTGCAGAACCAGGTTATTTTTGTATCCGCCACCCCCGGGGATTTCGAAATAAAAAGATCGGAGGAAGTGGTCGTTGAACAGATTATCCGCCCCACCGGACTGCTCGATCCCGCCATTCTTATAAAACCGGCAAGTAACCAGGTTGATGACCTCGTGGAACAGATTAAAGCGCGTGTTGCTAACAAAGAAAGAGTGTTGGTTACCACCTTGACCAAGCGAATGGCTGAGGATTTGAGCGATTACCTCGCTAAATTAAACGTCCGGGTGAAATATCTTCATTCGGAGATAGATGCTATCGACCGCGTGGAGATCCTCCGGGATCTGCGCCTCGCTGAATTCGATGTACTGGTGGGGATTAACCTCCTGCGTGAGGGATTAGATCTTCCGGAAGTGTCTCTGGTAGCAATCCTCGATGCCGACAAGGAAGGATTCCTGCGCTCGGAAAGATCGCTCATACAGACCGCGGGAAGAGCGGCGCGCAACCGTGCCGGTGAAGTTATCCTGTACGCGGATAAGGTAACCGATTCAATTCGCAAAACCGTCGAGGAAACCGAACGCCGGCGGAAATTACAGGAGGAATTCAATACCAAGCACGGTATTGAACCGCAGACTATCTATAAATCAAGAGAAGATATCCTGAAAACCACCACATTTGCAGATTCAAAAACGGTGCGCGAGAAGGAATGGGTCAATTTAAGAGAATATGAAACCTACGCTCCCAGCGAACGTGTTATTATAATAAAGGAAGAAATGGAAAAAGCTGCCGACAACCTCGAATTCGAAAAGGCGGCAGCGTTACGGGACGAGTTGATGAGGTTAAAAGAGGAATTGAGGGAGAAAATGAAATGAGAAAATTAATCGCATTATTGATTTTATCAGTTACTATATATGCAGCTTGCGGCGATAGTCCCACATTCGAACCATACGATGACGAACAAGCATTGATTGATATCGTAACCAAGGACTATCCCACGCTGTTTGAGACTGATCTTATCAACACCGATATTCCCGATACTATGGAATTAGCCAAACCCAACGACCTCCGTATTCTTCATTACTGGAGAGTTATAACCGGGCATAACCCCAATTATGACATCAACGCTAATTACCCGGAATCCCTGGGAACAACACCTTATGCGATCGTAACCGTAACCGATAGCATCGCAATGAAATTGCATGTAATCGCCGAAGATACTACCGCCGATCCCGATACTTTAGTGCGGATTACTAAATCTGTATACGAAAAAATCCGGATTAAAGGAAGGATGGAGCAATGGGGGGATCAATATGATTCCCGTAATGGCTGGATAATGCGAGAAATATCGAATGCCAAAGGTTCCACCGATTCTCCCTACAATGCAATAACCAGCGTAAACCTTTACTCGCTGTCGACCGACGATATCACTCTGTATGAACAGGACATACTTTCCTTAACTCCAATAGCTTCGGTAATTAAGACAGCTAAAAACAAAGAAGTTACGGTGACGGTTCAGGGCGTTGATTCTGATGATACTGTTAGCTTTCATGTTGGTAGAGATGAGTATGAAGTGTTTGTCCCGGAGTATATCGGGGACGACACATACCAAGGCGTAATCACTACTCCTAATTATTCCGGATACTTTCATATCACAGTTGACGTAATCCGGAAGAATACGCTTCCCAGTGAATCGGCACATCAATTTTGCAGATGGTCGATATTATTGTATATTCCGAGTTAACTCTGCTCCATCGGAGGATTGTTTAAAACCCGCTTTGATAGACTAAATATTTTGGAACAATACCTGCAAGCAGCGTGTATAAATATTGAACCGGCGATGATATACCCGCCATCGTTGGTTTAAAGGCGAACACGGGAAACCCCCGTAGGTTCGGGTCCAGAGAATCGCCGCGTTAAGCGGCGGTTCTTAAAAACACTAAACTAATTGCCTTTTTCATTTTTGCCTCCTACTGAAAGGACCGGATATTTTCCGGTCCTTCTTTTATGAAATACCGGAAGCGCAAGGCTTCCGCTGCCGATAACTAAATTTGTGAATAATACAAGCCAGGTTTATAATCACGAGTGAATTGATAAAACAATGGTATATCGAAGTTGTGGATATTGACTTTGAATAAGCGAGAGATGCTTTTGTATTGATCACCAATAGGTTATAGAATAAGCGGGAGACGGGATTCGAACCCGCGACCAACAGCTTGGAAGGCTGTGACTCTAGCCAGCTGAGTTACTCCCGCAAACGTTCTACAATAATAATCCTTTTTTTAAACAGGTCAAGAGAATTTGTTCGCAAATTGATTCTTGACATCAGATTTTCCCGCGCACAAATATTGTGCATTTGTTGGTTAATCGCCTAAATGTTGTGCATTGTCAGAATAATGGAGATATCTTAAAGAGTTGTGATACAATAAGTTGCGTGGACAACCGTTAATGGCATGAATATTGCAATGTAATTTAAGCAAAAGGAGGAAGTTATGATTCGAAAAATGAAATTAACCAGATTATTTGTTCTTTTAGCGTTTACGCTCAGTTTAATAGTTATCACCGGATGCGATGAAAATTGCGCCGATTATGAAGACGACTACCCTCCGTCGATTCCTGCCGGGGTATATTCGGTAACCGGCGATGAGCAAGTTACTTTATACTGGGCGCCGGTAGTCGAACATGATTTCGATTATTATGTCGTGTATCGTTCCGATTTCCCGCCGGGTCCCTATGAAGAAATTGCGACGACTGAGGAAGCCTTTTACGTTGACGATGGACTAACAAACGGCGTAACTTATTACTATTCAATTACCTCAGTGGATGCCTACGGGAACGAGAGCGAACTTTCTATCGAGCTGGTGTATGATACTCCCCGTCCGGAAGGCTCAGTAACCTTAACCAATTATCATGACGATGCCTCAAGCGCCGGATTTTCCTTCGCCAATGAGCAAGTTGTCGATTACAACGAATCATCATGCGACATTTACCTGGAATTTGACGCTGTTCTCGATACTTATTTTATACACTGTGGACGTTATTTAACGGATCTGCAGGATTTCGGTTATACCGATGATATTCATGATGTTAACTACGCTCCGGAGGAGGGCTGGTCGGAGCTTTGCTATGTGGAGGTGATTTCGGGACACAGCTATATTGTCTGGACTGCCGAGAATCATTATGCGGTTTTCAGGGTCACCAGTATCTATGAAGGCACTTCTTCCTCGAAGTATATCAGGATCGATTGGGCTTATCAAACTGATTTGGGCAATCGAGAATTGAGGATAAATCCTGAGAACAAAATCAAAAGCGGAAACAGGGAATAATAAAGTTAGGTGAGACCGATGAAGATTTTCGAATCAAAAATAAATAAGGCAATTATTGTGTCGATTTTTATCGCATCCGCTCTGGTTTGGCAGGCGGTTTATCCGGAGAACACCGAGAACGATATTCGGGGCGAAGTTATCGAAGGCAATTCCCTTGTCGATGATTTTAAAGTGGATTCTAAAAATTCCGGTTTCTCGTTTGCGAATGGCGAAGTTGTGGGTTATAATAGCCGAGCATGTGATATATATTTCGAATATGACCGGAGATTGAATAGCTGGTATTTGCACAATGGACGTGATTTAACCGACATACAGGATGCAGGTTATATTGAGGACCTGGATTATGTCAGCGCAGCGCCCAATGACGGTTGGTCCTCATGGGGATATATGGAGATTGCGTTAGGACATGTTTACTTCGTCTGGACGGCTGACGACCACTATGCAGCGTTACGGATCGGCAGCATACCTGATGAGAGCGAATCAGGCATTGACTTTGATTGGAAATACCAGACGATCGGTAGTTGCCGATGGTTTCTCCCGGTAACTGATGAGACAGAAACTTGCTTTGTAAGTGATGAATATAGATATTTCTAATGTATGGAAAAAAGGTAGGTGTTTTATGAAGATTAACAAATTATTAATGGTTATCATAACAATGATATCGATGCTATTGCCGATAAGTCTCGGCAATGCTCAACCCAGCGGGCTTAATTTTCGCCCCGACCTGGAAGTTGAGATATGGACTAATAAAGGCGAAGATGCGAAATTCTACAGGGGAGAAGACCTGATTGCCTATTTCCGCGCTGAACAGGACTGTTATGCCTTAGTTTATGAAATCGATACCGACGGGAATGTCAATGTACTTTTCCCCTTCGAACCGGGTGGGAATAATTTCGTTTCAGGTGATACGGTATACAGGATCCCGCCGGTTGAAGCTGATTATCACATGGAAGTCGGAGGAGCGAACGGAGATGAATATATCTATGTAATAGCATCAGCCACCCCTTTCGACGCTCCCCAATGGATGGTTTACTGGGGTTATGAGTATGAATATATCGAAGACGATTGGATTGTGGATGCCGATGCGGGAAGAAATGAGACCCTTAACCGGGTAATCGGAAGATTGGCGCAGGAGAACGGAGGTCAGTATGTGAGCGATTTCGTTCGTTTCTACGTCGATGGCGCCCATCGGCATTATCTGTATTATCCGGCAAGCTATCACAATTACTATTACGGTTCATGCTGGTTCGGCGTTGATTATCCCGGGTGCGAAGTATTTATAGACGGCGTTTATTATGGGATTGCGCCGGTGTATATCCCCAGCATTTTAGTCGGCGGACATGTTGTGGTTATTTATCGTTACGGTTATCCCTGCTGGCAGCATTATTTCTGGATAAACCACGGAGGCTATTACACTTATCATGCCGATATTAACATCCGCTATACTTCTTACCGGAATAACGGGTCCAGATATAAATATTGGGCTGAATGGGATTTCGGCGGTAAAGATTATAAACGGGATAAGAAATATAAAGACTGGGGCGGATACACTTACAATCATCCCGAGAAGACGCTGAAAACCGCTGATTCCAAGAAACGTAAATCTTATAAGACAACAGCCCAGAAACAGATAAAGGATTACAGTAAGGATAATTACCGCTCGAAAACGGAGGATTCAAAAACCTATGATACTTACAGATCCAAGACGGATAGGAATTATTCAACCAAGAAGTACTCGACGCCGAGTAAATCCACGAAATCGAGTAATACCAAGGGATATGATCGCAGCTACCAGAAGAAATATGATTACGATTATTCCAAGAAGTCCGGCAGTAATTATCGTAAGAAGACGGTTGACAATAATCGAAAAAGTAGTTTAAATTCAAAAGGAAGCTCAAGCAGCAGCGGAAGCTACAAGAGAAAAAGTTCCAATTATTCAAAGAAAACTGCGACTAAACCGAAAATAACTAATAGCAGAAAAACGCACGACAAGCAGTCCAGCACGGTGCGCAGTAAGAATACAGGTCAATCGAAACGGCAAGACAACTCAGCGAATAAATCTACAAAATCAAAGAGCGGTTCGAGCAGTTCTAAGAAACGTAAGAATTAAAATGGTGTAATATTATGGCAAGAAAAGTTATTGCATTTTCACGCGTTATCATAATAACGGTTCTTTTGTGTTTTTCTTTTTCTTTGGTTTCAGTTGCCGGCGATGATTCGAAAAAAGCGAAGGCAAAAAAGTCCAAGAATACCACGTCAAAAACCATCTCCAAGAAAGAGGATGCTAAACCAAAGCGAATTCTTACCAATAAATATAAAAAGGGTACGGTAAATTCCAAGAGCTCTAATACTAACAAGAAATACGACCTGTTTATTGATAAGAACAAGGATGGGATTAATGACCGGCTCAATCAGCAATCATCCAAATCGAATTTGAAGACGGTTAAAAAGGTCAAAACTAAGAAACCGAAGAAAAAGGATAACAGCGGAAAAGAGAAAGATAAATAAATACCGGGATTTCAACTCCTTTTTCGTTGATCGCAGTAATTCTGTTGCGCTTCTTCTTTTTCCGCATAATCCCTGATTAAGGGAACTTTGCAAACGAGTGCATCGTATTACTTAGTTAACATACCGATATATCTATTATTAGGATAAATCTCCATTTTTCCGATTCGTCAGGAGGATATTTTCATGCTGCGCAAAAAACGACATATAATATTAATAATGGTGGTCATCGCCGTCAGTCTCGGCGTGTTCGCTTCAACTACGGCTCAATCAGGCCATGATTCCCTGTTCTCGTATGCCCGTCTTTACACCGATATCGTTTTCAGGATTAACGCGCGTTATGTTGAGGAAGTAGATGCCAAAGAGTTGGTGCATGCCGGTATTAAGGGTATGGTAAGTACTCTTGACCCGTTTTCCGAATTCCTGGAGGAAAAACAGTATGACCGATTGATGGAGCATACCAAGGGCAAATACAGCGGATTGGGAATGACAATTTTCCAGAAAGAAGGCTGGATAACTATCGTCTCGCCCATGGAGGGCACTCCTGCCTACAGAATGGGATTACGCGCAGGAGACAAAGTTATCAAAATTGATGGCGAATCAACCAAGGATATGTCCACACAGGATGCCAGCAACCTGATGAGAGGCGAAGCTGGTACTTCGGTCATGCTTACCATCAAGCGCGAGGGGGTCGCCGAGCCGCTGGAATATACAATCGAAAGAGCGGTTATTGAACTTAAAACCGTTCCCTACTACGGTTTTGCCAGAGATAAAATCGGGTATATACGATTAGCGCGTTTCGGTACGGAATCGGAAAATGAACTGGAAAACGCCATTATAGAATTGAAAGATCAGGGGATGGAAGCGTTAATACTCGATCTACGCTCCAACGGCGGCGGTTTGTTAACACAAGCTGTTAAAACCACCAACCTGTTTTTGGAAAGGGACAAAGAGATCGTTTCCACCAGGGGAAGAGTCACCGACCAAAGCAAGTCTTATTCCGGGCAGGATGAACCGATGCTGCCGGATATACGATTGGTGGTCTTGGTGAATCAAAACAGCGCATCGGCATCCGAGATTTTGTCCGGCGCTGTACAGGATTGGGACAGAGGCGTTGTAATCGGTAATGAAACATTCGGTAAAGGGCTCGTGCAGCAGATATATCGTTTTCAGGACCATACCGCACTGAAATTAACCACGGCAAAATGGTATATCCCATCGGGAAGGTGTATTCAGAAGGAGGAGCGTTCCCACAGGGTGGAGATCGATGAATTCGATAACCTCGCTGCCGAAATAGAAGAAGAAACGACGGAAATCGATACTACTCTGGAAGTGTTTTATACCAAAGGCGGAAGGATTGTATACGGCGGCGGCGGCGTTAGGCCTGATATCGACGTGGAAAACGAGGAACTCAGCCCTTTGATGATGAACCTGGAAAGGCTATCGATGTTCTTTGATTTCTCCGTGCATTACACTACAGAGTATCCACACCTGCCGGCGGATTTCGAAGTCACCGATGAGATGATAAGGGAATTCCGAGCTTTCCTCGAAGAGAAGGAGTTCGATTACAAAAGCCGGATAGAGACCGAACTTGAAGATGTACGGGAAGCAGCCGAGGAAACGAATCAGATCGATAGACTCAATCCGTTGTTCGATGAGATGCAGGCAAGCATCGAGCGGATCAAAGAAGAGGAATTCAGGGAATCGCTGGATCAGATCAAACGCTCGATCAAGCGCGATATCCTTACCAAGCTTTATGGCCAGAGCGCGCTATATGAACAGGTTGTTTTGAAATCGGATAACTATGTAACCAGGGCTCTTGAGGTTCTGGAAGATCAAAAAGAGTACGCTTCGATTCTCACGGTTAATTAGATTAAAACCTACGAGACCTTAAGTAACCGCAGGGCGCTTGCACTGCGGTTTTTATTATTGCATGAACATATAGACACTGAAGGGGGATAAGCAGGTTTTATCCTGACAAATTATAAATGTGTCGATAGGGCGCTTGACCTGATCCCGATTCTATTCAGGATTGATGGATTTCCGTGCAAGGCATATGTCCCCGTATGCCTTGTCATTGATTTAAGTTGGCGGAGAGGACGCCCGCCAACCACAATAATTAGCGTGCTGTGATAATATGACACACCCCCGCTTCATCTTCGATGAAGCGACCCCTCTCAAGAGGGGAATTAAATTGCTTCGCTGCGCTGGTAATGAAAGCTATTCCACATATACCGCAGTGCCGTTGGCGCTGACCATCAGCATACTGTCGCCCACGGTTTCGTAGTCAAGATCGATGCCGACTATGGCGTTAGCGCCCATTGCTTTAGCCTGCTCGGACATCTCCTCCAGTGCTATTTTCTTAGCTTTAATCAGTTCTTTCTCATAAGCCGCTGAACGCCCTCCCACAATGTCGGTTATACGAGCGAAGAAGTCTCTGAAAATGTTGGCGCCCAGGATTGCATCCCCGTTGACAATACCGAAATATTTGCCAATTGTTTTGCCCTCGATGTTTGGCGTGGTGGTTAGAATCATGTTTCCTCCTGATTTGTATACTCTCAATGCGAAGTAATGATTATATTATGCAAGTTCGAACAATACTTATACTTGAAACGTTAAAATTTAAGTTGAGTTACATCGAATTGAAAATAATTTTAATGAAAATCGGCCATTCGACTCGCCGATAAGTATACCGTAATAATGGCTAAGAGCAGATTTGATTTACAAATAGAAGGAATGGATTGCGCCGACTGCGCATCGAAGTTGGAACGCGAATTATCATCTTTGAAGGGTGTTGATACAGCGAGGGTCGATTTTGTCTCGGGAAAAGCAAGTGTTGAATACGATTCCGAAGTAGTGGACTTGACCGCAATAGAAAAGGCTATTCGCAAGTCCGGATTCAGCTCCGAAGCAAACGATAGTAAAACATTCGAAATCCGCGTCGATGGGATGGATTGCCCCGATGAAGGTAACGTAATCGAGAAAGCGCTCAAGAAGCTGCCTAATACCGGTAATGTCCGTTTCGATTACTTGAATCAGGTAGTTAAGGTGAAATCATCCGGCAGTTGCCAGCAGATGCTTGATGCGATAAAATCCGCCGGATTCAATGCTGAGCCAGTCACGCCGCGCAAGTCGGAGCCTGTAAAAAAGAAAAGCAATCCAATACCGACAATAATCTCCGGAATCCTCGCCTTCTCCGGAATCCTGCTGATTAATTTAGGAGCGCCCGAGTATGTTTACATACCGATTCTGATGATAGCAATTGCCGTGGGCGGATATCGTATTGCAATAAAGGGAATCGGGGCGGCATCGCGATTATCCCTTGATATGAATTTCCTGATGACTTTGGCGGTACTCGGCGCAATAGTTATTGGCGAATGGAGCGAGGGCGCTATGGTGATATTCCTTTTCTCCTTATCTCATTACTTGGAAGGAAAGAGCATGGAGCGCGCTCGCAACGCCATCTCCAGGCTGATGACTTTAACGCCCAAAACAACTTCAGTCGTTCAAGACGGAATTGTAGAATCAGTTCCGGTTGAAGATGTTAGTACCGATAGCTTTATTATTATTAAACCGGGGGAATCGGTGCCGCTGGACGGGGTGGTGGTCGAGGGAATATCCGATTTGAACCAGGCGCCTATCACCGGTGAGTCGGTTCCGGTAATGAAAAGTGAAGGCGACGAGGTTTTTGCGGGCAGTATTAACGGCAACGGAGTACTTAAGGTGAGGACCACTCGACCGTATAAAGATTCCACGGTCTCCCGCATAATTCATCTGGTGGAAGAAGCCCAATCCCGCCGGGCTCCGGTTCAGCTTTTCGTGGATAAATTCGCCAGGTATTATACTCCGGCGGTTGTTATCGGCGCTGTGCTTATAGCTTCGGTACCGCCGCTGTTTTTTGATACTGTTTTTAGTGAATGGTTTTACCGCGCATTAGTGTTACTGGTTATCGCCTGTCCTTGCGCTCTGGTTATCTCAACTCCGGTTGCCTTCGTTTCCGGCTTAACTGCCGCTGCGAGGAATGGAATTCTAATCAAGGGAGGATCATACCTGGAACGCGCGGCGAAAATCGATACTTTCGCTTTTGATAAAACCGGGACTATTACTTATGGTAAGCCGAGGTTGGTTGATATTATCAGTTTAAATAATGATGGCAACGCTGAGGTGCTTGCGATTGCTGCATCGCTGGAGAGGAATTCAGAGCATCCTCTGGCTCAGGCAATTGTGGATAAAGCGGAAAACGATGATATGGAATTCCATAGCGTTCAGGAATTTTCCGCTATCCCCGGTATGGGGGTAAAGGGAACCATAAACGGTACCCGCTATTATCTCGCCAATCATGCGTTTTTTGAGAAGAAAGGTTTATGCGACGGCAGCGTTCATGAAAAATTAAACGAGATGGAAAACAGCAGTCAGACCGCTATCATTTTGGGTACTAATGATAAACTGCTCGGCTTACTCGCTGTTACCGATATGATCAGGACGGAATCGGGAAGAGCTATAGCGGCTTTGAAAAATCTGGGCATCAAGGAAACCCTTATGGTTTCCGGTGACAATCATCGCACTACCGAAGCTGTCAGTAAGGCGATAGGAAGCGATAGCTTTTATTTCGAATTGATGCCGGAGCATAAAATGGAGCTTATCCGCAGCCATATACAGAATGGTTCTAAAATAGCGATGATTGGGGACGGAATCAATGACGCTCCGGCGCTGGCGGCTGCCGATATCGGTATATCGATGGGGATGGTCGGCACCGATGTTGCTCTGGAGGCTGCTGATATAGCGGTGGTGAGCGACGACCTCGACAAGCTGCCGATATTAATCAGGTTGGCTCGTAAAACTCTGGCAATAATCAAGCAGAATATAACGCTGGCGCTGGGTATCAAAGCAGTATTTGTCATATTAACTGTGCTGGGGCAGACGACTTTATGGATGGCGGTTTTTGCAGACATGGGCGCATCGCTTCTTGTTACCTCAAATTCCCTCAGAATCCTTAAAGGCAGATACTGAGATTGGAGTTTAAATCCCATCCCGATTACCGGTTTGCAAAGCAACCGTCCACAGACAGGCTGATTTATTCGCAACCTACATGATCAACAACCGTTTTTGAACCGTAATCTGTTAGTTTTTGCTCAGAACATTTGCGCAGCCGGTCTGGTTAGTCTGTATAATCATCTTTTGCGGATTTGGATAACCTCTTTTCCGAATTGAAATTACAAAAAAAGTCGCTCCGGAGATTATACTAATACAGTATTTTCTTGACATATTTTGGATTCATCATAAATTAAGGAAAGGGATTGTACGTATGCAATCCAGTATGTATTTCTACCGTTCTAATAAATCACTATAAGTTCAGCAAGTTGATGGTAACTTCGTTTTCACATTTTGGAGGATACGATGAAGTGGATTTCTACAGTCTTAATTGCAATATTCTTAACCGCCGCTCAGCCTGCATGGGGGCAAAATTTGTTATGGGAAGCAACTTATGGAGGGGAATACTTAGATAGATCGAATAGCATTCGGGCTGCAGACGATGGCGGTTTTATAATAGCCGGTCTAACATTTTCCTACAGCCAGTATCCCGGGATTGAATCCGATGCCTGGCTGATTAAAATCGATGGCGATGGTAATATAATCTGGTCACGGACCTATGGAGGAGCCGAAGATGACCGTGTATATTATGCTGAGCAAACCGATGACGGTGGTTTCATTGCTCTTGGAAGATCATTTTCATTTGGCGCCGGCGCCCAACTCTACTTGATAAAAACCGATTCCAACGGCAACCTTGAATGGAGCAGGAATTACGGAGGCGCAAGAGGTGAGGCAGGCCGCCATATTGAACAGCTTTCCGATGGCGGATATCTCCTCTCCGGTTACTCCCATTCATTCGGCGAAGGAGACCATGATAGTTACCACGTAAGAGTTGACAGCATCGGGAATGTGGTTTGGGAACGAGCTTATGATAGAAGCCGGTTGCCGCATCCCTTTGGTGATTACGGGCAGTGTGCGGCAGAAACCGAGGATGGCGGCTTTATTATCGCCTCTGTGACTTCTTCCGACACAACCGGAAGGGATTTTTGGCTTATTAGAACTGACGCCGCCGGTGATACGATATGGACGAAGGTTTACGGGGGGTATGCTGAGGAGGAAAGTAAGGTAGTTGAGATTTTACCTGATGGTACCTATATGTTTGCAGGAAGAACCAGCTCGTTCGGAAATGAAGACGGCGATGCCTGGTTAATGATTACCGATTTAGATGGGGATACTCTATGGACGAAAACCTACGGGCAGTGGGGATTTTACGATATGGCGTACTGGGCAGAGTCTACATCGGATGATGGGATGATTCTCAGCGGTCAATCCATTTATGTCGGTAATGATAATCGCGATTTTTACCTGGCAAAGACCGATGAAGATGGAGATTTGGAGTGGTCGCAAAACTATGGAGGTAGTGGAGATGACGGAGGCTTTAAGGTTGTGGAAGTATCTGATGGTTACGTAATGTGCGGTTATACCAATTCATTGGGCGCCGGCGAGGATGATGTTTATGTGATAAAAGTTGGCAAACAGCTGTTCAGTATTTCTGTCGTCCCGCAAATTAATTTTACAACTGTGGAACCGGGCGGTGATATTTCATATTTGGGCAGCGTGGTCAATAACAGCCACAATCAACAGCGTACAAAGGTTTGGGTAAACCTGGAATTGCCGGACAATTCTTATTATCCATTGTATCAGCCTTTTAATGTAGGTATTATTGGTAATGGCAGTGTCAACTACTACTCTGACCTTCATGTGCCGCTGTTTGCACCTGTCGGCGATTATAAATTTATCGCCTACTGCGGAGAATATCCGGAAATAATCGATTCCGCATATTTCAATTTCACTGTCGTAGGCTCAACCAAAGACCGCAACAAGTCGCATTCGATGGGCTGGAGTGCAGCCAATTGGAAATCGTACAATGATAACGGTAGTTCAGATATCGAAAGCGATAGCGAACTGCGCGCTTATTGTTCTCCAAACCCGTTCAACAATACAACAGTGATTAATTACTATCTGCCGTATACCTCTCAGGTGGTTGTGAGTTTCTACGATATTCTCGGTCGAAAGGTTCATTCAATAACGGAGAGCAAGGGCGCCGTCGGTTGGAATTCCATAGAATGGAATCCGCATAAGTTGGCGTCGGGAACCTATTTTTATAGAATCGATTTGGATGAAGGCGTACTTACGGGTAAAGCAGTTTTACTAAAATAGGCTCCGGCAATCCTTCACGGTTCAAGTCTATGGTGAGGTCAGGACTTCTGTCCGCGGAATGTATTCATTACATTCGTATCTACATTAAATTATTGACTTTACGAATTTGTTTTTATAGGCTTGGAGTTGTATGCTTTGTTCCCGAGCTTCGGGAATGGATATATAATTACCGATGGTCGAATTCATAAAATGGAATTTCCATGAAGATTCTCTATCTAAATTACTCGGCTGATATACTGCAAAAAATGCGGATTGAAGATGTTTCTCGCGGCATTGAAGCCCAAGGACATCAGGTAATAGTCGAACACATGCATCCAAAGATCGCTTCTATAATCAAAGATGCTGAGAAGAAAAAGAAGGATGCCTATGCCTCCACCAAACCGGGATTCAGCAGCAGACTTCCTAATAACCGGTGGTTGCTTATTACCATGGGGGAGATAAAGAGATTCCTGGGAAATCTATACTATATCACCAAGGAGTTTAAACTGATCCGGAAGCATAAACCCGATTTTATTCTGACGCGATTGATGCCGATGTGGTCCATCTTTCTTTCGAGTTTCCTGTTAAGACAAAAGATGGTTCTGGATACCGATGGTCCCTTAAAGGAGATGTTTTCATACGAAGTGATTAACATTCCTCGATTTTACCTGAAGCTGGAAAAGTTTTTCATCAGAAAATCTAAAGCCATCAGCGTGATATCCACCAGGATGAAGGAATTCTACGCGTCATTTGGTGGAGATCCGAATCGTATCTTTATTTCGCCGAACGGAATAAACGGCGATGAGTTCAAGCCGGATTTGGACGCTTCGGAAGTGATAAATGAATATAATCTTCATGGTAAGACTATTGTCGGCTTTATGGGTAATCTGGCTCCCTGGCATGGACTTCCGGGATTGCTAAATCAGTTTCCGGCTTTAGCCGCAAAGTACAGTGATGTTGTTTTACTAATGGTCGGCTTTAACTTGGATTGGGATAATCTACCGGCATCTGTAAGCAGGGAGTTAATTGAGGTTAAAGACCGGGTAATATGCACCGGACGGATTCCTTTTCAGTCCATGCCCTCTCATCTCAAAGCGATAGATATATTTGTTCTTCCCTATCCCTATATGGATTTCTTTTATTTCTCTCCGGTGAAGCTGTTCGAATCGATGGGAGTCGGATGCGCCGATGTGGCGGCCGGTATCGGGCAGATTGCGGAGGTCATCGAGGATGGCGAAGACGGATTGCTTTTTCCAGCCGGCGACTACGAAACCATGCGGCGGAAGATCGAGGAGTTGATCCGGAATCCGGAGCTGAGGAAGAAATTAGGCGAAGCGGCAGCCCGGAAAATCCATAGTCATTATCTATGGAAACAAACAACCAAGGGAATGATTGACGCTTACTATTATGCTTATGGGGAAAGCCATAAATAGATTAAAACAATTGATTTTAGTAGGGGTATAGGCGGTGCGGCATAAAGGCAGACATGGTTTTATCATCCCGAGATTTACGTTTCGAAATCATCCCGATGCGGACGAAGATTTTCTGCCAGGCTTTATTCCTGCTAATGTGCAAATCAGAATGAGTCGAATTGTATCCATCATACGATTCGCGGCGAAAAATATTGACACAGCCTGCTAACTTTCTTATGCTTGAAGCAAAGGAGTGAACATGAAATTAGCATCCCTTTTGGATCCGGAATTAATTGAAATCGATTTAAAAGCTACACTGCTGACAGGCGTTATCAGCAGTTTGTTGGATTTGGTTGCTGAAAAGCAGCCGAATTTCGATAAGAAAGAAGTTCTTAATGCGGTGCTTGAAAGGGAGACTTTAGCCTCCACCGGAATCGGAAGAGGATTCGCCATCCCCCATGCCCGCACCGATGAAGTCGACGAGCTGGTTGTATCCATCGGGATTCTGCAACAGGGTTTAAAAGTGAAATCTCCCGACAGACAACCTATAAATATTTTCATCTTGATCCTCACTCCTTTGAGCGCTCCCAGCCATTATCTTCAGACGCTTTCCGCGGTATCGCGTTTCGCTAAAATGCCGGATTCCCGCACCAAGCTGCTTAATGCCGAGGATGCGAATGGGGTGGTCGATATTTTTTTCGATGCCAATATTGAGATAGCAAAAAATCTACTTGTCGCCGACATACTCTCCGAGAATTTCGTCACCATTCATCCCGATGCTGCCCTGAAGGATGCCGCTAACCTGTTTTTCAAGTACCGTATCTCCGGTTTGCCGGTAGTCGGCGAGGGGGGAGTTCTCCACGGCGAGATCACCGATACCGACCTGCTGAAATTCGCCATGCCGAATTACCAATCCTACTTGGCGAATGTAGCTGAGCTCCCGGAAACCGAACCGCTGGAGGAGCTATTGCGGGAAGAAGATAAAATTGCGGTTAAAAAGGTGATGACCTCCCCCATGGCTTCGGTTAAGCCAGACAGCTCAATCACCGAAGTAGTGGCAATGATGCTCTTTAAAGGAGCCAGGCGGGTTGCGGTTGTGGATGACGGAAAGCTGATTGGAATTATAAGCGCGCGCGATATCATCGATAAAATAGTCCGAGGATGACTCTTAATCACAAACTGAAAAAGCTGCTTTTTGGGGCAGTCATATCCGGCGGCGCCGAGCTAACCAAAGAAGCCGCCGCCGAAGCAGCCTCAGCTATATGAATAATCCAGGCTATGTCGCTGATGAACATGATTTCTTCATGTATCGCTGAGCTAACATTGCTTATCGGTATGATACCGATTGTCCACTGTATCTCTCGCGTAATGCGTTTAAGCCCCGAGAAGGCTCAAGACGGGGAGTAGCGATTAGTTACATCCAGTTCCCGTTCTCCCGCAAGAACCCTGAATTCCGCCGGATGAACAGTAGTGTCTCTGATAAGGTCTACCTTGAATTTCAGTTTTTTGGTTAGGTTCCTCAGTCTTTCGCCATTACCGTTGGTTAATACATCACCAACCTTGGGATTAACAATCAGCTGAAACCGATTGAATTCGGAATCAACCCGCGCCCGTTTAAACCATCGTTCTATTTTCATAGCTACGCTCTCGTTGGAGAGAACTCTTCCGATTCCGTTGCAATGCGGACATGGTTCGGAAAATGCGTACATCAAAGACGGTCTGACCCTCTGGCGGGTCATTTCTATCAATCCCAATTCGGAAACATGAGTGATAAAGGTCTTGCTTCGATCTTTACGAAGCTCCCTTTTAAACTCTTCAAACAACCTCCGGCGATTCTCCCGATTCTCCATATCGATAAAATCGATTATAATAATTCCGCCGATATCACGGAGCCGGATCTGTCGAGCTGTCTCCCGCGCACATTCCAGGTTTGTATTCAGCAGAGTAGCCTCATTATCCTTTCTGCCCACGAATTTACCGGTATTGACATCAATAGTCACCAATGCTTCTGTCTGGTCAATTACAATATATGCGCCCTTCTTTACCCAGACTTTGCGGTCAAGCATTTTCTCGATCTGCTGTTCGATGCCGAAACGATCAAAGAGGGGAATGCTGCCTTTGTAATGTTGAACTTTGTTGAGCAAATTTGGCGCCACCATACGCAGGTAACTACGAATATTCCTGAATTCCTTCTTGGAATCCACGATCACTTCTTCAACTTCCGGTCCCAACAAATCCCTTACTATTGACGAGGTTATTTCCATATCTCTATGAAGCAATACCGGCGCTTTTAACTTTTCAGCGCGACGCGAAATCTTTTCCCACATTCTAAGAAGAAACTGAATATCGGCTTTAAAATCCTTCTCGCTTTTTCCCTCTGCGAATGTGCGAACGATCAACCCAAAACCTTCCGGGCAGAGTTTTCCTACAATCGAACGCAGCCTCTTTTTCTCGACCCAATTAGATATTTTTCGGGAAATACCGACCCCCGATGATCCCGGAACTAATACCAGGTAACGACCGGGAATAGAGATTTCGGTAGTGATTTTCGGTCCCTTATCTCCTATCGGTTCTTTAATCAACTGGACTACGACTTCCTCGTCCCTTTTGAACAGATCGCCGATTCTTCTGCTCAACTGTTTCTTCCTTCGTCTGTAAGGTTTACCTTCATCATCCTCGGCGTCATCCTGGTCATGCCAATCGATGTGAAGATGCCCTTCACCTTCAAAATCTCCCACATCGGAATAATGGAGAAAAGTGTTCTTCTCCAATCCGACGTCGACGAAAGCCGCTTGCAATCCGGGTAAAACCGAGGAGACTCTCCCCTTGTAAATATTCCCTACAATTCTCTCGTTCTCCGGACGCTCTACCAGGAGCTCAACCAGCTTCCCTTCTTCGAGAATAGCTATGCGGCTCTCATACTCCGTAACGTTGATTATGATTTTACTTTTGGAATTCTTTTCATTCACCATACACCTCTAACTTTTAACAACATGGACGATGTTTTCGTCCTCGCATGGATATGAATGTGCAGGTGATAGCGAAAACTCCCCTTTTTAAAACCTTAATCGATACTATCACCCATCATTTCGCCATCCTGCGGTTGATACCCGTTTATGAACTCAGCGGAGGTTATAGCCCTTTTCCCCTCCGGCTGGAGTTCATTTAGTTTAATAAAAGTATCAGCGCAGGAAACCATTAATTCCTTAATGTTGCGATTAACTTTTATGGTTCCGGGCATCTCTCCCGAAACTCCGACATCTGTATATTGCGCCCTGATAATTTTAATTTCCATACCCCTGTAAAATGTAAAGGCAGCCGGTTTGGGCGACAATCCCCTGATAAGATTTGCGACCTCGCCGGCAGGCTTGGAAAAATCGAGACTGCAGACATCCCTGGTGATTTTCGGAGCGCGCGTTACTTCCTCTTCGTTCTGGGAAACAGGTGAAATCCGATTTTTTTCAATCAACTCCAGAGTGTCGGACATAAGATCCGCTCCGATATGCGAAAGCTCCTCATAGAGTTCTCCGTAAGTAACATCGGGCGCAATAGGATACTTACGTTGAAGCAGAATATCACCGGTATCTACTTTCGGTTTAATTAAAAAAGTGGTCACACCGGTCTCGGTTTCACCATTTATTATCGCCCAATTTATCGGCGCCGCTCCCCGGTATTTCGGCAAAAGCGAAGCATGCAAATTAACGCTTCCGAAAGAAGGGATTTTCAGCAGTTTCTTTGGTAGAATCCTAAATGCAACCACCACAAAAAGCTCCGGCTGCAACTCAGTTAGTTTTTCAACTAATACCGGATCGGATAATTTGTGAGGTTGGATAGTGTGCAGGTTCAACTCTTCGGCTAATCGCTTAACTTCAGGCGACTTTAGTTTTCTACCTCTTCCCGAGGGTTTATCGGGATTAGTGACAACTGATGCAATTTCATGTCCGTCCCTGTGGATTCTCTCCAGGGAAGGCAAGGCGAAAGTCGGAGTGCCCATGAAAACTAACCTCAACGAAAAACCTCTAAATCGCCCGCCTTTAGTCTCTGCAGTTTCCTATTTACCAGTTGCTTTTTAAGAAGTCCGAAATAGTCTATAAACAGCTTTCCCTCCAGATGATCATACTCATGCAGCAAAACCCTCGCCATCAGACCATCTCTTTCGAACCTTACAGGATTTCCATTAGTATCAAGAGCTTCGATAATCGCCCTCTCCGGACGAGTTACGGTCTCAAAAAGCCCGGGAAATGACAGACATCCTTCCTCTCCGCTTTGCTCGCCGTCGGTGGCGATAATCTTTGGATTGATCAATACAAACGGTTCTTCAGCATCATCGATCACCGAAGGATCAACCGCATAAATACGGATATCTCTACCGACCTGATTAGCGGCTAACCCGATACCGTTGTTGACCTGCATGGTCTGGATCAAATCCTCAGCGAATCTAACGACCTCACCGTCGATATTTGCAACCGGTTTTGCTACTTTTCTAAGTATAGGATCTCCGTAGTATTTTAAATCTAAAACTGC
This sequence comes from uncultured Ignavibacteria bacterium, assembly GCA_964563085.1. GTDB lineage: Bacteria > Zixibacteria > MSB-5A5 > UM-FILTER-46-8 > UM-FILTER-46-8 > WJIR01. Next base: position 74,256 of record CAZLVS010000004.1, on the reverse strand, counting down.
CATAGTTATCTTATTCATTAATATCGGTGATTATGACTATTCTTGCACCCTTCCACCGATCGAGCTTCTTAAAACCTCCACTTTCACATTTTCGGCAATTTTCAGTACTACAACATTATCTTGTTCATTAATACCCACTATCGTGCCAAAAATACCTGAGTTGGTTACAACTCTATCCCCTTTTCTTAACTCGGAAAGCATCTTCTGATGTTCCTTTTGTTTTTTCGTCTGTGGACGGATCAACAGAAAATATAGAATAACGAACATCAATATGAAGGGAAGGAAACTAAGAAAGATATTTCCTCCGCCTTCCCCTCCCTGCGAACCCGCCATTGCAAAAGCTATTCCTAACATCTTTCTCCTTATATTTTAAATTGTAACTGTTTGTTCCTGAATAATCTATACTACGAGAAAGCAATGCGCAAGTTTTTTTGGAATGGACGCTTTAATAATATTGTAATTACCGATTATGCGAACTGGTGTGGAATCGATTTCCGCTTGACATTTCAGTAATATAGTCTAATTTAATTATATAATACTCGCTTCTCGGTCTAAGAGATACCGTGTTCTATTAAATCTTTATATCCCGCTATCTGATTCCTTGACTTAATTCGTTCACAAACCGCATAAAAGGATAGACAAACTCTTAACTCAACGGAGGATATATGAAAAAATTCGTTTTATTCCCCTTAGGTTTAATAATCGCAGTAATTCAATGTGCCGCTATTTCCTGCTATGCAGGGCTAAGCGATTCGCAGATAAGCGATTTCTATTCCTATGATGACCAGATACCTCTTAACGCTCAGGAGCAATTAGTTTATGAAGATCTATTCATGAGGCAATATGCTCTCTCTTTCGATGCAGCAGATGGCGAGAGCGTAACAGGATTCTTGACCATCCCAAAAGTTATCTGGCCTCCCAACCCGCAGTTTCCGGTGATAGTTTATCTGCACGGTCACGGCGGATCGGCGGAGTTGGACCCTTTGCTGGGAGACCTTATTTACTTTATAATGCTGTTCAGGGAGACCAAATACGCAGTACTCTCCCTGGACGCTCGTTATCATGGTGAACGGGAAAGGCCTGATCGTGAAATCTTCTCCACCAATTTCCTTCAGGACCGCAATGGACTGGCGCAGACGATTGTCGATTACCGAAGGGCGATCGATTACCTGGAAACTCGATCAAACATCAATGAAAATCAAATCCACCTGTTCGGGATAAGTATGGGGGGATTGATGGGCGCTATGCTATCAGCGGTGGATGAACGCGTACGGGCGGCGTCACTGGTTGTCGCCGGAGGAAACTGGACCGAGTTGGTTTCAAACTCAAATCTGCCCCCGGCGGAACCGATGCGGCAAGCTCTGCGGGGGCACTACGGGATTATCCCGAGCTTGTTCGACATTGTTGATCCGGTAGTGCTGGCACACATGATATCTCCCCGATATCTACAGATGCATAACGGGCTTTATGATGATATAGTCCCCACCGGTCAGCAGTTATATGACGCCGCGTTAGAGCCGAAGGAGATATACTGGTACGAGGGAGATCATATCTCTATCCTGCTTTATACGCCGGATATTTTGGGACGCACCCTCGATATGTTTGATCAACAGTAAAGGGAATAGGAGTTGTGTTATGAAAAATACAAGAAGCAAAAAGGCGATTATTCTCCTCGTTATATTAGTGACAAGCGCAACTGCATACGGGGGCAGCTGGGCGCTTTTTAAGGGCAGCGAAACCCGAGTGGGATATTCGGATGAATTGATAGGCGCTAAATTTAATCCGCTGTGGGATGCGGGATTCGATGAGTTGATATTGAGCTCTCCGGTGATGTTTGATAACCAGGTCGCTATCGGTACGCGTTCGGGCAAAGTTGTTTTTCTGAATGCGCTCAACGGTACGGAGTACTGGTCGGTCCAAACCGGTAATGTGGTGCAGGCTGTCCCCGCAATTGATGACTACTATGTATACGCTCCGTCAGTTGACAAAAGTATCTACATCATAGATAAAAACAGCGGCAACGTGGAATCAAGTTATCAAACGGAAGGATGGTTGGAATCTTCACCGCTTTGCGTGGGAAATGCGCTTTATGTAACGTCTGAAGATCATCATCTATACGCATTTAATAAAACCACCGGTCAGGTTATCTGGAAATATCAGGCGGGGGGAGATATATTTTCCTCTCCGGCATACTCCGATGGATTGATATTCTTCGGCTGCGATGACGATTACGCTTATGCGGTAAATATATCCGGTAACCTGGTATGGCAAACCTATCTTCATGGCGCGCCGGAATCCACTCCGGTGATAGCGGACGGCAAAGTAATTTTCGTGACGGTTGGTAATAATACCGGTTTATGTCATAACAATATCTACGCCCTTAATCCCTCTGACGGCAGCGTGATTTGGAACAGAAGATTAGGCAATCATGATCTGCTGTACTCCTCGCCGGCTGTGGGATACGGAATGCTTTTCTATGCATCGCAGTATGGGAATTTGGGAGCTTTAGACCTCCAGAACGGTTCCACCGTCTGGGAGAACCCGGGCGATACGTACGGATATTATTCTTCACCGATTCTTGCTGACAGGATGTTAATTGTCGGTTCGAATAACGGCAGCATTGGTCTGTTCGATCCATTCAACGGAAAGCTAATGGGATCCTTCCAGACCGGAGGCATAGTCTATTCTTCGCCGGCTTTATCCAATGGGATTATGACGGTTGGCTCCTTCGACCGGAAGCTTTATGCATTCGATATGACCTCGACGCTCAATGTTATGATAGGTGAACATGGAGAGATTGTCTCTCCTGGAGAGGTTCTAACGGCAGAGATTACAGTTGCCAATAGTTCCAATCAATCCGATGTCTTTGATGCCTGGATAGAGGTTACGACGCCAGAGGGGCAGACCTACCGTGTAGAAGCGTACCGGAATATTCAGATAAATGCAAACCAGACTCTGTCGGCGCAACTGGATATAAGCGTTCCCGGTTACGCCCCATTGGGGAATTATGTCATGACATTCAAGATCGGGGGATTGCCCAAAAATTTCGATGATTTCGGGAGCTTCCGATTCAAGGTGATATCCGGAATGGCGGTCGCTGATATCGCCGGCAACTCAGATCGATGGAGTGCAGAGTTATTGAACGGCTTTGAGGGCGAAGTTTACGTCGATTCCCCTGTACCGAATGAGTTCATTGTTGAACAGAACTATCCCAATCCGTTTAATGCGCAGACACATATTTCATTCGGATTACCCGAAGAAAGTGATATAAATCTGAGCATATATAACGTGATGGGGCAGCGGGTGGAAACATTGCATGATGGTCTAATGCAGTCGGGTTATCATACGTTAACATGGGATGCTTTCGACTATGCGGGAGGCGTATATTTTTATAAATTGTCCGCCGCGGACCGGGTAACGACGAAAAGGATGACCTTATTGAAGTAATAGTTGTCTTCAGCAGGCGCCGGGTGAGGGCACCTGGCGCCACATACTCCACCGGTCAGCGCTCCAGCGCTGACAATAGTTGATGTTTTTGTGCTGCAGGGGCGCCGCACCCGTCCGCATATATAAAGGGATATGGACTGCTTCGTCGCTTTGCTCCTCGCAATGACTTTTCGATACTATCGTGGGAATCTTGGAGCAAATAAAAAAGCCCCCGACATTGCGAGGGCTCGGTAAGCTTCGTGAACGGTTACTTAATTTTTACCTTCTTTATTTCGCCTTTTCCATGCTCTGCCTCGTGCATTTTCTTCATTTCTTCGTTGGTGCGTTTTGCCCACGTCTTGATCTCGCCGACAACCTTGGGCTTATCGGAAGTCATTATACTGATTTCGCCGTGACGGGTTTTTACATACTCCAGTTTGGCGCCCTTCCTCATCAGATCACCGTAAGCTGTGCACATGGGGCAAAGGGGAAGCTTCTCGCCCTTTTGCAGCCTCTTCCCAATCGATTCCATCCCTTCCGATGCTTTCCTGAACTCATCCATATACTCAGGCTTGACCGAAGTAACCGAAACAATGCCGTTGGATATGTTGTGATGCTCCCAATGCATGTTTTCCAGCATCTCAGGTCTGTTGGAAAGATGTTTGCACATGGCGCAGTTATCCATATCGAACCAATCCGAACTCTGCTGAGCGGCAAATGCTGCAGATGCAAGAAATATTACTGCACAAAGTACCGATAATTTATTCATGAAATCCTCCCAAAAACAATAAGTTTAAATTCCCAATGCGACACCGGATAATATAGAATTCTCCCCGTTAATACAACAACATTTTTATGTTCATGTAAGAAAAGCGATATGCATTTTTTATTTTACCAGGCGGTTACCCCCCGTGACCTGCCCACGAAGGAAACGGATTGCTTCGCTTCGCTCGCAATGACGGTTTTGAGACAATGTCGGGTTTCTCCATTCGGCTATCGCCGAATTCCGGAACCCGACCTACGTCGCCGACGCTTATGGCGTCGAGTGACCCCGATGAAATCGGGGGACGCCATAATTAAATTCCAGAATCCGTCCTACTTTGCTCAATCTTTGTCACGACGGAGCGTGCCCCTCCGTTTATAGGTCGGGCGTGGGCGCCCGACAGCACAATGCACAATGCACAATGCAGTAATCTACCGCCTGGTAAACAAAGCAACAGCTTCTATATGGGGGGTCTGAGGGAACATGTCCACGCAGGTGAGGCGCTCGAGTCTATATCCGGCTTCGATAAGATCGGCGCTGTCTCGAGCCAGTGCCGGTGGATTGCATGAGACGTAAACCAGTTTAGGCGGATTTAATTGTGCTATTTGCGGTATCATTTTGGGATGCATGCCTGCGCGGGGAGGATCGGCTATAAACAAATCGAAACGTTGCCCGCTCGCATTTGCGATCTTTAGATAATCAAGGCTGTCATATACGTAAAATTCGCAATTATCAATACCATTAATATCCCTGTTAGTAATTGCATCTTCGATAGCTGAGCTTTCGGAATCCACGCCTATAAGTTTCCGAACCTGGTCCTTAATTGAAAAGGATATAGAACCGGTTCCACAATATAAATCCAAAACCTTTTCATTTCCCTGACATCCCGCAAACTCGGCTACTTCGGCAAACAGAAGCTCTGCGGTTAGAGAATTGGTCTGGAAAAAAGAGTTGGCTGATATTTTAAATTTGTTACCAGAAATTTCCTCGAGAATAAACGGTTCGCCCAGTACCGTGTTTTCATATTCTCCGTAAGCGACTGTCGCTTTCTTTGTGTTGATATTATTGACAACTGAGGATATGCCGAGTTGGGCGGGATCTATCCGTTTGAGCAGTTGCCCGATTTCCGGCTCTGCGGATTTCAGGGTAACCAGGTTCACCATCCGCTGACCGGTCTTTTTCCCTTCTCTAACCATACAATAACGCAGCAAGCCTTCATGCGTCTTCTGATCGTAGGCGGGAATCGATAGCTCCTGAGCCGTCTTCCTAATGGCAATCACGATAGCGGGGGACTGCTCCGACTGCAGAAAACACTCCTCAACATCGAAAACCTTTCCCCATCTTCCGCGAGGGTGTAAACCTAACTGCAGTTCATTATCGGGGCTCAGTCCGAAGGAATATTCCATCTTGTTCCGATAATAATACGGTTGTTTGGATTGAACGAGCTTTACGTCAGGTATATCTGATAATCCGCCCACCTGTTTTAACGAATCGTAAACCTGGCTGCGTTTATATGCGGCCTGTTTCTCGTAAGCAAGATGCTGCAATCGGCACCCGCCGCATAGAGGGAAATGCTTGCATCGCGGTTCGATTCTATCGGGTGATGCGGTCTCGATTTGAATTATCTTCGCCTCGGCGAAATTTTTCTTACGCTTTATGATCTCAGCGGTTATTTCTTCACCGGGAAGAGCTCCGGGGACGAAAATAACAAAATCATCGATCTTGCCGATCCCCATCCCTCCAAAAGCTAAATCTGTAATCTGTAATTTTGCCTGTTCGCCTTTACGAGGAACTGCCATATCTGTACTACAATTCGAAGAAGTTCTTAATTATTCTTACGAAGCTCTCTTTTTCGGTCTCGGAATTGTCATCCTCCAACTGCAGTGCGGAGGTAGCCTGCAATGTATCCTTTATCTCCTTGGAACGTATTGAAATTTTTTCGCTAAGCCGTTCAACCAACGCGGGATTCTTCATCAATATACCTTTGAAATTCTCCTTGGTAATCTCGACCAATTCCGAATCCTCTGCGCACCTTACCGTGGCGGTCCTCTTTTCACCGGTGAAAAGAGACATCTCACCGATTGACTCGCCGGGTCCTAACCTTGCCATCTCCACCTCGCGTCCGTTTTGCGAAACCAATATTTGGGCTTCACCGGAGATAATCACGAACATGGAATTCCCCTCATCGCTTTGGGTGATTATATCCTCGTCGACTCCGAATAGATGAAATGCGGAATCCTCGGTAAGCTTCTCGATCTCCTCATCGGTTAAATCCGCAAACAATTCGTGTGAACGCAGATATCCTCGGACTTTTTGTTTATTAGCCTTCTCATCGCTTTCTTTCATTCTTTCAGCCCATGCCATCGGACGCAAGGTGCGAATCGGGAAAGGAATCTCGATTCCCTCGCGTTTGAATTTATACCAGAGCCGCGATACGAACTCCTCTCCGATATCCTCGCGCATCGAATAATCATCAATGAAGTATTTGCATTCGTAATTGATGGAAAAGTCGGAGTATTCAATAGCCCGCGTGCTGGGCGGCGGATTTTTCAGAATACCCGGAACCTGCGCTGCAACCTCCTCAATCGCTTTCTTGACTTTATTGGGAGGATCATTGTAACTGGCGCCGATATTTAAGAACCGTCCCTGCACAGGTTCCGGTTCGGTATAATTTATAATCTCCGCCTGAGAAATCGAATTGTTGGGGATGATTACAAAATTATTCTCGAGGGTCTTGATTCGGGTCGCTCTCCAGCTTATTCCCGCAACCTCGCCTTGCTGACCGGCAACCTGCACCCAATCACCCACCTTGAACGGTTTTTCGATATGCAGCGCCACTCCGGCAAGAACATTACTCAGCAAATCCTGAAGCGCTAAACCGATGATAGCAGTCAAGACAGCCGATGACACCAGCACCGTGGATAGGTCTAAGTTGAAAACGCTCAGCAGTACGGCATAAACCACAATCAGCAGAATCGCCATTCGCAGAACGTCTCTGGGCAGTCCGGGAGTGACAATTCTTCGATCTCGATGCAGAAACATTTCGAAGAAGGAGTATTCGATTGTGACCACGGTCAAATATCCGGCAAGCAGCAGCACAATAGTAAGTATTACATCCTGCGCTATATTATCCCTTATTCCTAAACCCCAGATCAAAATATACAGCGTAAAAAGTATGTTCGCACTTTGGGCAATCCTTCGGTGCTTATAGATGGTGGGGACGCGCTTTAGATAGCGCAGCAGGAACCTTATAACCAGATAGGCAACACCGGCATAAACCAATGCCAGCGCAATCGTTTCCAATTGAGTGAGAGGTAGTGATTCAATGAATTCCTGCATATCGATAGTTAAATACCTGCTATTAAATCTCGCAATCGCAAAAGAATGTAAAGCGAAGGCGCCGCAAAGAGAACCGAATCGAAACGATCCAGAACACCGCCGTGCCCGGGAATAATTCGCGAGGAGTCCTTAACACCTGCCGCTCTCTTCAAGGAAGATTCGAACAGATCCCCCACTACTCCTATTCCGGATATGATTATCGACACAGGCAGCAAAAATGTTAACTCGGAGGGCGACAGAAAAGTAAAGCATATAACCGCCGCTGAAAACAACGCACCCCAAAAACCCCACCACAGACCCTCCACGGTCTTCCCCGGACTTACCTCGGATGCCAATTTCCTCTTACCGGTCGCCCTACCGCCGAAATAGGCGGCGGTGTCGGCGCACCAGATAATAATAAACATCGCAACAAGCCACTTTCCCCCATTCGGAGAATAATGCGAGAGAAGGGGTATGGAGGCTATCAGCACACCGGGATAAATCATGGCGAAGATGTAATTAACCAAAGTGTTTTTCAAGGTTTGAACATTATTGGAGAAAACCGCCACCAGAGCCGTAATGAAGGCGGTTAAAACAATTACGAGGAGACCGAGCTGATATTGCTGGTGCGAAAAAATAAATGTAATAATCCCCACGGCTGCTGGCAGGAAATACCTAACTACTCTGTTGGAGTATGACAGGATGTATGTCAATTCGTAGCCGCCCATCAATGAAACCAAAGCAGCGAATATTACTATCGGTAATCCGCCAAAAAGCGATATATAAATAACAACGGGGATAGCGACTATCCCCACGAGCACCCGAGATAATAGGTTCTTGCTGATAGCCAAAATCAACCCGAGGATTTGGGAGGTATACAGCCGAAACGGCGTTCCCGCGATTGGAAATCAAGGATGGCGTTAAATAAGGCATCCTCATTAAACTCAGGCCAATAGGCGGGCGTGATGTATAATTCGGTATATGAAGTCTGCCACAGCATAAAATTGGAGATACGCATCTCCCCCGAAGTCCTGATAAGAAGGTCCGGATCGGGCAGCGAGGTAGTATATAGATAGGAAGCAAAGAGGTGTTCATCGATCTGATTGATATCGATCTTACCCGCCATGCAATCGGTCACGATCGAACGAACCGCGCTTATTATCTCTCCCCTCCCCCCGTAATTTAACGCCAGGTTCAAGGTCATACCGGTATTATGCTTGGTTCTTTCGACCGCATAATGGAGTATATCTCTCTGCGCTTCCGGCAGACCCTCGATATCGCCGGTGGTAATCAGCCTTACGTTGTTCTCATCGAGTTCATCTATCTCATCCCGTGTTGTCTCGTAGAGCAGCTTCATCAAAGCATCGACCTCAAACGGAGGCCTGCTCCAATTCTCCGAGGAAAATGTGAACAACGTTAAATATTTGATCCCTATTTCGTCTGCAGCACGCACCACCTTTTTCACGGCGCGCACGCCGGCTATATGTCCCTCGGTGCGCATCAGTCCCTGCTCACGCGCCCACCTTCCGTTCCCATCCATTATGATGGCTACATGCACCGGCAGAGGACGATTACTTGCCTTTATTTGAAACTTGAGATTTTCTGTTTTTACTGCTGTTTCCATTTAACTCAATCGCGTAGTCTCAAAAGGGCTCGCCCTTTAGACTTCCATAACTTCTTTTTCCTTTTTCTCCACTAACTCATCCACATTCTTCGTATAGGTATCGGTAACCTCCTGCACTTGATCCTGCCCTTTGCGCATCTCATCCTCGGATATTTCCTTGTTCTTATCCGCAGTCTTCAACCTGTCATTAGCATCGCGCCTGATATTACGAATAGCTACTTTGCAGTCCTCGCCGAATTTCTTGACCAATTTAACAGCTTCTTTCCTTCGTTCCTCGCTCATCGGCGGAATCGGTATTCGAATAATGTTCCCATCAGTTGAAGGATTTAAACCCATCTCGGATTTCATTATCGCCTTGACGACTTCATCCACCATATTCTTCTCCCAGGTTTGAACCACCAACAATCGTGGTTCAGGGGCGGATACATTCGCAACCTGGTTAATAGGAACCTTAGTTCCGTAATATTCAACGCGCAGGTTGTCCAGTAGCGCGGGGGAAGCTTTGCCGATACGCATTGATTTCAATTCCGTATCCAGGGCATCTACTGATTTCTTCATTCTGCTTTCAATGTCTTTTAACACATCTTTAATCATAATTCCACTCTTTTGAAAAATTAATTAACTAAAGTTCCGATCCTTTGCCCTTCCAAGGCTTTGCGCAAATTCCCCTCGTCGTGCAGGTTAAAAACAACAATGGGAATCTTATTATCCATGCATAGCGATGTAGCAGTTGAATCCATTACCCGTAGATGTTTATTAAGGACATCAATGAAACTAACATTATCAAATTTTATGGCATCGGGATAAATCACCGGATCATCGCTGAATACCCCATCGACCTTTGTACCCTTCAAAAGAATTTCTGCGCCGATTTCGGTCGCTCTCAAGGCTGCTGCGGTATCAGTAGAAAAGAATGGATTACCGGTGCCTGCCGCCAGAATAATGGTGCGTCCCTTCTCCAGGTGTCGCAATGCCCGACGGCGGATATACGGCTCAGCAAATCTATCCACGTTGATGGCGCTCATAACCCTGGTCGGATTTCCTTTTGCTTCTAAACGGGTTTGAAGTGCAATCGAGTTTATCAATGTCGCGAGCATTCCCATGTTATCACCGGAAACACGGCTGATACCGAGTTTTTCGCCAAGGGTACCGCGGAAAATATTCCCTCCGCCGACAACAATACCCATCTGTAAGCCCTCGCGAGCTACATCAGCAATCTCATCGCAGAATCCGTCTATCACCGACGGATTCAGTCCGAATTCAGCGTCTCCCATCAACATCTCGCCGGAGATCTTTAAGAGTACCCGACGATACGCAAATGGGTAATCACGTTTTGCGCCGCTCATCCAATCTCCGTATTATTCGCCTAACCTGAAACGGGCGAATCTTCTTATAGAAATATTCTCCCCAATCGTAGCGATTTTCTCCGTCAGCAGATCATTAATTGTTACATTAGGGTCTTTGACAAATGGTTGTTCGTTCAGACAGACTTCCTGATAATACTTCTCCAGCTTTCCGTCAACAATTTTATCCACGATTTTTTCCGGTTTTCCCTCACCGATAGCCTGAGTGCGATATATCTGTCTCTCCTCCTCGATCAACTTGGGATCAAGTTCTTCTCTTTCCACGACAATCGGATTGGAGGCGGCTATCTGCATCGCTATATTCTTCACGAATTCACGGAAATCTGCATTCCTTGCTACGAAATCGGTTTCACAATTAACTTCCACCAACACCCCCAATTTGTCCCCGGGATGTATATACGAATATATTATCCCTTCGTTCACAGCGCGGTCGGCCTTTTTGGCGGCTTTCAGCACACCTAATTCACGCAAATAACTTGTCGCCTTTTCAATATCGCCATCGCACTCCTTAAGAGCCTTTTTGCAGTCCATCATTCCTGCTCCGGTTTTCTCCCGAAGTTCTTTAACCATCGATGCAGTTATTTCCATTGTCTAACCTCTATACTCAAGTTCTATCGTTTTCTTTTCGGATTACTTCGGAACCTCCCTCGGCTCCCTTCGCCTCTTTCTCGGTTACAACAGCCTCCCCCTTAGCAGATGCCTCAGGGCTCTCTTCGCTTGCGGACTTAGCGGTATCCTCGGCTTCCTGCTCGAATTCCTCGGCAGCCGCCTGCTGTCTACCTTCGGCTACCGCCGCGGAAATGGCGCGGGTGATTACAGAAATCGATTTGATAGCATCATCATTTCCCGCTATCGGATAATCGATCGGATCCGGATCCGTATTCGTATCGATTATCGCAATCACCGGAATATCGAGCTTATTCGCTTCCGCAACCGCGATCCTCTCCTTTTTAGCATCCACCACAAAGACTAAGTCAGGGAGTTTGTACATATCGATTATACCGCCGAGAACCTTCTTAAGTTTCTCGCCATGCTTCCGCAAACGCAGAACTTCCTTTTTCGTCATCTTCTCGAAGGTTCCGTCCGCCTCCATCTTGTCAATCTCTTTTATCTTCCTGATGCTTTGCTTGATAGTCTGAAAATTGGTCAGCATCCCGCCAAGCCATCGTTCGCATGCATGGAAAGCCCCCACCTTTTCGGCTTCCTCCCGAATTACCTCCTTGGCTTGCTTCTTAGTGCCCACCATTAGAATGCTCCCGCCATTCGCTACCACGTCGCGAACCTTGCTCGCGGCGCGCTGGATAGAAAGCACCGTTTTGTGCAGATCAATGATATAGATTCCATTACGCGCGGTAAAAATGTACTTCTGCATTTTAGGATTCCAACGTTTGGTTTGATGCCCGAAATGCACACCCGCTTCTAATAATTCCTTTACTGTAATATTCATTTACACCTCTTATGAATGGGTTAATTCCTCCATTTACTTCATCTCCTTATTCACCCGGGATACGGGACCCGAATAAGAATCAGTAAATGTGTGTCATATTCAATTCGGAAAGTTTTCCGCTTTCCGGTTAACTGGTTTAACGTTTGGAGAACTGGTAACGCTTACGAGCTTTAACCATTCCATACTTTTTACGTTCCACCATTCGGGGATCTCTGGTCAAGAGCCCCTCTTTTTTCAAAATAGGCCTTAATTCTTCATTAGCCTTAACCAATGCCCTTGAAATAGCGAGACTGAGGGCTCCCGACTGTCCTGTAAAACCTCCGCCTCGCGTCTTGCATACTATATCGTAGTTATTCTTGGTTTCGGTTATTTCCAACGGCTTATTGATCTCCTGAATAACGACAGGTCTGCCAAAATATGTTTCCAAATCTTTATCATTGACGGTAATCCTGCCGGAACCGGGAGTGAGGTTCACAACCGCCGTCGCTGTTTTTCTTCTGCCTACTGCAATAATCGGTTTATCTGCCAATACTTATCCTCCGGGGACTACTTGATTTCCATTTTAATAGGTTTCTGCGCTTGATGCGGATGTTCCGGACCGGCATAAACGTGTAACTTCCGGTATAGCTTTCTGCCAAGCCTGTTTTTGGGCAACATTCCCTTAACCGCATGCCTTATTATCTCTTCAGGCTTGTCCCGCTTCATTCTCTCATAACTTACAATCTTCTCGCCGCCCGGATATCCGCTGTATCTGAAGTATGTCTTCTGCTGAGGTTTGCTTCCGGTTAAGGCAATCTTCTCAGCATTTACCACAATAACATAATCACCGGTATCCATGTGAGGCGTAAACACCGGATTATATTTGCCGCGTATCCGTTTGGCGACTTCCGCCGCCAAACGTCCCAGAACCATACCTTCGGCGTCATACAGCAGCCATTTCTTATCTATCTCGGTTGGCTTAGGTATTACTGTTTTCATATTCGATCCCAAATTAAAATTCCACTAAAAATCATATCGGCTAATTTGATTAAATCTCTCAATATATAATGATAAAACATCCTGTCAAGTAAAAACAACAGTATTTATCATTCTATTTTAGGCGAAACCGGCAAAATCAACATGTCAAATCGAATCACTGAATTTTAAAAAAATACAATGACTTAGCCGAAAACGCCTTTGATTTCTTCCGGTGCGAAATTCCCCCTATCGGTTATAAACAAAGTCACAAACTCCGAAGGAGTAATATCGAATGCCGGGTTATGAATTTCTATATCGCTATTAACACCAGCATAAGATTTTTTGTCGGTAATTTCATCGGATGAACGATACTCTATAGGGATTTTCTCGCCCGTTTCGGTATCCGGATCAAAAGTCGAATATGGCGCCGCCACATAAAACGGTACATTAAAATGCTTGGCAATCAATGCGATGTTAAAGGTGCCGACTTTGTTCGCGGTATCGCCGTTCATTGCAATTCTATCGGCTCCCACAATCACCTTTCTCACCTTCCCGGTTGACATTAATGATGCGACCATGTTGTCACAGAGCAGTGTAACATCCAGTCCCGCCGCCGCTAATTCCCATGCGGTTATCCGCTTACCCTGATTAAGAGGCCTGGTCTCTCCGGCAAATATCTTCATCTCTTTGCCTTTGGAATCCGCAGTATAGATAACACCAAGTGCGGTACCGATTCCGGCGGTCGCTAAGGCTCCGGCGTTACAATGGGTCAATACGCCATCACCATCGGCTATAAGTTTGGCTCCATTTTCGCCAATCATTTTGCACAATCGGATATCTTCATGCTCGATCTCACCTGCCTCCTTCTCAATTTTGCAGTGAATAATCTCTATCGAATCGCCTTCATGCTGCTCAACGATCCTCATCATCCTCTCCACCGCCCATCGAAGGTTCACCGCCGTGGGACGAGCCGCTATTATCTCCTCGGTCGCCTTTCGCAGCGATTTCAGGTATTCGGTTTTATCCTGGATGCGGAATTCCCGGGATGCCAAAACAACCGCATATCCCGCAGCCACTCCGATCGCAGGAGCGCCGCGAACTGTAAGTGTCTTTATAGCTTCGATTACATCTCTATAACTATCATATTCTATGTAGTTAACCGAATTCGGCAGAACTTTCTGATCAAGAAGAATTAGTTGTCCGTCTTTCCATTCCAGCGTCCTGAAAGGCAATCGTATCTCAGCCATTTATAGTCACTCCCCAATGAACTGCAGTATCACCTGTCGGCTTCGAGGTCGATTATCGAAATTCAATACCACTATCTGCTGCCAGGTTCCCAGAATCAAAGTTCCGTCGACGAATGGGATAGTCATCGAAGGACCGATCAATGCCGACCTCAGATGTGAAAACCCATTTCCGTCGCCCCAGGTTTTATCATGATGGTAATCCTTTCCCGAGGGTATCAACTTCTCAAATAACTCCGGTAAATCCTTCAATAAACCCGGTTCATGTTCCAATGTCGTTACACCACCGGTTGCCCCTTCCACGAAAATAGTGACGTTCCCATGTTTCATACCGGTCTTGGAAAGCTTGTCAACCACTAATCGGGTGACATCGGAGATACCGCAGCTGTCTTCAGATCTTGTCTTAATTCGTTCAGTGACAATGTTCATCACTTTTCCTCTAACTAAACTTTTATATTCCTATCTATACCTTCGCATTTCATCGAGGCTTAAAATAGCCTCTCCCACAGTATAATGTGAACCGGTTACTAAAATCACATCTTCAGGATTTGCCAGATCAAGCGCCCTCTGGTATGCTTGATGAACATTATGGATAATCTGATACGGAATCTCCAGCTCCTCAGCCTTCCCCGCCATAAACTCCGGTTCCACCGCTCTTTCACTAACCGGCTTTGTTAGTATCAACAGATCGGCAAATGATTTGAAACGCTTCAGCATATCATCCCGCTTCTTATCCGAGAGAATACCAAGCACCGCTATTATACGCTTGTTCGGAATGAACTTATGAATGCTTTTTTCAAGAAACGCCGCTCCGGCGGGATTATGAGCTACGTCGAGTAACACCATGGGGTTTTCCGATGCTGCCTGCAGCCTTCCCAACCACTTCACATTTCTCATGCCGTCGTAAATCGCCTTATCGGCGATATTAAATCCATTTTTGGACACGAGGTTCAGCGCAGCAATAGCCGTGACTGCATTCTCCACCTGATGCTCTCCGGCGAGATTAATGCGGAGTTTTTCATAATTATTTCCATTCAATTGGGCGTCAAAACAACTTCCCGATAAACTGCTGTCTCCTGCAGTCCATTGAAAGTCATCATGTGCGGAGATGAAATCAGAACGCCGCTTTAAGCAGATATCCCGGATAGTCTGCTTCACATTATCATATCTGCATGCGGTAATGCAAGGGACGCCCTCTTTGACAATACCCGCCTTCTCCGCAGCGATCGCCTCCAGCGTATTACCCAGCGATTTGGTGTGATCATAATCGATATTGGTTATTATTGAAACTTCCGGTCGCAGAACATTTGTAGCATCTAATCTCCCCCCCATTCCTACTTCTACGACCGCAATATCAACTTTCTCATCAGCGAAATACTGAAACGCCAACGCGGTGGTGATTTCGAAAAAAGATACCGGTATTCTCTTCATCCTATCCCTATTCGCTTTGACGAAATCTACAATGTAATTCGGGTCGCAATCTTTGTAACCGATCCGCATCCGTTCGGCGAAATTAACAAGATGAGGCGAAGTAAGTAATCCCACTTTGTATCCCGCATTTGTTAATACGGACTGCAAAATAGCGGCGGTGGAGCCCTTCCCATTAGTGCCGGCAACATGAATACTCGGATAGCTGTGCTGGGGATTCCCGAGAGCATCCATATAAGCTTTGATCCGCTCCAGACCGAGAAAGATACCGTATTTCTCTATTGCAAATAGAAAATCTAAAGTTTCCTGATATGTCATGTGCTTATTCTTGAACTCTAAGATAATCCAAAAGTTGGGAGATATTTTTCTGCAGGTCGCGGCGGTGACTGATAAAATCGATAAATCCATGCTCCAGGAAGAATTCAGAGGATTGAAAGCCTTCCGGCAGGTCCTGTCCGATTGTCTGCTTTATCACCCGTTGTCCTGCAAAACCGAGCAGCGCTTGAGGTTCGGCGATTATGATGTCCCCCAGCGATGCATAAGAAGCCATAACTCCCGCTGTGGTGGGATTAGTAAGTACAGATATAAACGGTATATTCTTATCGTATAATAATGCCAGCAATGCCGATGTTTTCGCCATCTGCATCAGCGACAATATACCCTCCTGCATCCTGGCTCCCCCCGATGCCGATACTATCACCAGCGGGATTTTCTTCTCCAGAGCCCTCTCTATCGTTCGGGCTATCTTTTCCCCTACCACCGATCCCATAGATCCGCCCACGAAATTGAAATCCATGACCGCAAAACTGATCGGCTTGGAATTAATGGTTCCGATGCCGGATACAACCGCATCCTTCAAACCGGTCTTTTTGATGGCGCTCTTGATTCTATCAGTATATTTCTTGGAGTCCTTAAACTCCAGCGGATCGGTTGAAACTATATTGTTATCGAATTGCTCCAGCTTTCCGTCGTCAAGGATTAATCTGATGTAATCCGCACTTAGAATCCTGAAGTGGAAATCGCACTTATCGCAGACCCAGAAATTCTTCTCCAGCTCTTTAACATAAATAATTTCGCCGCAGTTTTTGCACTTGGTCCATAAACCGTCGGGGATATCCTTTTTAGGCTGACCGGCTTCCGGAAGCTGGCTTTTCTTAAAAAAATCCATGAATAAGGTCTTTACTAAATTCCTAAATTAATTCATTTCAGAGCATATAATCTACTGGCTATTCATTTTGTTCGCAAGACAATTTATATTTATCTTGCCAATCCACTACCTTTATAAATGAAAACATATAAGTATTGACCTTCGGGACTTCTTAGATTAAAATAAAACCATGAAAGGATTCCGTAAATATGCGTTTGTCACCACGGCAGCTACTTATCTTCTGATTTTTATCGGGGGATTAGTCAGAGTATCGGGAGCGGGGCTGGGATGTCCCGACTGGCCTAAATGCTTTGGAAGGTGGATTCCGCCTACAAGCGTAGATCAGCTTCCCGCGGATATCGATCCCAGCAGGTTCAATTTCGTGCTGGCATGGATCGAATATTTCAACCGGTTATGCGGGATGGTTGCCGGATTATTGATACTGATTCTGGCGATATGGGCGGTGAGGAAGTACCGGCATTACCCAAAAATACTTTGGGGATCGTTATTGGCGCTGGTTCTGGTAATACTGGAGGGAATCCAGGGCGGAGTTTTAATCCGGATGGAGCTCGAGCCGCTGGCGGTAACAATCCATACCGTTCTGGCATTGATAATCATAAGCGTGTTGGTTTATGTTACATTAAATTCGTATTACATCGAGAAACCACCCGAGTGGGCAAGCGTTTATCTCAAGAGAACCGACACCTGGATAGCGCTCGCCTGGTGGGTGTCGGTGGTGCAGATATTTCTGGGCACACAGATAAGAGCTTCGGTGGAGATCATAGCGGAGAAATATCCATTGCTTACCGAATTGGAATGGCTGGCAAAAGTGGGGGGAACCAAGCATTTACACATCACGCTCGGATTCCTGCTCTTCGGAATGACATTATATTTCGGAAATAATATTATCAAAAAGAGTAGGAATCCTTCTTCGTTGGCGGTTTTAGGCGCCTGGGGGATGATAATCCTGATAAGCGCGCAAATTGTGGTTGGATTGGCTTTGCTATTTATCGGTATCCCGCCATTGATGCAGGTTTTTCACTTATGGTTAGCGAGTTTATATATAGGTCTGGCTTTGATGACTTATTCAACTATCAAAAATACTCAAGGAAGCGAAATTGGATAACCGTATACCAAAGAAATTGTGGATAATCGTGCCGATCGTCACCTTTCTGGCGATTGCAGCATTTTTGGTTATAGAAAAAGCAAACCAGTCCCGCTCCAATCTTCCAACTTACGGCGAGGTGCCCGGTTTTACTTTTAAAGATAGTCAGGGCAATCTGTTCGGTAAGGAACAATTGCTGGGTAAAATAAGTATAATCGACTTCTTTTTTACCAGCTGCCGGGGTCCATGTCCGGTTATGTCCTCTAATATGGCGGATCTGTACCGGGCATTTTCTACTTCGGATGAAATACAACTGGTGTCGATATCGGTGGATCCGAAGGTCGACACGCCTGAGGTACTTAGTCAGTATGCCGAAGCGCATGGCGTAACCGACAACCGCTGGCGATTCCTGCGCGCAGATATAGCTGATGTTATAAAACTCTCCGAGGAAGGTTTCCACCTGGCGGCTGATAACCTTCCGTCGATGCATAGCACGAAATTCATATTGGTAGATGAAAATGCTGAAATCCGCGGTTACTACAGCGGTACGGATGAAGCGAGCATGAAAATCCTCATATCCGATGTCAGGGAATTGGTTAGAAAAAGTGAATGAACTACGGTAATTTAGCTGAACTGAACGCCATCCTTAATTTATGCGCTTTTATCCTGTTGATAATAGGGTTTTATCAAATTAAGAACGGAAGCCCCCTTAAGCATAAAAGACTGATGCTATCAGCGCTGGTTGTATCAGCCCTATTTCTGCTTTCATACTCCGTTTATCACAAGAATGTCGGTTCTGTGCCATATCCGCACCATGATTGGACCAGAACTCTTTATTACGCGATTTTAATTCCGCACATTTTTCTGGCGGCTGTAATGTCTCCATTCATTATTATCATCGCCTGGTTCGGGCTTAAAGGCAAGTATGGACAACACAAACAGATAGCCAGATTTGTTTTACCGGTATGGCTATTCGTTTCTCTCTCCGGAATTGCCGTTTATTTGATGCTGTATCAGATGTAACATCTGCAAAGACTTGCATAAAGACATACCGAAATCGGAAGTCAAAAAGCCGAGAGTTCCATTATTTACGTAGATTTATAGCTTGACATCTGCTAATTTATTATCTATTATTAAGGAAACAGAGGCGGTTATATGTTTTTTATTACGGAACGGAAATTGCGCATTGCAAATGTAAATAATAAAGAGGGGAGATTCTGATGAAAACAATATCAATTGTATTCGGTGTATTTCTACTTACTTTCTCATTTCATATAAGCCAGGCGGCGCAGAACGATGTACTCATAACAGCTCTGGCTGAGAATTACAGCTCAGCGGAGGAATATGAAGAGATTTTCAATGGGCTGGGGCTAACATCTACGATTGTTGATTATGATGGTAATTTCATCAATTACCTGAATGAGAATATCGACACTATCCACACTATATTTTTTATCGGTCCCACTCTTGATTTATCCGATGAGGTTCTAACGAAGATCGCCACATTTCTTGAAGATGACGGTAATCTATATCTTTATGATGACCTGTGGTATGAATTCCTGCAAAGCGAATGGTTCTTTGAGGATTACCTCCCTGTGAATTGGGTGACATGTGAGGTGCCAACTTTCAGAACTTTCTCCGGTGTGGAAAATACCTGGATGGATGGTTACGACTTCGGCTTTGCCGCAGACCGGTGGGCATCTACTTTAATGCCTTTCGGGCAGGGGATGGAAGTAGTCCTTGAGGATGATGTATATTGCGGATGTGTGGCGGCGGCCAGCGATCGACCTGAATACCGCATTGTTGTAACCGAGTTCGATCTGGAAAACACCGATGACAATAACTATCCTAATGATAGAGAGGATCTTTTCAGGAAGGTTTTTGAGTATTTCGATGTAATGAGCTCTTCCGGTATTTGCGATGATGGTTGCACTGATGATTCAGCTGTCCCGCTAAAACCGGCTATTATGTCGAATTACCCTAATCCCTTTAATTCCAGCACCGTTATCGAAATCAGTAACTCAAAGCAAACATCCCGAAACAATATCAGAATCTACAGTTTGACCGGTTCCTTGGTTCGCGAAATTACACCCGATGAAAATGGTAAAGC
This sequence comes from uncultured Ignavibacteria bacterium, assembly GCA_964563085.1. Classification (GTDB taxonomy): domain Bacteria; phylum Zixibacteria; class MSB-5A5; order UM-FILTER-46-8; family UM-FILTER-46-8; genus WJIR01. The sequence continues at coordinate 54,323 of CAZLVS010000004.1, read as the reverse complement.
ATATTGGGACGGTAAGAATAAGGCAGGAGAAAACGTGCCCAGCGGGATTTATTTCGCCAAGTATTCCGATTCCGACGATGTTACGCCGTTGAAAATGACGTTGATAAAATAGAATTGCCTTTATCCCCCAAAAACCCAAAACCCGGGTTCAAATCCCGGGTTTTTTCATAGCGAATAAGCTGTCGAATATCATAACAACCGCCACGGATAAGTAAGTTTTAGATCGATTTTAAAATTAATCTGTATTATTCACAAATATAGTTATTGGAAGCGGAAGCCTTCCGCTTCCGGCGTTTCTTTAAGATACTCAATTCCTATCTGTAAATGATCTAATTCTATTAAACTCCCGAAGGACAAGCCTTCGGCTGCGGATTAACGGGTTTTATTAATAATCAGGGTTAACAGGCCCCCCTCAGTAAACCCCATTGTAATATTTATGTAATATAGAGAAAATAGAAGCGGGACTTTCGTCCCGCTCCACTCGTCCTTATTTTGCTGGTTACAGTTTCAGGACGATATTATTTCAATAAAACCATTCGCTCAGTACCAGTCGTATCCCCTGCAACTAATCTATAAAAATAAATACCTGAAGGGAGGTTTTTAGCATTCCAGTCTATACTTATGGTACCCCGATTTTAGCATTTTGTTCGAATACAGTTTTCCCGCTCGTTGCCCCAGAATGTTATATATCTCCAGTGATATCTCCTCATCGTTTGGAAGGAAAAATTCAATCGATGTTTGGTTGTTGAAGGGATTGGGATAATTCTGGAAAAGAGATAATTCCTTCGGTAGCGCATCCGGAGGATCAATATTAGTTGAAATAGGATTCGGAAAAGCCAAATACCTGAAGAAATTCTCAGTTTGTGCACCCTCATCATATACTAAGTAACCGGCATCGTTATCGTTTAAATAAAAAAGGTGCAGCTTCTCATTTACTCTTTCAGCCAAAAAGGGAAAGACATCCGAATCACAGTCCCCGGGAATACATCCTGGAGTCGAGGTGTTGGTTACATTTATCGGATCCACCCAGGTAAAACCATTATCCGTGGAGTATGATATGTAAAGCTCCCTGTTTGAGTATCCTCCGGCGGATACATCCAGTGTATCAAAATGAGTCCATAAAGCATACAGGTTATTACCGGCATCCGTTCCCAGCGATGGTTTGCTGATAGAACGGTTCCAGGTTCCGGGATACGATGGATACCAGCCGTTGTGAACCAAAGTTATACCGGTTAACTCAGACCAGTGGTAAAGGAAACACCTATCAGTACTGATTGCTCCTTCCTCTGCCCAGTAACCTGCCGCCCAGATAATGTGCAGGTAGCCGTCGGAATCGTAGAAACCATCGAAATCGACACAAGCTCTGATTGTATCCTCCCATTGATAATTTGTTATATTAACGATATCCTCGAAATTCCATTGTTCACCATCCGGTGATTCCACATAAACTATATCGTTATTGTGAGCATTGGGTTCCGTGCTATCTATAATAGATTTGGCGAATACAATTGCGGTTTTGGGATCGAACAACGAGGAAATCGGGAATGCGTTTCCGGTTAAAAAAGAGGTATCAACAATATCCAAATCCGACCAGTTCTCGCCGTAATCTGTTGAGTTTGTATAACCTGCTGAAACGTTGTCGCCTGCTTGATATTGATCTTCGGAAAGCACAACATGTATCCAATCATTGGAGCCGATGGATAGCTTAGGTGTGTGGAACTGGTAATGTCCCGGATAATCGTCAGGGGTAAGAGAGTGCCAAAAGAATCCGGATCCTCTTTCCGCATCGATGGCGAAGATATCTTCCAGCTCAGATTCAATCGAATGGAAAGCTATCCCTGCCCTTCCACCTCCGGTGGTTCCCAAAGTGGGGAATCCATCCCTTCCCTCCATCCTGACTGGTATACCTCCTGGAAATCTAAGGCTATCGTTTTCATCCATAAATGAGTAGTAAACCAGTTTCACATAAGAATATGTGTCCCCGTTCAGCCACGCAAAATGCTTCCCGTCCAAATTATCCAGTACGATCCGGTTTCCCATAGCACCGGACCCCTGATAATCGTACTCCTGGGCAGCGATTACAGTCCCGGGTGAATCGGCGATGGCGCAATTTGCGGCGTAAATTACTCCCACTATCACAATAAGAAAGATTAATCCTCTCATAACCTGTCTCTTCTGATATTTAGTTAGCGGATACAATTATCCATATTAAGCATATTAGTTAACAGTCTTTGGGGATATTTCTGAGTCGATTGGACACGATTTCAGAAAAAATAGAACTCCGGTTGTTGCGTAATTGTCCTAAAACTAAAAAGCGCGCCGGAAGTATAAAAAATAAAAATAATATTTCAGGCATAGCTTGCGTGGAGGTATTAAAAGTGATATATTCGGATTTTCAAAAAAATAATTAAATGTATGGAAAGGACTATTATTAACAAGTTCATCGGTGTTCTTCATCTCGCTATCGGTTTGGCTTTTTCAGTTTACGGTATGCTTTTACTGCTTGGAATAGTGCCTTTTCGATTGGGTGGGGAACAGGATGCTATGCGGTTCATTTTCGGAGCTGTGGTGCTGATCTACGGGGTGTATCGCATCGGTACCACCGTGATGAAATTCAGGAACACCGAGGGTGAGTAGATTGTAGTATTAACAAAAAAATGCTTGACTTTCTGATGGGATTTTGTATTATTTGTAATTTTGATTCAAATTCGATAAATCTGATTGGAACTACAGTAGGTGACAAATAGGATGACACGATTTAAACAAAACTATAATATAAAGACTGCGATTTTTGCCCTGCTTATGGCAGGTTTTCTTTTTGCTGGAATAAGTTTTTCTTATGATGCCGGACCTGTTATTGAAAACGCAAACGAATTGGTAGAGCAGGGGCAAATGGACGACGCTATTAAGTTGATGACCGAATTTCTTGATTCCGACCCTAAGAATCTCGACGCCGCCATCTATTTGGGCGGGTTATATACCCAAAAGGAGGATTGGGCTAATGCCGAAGATGCGTATCGTAAAGCAGTGGATATCAAGGGTAAAAGCCCCGAGGCTCTCTATGGATTGGGGAATGCGCTTTATGAGCAGGGGGAATACGAAGAGACGATAAAGATATTTGAGAAGGGATTGGATAGAAAGAAGTTGGAAGCCGATTTCCACAATGGATTGGGATTGGTTTATTTGGCTCAAGGGAAATTGGATAAAGCAGATCTCCAGTTCCGAGAAGCGATAATCGCCGATCCGAACTCCGCCGAACATCACAAGAATCTTGGCGATGTACAGATGAAGCGCAAGATCTATCCGCTGGCGGTCTCCGAATATGAGCAAGCCTTGGCGATCGATTCAACCCGTACCGATTTTTACTTCAACCTGGCGGAAGCTTATTTCCAGATGCGGAATTTTACGGCTGCTGTCGCCCAGTATAAGAAAGCGGTTAAAATCGATCCTGATAATTCTGAAGCATACCGCAAGATGGCCTTAATCTTTTATGCAGCGGAGAAATTCCAGGAAGCGAAAGCTGCCTATGAGGCGTTTCTGAAGTTTGAGCCGAATGATGTTGACGCATTAACTCGGCTTTCTAAAATATATATCCTTTTAGGGAAATATGATGAAGCGGGGGATATGTTAATACGAGCAATTGAGGTCGATCCCGATCAAACCGAGGCATTTTTTGATTTAGCGAAGGTTTACTATGAAAATGGGATGTATGACAAAGCTCTTGACGCTTATAAGAAATTCGAAAAAGCCAATCCGGATAAAGTGGATGATGCGGAATTCTGGAAACGGATGGCGCAGACACAGCTAAAGTTGGGAGCGGAAAATCCGGCATATCTCGATTCGGCGATCGTTTCATATAATGAAGTGTTCAAGTACGAACCGGATTATTATCAGGGCTATTCGGATGTGGGATACGCATTCTATAGGCGGGAGAATTATGAGAAAGCGATAGAAAACTTTAAAAAGTCGTTGGAAATTGCGCCGGAAAACGTAAATACCCTAAAGAATTTATCATACTGTTACTTAAATACGCAGCAATATGATGAAGCTGTTGAAGCTCTGAAAAAAGTACTGGAGAACAATCCCGATGATCCGCAGCTTTTGGGGCTCTTAGGCAATACTCTCGGTTATAATAGACGCTATTCGGAAGCGGCTGAGATACTTAACCGAGCTTTGGAGATAGATCCGCAAGACGCCAATAACCAATACTATCTGGCAGTGATTTATTCTAATTGGGGCAAATTTGATGCGGCGGCGAATGTCTGGGAGGATATTATCAACAACCCCAACGCTACCCAGGAGCAAAAATGTGCCGGTTATGCGCGATTGGGGGCGAATCGATTGTCCAACGGCAGATGGAAAGACGCCATAACTTTTTATCAACAGGCTATAAATTGCGATTCCGGGAATTTAAGCTGGCGAATGGGATTGGGGGATTCGTATAGATTGGGGCAGAAGTACGAAGAAGCGAGGGCACAGTATCAATATATCATAGATCGCGCTCCGAATTCAGAGGATGCGAAAGAAGCTGAAAAGAAATTATTACAGATTACTTTCCAATAATAAATAGAAGAATTTCTGTTATGTTGGATAATGGAGAGCAAATGGCGGAAAAAGAGAAAGAGCAAGACTCAAAACGATGGAACTATATCGGATTCGAGGTTTTCCCTGGAAAAGTAAAAGATTTCTGGGGAAACTCTGATGAAGAGAGGACATTTCGGGAGAGGTCGACATCCGGTAGGGCTGAAGATGTCTTTGAGCGGGAAGATTCGGTGCTTTTTAAGCCGATAATGTCGGAAACCGAACGTGTCATACTGATGATAATGGCTGCATTGACGGTCGTGAGCCTCATATTTCCCTGGTTCAGGGTGACGCATGGCTTCGCCGGTGATTACACGGAATATACGATTAATGCAATAGGATTCATAGGTGTCTTACCATTTCTGGGTTCGCTGGGCGCCTGGGGTACCGGATTGGAATTGCCTTCGTTAATTATTATAGCGATGTACATGTTTGTCACCCCGATAATCGGCATAGCCTTTTTAATTACGCTTGCCGGTATGAAGAAAAATCCTGCGAAGAAATATTCGATGATCAAAACCATTTCCAGGCTTTTCGGGATACCGATACTCTTGTTCTTTACTATCCTCATTCTGGCTTCGATCGGCTTTCCGATGCCGTTCGGCAATCTGGGAGTTCGTGAAGTTGGAGAGAGTTTTAATTTGTTAAGTTTTCTGTCCATGGCTGGAATCGGATTTTATGCTATGCTTGCGGGTGCGCTTGTATGTTCCCTAATGGCTGCTGAGTTGTAAATTATAATTAAAAATATTAGGAGGAATTCTCTGTGAAACAATCGGTCTTTGTAACTCTGAACTTACTTATATCATTAGGTGTTGGCATTTGGATCTGGGCGACGATGTTACCCGAATACCTGCATCAGGGCGGTCCGCTTGTAGGTGTTCTTATTGCTCTGTCAGTAATGATAACCATGTTTGTCTTTGAACGTATAATATCTTTGAGGAGAGCGAGAGGTAAGAAATCGGTTCAATCGTTCTTTAAGAATGTCGTGGATTCCATGAGGTCCGGAGATTATGACGGCGCTATTGCAGCTTGTGATCGCCAGAGAGGAAGTTTGGCAAATATTATTCGCGCCGGTATTGAAAGGTATAAACAGGTTAAGGGAGACGAAAACTACAACAGCGAGAAGAGAGTTGCTGAAACGCAAAGGGCGATCGAGGAAGCCAATGCGCTCGAAGTCCCTCTCTTGGAAAGAAACCTGATCGCACTATCGACTATTGCATCGATTGCAACTATGACCGGACTTCTGGGAACCACTATCGGTATGATCCGTGCGTTTGCGGCGACGGCAGGTACCGGCGGCGTTATCGACGCAGAATCACTTGCTGTCGGTATTGCGGAAGCGCTGGTGAATACCGCCGGCGGATTGTTTAACGCAATCTTCGGCATCATTATGTATAATGTTTTTGTAAACAAGGTGGACTCCTTTAATTACACCATCGATGAAGCAAGTTACGAAATCGTGCAATTAGTGAAAGCAAACGAGGCGACGACACATGGCTAAAGGAAGAAGAATCGGTATTGTTATAGATATGACGCCTATGGTCGATATCGCCTTTCTCCTTCTAATCTTCTATATGGCAACTACATCGTTTAAACCGCCTGAGGTTAAGCCGGTAGCTTTAGCCAGTTCTCATGCAGAGCAGAAAGTGCCTGACAAAAACATAATAAATGTTACGGTAACCGAGCAGGATTCGATTTTTATCGAATATATAATGACCGCTGAGAAATTGATAGAGGGCAGAACTGTATCGGTTCCGGAGCGAATTTATCAGTTAGCGGATCTCAGTAATTTCAATATCGAGCTGCTGAAGGTTCGCGCCAAGCTGAAGAATCCCGAAATTGTGGTCAAAGCGGATCGCGATGCCAGCTACGGCACTATGAGAGCGATAATGAGAGCCATGCAGGAAATGAAGATCAACCAATTTTCATTGGTTACGGAAGGAGAGAAAGCGGATACTTAGTTTAACGTTTACCGAAATTTGGATGAAGCTCATTGAAACATCTAATATGTTCAATAGTAATAGATTTAGGAGATAAACCATGGGTGTTATGGTTGAAGCCCCACGCGGTGGGAAGAAAAAAGGCGGACTAAAAAGACCGAAGAGAAGAACCGGGATCGTCAATGACCTGACGCCAATGGTGGATATCGCCTTTTTGCTGCTGATATTTTACATGGTTACTACAGTTTTTAATCAGCCCCAGGCGTTAGAAGTTAACTTGCCACCATTGGAAGCCGAGGAGAATGCGATTCCGGTAGGCGAGTCTCATTTAATTACATTACGGGTTGACGGATACAATAACCTGTTTTACAATATCGGAAAAGAAGATCCTCAGCCCATGGAGCCTGATGTTCTGGGCGATTCGCTGATGGAGTGGATTGCCAAGGATGTTGACAAGATGGTGACGGTCGTGAAGATTGATAAGAATGCCCGTTACAGTAAGATGGTTGACATTATCGATGAAATTAAACTTGTTGAGGCTCGAGTCAAACAGCAGATACCGGATTTCTCATACCGTTTCAGTCTGGTAGATATGTCCCAATATGACGTGATGCAGTTGGATGAAGCCAGGAAACAGTATGGATTAGAAGGAGGTGAGACGAGTGAGTAACGCTACGGCGCAGTACGGAGCGCTTGAACTAAAACGCAGTTATCAAAAGAATATGTTTATCGCGGTGCTGATAGCGGCGAGTATACACCTCGGCATAGTCGGAGGTTGGCTTTGGGCGACGCAGGAGGAAGAAGTGGAGCATACGACAAGAACGATGGTTGTTCAATCCATGACCGACCTGGCGCCGCCGCCGCAGCTGCAGAAATTACCGCCTCAGACCGCCTATCAGGTTCCCGAGGTTGCTCCGCCATCGGTCGGTATTCCCGAAGCAGTGCCTGATGAAGAGGCTCCGGAAAATGTCAAAGTTGCGACCCAGGAAGAATTGAAAGTAATTTCGGCGCCCCCGGTGGAAAGCGTTGACGAAGCTCCAGCCGATGAAATAGTCATTGAAAATGGGGAGGAATTACTGCCGAAGCCGGATGAATTCATACCGGTGGAACAGCAGCCTCAGATTGTCAAGTCTGTCCAGCCGGAGTATCCGGAACTGGCTCGGCGCATGGGATTGGAAGGGAAAGTCTGGATTAAAGCTCTGGTGGACAAGACCGGCAAGGTGCGAGACGTAATCGTAGTGAAGGATTCCGGAGTAGAGGCGGGATTCGAAGAGGCAGCTATCGAAGCGGCTTATGGATATATATATACACCCGCTATTGCCAATAATCAGCCGGTTGCTATCTGGATTATGTATCCCGTTTCATTTACGTTAGATGATTAGTATCCCTTCTTGCGGGCGGAACGTAGGGTTATATACACTATATTAACTAATACATTTGGATTTTTGATTTACGCCGGATACGTCCGGCTAAATTTTGGTCTGAAGTGACAATTAATAAAATTGTAATATAAATATAAGAAAGGAATAACACTTTATGACAGAAGGATTGCTTGCTGCTTTGTTAGGTGTCATCGGATTGTTGTTCGCCTTGGGTTTATATTTCGCAATAAAGCGAAATCCAACCGGATCGGAGCTGATGACCGATATCTCGGAAACCATTCACAAAGGAGCAATGGTTTTTCTAAGAAAAGAGTACTCCATTCTCATCTTTTTCATAGCTATTGTTGCGGTACTCTTGATTGCGTTTATAGGTTTCTGGTCGGGCATTTCTTTTCTTATTGGAGCCGGTTGTTCCATGTTAGCCGGTTTCTTCGGAATGACAGCTGCAACCAAGGCGAATGTCCGTACATGCCAGGCTGCCAAGGATAAGGGTCAGGGTAACGCTTTGACCATTGCCTTTTCCGGAGGCGCAGTGATGGGTATGTCGGTGGCGTCGCTCGGTTTGTTTGGTGTCGGCCTGCTTTTCTGGTATCTTACAGGAAAGGATATCCAGGCTGGCGGAGGATGGGAATACCTTCAAGCTATCACCGGTTTCTCGATGGGCGCATCCTCGATAGCCCTGTTTGCACGTGTTGGCGGTGGAATCTACACTAAGTCAGCAGACGTTGGCGCCGACCTCGTCGGCAAAGTCGAAGCGGGAATCCCTGAAGACGATCCCCGCAATCCCGCGGTTATCGCAGATAACGTGGGCGATAATGTCGGCGACGTGGCGGGTATGGGCGCTGACCTGTTTGAATCTTATGTAGGCTCCATTATAGCTACGATAGTCCTTGGCGCGGCTATGGCGATGAACAATCCGGAAATGACGGGATATATGCTTTATCCCTTGATGATTCCCACTGCGGGTATTATCGCCTCCATGCTGGGTATTTTATCGGTCAGGATATTTTCAACCATGAATCCGGCCGCTACTTTGAGGATTGTTACTTATGTCGGCGCTGTCGTCATGTGGATCGCATCGTATTTCCTCGCCGGATATTTGGGCGTGGAAACCAAAGTATTCTGGGCTGTTCTTATCGGTTCTCTGGTTGGAATTGTACTCGGCTTGCTTACGGAGTATTATACGGCCGGAAAACCGATCCGCAATATTGCCAAGGCTTCCGAAACCGGTCCCGCAACCAATATTATAACCGGTTTGGCTGTCGGGATGGAATCGGTGGCGCTGCCGGTGGTAATGATTTGCCTTGCGATATTCGCCGGTTACGGCCTTGCCGGATTGTATGGAATCGGTATCGCCGCGGTCGGTATGCTGGCGACCATAGGCGTGACTATGTCGGTCGATGCCTACGGACCTATTGCTGATAATGCAGGCGGTATATCGGAGATGTCCGGACTCGGTCCCGATGTGCGCAAAATAACAGACCGCCTTGACGCCCTGGGCAATACAACCGCCGCAATCGGAAAAGGCTTCGCAATCGGTTCGGCAGCCTTAACCGCGCTGGCGTTATTTGCTGCATATACAACCGCTGTAGGTTTGGATTCCATAAATCTGGTTAGTTCCAATGTGGTTATCGGATTATTCCTCGGTGGTCTATTGCCGTTCTTGGTTGCGGCTTTAACCATGACCGCGGTCGGTAAGGCAGCGTTCGCCATGGTAAATGAGGTGCGCAGGCAGTTTAAGGAGATTGCCGGCTTAATGGAAGGTAAGGCTAAGCCGGATTCCGAAAGATGTGTTGCTATTGCAGCCACGTCTGCGATAAGAGAGATGTTGGTTCCGGGTGTACTGGCTGTTATCGCTCCGGTTATAGTGGGTTTATTTTTGGGTAAGGAAGCCTTGGGTGGACTGCTGGCTGGCTCTACACTCAGCGGAGTGATGATGGCGTTGATGATGGCTAACGGGGGCGGAGCCTGGGATAACGCTAAGAAGTATATAGAAGGCGGCGCACATGGAGGAAAAGGCTCCGATGCGCATAAGGCAGCGGTGGTCGGAGATACCGTGGGCGATCCGTTCAAGGATACCTCGGGCCCGTCAATGAATATTCTAATTAAGCTGATGGCAATTGTATCTCTGGTGTTGGCGCCGTTGTTTGCTGATCATATTGGATGGCTTTTAAGATAGGAGATAGAATGGAGAAAGCAGGGGGAGATGCTATGACTAAAGCACTGTATCTCGAAGATTCATATCTAAAGGATTGTAAAGCCACGGTTACCAACGTTTCCGGTCGTAAGGTGGAGTTGTCTCATACTGTGCTTAATCCCCATGGCGATGAGATTGCCCACCCCCAACCGCACGATAAAGGTACCCTGGTTTTGGGAACGAAGCTGCTGTCGGTTTCAAAAACGATTCTCGACGGCTACCGCATCCTGCATTACATTAAGGAGAAACCGCCTCCGGTTGGCGCCGATGTTGGTTGTTATCTCGATTGGGCTCGACGTTACAGGGTGATGCGAAACCATACCGCTATGCATATAATGGCGCAGCTTGCTCTGGAGATTTGCGGCGGTAGGATAAACGGAAACCTGGAATGTCGGGATCATATCACCCATATCGATCTGCGAGACTGCAATACTGCTGATAATTGCGCCAAGCAGGTTGAGCGGGAAGCCAATCGAATTGTGCAGGAGGATCGCTCTATCGAGATATTTTATGTTCCCCGAAAGAGCATAACCGATTACATAGAGCAGCGAAAAGCTGAGAGCGTCATTATTCCCGAATATGTCGATAAGGTGCGCCTCGTGAAGGTCGATGATCTCTGCGTGGATATCTGTTATGGAACGGTTCTGCGCAGCACTCGGGAGATCGGCAGTATCAGGTTGATTCCAAAACATAATAAGTACTTCGAGGAGAAAGCCGGAGGGAATAAAAGACTGGCTTTTGTGGTTTATTGATCCTCCATGAGTCTCGATTAATCCATTGAATCGGACAGGTGCAACCTGTCCGATTTTTTAATGTTGAATTTTTCATGTTTTTAAGTGTATAATATGTTTGCGTACGTGAATTCGTTTAATTTGGTAGTCTTGTAATCGCAGAAGAGAATGAATTGCATTTAAACAATATGTTGTTAATTCAATTTTTTGAAACCTTCCTATATGAAAAAACGTCACTAATAGATAAAGCATGAGGTACAATTGTGGAATCAATCGAGACTAAATCCCCATCCGGAAGTGATATGGGCAATGCAAAGAAAATGCTCAATATATTTTTCGAACCATCCTCGGTTTTCGAGCAGCTGAAGATTAAACCGAACTGGTTTTTGCCTTGGTTGGCGCTTGTTCTGGTTTCTCTTATCGCAATGCAGATGACCTGGCAGCAGACAATGGAAGCGCAATTGGAGAGCGTTCGCGACAAACCCGGTATAACAGAAGAGCAATTGGAGGAGATTGAAAAGCAAATGGGTGATCCGGAGGGTTGGGGGATCAACAGGATAGTTGCAACTGTTTTCGTACCGATTGCAATACTGGTTGCGATTTTAGTTGTTGCCGGAGCGCTTTATTTCATGGGATCTGTTCTCGGGGGCGGTAATGCCACTTATATACAGAACCTCGCGATATACAGTTACTCGTCGCTAATCGGTTGTCTGGGGGCGATTGTGAATGCGATTCTGGTAAATGTGAAGGGTACATTGGAAGTATCTCTGGCGCCTACTTTATTTCTTCCCGCGTCCATGTCCGAGTCGTTTTTATACAAGTTCCTCGGACATTTCGAGTTCTTCACAATTTGGATATACATTTTAGTAGGTGTAGGCTTTTCGATAATATATGATTTCTCCAAAACTAAATCATTTATATCCGTAGGAGTGTTGTGGTTGATTTGGATTTTGATCACAACTGCTCTCTCGAATATCTTCGGCGGATTTTTTGGAGTTTGATAGTCCGGATAATTTATTTAGGAGACTAATATGATTAGTAATGCAAAGCATATTCGCTTTTATCTTTTGAACATTTTACTGCTTCTACTGCTATGCCTGCCTGTTTCAGCGGAAAGACTAACGCTTGAGCAGTGCATCGACATCGCAAAAAAGAATAACCTTGATATTCGTTCAGCGGAGCATGAATATAACAAATCCCGACAGGATGTTTGGTCTGCCTATGGAGGTTTGATGCCTCGTCTGGATAGCTGGTTGGGCGCATCGCGCACTATCACGGGTCCTACCGATTTCCTGCGATATGATGAGAATACTCAGAGCTTCGTGAGCGCTTCTACCGGAATTTCGGTAAGTAAAAACTACTCCGCCGGCTTTCAATTGTCTCAGACCATCTTCGACGGCGGAGCTAATATCTACGGAGTTTATGGGGCTAAGGCTGATAATTCCGGGAGGCGATACGGTTATGAAATGACGGTCAAGGATATTGTATATGAAGTCAAGGAGAAATATTATTCCCTGGACAAAGCGCGGATGTTAATTGAGGTCAGAAATGATGCGGTACGCAGAGGTCAGGAACAACTCAAGATTGCTCAAAGCAGATACGAGTTAGGGTCCGCCTCGATATCAGATGTGTTAAAGGCGAAGGTGCAGGTCGCCAATGATAAATTGGATTTAGTCGAGGCGGAAAACAACTATAAATTAACGATGGCTGACCTAAATTACATCATGAATCGCGATGTTAATCTGGAGATCGAGCCGGTTCAGGAGTTATCTATCAGGCAGATCGAATACGATTATGAGGATGCCGTTGATGCGGCGATGGAACGACATCCGGGGCTTCTTCAGGCGGAGAGAAATCTCGAAGCCGCCAGGTACAATAAACTCGCATCAAGAGGAAGCTGGTTTCCCAGATTGACTTTGAGCGCTTCATATAGTTGGAATGAACAATCCCTGGATTATTTTGTCGATAATTTCTGGGATAAGAATTACCGATGGAATGTATCCGGCTCGCTCAACTTTAACATCTTCAACGGCTTTCAGACCAAAGCTTCTTATACTAAGTCGAGGATTACATACCGCAGTGCGCAGGATAATTATTTCGCTTCTCAAAATGCGGTTGCACTGGAGGTTAAACAGGCTTTCCTGAATCTGCAAAAAGCCAACCAGAAACTTTTGCTTACCGAGGAATCCGAGAAGGCGGCGCAGGAGGACTTTGATCTTGCTCAGGAAAAGTACAATTTGGGCGCCGCAACCATTCTTGATGTAATCGATGCTCAAGTTAATTATAAACTGGCGGAAGCAAACCGTATTCAGTCTCTCTTCGATTACAATCTTGCGGTAAGTCAGCTTGAAAAAGCCATGGGCTTTTAGAAAACTCATTAATGCTGCGGAGAAAATAATGGCAAAAACGAAAAAGAAAATATTCGTTGGTGGAATAATAGTAATAATTCTTGCCGTTCTTGTATTTATTACAGTAAGTCAAACCAAGGTCGACGCCAAAAAGGTCAGAATTGAGACCGCGGAGAGAGGTGATATAATATCAATCGTTACCGCCACAGGCAGGGTACAGGCAAAAAAGGAAGTACAGATATCTGCTGATGTAATGGGCAGGATAATTAAATTGCCGGTCAAGGAAGGGCAGAAAGTGAAGAAAGGCGATTTACTCGTGCAGATTGATCCCGCCAGCTACGGAGCCGATGTCGCCCGCGCCGGAGCATCTTTACTGCAAGCTCAGGCTTCGCTTGAAACAGCGGAAATCGCATTTAACAGAAATCAGGAGCTGTTCAAGCGAAAGCTGGTATCTCAGGAAACTCTGGATCTCTCCCGCGCTGAATATAATTCCGCCAAGGCATTGGTAGCTCAAGCCGAAGCGAGCCTGGAGCAAGCAAAGGATCAACTCTCGAAAACCACAATCAGGTCGCCTATCGCCGGAACGATTACTGCTCTGATGTCCGAAGAGGGGGAAAACGTGGTTATAGGCACCATGAACAATCCGGGAACGGTAATCATGGTGGTTTCGGATTTATCTGCAATTGAAGTGGAAGCCGAGGTCGATGAAACCGATATCGCCTTGGTCGAAGCAGGGCAGGATGTCGATATTGACCTTGATGCCTATCCCGACACTACTTTCGAGGGCGTAGTTACTGAAATCGGGAACTCGGCGCGTATAGTTGGCGTCAGTTCTCAGGAACAGGTAGTTAATTTTCTGGTAACTATTTTATTTACCGATGTTGTCAAGGGCATTCGACCGGGTATGACCGCAACCGTTGATATCAGCACCGGAGTAAGTGAGAATGCGGTCAATGTACCAATACAATCTATAGTTATGCGGGCGGCTTCGGATACCATTATTGCGGAATCTGTGACGGGCAATGGCGCCAAAGCGGAAGATGCCGAAGGCGATGGGAGAGAAGAGGATGAAAAAGAACCGGTGGAAGGTGTATTTTTAGTAACTGACGGCAAAGCGAAGTTCCGTCCGGTTACCACAGGCTTAGCAGACCAGCAGAGTATCGAGATTATCGAGGGAGCAGCCGAGGGCGATAGCGTTATTACCGGCAGTTATCAGATGCTAAGGATTCTTAAATCCGGCGATTTCGTGGAATCCGAAGGCAAGTAGTTTATTTGAGGAGGTCACCTTGCTTATAGAAACACGTGATTTATGGAAAACATATATTATGGGGACTGAAACGGTTCATGCTTTACGGGGGGTGAGTATTCAGGTCGAGAGGGGCGAATATCTCGCTATTATGGGACCTTCCGGTTCGGGTAAGTCCACGCTTATGAATTTAATCGGCTGCCTTGATACCGCCAGCCGAGGCGAGTATATCCTTAACGGTAGAGCGGTCTCCGGTATGAACGATGACGAACTGGCTTTTGTGAGAAACAAGGAAATCGGCTTCGTCTTCCAGACTTTCAACTTGCTGCCGCGCGCTACCGCTTTGCATAATGTTGAATTGCCATTGATTTATAACGGTACCGGCGCCAAAGAAAGGCTTGAAGGCGCAAAGGCGGCATTGAGCGCGGTGGATCTTACCGATAGAATGAATCACAAACCGAATGAATTATCCGGCGGGCAGCGTCAGCGCGTGGCTATTGCGCGGGCGCTCGTAAACAACCCATCCATTATCCTTGCCGATGAACCCACCGGTAATCTCGACAGTACAACCAGCGAAGAGATAATGGATGTTTTTCAACAGCTTCACGAGCAGGGCAATACCGTGATCGTGGTTACCCATGAGCAGGATATCGCCGAGTGCACCCAGCGTATTATTTACCTGCGCGACGGTGCGGTGGAAAAGGAAGTAGTTAAATAAGTGCATCAAATTTTCGAAAGCATTAAATTAGCCATCGCTTCCCTGGTTGCCAGCAAACTTCGAGCAATCCTTACATTACTGGGGATGGTTATCGCAGTGATGACGGTGATTGCGGTTGTCTCCGTAATCAACGGCATGAATAAGTCTGTTTCGGAAGCGATCGGCCAGCTCGGTTCCACTACTTTTTTTATCGATAAATACGGTTTGGTCACTTCCCAGGAACAATGGTATAAGGTAAGGAAACGTAAGGACTTAATCAAAGGAGATATGGCTGCAATTGATGAATTTTGTGGAAACTGCCAGCATGTAGGCGCATCGAGTTCTCCCAGGTCAATGACTATAAAGCGCGGAAACGATAAAATTGGCGGCACGACAGTTAATGGCGTTACTTATAACTATTTCGAGATTGCAACTACCGATATCGAACGGGGAAGGAGCTTTACGGAATCCGATGAACTACACAGAAGGTCTGTATGTGTCGTGGGATCAGATGTGACAGAACACCTTTTTCCATTCACCGACCCCATCGGGCAGAAAATCAAAATCGGCAGGTATTACTTTACTATTATCGGCGTCGGAAAGCCCCAAGGCTCCATTCTGGGCGCCAATCAGGATAACTGGGCAATAACCCCGCTATCAACATACAGCAAATATTTTTCGCGCGGAGGTTCTCTCCAGATTTTCGTCAAAGCTGCTGAATACACCAAAATGGATGAAGCGATGGATGAGGCTCGCTCTATTTTGAGGGCGCGGCGGCATGTTAAGTATTCGGAACCGGATGATTTTGAGTTTTTTACGTCGGAAAGCGTGATGGAAATTTATAACAGTTTTACGCAGCTCGCCTGGCTGGTCCTAATCGGCGTATCTTCGATTTCTCTTGTTGTCGGCGGAATTGTCATTATGAATATAATGCTGGTTTCGGTGACGGAAAGGACCAGGGAGGTTGGTATCAGAAAAGCCTTAGGAGCCAGAAGAAAGGATATCCTGTGGCAGTTTTTAATCGAAGCGCTGACGCTTTCCATAATCGGCGGGCTTATTGGGATAGCGTTTGGCTCTGCAATAGCCAAAATCATAGCCGCCTTTACTCCGCTCCCATCTTCGGTGGAGACCTGGTCGATTGTCACCGGCGTTTTGATATCCAGCGTTATAGGTATCTTCTTCGGAATCTACCCGGCAATGAAAGCTGCCCGCATGGATCCTATTGACGCTTTAAGATATGAGTAAAGCTTTATGAAAGTAAGAGATTTATTTGAAAATGTCGTTTTAGCCTGGGGCGCTATGAAAGCCAATAAACTGCGCTCCTTTTTAACCGTTTTGGGTGTTTTCATCGGAGTGACGGCCGTGATAGGAATGGTTGCTATTATTCAGGGACTGAATAAGAGTATGGCTGAGCAAATAGCATCACTCGGTTCCAACGCTATCTTCGTATCGCGATATAAACCGGGGATCAGCATAAACGGGCACAACGAGGAGGAGAGAAACCGCAAGAGATTGACCGTGGAAGATGCTTTTGCCATCAAGGAATTTTGTCCATCGGTTGAAGCTGTATCCCCATCTAAATCATGGTGGCAATATCCCGATGGCAATCATGCCAGGTATCGCAGCTACGAAGTCACCAGACCTGAACTTAGCGGCGTTACTCCTGATTATCAGATCGTATACAACCTTATTCTGGAACAAGGTCGTTTTTTCAACGAGATGGATATGTTTTACCGAACCTACACGGTTGTGTTGGGAGCGGATGTAGCCGAGGGATTGTTTCCGCATGAGGATCCTATCGGGAAAACTATCATGGTAAACAAGGGGAAATTTACCGTTATTGGGATTGCTGAAGAGCGTAAGTCCCTTTTGGGCAAATCGATGGATAATTATGTGCTTATTCCGCTCTCAACCTATGAAAAAATCTATCCTGGCGATGAAGGGGTCTGGATCGGCGTGCAGGCTAAGAAAAATAGCCTTATGGATGAGGCGATCGATGAGATGACCGAATTATTGAGAAGGCGACGAGGTGTTCCTTATGATAAACCGAACGATTTCGCGATTTTCACGCAGGAGGCGCTTATGGATATATACCGGCAGATCACCGGCGCCATATATTTGGTCATGATAGTGATTTCGTCAATCGCCTTGCTGGTGGGAGGTGTCGGGGTGATGAATATTATGCTGGTTTCTGTTAAAGAGCGCACCCGCGAGATAGGGATTCGAAAAGCTATCGGCGCTCGTCGACGGGATATACTATGGCAGTTTTTAGTGGAGGCTATGGCGATGACAGGAAGCGGGGGATTATTAGGTATCGCTTTCGGTTTATCAGCTGCAATGATTATTAATGCCGCCACGCCGTTGGCGGCAACCGTATCGATTCCGTCAATGGTGATCGGATTCAGTTTTTCTGTTGGAGTTGGATTGTTCTTTGGAATTTATCCTGCAACGCGCGCTGCAAAACTCGATCCGATCGAGGCTTTGAGATATGAATAGAGCTGCCCGCCGTAAAAACAAACTTTATCTTTTTTCGTATAATATATATGTAATTGCCGAACAATTCGTATAGGTATTGCAGTTATATAATTATTAGCTTATGTTTATGGATGGATGGTGAATTTATATGAGAAAAAACAATAGAGCGCTTCTTTTATACATGACTGCGATAGCTGTAATCCTCTCCGGAGCAGCCGCCGTGGAAGCTCAGCGTCGTCCTGAGCAGTTTCGGGTGGAATCAGCAGGAGCCCCCAATTTCAGCTTCGATTATGCAATATTTGCGGAACCGCCGCAAAACAGGTTCATGCTGGATATATTCATCAGAGTTCCCTTTCAGAACCTGTATTCTATCAAGGAGGATCGGCAAAGAGTATCCAAGTATGAGCTTGCGGTAATTATCAGGGATAAAGATGGAAATCAGGTTACGGGAGCAAGTTGGGAACGGGAATTCGACAACTCCAATCCGCAGCAGTATTCCAAGGAAAGAACCGCATATTTTCTGGAACGAAGGTGGTTCGAAGTGGAGCCGGCTGAGTATAAGGTCGAGGTGTTCTTGACGGACCGGGTCTCCAACTTGAAATCAATCCGCGAATTCGAAGTGGAAAGCGATCATTTTAAAGCTCCGATGACGCTCTCCGGACTGATATTCACTCAACCTTTTGCATCCAGCGATATCGTGAATGAAGATGATTTCATCAGATACGGTAAGGTGGTTCCGCCGGCGGCATCGGTGTCATTTGATAGCGAGAAGGATAAGCCGGGATTCTATTTCGAATTGTATCCCCGAGACAATACTCCTGATATTATGGGAGTTCGTTATGAGATCAAGGAACTGGGAGGCGATTTATTACTGGACGACACTTTAAACGTATCCAGAACCGAGGCGATGGAAGGAGCAATCCCTGTTTTGGGCGATCTGGATATTTCACAATTATCCCCGGGCAATTATGAATTCGAAGTAATTGTTGGAGATAGGGAATTAAAAGGCGAGTACACCTCTCGTTCCAAAATATTCTTTATAGATTGGTCGCTGGCAACTCTGGTAAAGAGGGATTTTGAATATGCGGTGGATATTCTCAGATACGTCGCTTTACCCGGCGAGCGGGATTCTATCCGCGATGTTGAACCGGATCAGCGTTTGGAGGCGATCAAATATTTTTGGGATACGCGCGACCCGTCTCCCACCACGCCTGAAAACGAGCTGAAAGACGAGTATTACAAGCGCGTTAGATATGCGAATCATAATTTCTCCGGATATGGTCGTCCCGGTTATCTATCCGATTTCGGAAGAATTTATATTACGTACGGAAAACCCGAGGAAATAGAGCGTCATCCCTTTGAAATCGATAGCAGACCTTATGAAATATGGTATTACTATCGATACCATCGCAAGTTTGTATTTGTGGACAGAAACGGATTTGGATATTATGAACTTGCCTATCCGGGATCAGGCGCTTTAAGGATGGATTAGTAATGAATATAATTTGGTTTTAAGCTTGGAGGATCAAATGAGTAACTTGCTGCGTGCAAAAGTAATAGTGGTTTTGGGTTTGATAATGATGTTATCAAGCCAGAGTGTCAATGCCCAAAACGGTTTGGGATTGAGCATAGATGCAGCTTGCTTCCCCGAAGAAGGAGACACGCTGGAAACGCTGCTGGAGGTTTATTATACCTTGCCTCGCTCCCAGTTAAGGTTCGTACCTGCCGGTGAAAGATACGAGGCGGCGATGGATATCACCTTGAGGTTGGATACGGTAGCGGGTGATTCGGTCGATCAAATAAGCTGGCAGGGTAAAACATCCGTAGCAGACCTGCAGGAATTAAATAGGAAGGAATTTAAATTCTTCGATACCGTTCCGGCTTTCGTAAAACCAGGGGAATATGTTCTGACAGTTGGAGTAGAGGACGTAAACTCCGGTCTGAATGCTAAGGTCAGAGAAAGGATTACCGTACCGGATTATACCGAGTCGGGATTAAAACTATCACAGATTCAACTGGCATACTCCTTAAATCCGGACACGGTTGATATACCATCGGTGAAGGATGAAGTGCTGGTTATTCCCAATGCCTCCGGTGTTTATGTACCGGAGAACAACTTTATCTACTTTTATGCCGAAGTTCAAGGAATGCAGTTCGATTCCGAGAATCCCGGTAAATTCGAGGTTAGCGTCGCCGCGCTCGATGCTACCGGTAAGACCTTTATGCAGTTTTACTCGGCGGAATATGACAAGCCGGGAAGCTCCGCTGTTCTATCGAATGGTGTAAATGCTTTTGCCCTGCCTGACGGAAAATACCAGCTCAGGGTTTCTGTGACCGATTTCACTACCGGCAAGAAAGTGACAAGCGTCAAGCCGTTTATCATTAAGCATTCGGAGTATTATGCAATGAATCCGCTGATGAGAGCCCTATTTCAGTCGCATCCTGAGGCGGAGAGGATTGACAATGAGGAAGAAGCTGAATTAGTGCGCAAACAGATCAGTCACATCGCCAGCGGACGTGAACTGAAAATTTATGACAGCCTCAACCTTGAGGGCAAAAATAATTTCATCGAGGATTTCTGGAAGGAAAGGGATCCCACGCCGAATAACGAACTGAATGAATTCCAGGTGCAGCATTACGCCAGATGGGATTATGCCAACGCCTCTTTCGCCAGCCGTAGTTATCAAAAGGGCTGGGCAACCGATAAGGGAAGGATATTTATCATGTATGGTCCCCCTGCCGAGACGGATGATTACAGGTTTGAAGTCGATACGGTGCCTTTTGAGATATGGCGGTATTATAACATTCCGGATCAATCGGGAGAGAAAATCTTCGTGTTCGTGGATGAACAGGGACATGGAGATTTTAGATTGTTCCATTCAAATGCCAAAGATGAGCCGTATGTAGATAACTGGCAGGAAAAACTCCAGGCGAGTAAAGTATTCAGATGATCCCTTGATTGGATTAGTTGGCTTGGCATGCCTCGGGCTCGCAATGACTTATGTTGCTGTCATTGCGAAAAGTCCCGCAAAATGCGGGGCGACGAAGCAGTCTTTCTGAGGTTGTGAGGCAGTTTGCTTGCCCTTCGGGAGTTTAAAAACAATAGTTTTTTGACGGATTAGAATTGGGATTTCAAAAAGGACACCGGAAGGCAAGCACGCCGGAGGCGCTTAAACCCTCTGCTGCCGTTAACAATAATTATGAACTTTTAGGGTTAAAAGGAACCGGCAGAACATAACCGGTTCCTTTTTATTTTGGTTTATAAGAGAATCCTACGTAAAGGGTAATAAGGCTACTTATTCAGCTTCATTACGGGGTAATGAATCGCCCGCTGCTTTCGACCGAAAAGGTCCAGCGTCAGGTCTATATTTTCAATCACCTGTCCGCTGTCATAAGTAACGAAATTACAATCCAGATCCTCATCAGGATCATAACAATCCCAGGGCTCATTCTCCTCGAAAAGCCACTCGTCATCATCTATATTATCTATCGCATGTATATATGACGAGGTGATGTCATCAACCGAGAATTTCACCTCAAAATCAACCGAATCAACACCGCTTGTTAGATCCCAGGATGCCAATATGCTGTCAAAGTCTGCATTTATCAAAAGTAACACCGGATACTGTAGCGAAATTCCAT
The DNA here is from genome assembly GCA_964563085.1 of uncultured Ignavibacteria bacterium. Classification (GTDB taxonomy): domain Bacteria; phylum Zixibacteria; class MSB-5A5; order UM-FILTER-46-8; family UM-FILTER-46-8; genus WJIR01. Next base: position 33,084 of record CAZLVS010000004.1, on the reverse strand, counting down.
CCTGCCGCGTCACACTTCCGCTTAGAGTTACCGAATCGGTATAAGCGCTATCTTCGACAAAAGACGCCGTCAATTCGATATCCTCACCTCCGAATGTAACCACAATAGCGCTGTCGAATTCGGCGCTGTCCTCGAATGCAACATTGCCTGTCCATAAATCGAACAACCAGCCATTATCAGGTATGGCGGTTAGCTCTACCTCTGTTCCCGCGTGATAGCAATTTGAGTCCGGAGCAACTTCAACAACCCCTAATCCGTCGGTTGTAATTGTTAAATCGTAACATGGTGCAAGCTTCGGATTAGTACTGTCGTCGCTGCAGCTGATCTGAGTAAATAACATGGCAAACGCAATTATGAGGAGGACTATCAACTTAGAAAGTAGACTCTTCAATTAAAGCTCCTTTACAAAACGAATTCTCTTTATCACATCTAATCATTGATCCAATTAATCAACCATTGTATAACCTGTCAAGAAGTATCATCAAGGCGTTAACCGTCGCCCATTTATCATACTTCGGTTGCTCCGGTTTGTTCTATCGGAATTGTAAATAACGAATTGCGGTAAAATGATAGCTCCATAACCAAAAAAAATGTAGAACAATTGCATCCATTTTGCATAGGTTTTGCATAGAAATACGCCAAAAGGTTTGACAATTAATATTTATTTTATTATCATGTTCATTCACCAAAAGGGGATTTTCAAACTGGAAATATTGAATATTATCTCTAAGGAGTTCATTCGTGCATTTTAAGCCTCGCAGCGGCGGAATCATAGCTATGATTCGAGACTGGTTTAATCACTTTATAAGGTTCAAATTCCGGACATTTTTGCATAGCAACAATTACAATATCGTATTGAAGGCGCCGTATAAAAAACTGAAACTAAAAGACCGATGGAAGCGAAAACATAGGTACAAAATGGAGATCTTAGACGAGAAAACCATCGGTAAGCTGAATAAATTGGTTTATCCCTGGCGAAGAAAGGAATTCGAAAAATACTTGAGGAGTGGTTCCGTTTGCTTTGTTGGTATTTACGGGGGTAGAATTGTATCCTACGGATGGACCTCAGTTGGAGAGGTTGACCCTCACGTTCAAGACTTATACGGCATGGATATTCCCATGGGTGAGAAGGACGTTTGGAATGTTGATATCGTGGTTGATCCGGAGTATCGCGGAAGAGGCGCCGAATTCTATGGTATGGCTTACGGTAGTGAATATTGGATGTCGCAAGGCATGGAAAATGTCTGGAGCGCCGTAAATATCAGAGAAAGAGGAAGTATGAAAATACACTACCGATTAGGATACAGACCGGTATATATGCATGTTATGAAGAAATGTTTGGGTATCATGAAGACCAAACTCATCCCCGTTAACCAGGAAATACTTCCTGAACTTAAGGAAATAACCAAGGGGAAGAATATTGATTTTATTTGGGAGAATGGAGAACAAGATTGATATTTGCTCCGCAATTACCGCATTCAGCCCCTTCCAGGTGCTTTACCTCAGTTTGATAACCGCTTCTTGAAATCAATGTTTCTCCGCATTTCGGACATAAAGTATCGGTCGTTCCTTCGATATGAGTGTTTCCTACATATACGTAATCTAACTTCTTAATTGCGATCCTGTATGCCATATCAAGTGACTCGATAGGTGTAATAGGGTTGTCCATCTTATATGATGGGAAATATCGGGAAATGTGCAGCGGTATTTCGGGTGAAACCGAAGCGATCCAGTCAACAAGTCTACTCACATCTTCGCGTGAATCATTAAGATCTGATATCAAAAGACTTGTTACCTCAAGATGTACACCGGACTTATAAGCCCTCACGATTGTCTCCTGCACTTCCTTTAAATGCCCCTTGCAGATCCTCCGGTAGAAATCATCATCCATCGATTTTAGATCCACATTCATTGCATCTATCAGCGGCAGCAATTCTTCCAGGGGTTCTCGGTTAATATAGCCATTGGTGACCATCACATTTTTCCCCCCGCCTTGGCGCACCAGCGGCATGGTGTCGCATAGGTATTCAAACCACATGAACGGTTCGGTATAGGTATATGCAATGCCGATGGAGTCGTTTTGAGTTGATAATTCCGCCATCCTCTCGGGTGATACATATCCGGTGGGGGATTTTTCTTGAGATATATTCCAATTCTGGCAATTTTTACATCTCAAGCTGCATCCGTTTGGTCCGGTAGACAATATCATGCTGCCCGGGTGAAAATGGTAGAGAGGTTTCTTCTCAATGGGATCGATAGATAGCGATACCGCTTCACCGTAATTCGTCACCACCATCTCGCCATCTTTGTTATACCTGCCCATACAGACGCCCTCCTTACCTTCGCCGAGTAAGCAGCCTACCGGACAGAGTAAGCACTTTATTTTGTTATCCTGCTTAATTTCATAATACTTGGCTTTAGTCTCCATTATAGCCTCTCAAACATTAATAATCGTTAAACATACTGCCGATATATATATTTGTCAATCCTGACAAGAGAAATTTCTAATTTTGGATATATTTTTGTTGACGTTGAAACATCTTTTGATATTAATTATCGATTTTGATTTCTTTTAAGTATTGTTCAACGTACAGATTTATCGCGATTAACAGTCTAACATGTATTTCAAACCTTATAGATTGAGCATTAGACAGTGGTTGAAAGACGCTTTCAACTATTATATACGCTATCGTCTCAGGTGTTTCCTGATATTCGATTCCTACAGTATCGTTTTCAAAGTTCGCATGGACGAAATGGATACTCTTGATCGCTGGAATATTGACCGAAACCTCAGCCTCGATAAAGTCGATCCTGAAAACCCTGATGAGCTGATGCGATTGGTATATCCATGGAGGAGGCGTCAGTTTAAGAAACTCTTTGCAAATGGTTCTACATGTCTGGTCGGTAGGCTAAATGGGGAAATAATTTCGTACGGTTGGAATTCAATAGGGCGAATTGATCCTCTCGTGCAGAAGGATTTCGGTTATTATGACATCCCTTTAAGCCCGGATGATTCTTGGGGGATCGATATCGTGGTTCATCAAGCTCATCGCGGAAAGGGTTACGAATTCGCCGCTTTTAAGCATGGTCAAAAATACTGGATGGAGAGGGGTATTGAGCACTTCTGGGGCGCGGTTTATATTGGAGATCGGGGAAGCCTTAAAATGCATCGCAGGATCGGTTATAAACCTGTTTATATCAATTATCATAAAAGGAGATTCGGCTTCAAGAAGACGCAGCTATGGGAGATTAATGAGGAGTCGATCGAAATTATAACCAAAGCCGCAAAAGGCAAGAACATTAGCTTTCTGTGGAAAGATTTCAAAGGGGGTAAGGAAGCACGAAAATTTCCCAAAACCGGCTCGTCATAGCAGCGGCTAAGGTTTGTACTTTCTAATCACTAAAGCGGTATTCAATCCCCCGAAACCGAGCGAATTTGATACGGCGATATTAACTTCCTTTTCTGTAACCTTATTGAAAGAATAATCCAAATCGCAGTCAGGATCCGGATTTTCGAAATTTATGGTGGGATGGATTTTCCCATCGCGGATGGTCATGATAGTAGCGATTGCTTCAACCGCTGCTGCAGCTCCCAGTAAATGGCCTATAGCTGATTTGGTGGAATTAACGGTCAGTTTGTAGGCATGTTCACCAAATACATTTTTAATCGCTTTGGTTTCCGCTACATCTCCTTGGGGAGTCGATGTCCCATGAGTATTGATGTAATCGACTTTAATCGGTTTGGCTGCTGCATCTTTTATTGCTTCCTCAATTGCTGCAGCGGCAAGTTCCCCATCAGGTTCAGGCACTGTCCAGCTATAAGCATCGCAGGACATACCGTAACCGGCTACTTCAGCAAGTATCTCAGCATCTCGTTTGATGGCGTGCTCAAGCTCCTCAAAAATTAGAACTCCTGCTCCTTCAGCAATCACAAAACCGTCGCGTTCAGCATCGAAAGGACGTGAGGCTTTTTCCGGCGCATCATTTCGACGTGACATCGCTTTCATTCGATTAAATCCTGCCATTGCAAAGGGCACTATCGGCGCATCGGTCCCGCCGGTTACAATTATATCGGCATCACCGCGTTGGATTGCCCGATACGAATCTCCCATAGCGTGTGCGCTGGAAGCGCATGCCGAAGCGGTTGCGTATCCTAAACCATGGAGTTTGTATTTCAATGCGATTAAACAGGAATACATATTGCTGAACATCAATTGGGTTAAGAAGGGTGAGGTTGTTTTTATACCGTTGCGCAGAGAGAGATCATACTGCCCGATTAACTCGCTTACTCCCCCGCAGCAAGTACCGATGATAGTGCCGGCTTTATGCGAGTCGAAGTTAAATGACAGCAGTCCGCTTGCTTCCATCGCCTGTTGAGCGGCTGCCAGTAGATATTGGTGCGATAGCCCTATTCGACGTATTTCCTTATCGGTGAAATAGTCGGTCGGCGTAAAACCTTTCACTTCCGCCGCCATCCTGATTGGAAGCTCGGAGGCGTCAAATCGAGATATCGGCCGAACTCCGGATTTACCGGCAAGCATGTTTCCCCAGAATTCAGATACCCGCAAACCAAGCGGGGCAATAATTCCCATTCCGGTAATAACAATTCTACGACTACTCATTATTACACCCCTATCGATTAGAGTATAAATCCCTTCTACGAATTTAAAAAGAAATACTCGGTTACCGGAATCAGCCCCTAAATTTCTTCAAAACCAAAGCTGTGTTATGACCACCGAAACCGAAGGAATTGGATATCGCAATATCAACATTCCTTTCGGTAATCTTATTCGCCGAATAATCCAGATCACAATCAGGATCGGGATATTCGTAATTAATTGTGGGATGTATTTTCCCGCTGTTGATGGTCAAAACTGTTATTAGAGCTTCGATTCCGCCCGCTCCTCCTATCAAATGTCCAATCATGGACTTTGATGAATTTATAGTTATTCTGTAGGCATCTTCACCAAGGATGCTCTTTATAGCTGATGTTTCGGCTTTATCACCTGCGATTGTGGATGTACCGTGAGTATTAATATAATCCAAATCCGCAGGTTTAACTTTTGCCGATTCAAGAGCGCATTTCATAGCCAATGCAGCCCCCCTGCCTTCCGGGTTAGGAGCCACTATATGATATGCATCGGCTGACATTCCATATCCTATTAATTCAGCATGGATTTTTGCCCCACGTTTTTCTGCATGCTCAAGCGATTCCATCACCATTATACCTGCACCTTCGGCTAACACAAATCCATCTCGTTTAGCATCAAAGGGCCTGGAAACCTTTTCCGGTTCTTCATAACTGGTTGATATTACTTTCATAGCGCAGAAGCCGCCGAACGCTAAAGGAACTATGGGCGCATCGGTGCCGCCTGCGATTATTATATCCGCTTCATCGTCGCGGATCGCCTTGTGTGCGTCGATTATCGCATGTGCGCCGGATGCGCATGCTGAAACCGTGGTATAATTAACGCCCAGGAATCCGTACTCCATCGAAATAAGCGCCGGCGCCATATCGGAGAAAATCATAGCTATATTCGACGGGGATATGCGGCGGGGTCCCTTGGTTTTCATAGCATCGTAATTCTCCGTGAGGCTGCTTACTCCTCCGCAGTGATGCCCGATAATTACGCCAGCCCGTTCAGGATCGCAATCCTCGCCCTTTAAGCTGGCGTCGTTCATCGCTTCTCTGGCTGCTATAAGCGCATATTGATGAGAAAGATCCATCCTCCGAGCTTCTTTCCTGTCAAAGTACTCCGTCGGATCGTAATCCTTTATCTCAGCGACTACCCTGGCGGGAAAATCGGAGGGATCGAATCTCGTCACGATTCCGGTCGCGGAACGCCCCTGGAGCAATCCGTCCCACAGACTCTTTACATTATGTCCTAAAGGGGAAATCGCACCCAGACCGGTTATTACTACACGTCTTCTTTCACACAGTTCGTCAGAAAACATCAATTCACAATCCTCTTCGAAGTCAAAGTTGTAAATGCAATAATCTACAGGAATCAAAGCTATAATATTCCACAAAAAATAATATAAAAAAAATGAACCCGCAAATAATTTAATCGGTTCCTTTTATTTTTATTTGTAAAGCAATTCAAAGATTACAAGATTGATTTCCGCTGTATATATGGTTGATTTGATAAGGAACCACCAAAGTTTTTAGACATTTAATCATTGACATAGCAGAGCCCATTAAGTATAATCATGGCTTTGAAATCGCTGGTTTATAATCCCGCTTATGGGAGAGGATAAAGAAACTGCAAGTACGAAATAGCAAGACAATTCTTATCGGTTTAGACGGCGCAACGTTTGACTTATTGAAACCGTTAGTGAACGAGGATAAGCTGCCGAACTTAAAGAAGCTGATCTTAGCTGGCTCAGCCGGGCAGCTGCAATCGACTATGCCCTGCACTACCCCTGCAGCCTGGTCAACCGTTTATACGGGTAAGAATCCCGGCAGACATGGTATATTCGATTTCAGGAAGAGTTATCATCAGGACCCGCAAAGAACGCTTATATCTCAAAACTCCATAAACGGCGCTAAGATATGGCAGATTCTTAATAATCATAATAAGAAAACTATTTTGCTCAATCTACCCATGACCTATCCGCCCGAACCGGTCGACGGCTTGATGGTCTCCGGTATGATGACTCCCTCCGAAGGCAGCGCTTTTACATATCCGCCTGAGTTTAAAGATGAGTTGCTTTCAGTTATTCCCGACTACAGCATCAATATAGATATTCCCAGATATGATACTACTTATAAAGAGGATTGTCTTAAATTCCTCGACGAACTCCGGAAGAGCTTTGAGAAGCGTAAAGAGCTTTTGCGTTATTTGATAACAAACAAAGAATGGGATTTCCTTTTTGCCGTCTTCATCCTCCCGGATCGTATTCAGCATTTGCTCTGGAAGTATCTTGAGCCCGATGATGACTCATTCAGAAAAACAAGCGACGGACGGATTATCTATGATAGAATAATCGAATTGTATCAGCTTCAGGATGAAATGTTGGGCGAGATAGACTCTCTGAGCGGCAAAGATGATTACTTGTTTGTCATTTCCGATCACGGATTCGGAGGAACGAAAGCATATATCAATGTCAATAAACTCCTGGAAGATTGGGGATATTTAAGGCTGAAGAAACGAACTGTTTTTAACAGGGCGTTTTTCAAGCTCTGGGATTTTGGGGATAGCCGCATTGGCAAAATTATAGTGCCAAAGTTAGTTCAGCGTTTTATTCGCAGAGCGATTAGAAAGACGCGCGGATCATATAAGACCGATGTTGAGAAACATATCGAATTTACTCAAACGAAGGCGTTTTTCGCTTCCATACCGAGCCAGGGAATTTATGTAACTGCTGAGGGGGCGGATTATGAGATCACTCGTAACGAGTTAAAAGAAAAGCTCCTTGAGCTAAAGGATGAAAAAACCGGTAAGAAAATTATCGACCAGGTTTACTTCCGCGAGGAACTATATAGCGGACCATTCGTCAAGTATGCCCCCGATATCATCTTTGCTGCCGATAATTATGCATATCTCGGAAGACAGCATATCGGTTCCGATCAGGCTATTACTCATTGTGCCGACAAACCGATCGGTTTTCATCGCCCGAATGGTATTTTCGTCTCTAAGGGGTCCGATATTCGGGTTAATACCTGCTTTGATGGTCTATCCCTTCAGGATATCACCCCCACTATTCTTTACTCCATGGGCTTGCCCATTCCTCAGGATATGGATGGGAAAGCATTCACGCAAATATTCCTCTCGGAGAGAACCAAGGAATCCCCGGTGGTTACGGAGTCAGATGCCGACCGCTCCACTCACACCGCAAAGGTTTATTCATCGGAGGACACCCGGGAGATCAAACGTCGATTGAAAAGTTTAGGTTACATCGAATAGAATAACATTTTAAGGATAATCTGATTATGAAAAAAACGGCTGTCAATGTTGTTAAGTTTGCAGTTACTTTCGGAATTCTCTATCTGATGTTTAAGAAATTCCAGATCGGTTTTGATGATATTTCAACCGCTATTTCGACCAGTAAGGCTGAGTGGTTTGCAGTATCCATCCTGACCCAGGTAGCGGCGATAACTTTCTCCATATTTCGCTGGAGAGTCTTGCTCGTGGCGCAGGACTTGAATGTTCCCATTTCTCACGTGATTAAAACTTATCTGGTTGGGCGGTTTCTGGGAACGTTCACTCCCACCGGACTGGGTTTAGAAGCGTACAAGGCTTACGATATTGCGCGCTATACTCAGCGAGGAGCGCCATCGGTTACGGTAGTTTTCGTGGAGAAATTCCTTACTCTGCTGGCGCTGAGTATCCTGATGCTGATAACCTTACCGATGGTTCAGCTTAATACGGCATTTATCGGTGTGTTTTTCATCTTCTTTCTGGTGGTGTTATTGATACTGCTGATACTTATCTTTAAGGCTTCGATACTGCTAAGTATTGTGAGGATACTTCCGTTTACAGATAAAACCGAGGGACCAGCTCGGAAGGCTGTTGAGTCGTTCCAGACTTTCAAGAATCGCAAAGGTTCGATGGGTATGGCGATCATTTTCGGGGTTCTGGTTTACATATCCCTGTTTTCAACATTTTTCACCAATGGTATGGCGCTGCGTATAGGCGGAGCGCAACCGGGTGAGCTCTGCACCATTCCTTCCTCCGAGGAAACTAAGGAAGCGCTCAAAAATATGAATATACAGTGGATCAAGCAGGATGATGCTGAAAACGAAAAGCTCGAAGTGTTTTTAACCGATTCCGAGAGAGAGTCTTTGAATGCGAAGGAAATCAATATGACACTTGTTCCCGATGATAAATATACCAAGAAGGGACTGGGATTAGGCGATGTACTAACGGTGGGACCGTTGACTCAGATCGCTACTATGATACCGCTCTCGATTGCCGGAATAGGCTTACGCGAAGGAGCATTTGTAGGTCTGCTGAAGTCGAAAGGAGTCTGGGTCGCGCAGCGAACGGTATTAGCCGCCACGATGTGGTACTTCGTATCGATATCGGTTAATATTTTCGGAGCGATTATCTTCCTGACGCGCCGCACAGATTACCACACCAAGATATCGAAAGAGGAATTTCAGAAAGTTACCAGGACATAGAATTCTCAAAGAAGAATTTTAAAAGGAGATAACACAAAATGTATGATATGAAAAAGCGGTTTTCATTTACCGATCACCTTTCGACCGGCGCCGCCGCGGGGATAGTCGCAGGGATGCTGGTTGCGATATGGGAATCACTGACGGTGATTTTTTCTTCAGGCGATATCGTTGAAATCTGGTTGATTCCCTACGGTGTAATTCTCTATGCGATTATTACCGGCATAGTTGGCTTTTTTGTCGGCATAGGCGGTTATATAATCGACAAACTGCTGAAGATTAATCCCAAACGAAGCGCCGGATTTATAATCTATTTTGCGTTTATGTTTATGCTGCCGAGTCTGGTGGTGGCGAGATACAGGTACTTCCAGATAATCCTCAATGACGCTCGTCCACTCGGGATATTGGATTACTTAATCATCCTTATAGTATTCTCCTTGTTCACTATTATCGTGCTGCTTATCTGGAAGATGCTTTCAAGCGTTGGCGTTTTCCGAATGATGGCGGGATTCTGGGGCGCCATAGTTTGGTTTGCAGGCGTAGCGGTAATCGCGCTGGTCGTCGCAGGTATCTATGGAACCAGGACCGTGACTCCACCTGAAAAGCAGGCATTAGCGGAGAATCTTGAGGGCAATAATGTTATTATGATAATCATCGATACGCTGCGGAATGACAGGCTGTCGATCAACGGGTATGACAAAATCGAAACGCCTAATTTCGATTCATTCGCCGCCGATGCAATCAACTATACCAATCATATAGCCCAATCCAGCTGGACCAAACCGCAGATAGCCACGATACTTAATGGTATGTATCCATCGTCGCACAGGGCTCAGAGTAAAGCGGATGTTATGCCGGATGGAGTGGTCACTATCGCCGAAGTTTATCAGGATAAGGGATATTACACTATCGGTTTCGCCGATAATGTCAATCTATCGGAATCATTCAATTTCCATCAAGGCTTCGATGAGTACTATTTCCTGAAACCGGACTACCATTTTTATGCTACCGAGTCCGCTTTCAAGCTATCATTATATGCAACCCTGCGGGCTGTGCATGAAACGTTTTTCTCGGATGAAATCTGGCCCCAGCATTTCTATCAACCGGCTGAAGTCGTTAACAAGGAAGCCCTCAGATGGTTGGATGGCAATAGAAACAAGCGTTTCTTCATGATGCTTCATTACATGGATCCCCATGATCCTTTCTTTAAACATTCCGAAATAGGCCCCAATTCGTTTACCGGTGTTGGTTACGCGCGCGCCGCTAACCAGAATCCCCCGGGCGATGTAGCGGAAACCTACAGCGATGCTTACGATGAAGATATCCTGTACAACGATTATATGCTTGGCGAGGTGATTCGGTATTTGAAAGATAATGACCTTTATTATAACTCGCATATTATTGTCACCGCCGACCATGGCGAAGAGTTCTATGAGCATGGCGGGTGGTGGCATGGATACACCCTATATGATGAAGGTATCCGGGTACCTTTGATGATCAAACCGGCATCCGACATCCCGTTTGAACCGTATACAGACACTACAATGGTGCGGAGTATAGATATAGCTCCGACTACCCTCGCACTTAGTGGAATCGATATCCCCGAAAGCTGGCACGGTGAAAACCTTTTCGCTCGAGCCGAAGAACCGGAATGGATATTCAGCGAAGAAGACCTTGCGGGGCATATCCTGCGTTCCATACGAAGCAGGGAATGGAAATACATCAGGGCGAATCCCACCAACCCCAGAGGACTGGAACCTCAGGAGCTGTATAATATGGTCGAGGATCCCGGGGAGTTTAACAATCTGGCGCCAGCGATGCCGGAAAAAGCTGCGGAGCTGGATAAGATATTACAGGATTTCGAATTGATTGCGCAAGGGAAGGCGGTCGACCAACAGGAAACCGAACTGGACGAAGCAACCATCCAGCGACTTAAGGCGCTGGGATACATCAAGTAGGTAAAAGTAGTTTGGGTAAGAAACCCGGCAAATTGCTGATTATCGGGATCGACGGAGGCGATCCCGAACTTATTTTTGAGCGTTTCCGGGATGGTCTGCCTAATATCAGCAAGTTGAAATCGGAGGGACGCTCGGGTATATCCCTCTCCACAATCCCATCAGCTACCATCCCTGCCTGGAACTCCTTCTACACCGGCCTGGATCCTGGCGGACACGGACTTTTTGACTTCACCACCCCGCCCGATTACCACTACAGGGTAAAATTTATCAACTCTTCAAACAGGAATATCCCCGCATTCTGGAGAACCGCATCCAGCGCAGGTAAAAAATGCGCTGTTCTCAACTTTCCATCCTGCTATCCGCCCGAGGAGATAAACGGGATTATGATATCGGGATTCGATTGTCCGCTGCCTTCCGGCGCCGACAATAGTTTTATCTATCCCGCCGGTTTATATGATAAAATCATCAGGAAATTCGGTCAATACAGGATATCCGGATTCGACCAGGTCGAATTGCATGCGGAGACTATGCAGAAAGCGGCGGAGAGCCTCTACAAAACCGTTGAATACAAAGGAAACATAGCTCGATGGTTGCTTAAAAAAGATGACTGGGACCTTTTTATGATTCATTTCGGAGAGGCGGACGCTGCCTGTCATCATTTCTGGAGGTATTTCGATAGCGAGTCCCCCCGGCGTACCGGTGAGGAGCCGGAATCATTGGCGCAAGCAATTCCGGAAGTATATGCCAGGATCGATGAGCATGTCGGAGAGTTGGTCGCTCAACTCGACGATAGCTGGACAATATTGCTGATGTCAGACCATGGATTCAGGGGAACCGGCAGGAATGTGTTTCATCTCAATAATCTGCTTGCAAATGCCGGATTGCTTAAATTCCGAAAGAAAAGTCTATTCGATAATTCCAATGTAAAGCGGATACTGAAATACATTCCCTTACCCCTGCAGAAATACTTTTTCAGGAGTAAGATATCGGGAATAGCAGATAGAGTGGAGGGGATGAGACGGATCGGCAGCATCGATATGAGCCAAACCATGGCGTTTTCCGAGGAGCTTAACTATTTCCCCTCCATCAGGTTAAATCTCAAAGGAAGATATTCGCAGGGAACGGTTTCATATCACGATACGTTAAAGGTTTTAAAGGATGTGATTACCGCTGTTGAGAACTGCGTAGATAGTAGTCAAAACCGGCTTGTAAAGTCGATTTACCGTGCGGAGGAGGTATACTCCGGCAGATTTACCAAAGAAGCGCCCGATTTGATTCTCGAATTGAATAATCCCGATGGTTACACTAATGGTTTACTGCCATCGGAGATCGGTGGTAAAACAGTCCGAGAATTATCTCCCGGTGAGTATCCGGGGGGCAAGGGAAGCTTTCCCAATGGCGGGCACAGGCGGGAAGGATTTTATATCATTTGGAATCATTCCGATTATGAATTCGGTGAAGAAGATATGGAAATATTTGATTTAACACGTTTTGTTCGTTATATTTTAGGTTAAACCTGAGTTGTAAATTAAAGTGTTTCGCTCTAAAGCTGAGGTGATGGAATCAAAGATGTTCGAACTTTCAACGATATCCGGCAGAATTTCAGAAGCAACTATTCCGGAAAACATTAAGTCGATTTCAGTAGTCCTTCCGGCGCATAACGAAGAAGAGAATATTTCGGAGGCTATCAGGCGAGCGGTTGACATAGTTGAGCGATTACCCTTCGAAGATTATGAAATTATTGTAATCGATGATGGATCGTTGGATAAGACCGCGGAGCTGGTGGGCGGTCTGCAAGATGAAAACCCTAATATAGAGTTAATCGGGCATTCTGACAATATCGGCTATGGAGCAAGCTTGAGATCCGGTTTGAGAGCCGCCAAGGGCGACATTGTATTTTTCACCGATGCTGATCTCCAGTTCGATATGAATGAGTTGCCGGGATTTATTGAAGCGCTGAGCGACACGGATATGGTTATCGGTTATCGCTTTAGGAGACCGGAACATTTCATTAGAAGGTTTAATGCTTATTGCTGGGGCATGCTGATCAGGATACTTTTTGGTTTAAAGGTTAAAGATATTGACTGTGCATTCAAATTATTTCGCCAGGAAGTGCTTCAATCGATACAAATGGACTCCATCGGCGCCTTTATCAATAGCGAAATATTAATTCGTGCTCGTGATTTCGGCTTTGATATTGTTGAACTTCCGGTTACCCATTATCCCAGAACGGCCGGTAACTCGTCCGGCGCCAAACCGAGAGTAATTATAAAAGCATTCAAAGAACTGTTTAAACTCTACAGGATTCTAAAACGAAACGGATACCACCCACGTCAAAACCGCGTCTGCTCTTCATAAGCGCTTTAGATCCTCACGGTATTTTCGGATCACAATATCTAATTCGTCTGCATCTTAATATGTTTATCGGGGCGGATTACAGTACTAACATTGTGACGCCCGACTATATGGGGGAGTATATACCTGCACGTTCCCGGATACGAACTTCCGGACCATCTTTAAGCAAGGTGTTCCAATTGAGGAAGCTGCTGAGAAATTCATACGCGGCGATTACACGAATCAAGCCCGATATTATTATATCTCATAACTTCGATTCCGGGTTATTGTCGAAATATTTAAAAAAGGCTTCAATCCCGATTATCTACATTCCACATGGGTTGTTAGAAAAAGAATTGGAAACATATTTCCCAGCCGCATTGTCGGCAATCCTATCCTCGCTTGGTAAATCCCTTGATAACTTTATCCTCAGAAACATTGACCAGGTGATTACACTCACAGATTCCGCCGCTAAATATATCATAGATACTCATAATGTCAATTCTGTTTCGACAATTCCTCCGCCTTTCGAATCGGAAGCATCCGATTGCATTGAGAGTAATAAACCTGAGCGAAACAATATTCTTTACAGTGGAAATCCCGATGGTTATCAGAATATAGGAGCCGCTTTTGAAGCATTAATGATTGCCAGGGGGGAACTATCGGATTTGAAACTGCTTATTTCCACTCATTCCGGTCTGAAGCGCTGGAGCGAGTTTTTTAAGCAATATGATGGGAAAACCGGCATTACGATATATACTCCGAAAAACTTGCAGGAGGCGTTAAGCTTCGCCAGGAATTCGGACTTAGCTTTGATCACAAGAATCGATCCTTACGGATTTCCTATGAAAATTCATCATTATGTGAAGTGCGGACTGCCTATCGTCGCCTTTGACTGCGGCTGGGCTGGACTGATCGATGAACAAACAGCCTTGCTGGCGAAACCACGGAACAATGGAAGATTGGCTGAGAAGATAATTCGGGCGTATCGAAATCCGAAGATGAGAAACGAATTAGCTCGAAATGCCTATAAAAATTTTGCGCAGGTTTACAATTTCGATTATATTCTGAGTGAGTTTGAGACTATATTCGCAGAATTATAAAACCCCCCGGGCATCCGACTATTTATTCATGTTAACGGACTGCCGTAAGCGTAAATAAACCGGGGGGTTAAATTCTTGCATCTGACTATTGCTGCCTTATTAAAAGACTACGGCACAGCCTGCCAAAAGTTTCAGAAATACCTAATTATAAACGATATCCGCATTGCCTTTTGTTCCGCTTATTGCGGGATAGCTGAAACCTTCCCGGTTTCGATAATTACCTACAAATGCTTCCTCGCCATATAATTGAATTGATCAAAATATTTTCTCCACGATTCCTCAGTTGTATGATATTCATGGAAACCGTAGAAGTAATCAACCAGAAGTTCTCGCATGCGAGCGAATTCCTTGAGCTTCGGATACTCCGTATGCGCAGCCAGGCTCAGATCAATCAACTCCAGTGCCCGAATAAATGCATTTTGCGACAGACGCTCATTGCCTTTATTGCGCCAATTAAAAGCACGGTGCACTTCACTTCCGATATTCGCCATCTGCTCACATAGACGCATTTTACTCCATCGCTCCACTGTTAAGCCCTTGTGCTGAATAGTCATCTTTCGATCCATTTGTCTACGATCGCCCTGATTGTCTCCCGCCTTCTCTCGTCATCGACTACCCTGGTTATGTTACCATTTGACGGACGGACATTGATCATCGAGTCAAATTCCACGAAATCTTCCCCGCTTACATCTGGATATCGATTGATTCTCCAAAGGTCCTGCTGTGCCGATCCGTGATCTAAAAGTAGAGATTCAAGGTCAGAGTGTAATTCCGCGTCAATAGCTATCAACTCCCGCCTAACATCCACCACAGCTTTGATCAAGTCCCCAAAGTAGTTCTCTGCAATTTCTCTTAAGCGGTTCGCTGCCAAAGTTGTTTCCAGAATTTCCATAGCTTCCAATATAATCAACTCGATATACGGAATCCAATTAAATTCTTTTGAGATATATTAAATGCGGATTTTCTAACTAACCGGTCAGGAATAACTGCTTGATCCCATTGCTTATAAACTGTATCGATAAAGCCAGTAATATCAAACCCATCACTCGAATAGTAATCTTAACTCCTGACTCTCCAAGTAGATTGAAGAAAAATGTTGAGCTGCGCAATATAAGGAAAGTTGCGGTTATGGATATTATTATAGAACCTATCACAATGCCGGATTTGATCATATCATCAGCTTGCTCCATCAACACTAATACAGTGGCAATAGTTGCTGGACCCGCTAACATCGGCATTGCCAGAGGTATTACCGCAATATCTTCCTTCTCCAATGCCTCCGCTTCTTCGGAATCGGTTATATGGCTGTCCGGTCGCTTGGCATATAGCATATCCAACGATATCTTCAAAAGCAGCAAACCTCCCGCAATTCTGAATGCCGGTAAGGTTATCCCGAATAGATCCAAAAGCAGTCTTCCTAAAACCGCGAAAAGGATCAATATGAGCAGCGATACCCAGCAGGCGCGAAAGATTATCTGCTTGCGCCTGTCGGTAGTGTAACCTTCGGTAGCGCCTAAGAAAATAGGCACCGCGCCGAGCGGATCGAGGATAACAAATAAAGCTGCAATAGCGCTTAAAGCGAATTCTAACATTAACCAATACGTATTTAAAGATTAAGGTTTGATTAATTTATAGGTTGCCAAATCTGATTTCAAATCAAATATTTGGGTACGAAGTAAATTGCTTGAAGATTGCTCGGATTTCGTCATTTTATGAACTTTCCCCAATTAATCAAATCAACGCTGCAAAGATTCCTTGAAATTACCAGACTCTTTGTACTCATGGATATTTTCTCGTATTCATTTCTCAAGTTCATATATAACTGCAAATACATTAAATGGCGTCGCCAACATCGGCTCGGAGATTATTACCATTATTGCAGCAATAATCCCGAACGAACCAGCGAACTCAATTTTCATTATTACCTGATTGACAAGGAAAACCTCGGGAGTTCGGAAATCGACTATCTGGAGTTCGGAGTTGAAAAGGGGAATTCCATGCGCTGGACATTGGAGAACAGTACTAATCCCAAATCTGCATTCTTTGGTTTCGATTCATTCACAGGACTTCCGGAAAAATGGGAATTTCAACCCGAAGGAACATTTTCTGTTAATGGCGAAGTCCCGGTTATTGACGATCCGCGCTGTAAGTTTTATCCCGGCAGCTTCCACGATACTTTACCGGGCTTTCTTGGTCAACATGCCTTTGATCGAAAAACGGTAATTTACCTCGATGCGGATATTTACAGCTCAACATTATATGTTCTAACGAGTATCGCCCCCAGGATCAAAGCCGGGGATATCTTGCTGTTAGGGGATTTTGACGGAGCCATGCATGTTTTCAGGGCATTCCTTGATTTCACCGCTGCCCATCCTATCGAACTAAAATTAATCGCAGAAATGGACAGGTTTTCAAAAGTAGCATTTAAAGTTATCGAATGATGGGCTTCTTGGTCCTGAATATCTCGATAACCTTTTGCGCTTCATCTATTTTCGCCATTTTGCTTAAGACCAGGTATCCCGTTGCATAACCTATAAGCATCGTCCCCAGCCACGCTATTCTGGATAGCGCAGGGACATCGGCTGAGTTTATATTTTGGATTTCACAAATATAGTAAGCCGCCGCCGATAAAGCGACGTTTATCGCTACCGCTTTTAGTAGAAAAGTAGACAGCGACCTAATGCCAAGTCCATCAAGACGTATTCTTAGTAAAGAGACCAGCATAGTCATATTCACCACGCCGGCGATAGTGGTTGCGGCGGCTAATCCCAAATATTGAAATGGCTGCATAAGGATAAGATTCAGGATGATATTAATAAAAACAGCTAAAAGCCCAACCTTCATCGGCGTTTTGGTGTCCTGCATGGAAAAAAATGCCTGAGAAGTGATCCTTACTGCTGCAAAAGCGAATAAACCTATAGCATAAATACGTAGAACATTAACGGTTGCGACCGTATCTTCGAATCTGAATTTACCGTGCTGAAAGATTGCGCCCACGATAGGATATGTAGTCGAGAGTATAAAAAAAGCTGCCGGCAATATTAGAAATAACGAAAATCTCATTGCTGATAGATATTCTTCCTTTAATCCTGAAGCGCCGCTATTTGAGTACTCCAGTGAGAATCTCGGGAGACTCACCGAAGCCACGCCTACTCCGAATAATGCTAATGGTAAATGCATCAGGCGATAACCGTAATTGAGGTACGAAAGACTGCCTTGGGGCAGCAAAGAAGCCAACAGCGTTGCTACGAAAATATTTATCTGAATCCCCGCGGTGCCAATTGATGCCGGAAGCATCAGTTTTAGTATTTTTATCAACCGATGATCTCGAAAGCTGAACATTGGTCTAAACCGGAATCCGGTTTTTCGTAATGCCGGTATCTGAAAAAGAAACTGTCCCAACCCCCCAATGAAAACTCCAATCCCCATTGAAATGATTGGAGGACTGACATACGGACGCAGAAAAATGCCGCAAACAATCATAGAAAGGTTGAACATCACCGGAGCCAATGCCGGAACTCCGAATCTCCCAAATGTGTTTAATATTCCCATTGCCGCGGAGGCTAAGGAAACAAACAACAGAAGCGGGAACATAATGCGGGTTAAGGCAACCGTCACTTCTGTTTGCCCCGGATTTTCAGCGAATCCGGGAGCCATTATTCTCACAATCAGAGGGGAGAACAAAATACCAATCAGGCAGATAACAGAAACTATTATTGTCAAGGCGGTGATAACAATATTAGCTAATTCGAACGCTGGTTTTATTCCCTTTTTCGCTTTTTCCTTTGAGAATGTTGGGATGAAAGCTGCGGAGAAAACACCCTCTGCGAAAAGGTCGCGCAAGAGGTTGGGGATTCTGAAAGCCGCGAAAAAAGCGTCCGTGAAAATCCCCGCTCCGAAGAAAATAGCGAAAACCTGCTCCCTTACCAGCCCCAGTATTCGCGATACCAGCGTTCCGCCCGAAAACCGAGCGACACCTTTAGAGAGCGGTATTTTTTCTTTATCCTGATTCATTTTTGATTCATATTTCTATTGACAACGCCCGATAAATCGATATATTGGAAATTCTGTATTGTTCAAAATATTTGGAGGATTTATTTTTTGGGTACAACAAAACAAGCCGCTAAAAGAGACCGTCAATCAAAAGTGTTCAGAGCGCAAAATCGCGCTATTAAAACTCGAATTAAGAATATAACTAAAGAGTTCGAAAGCGAAACCGCAATTGAAAAGAGAAGCGAAATTTTAAAAAAAGCGTTTTCGATTTTGGATAAGGCTGGTAAAAAGAACGTGATTCACCATCGTAACGCTGCGCGAAAAAAATCGGTTTTAAGCAGGCAGCTTAACGCGGGACAGGCTAAAGAAGAGCCTGAATCAAGCGAGTTGAATGAATCGCAGTGATTTTGATTCTACCGGTGGAACGATATGGAAATATCAACCTCACACCAGTTTTTATCTCGTAATATGGGAAGCTAAGATATTGCGATCTCTAAGTTTGAGATTAGTTGAATGTAAGCCCGGGATTTGAACCCTATTCGATCGTTTCCAGGTGGCAAACAGATAATATAGTCGGGGGGATATCGTAAAAATTGTGTTGTGATTGCGTAATAGAGTCAAACGCCCCGGCTTCCTGCGTGCGATTCACCGGGGCTTATTTCATCTTCCGCAGTTTCGTAGAAGTTGAATCTTATCACATGCGAAGAGATTTGTCTACAAAATTCCAGATGCGAATTTTAAAGTTAGAACTCCATACCAATTATTCCAATTCTGTTATAAGGATGACTATTTCAGAACTGTCATGCGCCTTGTGAACACTCTATCACCAACCGATAGCTTATAAAAATATATTCCGCTGAGGTCGAAACCTTTATGGTTTCGACCATATCTTTACCATCTCAGGTTTTCCATGGGTAGATTAGGGGAGCAGGTCGGGTTCCGGAATTCGGCGATGGCCGAACGGAGAAACCCGACATTGTCTCAAAACCGTCATTGCGAGCGAAGCGAAGCAATCTGTGACCCCGTGCCGCCCGGCGGCCTCACCCGACAACCTGCCTTAATCGTCCCCCTCATCCCCTGACCCCTTCTCCCACTAAAGGGGAGAAGGGGGACTGAGCGGATATCTTTTATTCATCACAATCATAAAATTCCTTCCTTATTTCCCTCTCCCGTTTAGCGGGAGAGGGTATCTTGACGAAGCCGGGACGGGTGGGGGAGTTTTTGGTTAATGTCAAGGGTAAATTCTATGCCTACAACTCAAAGGTGGTGTATCATTATATATCTATTGTCAGCAATACATAAAAATCAAGCCAAATCTGTCCTTTTTCTTGACAAATAGGGGCTTTTTGACTAAATTACATTAGAAGTTCTACAGATTAGCTCGGACTATTTAGGTAGTGTGCATAAAGCCCCTCACAACATTATAACCCTTACCAAGGAGGTCTTAATGACCAAGAAGCTTCTTGTTATGTTCGTTTGTGCTGCCCTGGGTATGCTGTTATCCTCGCAAATCACAACAGCGGCTCAGGAGATCACGTTCACCAAGCAATTCAAAGAGCCTGAACTGGCAACCATGAAATTGATGGGTGAAACTTATACCAAAGTAATCATGCCCGGTACTTTTTCCATTGCTGAAGAAGTCGGCTCCCCTCTGATTCAAGCGGCTCCGCTTCGCCTTCTACTCCCGATGGGAACCGAAGTGGAAAGTATCGAAGTGATCGCCGAGGAAACAATCGAAATCAACGCAGTCGGACAGGGAATCGACCTGCTGGATACTCAACCGATATTTCCATTCCAGGAACCGCTTCCGTTTGGAGCTCCCGCTCCTGCATCAATTGCGATAAATAGAGAAGTGTATAATTCCAAGGCAACTATGCCGGCACAACTCTATAAAGATGGTGGGGTCGGTTATTCCCGCGGATATGCGATATTGAATATGAGTATCTTCCCTACCCGGTACATCCCCGGCGAAGGACGCCTTTACTATCATCCTGAGATGACCGTTAAGGTTACTCTCAAAGAAACCCACGACCACCATCCTTTCTACAGACCAGGAAATCTGGAGGATCGTAATTGGGTCAGAACACTTGTGGATAATCCGGATGTTATCTACTCCTACAATGCCCGCGGCGACGCCGCCGAATACCCGGGCGGTCTTTGCGATCCCGACGACAACGGCGGACTCGGCTATGATTACGTGATTGTCGTAAGGTCTGCTCTGTATGACTTCAATGCGACTTTCAACTGGGAAGACCTGATGGCTCGTCACGAAGCCGAAGGTCTGGAATGCACCAGGGTCAAGGTTGAAGATATCCTGAATACATCGGTGTACGGTCAGGAATGGCCTGGCGACAACCCTTCCAAGATCAGAGAGTTCATGAAAGATGCTTACCAGGATTGGGGAGCCCAGTTTATTTTAATTGCCGGTGACCAGGATGGCGCCAACAGCATTCAGAGAAGACACATGTATTATGCTTACGAGTCTGCCGTGGAATCTGATCTTTACTGGAGTAACCTGGACAACAATTTTAATGCTGATCAGGACAATTATTATGGCGAAGCCGGTGACGCCGGGTTCGACGAATACTCTGAACTTTGGGTAGGAAGCATTCCGTGCGATGTCGGCAACGATGTATCTAACTGGTTGACAAAATGCTTTGCCTACACCGACAACATGGATCAGGATTACCTCGAAAACGCCGGGTTCTATGGCGGCGATACCGGATGGCCTTCTCAGGGGGACGAATTTGTCGATTATAGCGCAATAAAGGGTCTGGATGACTTCCTTGGTCCGAATCCTCACTACGACTGGCCTTATCCGGAATGGTTGGATTTCCAGTATGGATTTGAAACCTGGAACGAAGAGAATTCCGGCGCGGAATTTGACCTTTCGGTGAAGTGGACTGCGGAACCGACCAATCCCGGATGGCAGGGAGGTTCGACCAACGCTGCAATTACCGGATTGAGAAATGCTATTAATGCGGATAATGTTACTTTAATCGCCGCAATTGCCCATGCCTATTCCGGAATGTCCATGGACGTTTATGATTACGAGTGGGAAGCCAACTACCACAACACCAGGCCGTTCTTCCTGCATGACTACGGATGTCACTGCGGTGATATGGACGCTGAAGATGACGGCGTGCTTCACTCCATGTTATTCCATGACGATACCGAGTTAGCATTCGCCTGCGTATACAACACAGGCTACGGTTGGGGAAGTTATTATTCCACCGGAAGCTCCAGCGCCGTACAGCAGAAGAGCTTCTTCGATTATCTCTTTGATATCGGAAATTCCGGCGGACCTGATTTCTGGGAGATGGGTAAAGCCCAGGCATGGTCTAAGGACTTGATCGCTCCGTCGTTGACATGGGGTCCGGCCGATGATACCTGGCGCGGCATTATCGAAAGCTGTCTCTTATTCGGCGATCCGGCGATGAAATTAAAACCGCCTGTTATGGGCGATTATCTCGGATTCACCTTCCCCGACGGCAGACCGGAAACGATCGATCCGGAAGGAGGCACCACTGTCCGCATGGTCGTCTCTGATGATGGCGTTCCCGGCACCGGTATGTTTTATTATAACATGGGCGGCGGCTGGGTAAGCGAAGCCATGACCGAAGTGGAACCTAATGTTTATGATGCCGTCTTCCCGGCGGTTCCCTGCGGAACATACATCGATTATTACTTCAGCGCTCAGCACACCAACGGAGAGACTTTCTACAATCCGAACCTGGCGCCTGATGTAACATATTCAGCTCTCAGCGTTGGTTCGCCATCTGTTATCTGGACCGACGACTTCTCCACCAACCAGGGCTGGACAGGATTAGGCGGCGCAGGTGAATGGGAATGGGGTGAAGCACAGGCTGGCGGCGGTCAGTATGGTAATCCCGATCCTGCTAATGACCATTCCCCAACTTCCGATGACAGGATCATCGGTAACGATCTGGGCGGCGACTATTCTAATAACCTCAGCTCCACCTATTGGATCACTTCGCCGACCATCGATTGCTCCGGCTATTTCGGAGTAACTTTCAAATTCTGGCGTTGGCTGGGTGTTGAGCAACCGGCGTACGACCATGCTTATATCCAGGCATACAACGGTAATAGCTGGGTAGAAATCTGGACGAATGGTTCCCAGATAACCGACGATTCGTGGACGGAGATAAGCGTTGATGTCTCGGCGCAAGCAGATAGCAACGCCAACTTTAGAGTACGTTTTGGAATCGGTCCGACCGATGTGGGTTGGCAATATTGCGGATGGAATATCGACGATATCGAGGTCTACGGATTCACGTGCGGCGCTCAGCCTGAACCCGATGTTGCAATCGATATGATTCCGGATGATCCGCCTATCGTCGTTCCCCCGGGCGGTTCATTCACCTACACCGGTATGCTTATGAACAACACCGATTCTCCGCAGTCAGTGGATGTTTGGGTGATGATGGATGTGCCTGGTTACGGCAGCTATGGTCCGGTTATGAGAATGAATAACGTAGCGTTAGGTCCCAATCAGACATTATCAACCGGCGTAACGCAAAACGTACCCAACTTTGCTCCTACGGGTGAATATACCTATTATGCTTTCGACGGTGATTATCCCGACGATAAGATGGACTCGGCATGGTTTAACTTCACCGTTTCCGGAGCGGCGCGAGGCGGAGACGTTAATACCTGGCAGCTTGAAGCCTGGTTTGATCCGGGTGAGAACCTGCCGCTGGTCACCGAGCTGTACGGCAACTATCCGAATCCGTTCAACCCAACCACCAATATAAGCTACGCATTATCTCAGGATGCCCATGTAAAACTGGATATCTATAATGTCCTGGGACAGCGTGTGGACAGGTTGATGGATCAGAACCAAAAGGCTGGATACAAGACAATCCAGTGGGATGCTTCGCAGTATGCATCGGGAGTTTACTTCTACAAACTCACCGCTGGCGACAAGGTATTCACCAAGAGGATGACGATCCTTAAATAACCTTTCGCAGAGACAGGTCTTGCGCCTGCCAGTTATTCGAATGAACGCAGCCGAGGGCTTGGCCCTCGGCTTTTAATTGCCAGATACCGCGCGGCAGATATCCCCGTCTGCCGCGAAAATAATCCACGGTTACTGTTGGTTCTGAGTATTCTACTGGCGGCGGCTCCACTCGACAGCTTTGCTTGTCATTTCATGCTGTCGGGGTACAGCGACCCTACAGCACGATATGCCCAAAGGATCAGCAAACCACCTCACAACCCTAATATAGAGTATTGCCTGAGAATAGGAGATTGCCTCGGGCTCGCAATAACTTCGACCTCCGTCATCGCTCCGGCTGCATCGGGACACGACGCCGAGCTTAGCAGCGAAGCAATCTTTTTGATGCTATCAGACAGATTGCACGTTCTCATCTGCGGACCAAAATTCCTAATAAACTATCCATATCAAGCAATGCAATTGATTGCAGTATAACCGCATTATCAAAATCAGCCCAGCTAACAGCTCTTCTCCGGCAACCATAATACCTTGGGAGACAAGAGGATACAAACCTCGAAAAAAGGGCGGCTGCGGTATGCGCTTTGCGCTATTATGGGGTGAAACCTATAATTTCTTCTGTAACTAATTGAGGTGAAATAAATTATAAATATGCATCATAATTACGCAAAGATTATTCTTAGCTTTAGTTTATTGTTCCTATCTATCACTTTTTTATCAGATATTGCTGATGCCGGTTTGATATATGGCAAGATTTATAGCGCTAATAGCGGCGAGCCGATAGCCTATGCGGTTGTTGAAGCTGAGGGAACCAAGTATAAAACAGTCTCCAACGAATCCGGTGAATACCGGCTGAAAATCGAGCCTGATGGCAAATATACCATAAAAACCGACCTGATAGGTTATCGAGCACGACACAATCAGGTCGAAATTGCGGGCGCAGATGAGGTTCCTCTTAATATATATCTGACAGAAGCCCCCCTGCCTATGGCGGAAGTAAAGGTAACCGGAAGCAGCGAGAAGCCGTCTCGCTCCGATATTGGGCAAACAGCTCAGCGCGTGAATGTAAAGAAATTATCGGATCAGCCGGGGATGGTCGATGATCTTCTCAGGCAAGTGCAAGAAATGCCTCAAGTTAAATCGCGTTCTGATTTTTCATCGAAAATGTATGTGCGAGGCAACGGA
The DNA here is from genome assembly GCA_964563085.1 of uncultured Ignavibacteria bacterium. Taxonomy (GTDB): domain Bacteria; phylum Zixibacteria; class MSB-5A5; order UM-FILTER-46-8; family UM-FILTER-46-8; genus WJIR01. The sequence continues at coordinate 8,415 of CAZLVS010000004.1, read as the reverse complement.
CCGGAGCACAATATTGTATATGTCGATGATGTCCCCGCTTATAATCCTTATCGCGCCCTGGGAGTACTGTCGGCATTCAATCCCAATTTGGTCAAAGATATACACTTATATCCGGGAGGTTATCCGGCTGAATACGGAGGTCGCCTGTCGGCGGTTTTAGATATTCAGTATCGTGACGGCGCAAAAAAAAAGCATAGACCTTTTTTTGATTTGAATACGCTTGCAGCAAACGGCATCATCGAAGGTCCCTTCGGCTCAACCCAAAATTCGTACCTTCTTTCAGTCCGACGAACTTTTTATGATCTTTTCCTGAAAAATGAAGACACTTACAGCGTCTATCCCCATTTCTATGATATTTACGGCAAGCTCTCAATTGGAATGAAAAATAGAGACCAGTTTTATGTCGCCGGATGGCATAACGGAGAAGGTTTCCGGTTTAACCAGAAGAAAAGCGAAGAAGATGACAGGTCCTATAATGCAATCGCACTAAATGACGGGTATTCCCACGGTATCTATTTCAACTGGAAATCGCTCCAAAATGGCGGAGTCATTCTTGATCAGAAAATTTACCATATACATGAGAAGAGGAGCCTGAATCTCGAGGGCGATATCGACGCCAATTACAACAGTTTGATACGTGAGAGCGCGCTAAAAGGCGATCTGACTTTCTTAAGCGATATAGGGCAGTTTAAGGCTGGTTATCTGGGGGCATACTCAACCGAGCAGGTTAACTGGGACGGTTATGGCTTCCCGGACAGCCTGGATGAAGAACGCCCGCCGGACAGCCCGGATGTACGCCCTATTCAAGAGCATTTTCATATCAATGAGTCCTTTTTCAAATGGTCATCCTTTATATCCGGGGAATTTTACATCCTCGATATTCTATCACTTTATCATGGATACAGGTTTTCCGGCGGAGGACTAACAGGTCATTTCACGGTATCGCCTCGATGGGGGATAATATTTAGTCCGACCGAAGGGATCAACATGGATTACTTCGGCGGTATATATTTCCAGCCGCCAACCTATTCCGCCTTTCTGGAGAAGAACTACCTTCCGGAATTAGAGCGTAATCCTGAGATTTCTCCCGAGAGAGCGATTCATAATATCTTCGACCTTGAATATAAGACTGCCGCCAACTGGCAAATTCATCTAAGTCTTTACCATAAATATCTTGATAGGCTCATATATAATAATCCCCCTGATTCCCTGATTCCTGAAAACTTAGGTGAAGGCAGGGTTAAGGGGCTGGAACTATCGATAATAAGCGATGACAATTATTGGTTGAACGGTTATGCATTCTACTCCCTCTCCCAGGCAAAACTTAAAACTCCCCTGGGAGAATATAGCCCCAACTATGATCAAAGGCATTCATTCACTATGGGGTTGAGCGCGCAGATTTCGCGCAACTGGGAGATATCCAGTCATTATCGTTATGGTTCCGGTTATCCCTATACCGAGGTAGCGGGTAGAAAACCGGGAGCAAATTCCGAGGAAACTCCGTGGATACCGGTTTGGGGCGAGATCAATGATGCGCGTTACCCCTTTTACAGCCGTCTGGATTTACGAATTTCATACGATTTTCAGTGGGCGCAAACGGACTGGAATGTTTATCTGGAAGGCATAAATATCTTAGCAAGAGAAAACGTATATAGCTATGTTTATGATCGGGAATACCTTAAACGTTCGCCGATTAGCCAACTCCCGTTCCTGCCCAACTTCGGACTATCGATTGAGTTTTAACCTGTATTATTCACAAACTTAGTTGTTGGCAGCGGAAGCCTTGCGCTTCCGGCGTTTCTTTGAGATACTCAATTCCAATCTGTCAACGATCTACTTTTATAAACTCCCGAAGGACAGGCTTTCGGTTACGGATTAATGCTGTTTGTGAATTATCCGGGTTAAAATAATATAGCAAAAAATAAGTGACCGCGTAAAGTTGAAGCTCTTCACACGGTCACTCTCCCAAAGGGCATAAGGGACTATACCCATTGCTACTACTACCAGCGAAAAGATATTACATGTTAGAAATTGACTGATCAGTGATTTTACTCTACCAGTACTACCTTTTCCAGCTCAAATAATGAGCAATATCTATGCCAAATAAGCTATCGACGCCCTTATAAATCGATGTTTATAACTTGTTGAATAATAGGCAAGTAGATCTACGCTTAATCGCTCTTTTAATAATCTAATACAAAATAGTCCAAATTTATACCAGATGTGCGCATTAAGTTGCATATATTATGTTAAAACTGTCCATTAATTGCACAGTACAATCGAACGATAATCGGATAATGTTTTAGGGTTTAAAATCCCTCGGTATATTTTGTTTTAAACCAAAGCAGGAATCGCGGCACCATTATTCTATTAGGTATTTGGCTAACCAATCGAATTGTACATCGTAAAAATATTGTAGGTTTTTCATCTGATGGATGCTATGTCCTTCATCGGGGAAATAGAGTAACTGCGAATCAATTCCCTTCCTCCGTAGCGCAGTGAAACCGCTTATAGCTTGACTGATATCTACGCGGTAGTCTTTTTGCCCGTGAACAAACAGTATCGGTGTTCTGATATTGTTCAAATAAGTCGAAGGCGAACGCTCGATATATAGCTCAGGGTTATCCCATGGCGTCCCCCTGAATTCCCACTCGGGGAACCAAAGTTCTTCGGTTGTGAGATAAGCAAAAACATGATCGAATAAACCGTCAACACAAACCATGCATTTGAACCGATCGGTCTGCCCCGCAATCCAGTTAACCATGAATCCGCCGTATGAACGTCCCATAGCAGCTAACCGTTCTTCATCGATGAAATCATGTTTTTCGATCAGGAAATCAACTCCGAGCATCAAGTCAGTATAATCCTTACCGCCCCAGTCGCCGCTGACAGCATCGGTGAATTCCTGCCCGTAACCTATACTCCCATGCGGATCGATCTGCGCCACCACGCAGCCCTGCGCTGCTACTAAGTATTTATTCCAACCGTAGTAGTTGAACTCGTCCAGCCAGGTCCATTGGGGACCGCCATGAATTAAAAGAACTAATGGATACTTATTGCCCGGATCGAAATCCGGGGGTAGTGTCAAATATCCATGAATTCGAACACCATCGGCGCCTTTAAACCAGAAATATTTCGAGGACTTAAAGTTTATTTGACTGAAAAGCTCCTCAGTGTAATATGTCAGGCGAGCTTCCGTCTCAACTTTGGTGTCATATACAAAAAGCTCAGCTGGATGATCGGGCATTATTTGGATATATGCGAATCTTCTATCATCGGGGTAGATTTGATAATTCCATCGCACCGTCCCATCGAGAATTCGTTCAATCTTACGTCCGTCAATGGAGACCTTAAAAAGCGAATTGCCTCCATGTTCTATCGCAGAGAAATAGATTCCTTCGGAATCAGAGTCCCACTGGAGACCACCGACTGAGAGATGGAAATCGGGAGTGAGGCTGTGGAACTCCTCTTTCTCTGCGTCATAAATCATCAGCCTACTCCTGTCCGATTCATACCCCGGGCGCAGCATAGCTTTGTACGCCAAAAACTTCCCATTGGGAGAATACATCGGAGAATTGTCATTGCCCTTGTTATCGGTGAGTCGTTTTACAGTGTGTTCACGAAGGTTGAAAACGAAGATATCATTGTTGGCGCTCAAAGCGAGATTGCTGTCGGTATTGGTTACAAAGCTGATATGCTCTCCGTCAGGATGAATTGAATAATAGGGCGAACCCGCAAGTGCAAACGGCGGAACGCTCATATTCTGCGGAGTGATGTCTTTATATCTGTTATCCTCAAGATCATAGATAATCAGATGATTCACTTTATCGTCAAGCCAATGGTTGTAATGACGGATCGGGAGTTCCGCGTAGAGCATACCCGATGTCTTCCTATTATCTAACTCTTTTTGCTTTGCCTCGTTACAGCTATCGGTGCGGCAGTTAGGGAAAACACGCGAAGTAAACATAATTCGATTGCCATCAGGAAACCATTCGGCATTCGATGCTCCCGTGGAGATTGAGGTGATCTGCAGTGCTTCGCCACCGTCGATATTTATCCGCCAGGCTTGATTACTTTTTCCTCCCCTATCGGAAATGAACAGAATACTCTTACCATCTGGCGACCACCTGATATTGGAGACATGTTCGATACGATTGGTAAGTTTATGAGGTTTACCGCCATGGGAGTCGATTAAATAGATACCGGAGTGAGAATCTCCGGTAAGCGTATCATGTTCAGTCAGCACAAAGGCTATCTTGCCGCCATCGGGAGACAATCGGAAATCCCCAACCATCGGGTAAGCGAATAAATCATTGAAAGTTATATTCCGTTTTGCCTGAATATCAGGACAGGCGATACAGAATATTGCTAAAAGCAGGCAAAGCTTTTTCATAATAGCTTATTGGATGTCTGCTCGAATAATATCCAAAGCAGAGTTTATGCTTCAAAGAGATTTACATAATCGAAAGTATCCACGCTGACCAAGCCCCTGTCCGTGAGTTTAAGCTTGGGAATGACCGGTAACGCCAAAAAGCTGAGTGTCATCAGCGGGTCATCCAACGAGGATCCGAGTTCTTTTATCGCCCTGGTAATCCTCTCGGTTTTTTCGGCAACAACCAGCAGCGGGCGTTCAGACATCAATCCCGCTATCGGCAGCTCCAACTCCTCCAGCGGTTTACCATCTTTGATAACGACAATTCCGCCGCCGATCTTGTTAATGCGAACTACCGCTCGAGCTATATCCTCATCACTGACTCCAACCACGATAATGTTGTGGGAATCATGAGCAACTGTGCTTGCGACAGCCCCGGTTTTGATGCCGAATCCCTTCACCAATCCCTTGCCGATGCGGCCGGAAGCGGTATGACGTTCAACCACGCAGACTTTCAGGATATCATTATCTACATCAGAGACGATCTTGCCATTTTCGATTTTAGGTTCTGCCAGCAGGGCGTCGGTTACGATCTGCTCCGGTATCATCTTCATGACCCGGCATTTGCCTTTGCCCGCCGGGTACTCGAACTCACCCCCTTCGAGCCACTTGATATTTACGGAACTCCTTAGCGCCGGACGGGGCCGGGGAGCATCGACATAAACCGGCTTCCCTTTACGCGCAACCAATTTACCGTTCTTATAAACAGCGTGAATCTTAATATCATTGAAGTTGTTGAAAACAATCAAATCAGCCAACTTCCCCGGTGCGATTGCCCCGAGATCACGCAGCCCGAAATACTCAGCAGGATTGAGCGTAGCGAGTTGTATAGCGGTGATAGGCTCCAAACCGTTCTTGATCGCTTTACGCACCACTCCATCCATGTGACCATGTCTTATAATATCAACAGGATTATGATCATCGGTTACCAGCATGAATCGCGATTTGTTCTCGCAGGTAACCAACGGGAGGAGATCAATCAGGTTCTTAGCCGCCGAACCCTCCCTTATCATAACGTACATACCCAGCCTTAATTTCTCGCGGGCTTCTTCTATTGTGGTTGCTTCGTGATCGGAGCTTATTCCGGTTGAGATATAGCCGGCAAGCTGTTTTCCGGACAAACCTGGAGAATGCCCTTCCAAACGCTTTTCCGAATAGATAGCGATTTTATCGAGGGTATCCGGGTCGCCATTCAGTACGCCCGGGTAGTTCATCACCTCACCTAATCCCACCACCCATTTCTCCCTTAGAAACGGGTAGAGATCGAACGCTTCCATCTCAGCGCCCGATGTCTCCATGCTGGTGGCAGGAACACAGGAAGGCATGGTGAAAAAGACATTCATCGGATTATACTTGGAGGACTCCAGCATGAACCTGATACCGTTATAACCGAAAACATTTGCGATCTCATGCGGATCGGCAACTGCTGAAGTAGTGCCAAGAGGCAGAACAGCCCGTGTGAATTCGGGGACGGTAACCATGGATGATTCAAGGTGGAAATGGGCGTCAATAAAACCGGGAGCTATATATGCTCCTTCCAGGTCGACTCTCTCCCGGGCGTCATAATGAGGACCCGCCCCGGCAATTCTATCTCCATAAACAGCAACGGAACCTTCTATAACCTCACCTGAATACACGTTAACAATTTTGGCGTTATCCAAACAAAGGTCTGCCGGGTTTTTTCCCGATGCAACGTGCACTAATTCCGCAATTTCTTTTTTATTTCTTCTGGCAAAAGGGTTTTCACTCATACTTTTCTCCTTTGATGAGTATCTATATTACCCAAATAATCTCATTGATGCAATAATTAGTTTTGTTCATAGATTCAACTAGCCCGGATGATTCACGAAAAACATCAATCGGCAGCCGAAGGTTTACGCGCCTCTGGCGTACTCCCATCCTTGCAAATACGGGCTTATTGTGTTATAATAGCCCTTGCGACTGTTCGGGTTAATGGCCTGAAGAACGATATCGGATCAAGCTACATACGGGCTTACAATGCCCCAAGGTCGGGTACGATCTCGATACCGCGGTTTTGCTGTCCATGGCTGCAGCCATGGACAGCAAAACAATTCTCTGTTTACTACTATTTAACAATTTCTGCTTTTGATAGCAAGATACAATCAAGATACAAGGTCGGGTTCCGGAATTCGGCGATAGCGCCGTAGGTCGGGTTCCGAACGAAATGAGAAACCCGACACGCTTTACCGTCATTGCGAGCGAAGCGAAGCAATCCGTGTCCCCATTCGTGCGCGGCGGACGTCCCCGTGTGCCGCCTGCGGTCAGACCGGGACGTCTGACCGCACCCAAGAGTGCCGTCCCCCGAAGTCATTGCGAGGAGCATAGCGACGAAGCAATCCAATACTCCGTAGCCGAAGCCTTGCCCTTCGGGATCACAGGACTATGTGCTGTCGGGTCGCCGCACGCGTCATTGCCCCGATCACATCGGGAAAGCGAAGCAATCCGTTTCCTTCGTGGGCAGGTCAGAAGACTTGACGCCGCGATAGACTCCCTCATCCCCTGACCCCTTCTCCCACTAAATAGGAGAAGGGGAACGATGGGTAAAAGCAGGGATTGTCGGGTTTCTGCGCTGCGCTCCGGAACCGGACCTGCTCAACTTGTCAGTAAATATGTAATCACAGGATTTCCGATATCCGGGGATGAGCTATTTTTTGAAAACAACAGGGTACATTACCCAGACTTTTACTGGCTTGCCTTCAGCTATCGCCGGTGAGTAGATGTATTGCCATGCTGCCTTGATCGCGGCTTCCTCAAACGCGGTATCCACACCGGATGGTTTAGCTACTTTCGCATCCATGACCTTACCGGATTCATCAACCAGAACCTTGATCCACACTTTCACTTCCGAAAGTTTGCGGCGAGCGCTCTTCGGGTATTTAGGTTCGACGCTTTTTACCACTTTCGGTTGCCGTTCGTGGGGGACAATATCATCTGATTGTTTATCAACGGATTCCTCAGAGTTACTCTGGGTGAATTCCTTCTGCAGATCAGCTTCCTGTTCCTCTGATAACATCCGAGCCACATTTCCCATTCCAGACTTGAATAGTTCTTCCATCTCATTTTGATTAAGTTCTACGGTTCTAATGGTCTTTCCCGTTTGAACATCTACAATTTTTGCTGATACCGTGTAGATACTATCGGCATTGACAATACTTCCCGCAATCATCTTATCAGCTCCCAGTATTCGCCCGGTGGCAACGATACACTCATCGGAAACGCAGCCGGACATCTGGAATCCTTGTTCAGCCAGAAGAACATTCATCATCTCCCTTTCCACCACCTTCCACTTGCCGGTTTCCACCAGCTCTGTCCGAAGTCTGTCCGTCAAGGCGCTGGCTTCGGATTCGGTAGCTGCATTGGCTGTGAAATCGACGACGGCAATAGTAGGTTTGCCCTGCAAATTGGAAAAGGGAAGCAAAAGAAAAGCAAAAAACAAAAATACCCTTCGACTCATAAGCTTCTCCCGTGTAAATCAATAATATCCATTTTGAAAGATTAATTTAAAATATTCGATTCTAACAATCAAGCTAAAAAACAGGATAATTGCAACAACTTGGTTGCGCAGACATTCTTGTCTGCGGATTGAAATGAAGCGTGTCGGGTTTCTCACTTCGTTCGGAACCCGACCTACGGCGCTATTGCCGAATTCTCTCACCCGCTAAACGGGAGAGGGATACGAGGAAAGAATAAAATGATTCTAATGAATAGAAGATATCCGCTCAGTCCCCCTTCTCCCATTTATTGGGAGAAGGGGTCAGGGGATGAGGGAGTCTATCGCGGCGTCAAGTCTTCTGACCTGCCCACGAAGGACACGGATTGCTTCGCTTCGCTCGCAATGACAGGTCCGGCGACCCGACAGCACATTGGATGTACCCGCCCATATGCGGCAGACGGGGATGTCCGCCGGGCACGAACGGGGACACGGATTGCTTCGCTTCGCTCGCAATGACAGTAAAGCGTGT
>CAZLVS010000003.1:0-153084 GCA_964563085.1 uncultured Ignavibacteria bacterium | reverse complement strand
GTTCTTTTCCATTCTGTCACTTGCGATGAACTCAGCACACATGATTTGCGGCGAAAGTTGCTCGAGTTCTTCGAGAACACAAAGCCACAACAGATTGCCGGAATCGACCGGGATGAACTGGAGCGGCGGGCGGCTCAGGACAATAGGCATGTTGTGAACCCTCCAGAGCCATTTGATAGCTGGTTTGAGGTTGACGTTGCCTTGGAACTTCTTCGCAGAAATTTCACTGTGCTTGCCCAGCATGAAGTTGCGGGAAAGCGAATTGATCTTGTGGTTGAGGGCGGACAGGCACGTCTGGCCGTTGAGTGCGATGGTGATATTTGGCACCGCGCCGACCGTTACGAGGCGGACATGCAACGTCAGCGGCAACTTGAACGTTGCGGATGGGAGTTTTTCCGTGTGAGAGAGGCGGCATACTACGCAGATAAGAATTCTGCACTTCAACAGCTCTGGCTAATGCTAGAAGATCGGCGCATTTTCCCCCGTTCGTGCTTTGGTGATTCGAGGGGTAATGTGGCCGTGGGTGAGCCCGAAACTGAGGATAGGCAGAGTTTTGAGGAGTCTGATAATGATGAAATAGAAGAAGATGAAAATCCCATCGATCATGATGAAACGCCCGGAGATATATACGACTCTTCCCCTTAGTCTGGTCGGCGTGCGGAAGAAGTCTCCACAACGGAGATCAAGGGTGCTATCGTCAATGCGTTGTCCAAATGCCCAACGCTGTCTTGTACTATCAATTCTTTAGCATCTCGTGTTCTCAAAGATGTGGGTGTTTTGACTCGTGGATATCCTCGTAAGGTCTTCGAGCGTCGAGTTATACGCTGTCTTAATAAACTGGAAGAGAGCAAGGTTATTGAAAAATACAAGGCTAAAAATAACCGAATCAGGCTTGTAAGACGATAGCTATGTCTTCCTGTCGCGTTTTTGCTTGGTTTTTAAATCTTAAGAGGATATGCACCTTAACTTGAAAACGGTTGTTTTCCAGACAGCTTTTTTGGGGGATTTGTTGTTGTCGCTGCCGTTGGTGCGGGCGATTAAGCTGCAGGATGAGGACAGCGAACTCTATGCCGTCATCCGCGGCGGGCTCGCCGAAGCGCTTCAAAATAATCCCGATATCTCCGGTGTTATCGAATATGACAAAAAAAGAGTCGGCGCCGGACTGCAAACATCAGATTTAATCAAAGAACTGCGGCGGCATAAATTCGACCGCGCCATAATCCCGCATCGCTCCTTCCGCACCGGATTGCTCTGCTGGCTGTCTGCGATACCTGTACGTATCGGCTTCTTCGGATCGCCCGGGTATGTTTTCTATACCGAATCAATCGAATTCCTCCCAACAGGCCATCAAATCCTGAAATACCTGACTTTGGCCGGGGAACACGGGAGTGATGCGGAAAGGTATCCCATGACTATTTATCCTTCCGATGAGAATTTTGACCGCGCCGATGAGGTATTATCCGGCATTACCACCGGACGCGCCGAAAACGTGGTGTCGGTTGCGCCAGGTTCTGTATGGGCGACAAAACGTTGGCTGCCCGGCTATTTCGCGGAGCTAATCAACCGGCTGATAACCGATTACGATTTTCATGCAGTTCTCACCGGCAGTCCGCAGGAAAAAGATTTATGCTACCAAATCGGTAAAGAATTGCCATCATCGGGATGGGCGATCACCGCCGGGAGATTTTCGATTATGGACACCGCCGCCCTATACGCACGCTCATCATTTGTAATCGCCAATGATTCCGCCGCGGGGCATCTGGCATCGGCGGTCAATACGCCGGTATTTACCATATACGGGCCGACCGTGCCGGAATTCGGATTTTACCCGATTGGCAAGGATAATGTAATCGCGGAGGTGAGTGGGCTTTACTGCCGCCCATGCTCCAAACATGGCCCGATGAAATGCCCGGAGAGACATTTCCGCTGCATGCGGGAGTTGACGCCGGAGTTGGCGCTTCAGAGGATGGAGCCGATGCTGGAGGAGTTGTAAGAAGGTGGCGACAGGTCGCCTGACCTGACGCAATTCGTTTGCAAATGTGTGACATGTTTATCCTGCTCGCGGCGGGCTGAATATGCGCCCTCGTGAAAATCAGCTCGACTAACAACTAAGAACTAATGGTAAATGACTATTTAAGCAATGTCATCCGCTTGGTGAGTACTTTATCACCAACCGTTAATCTGTAGAAGTACACTCCGCTGGAGAAGCCGGCTGCATCCCAGGTTACGGTATACTGTCCTGTTTCCCTGTAATCGTCAACCAGCGCAGCGACTTTTTGTCCCATCAAATTGTACACAACCAGGGATATGCTGGCAGATTCCGGCAAGCTGAAGCTGATGTTGGCGGAAGCATTAAAAGGATCAGGATAGTTTTCGGTTATGATGTCGCTAATTGGAGTACTGTCCGAACTGCCCCATTCCGAATTTACAATCCATTCCGAGGATTGAAAACCGTTGGACGCAGTTTCGGCAATTACCGTGAAATAAAATGAATCCTGATCGCAAATCGCCCAATCATCGACATTTCCGCAGTAACTCCTGTAAATGTAGTCAGCAGCACTGGCATAATTGGGAATATACTGGTTCACATGAATACTGCGAATCTGTCCGGCGGACAGCGTAATATCGGAATATTCCATTAACGATTCAAGCTGGCCGCCCCATTGAACCGCTGTCCAAACGTCGGTAACGATAGTATCATCACCCGGGTTGCCGATGGTCCCCGCATATCCGAAACTTCCGCCGCGAGGTACCACTATGGGGAGGCTATCGGGGATTATGGAGATATCACATGTTTCCGATTCATAATAGGGAACATTCTCCCACCAATGTATGCCGTCATCGGATGCCGCGCCAACCACATCGTAATCATTATCTCCATCTAAATCGGCGGCGATAACATCAATCGCTTCCATGAATGTGTTGTCAATTATTCGTTTAATAAAAATGCCATTCCCCTGGTTTTCCCACCAGGCGACATCATCCGAATAGCGAGCGGTTCCAATAATATCAATATCTCCATCGAGATCAAAATCCGATGCGAAAACGCTGGATGCGCCATTGCAGGATTGGTCTATAATATGTTTCGTAAAGTTTTGATTGCCGTCGTTTTCCCACCAGGCAATATGCCCATGATATCTGCCAGCGCCTAAAACGTCGATATCGTTGTCGCTATCCAGGTCAATTGCATAAACACCGCGCGCATAAACAAAATTGTCATCCAGAGTATGCTTTGTAAATACCTGACTCCCGTCATTTTCCCACCAGCATATTTCGTTCCCGTCCATCGCAACCCCCAGTATATCGATATCATTGTCTTTGTCCATGTCCGCAGCGAACACTTTTCTGGCACCGTCAAAATCTTCTGCTATAACATGTCTCTCGAAATTCTCCTCCCCGTCATTTTCCCACCAGCAGATTTTATCCGCAGCAGCCCCGGATGCCAGAATATCAATGTCGGAATCCCCATCGATATCGATAGCGAATATACTATGGGCTCCGGAATAATCTTCAGCAATCAAATGTTTGTTAAAATTTTGATTTCCGTCATTTTCATACCAGAGGACCTGTCCAGAGTACCAGGAAGTGGCTAAAATGTCGGTGTCATCATCCCCGTCAATATCTATGGCAAACACACCGTGAGTTCGTAATATGTTCGTATCCACATCATGTTTGATGAAATCACTGTTCTGATTCTCCCACCAAGAAATAGTATGATCAAACCTGGCAGCGCCGACAATATCTATATCATTATCCCCGTCTATATCAGCGGTGTGGACAGACCAAGCGCCGTCAAAATCGTTGTCTATTTCATGTTTAATGTAGTCAATAGTCGAAGCTGATATGGATGATATGCTAATAATGAGCATAATGAAAGCAAACAGGCTCGACATACATACAGAATGTTTACAAATCATAAGTTCCACTCTTCACAGTTTACAAAGATGACAATTAAAATATATTACATAGCAGCAAAATTATCCGCAGGGAAGATGCTAAATTTACACTCCTATAGGAATAGTATTAATTTATTCCCAAAGAGCGATTTGTCAAGTGAAATTCGTATTCATGAATGATTCATACAGAGTAATACGCCGATCGCATCGGTAAGCCCGATCTTTGTCCACTTCGAGGAATCCCGAGCTTTACCCCTACGGACGCTACTTCAGCAGTGTCATGCGCTTTGTTAATACTCTGTCGCCAATGCTTAGTCTGTAAAAGTATACTCCGCTGGAATGCTCCGATGCATTCCAGGTTACCGTATGCACATCGGCATCCTTTAAGCCATCTTCCAGAGCCGCCACCTTCTGCCCGAGTAGATTAAAAATATCGAGTTTGACAACCGAAGCTTCGAGCAATTGATAGGTGATTGTCGTTGCGGCGTTGAACGGATTGGGATAGGCTTCGAGCAGATCCGGTTTCCCGGGTGTATCGCTGACGATTGAACTTACGCCAAACCAACCCGACATATTCCAGTCCGTCAGGTTATAACTACCGCTTGAACCGGATTTTATAAATTGAAAGGAGCTGTTGTCAATCACATGGTTGGGATATTCGCCAATCGATGCGTGATAAATGTAGGCGCCGGCCGGAGCTTGTTGCGGAACAGCCTGATAAACCGGATCTACACTAAGGTATTCATAACCGCCGAGGTGAATATCTCGATACAATTCCAAAGGTCCATAATTCTGACCATTGGGCAATGTGAGATGCACTGCCAGGTCAACAGTTTGCGGTGACGCGGTGTTATTCCTGAGCGCTCCCATGAAATGAAAAGAATCCCCTTCGGCAAGTATCGCTATCGGATAGACGCCGGGTTTCATAAGAACTTCTACCTCGACTTCGTAATCATCGCGGTATTTCACGGTCAAGTAGTTAATCGAGCTATATCCGGCCGCAATTACATCTCCATTCGGATCGAGCGCTACGACATTGAGATTGGTATGCCCATTCTGCCATAATTCCTCCCACCGATGGTTCCCATCTTCATCGTATCTTATAGCCAAAGCGTACTGGTACGCGGCATCGGAATAATATCCGGCGACAACACAACCTCCATCAGGATGGAACTTGATATCGTTACCCCCTTCGCTAAAACCGTATGGGGAATCATAGAAATCGATCCATTCCCGGTTTCCCGATTCATTATATTTTATCGTTGTGAGATCAGTCGAGCCGAAAGAGTTTCGAGCCAAACCGGTTACAAAAGCGCCTCCGGAAGGCAGCGCGCTGACTGCGAAAGGAGTATCCCATGACAATTCCTGTGCCGGACCGTCATACACATCTTCCCAGAGGATAATGCCATTCGGCGCAATCTTCAAAACGCCCCAATCATTAAGAGTGGTATCTACGACATTATAAACAGACCCAACCGCATAAACATTACCCTCCGAATCGATATCCATATCGTATGGACGGTCAATGTCGGTACGGAAATCATGTACAACCATCCAGAGAGAATCGCCGGACTGATTATAGCAAGCTACCGCGAAGTCATCATCGTGTTTAACCAATAGCCTGATATTTCCATCGGGCGCAGCAATAACTCTCACGCCTGAATCCGTATCACCGCTGTCAATCAGCCTCGTCCATTCTACCGATCCATTTTGGTTATACTTTATCAGAACCGCATCATTTCCGATGCTTCCGGTAACGTAAGCAGACTCTAAATTATCTGTGTCGACATCACTGGCGAAATCCGCGTAGGTATCATAATCAGTGAAATTATGTGCCCAGATTTGCTCGCCTTCGGAAGAGTACTTAACGATAGCGATATCATCATCATACCAGGTCTTTTTGGCTTTGCCCGTTACGTAGACATCTCCAGTGCGGCAGAGCGCAATAGCGGCGGCCACATCAGCTTCCTGCGCAAGTCCATCGTATGATGCTGTCCATAACACATTTCCATCAGGATCATATTTGATAGTATGGAAATCACTTTCAGCGGGATATGGACCATCGGCATTGCCGGTTACATAACAATTCCCCTCGCTATCTATCGCTATTGCATTAATCTCATCATTAGCCCCATAGCTGCCATTTGGACGAACCCACTCTATATAGGCTGCGGCTGCTGAGATGTTTAATAACAACAACGCCAACAGTGCAAATACTGACACACCTTTCATAATTTTTGCTCTCCTAAATTTAGGAACCGAAAAAGTTTTCTGCTATTTACCTCGTATATTGTTCGCGATTTCCGAACCCGCATTCTTGATAATATATATCAAGAATAGTTGCGGCAGGTAAACTTCTTCGGCTTTTCTTTTGTTCCGGATTAAGTATGCTGTTAATGTACTTATTCCATATTGGGCACAGGCGAGGGCAAGGGATTAAGTAAAGTAACGCCGTCGAGTACGGCGAGGCTGTTTCATAATGTCAGGGAGATTGCTTCGTCGCTTCGCTCTCGCAATGACGGGAATAGAAGTCATTGCGAGAGCGAGGCTTGCCGGGGTGCGGCAATCTCCTGCTCTCATGCAATACCTCAAATTGGGGTTTTGAGGCAGCCTCACAGCGACCGACGGCGTATTTGGTTGTTCTATAGGATCACGTTAAAGACGGTATGAACCGTGACAATATATACGCGGAAGTATGCCGCGCACTCACTTAATTCTTACTCTTGAAATCCTCCATAAACTGCGCTATCTTCTGAGCGCCCTCAAGAGTTACAGCATTGTACAATGACACCCGGATTCCGCCTACGCTGCGATGTCCTTTAAGACCGGTAAATCCCGCTCCTTTGCCCTCGGCGATGAATTTTTTCTCCAAATCCTCATTAGGCAATCGCATGGTAATATTCATCCAGCTGCGGCTATCCTTCTCAGCGGTGCCTTTAAAGTAATCAGGATACTTATCCATCACCTCATAAACAGCATCCTTCTTCTGCCGGTTTACATCCTCAACCGCATCCAACCCGCCGCGTTCTTTTATCCACTCCAGGACCAGCTTCATAACGTAGACGCCGAATGCCGGAGGAGTGTTAAACAACGATTTCTTCTCGCAGTGCGTACGGTAATCGATCATCGTAGGAAGCCCGTCTTTAATCTTGCTCAGCATTTGATCTTTGATCACCACCATAGTAACTCCCGATGGTCCCAGGTTCTTCTGCGCGCCGGCATAAAAGAAGTCGAACTTATTGAAGTCGACTCGTCGGGATAGAATGTCCGAGGACATATCCGCAATCAGCGGAATGTCTCCGGTTTCGGGAATATAATGATACTGGGTGCCCTTGATAGTGTTATTGGTGGTAATGTGAAGATATGCGGCGTTATTCGGTAAATCGATATCTTCCTGTTTGGGGATGAACCTGTATTCGGCATCCTTGGACGATGCTGCCAGATGCATGTCGCCTATTATTTTAGCCTCCTTAATAGCTTTGGTTGACCAGGTGCCGGTGTCTATGTATGCGCCAACCTTACCGCCATGAAGGAAATTCATAGGGATGTATGCGAACTGAGTGGAAGCGCCGCCGCCAACGAAAATAACATGATAATCTCCACCCAATCCCATGAGCTCCTTAGCCAGCGACATCGCTTGTTCGTTTATCTCATCATACTCGGGGGACCGATGAGAGCTTTCCATAACCGACATTCCGGTACCGCGATAATCCAAAAGCTCCTCCTGAACCTTCATCAGTACATCCAGAGGAAGAGCAGAAGGGCCGGGATTGAAATTGATAACTCTATGTGCCATGATTATTCCTCACTAATTATTTTAATTGATCCTGGTATTTATCAATCAACTGCTCGATAATATCACCGATTCTGAGTAAATTCTCTTTAGTGGAAGCTCCGATATGCGGAAGCATAATCACATTGGGAGCATCCATCAAGGGAGTATTTTCCGGAGGATCGGAGTACCATACATCATTGCCGAACCCGGCCAGTTCGCCGCTTTTAAGCGCATCGACTACGTCTTCTTCGATAATTGTTTTGCCGCGTCCGGTATTAATCAAATACGCTCCATCCTTAAATTCCTTGAGCAAGTCCTTATTGACCATGCCCTCAGTCTCATCAGTCAAGGGCATGTGCATGGAAACGTAATCGGATACATTCAGCAAATCCCTTAAGCCGGGCTTCATCTCAGCGATATCGTGGGATTTCACGTAGGGGTCATAAGCGAGTACTTTCATTCCGAACGCATCAGCTCTTTTCGCCAGCTCAGTTCCGATCCTGCCAATTCCCAGAATACCCAGGGTCTTTCCATAGAGCTCGGTGCGTTTAAGCTCCTTTTTCAACCACTTCCCTTCGTGCATAGACTTATCCCCCTTGGTGATATGATTGGGGAGAGCGATCATAAGGGCAAACGCCAACTCCGCTACCGCAATCGATGAGGCATCGGCGGTGTTGTAAACAATAATCCCCTTTTCCCCGGCGTAATCCAGATCGACATTATCCAAACCGACTCCGCCGCGAATAACCAGTTTGAGATTGGGAGCGTTATCGATGTATTCCCTGGTTACCTTGGTTTTACTGCGGACTAATACCACATCCGCCTCGGAAACTCTGCCTTTGTCATCGGTTACTTCCCCGAACCTGGATAATTTATCGGGAAGGCCGGGATCGAACGCATCAGAAAGTAATATTAACATGACTTCATTCCTTATATTAATCGTTTAGAAGATTTACCACCATGCCGCTGCGAAGTTTAGGTTCAAACCACGTTGATTTTGGGGGCATCACCTCGCCGGCATCGGCAACTTTCAGTAATTGATCTATTGACGTCGAATATAATGAGAACGCCATTTTGTATTCGCCGGAATCGACTAACTTTATAAGCTCTCGAGTTCCCCTGATACCGCCCACAAAGTCAATCCGTTTATCGGTTTTGGGATTTGTGATTCCAAGAATTGGCTCGATAAAATTATCGCCAAGTATAGCGGCGTCGATTGATCCGGTGGGATCATCGGGATCGAAACTTCCCTCCTTGGCGGTCAGAAGGAACCAATCACCTTCGCAGTATAAGCCAAAACGATGAGGTTTATCAGGATTTACCTCCTTGTCCTGGGGGTTAATTTCGAATCGTTCGGAAGCTTTGGTCAATAATTGTTCCAGGGTCAAACCATTCATATCTTTTATCACTCGATTGTACGGAAGGATATTTAATTCCTCATCCGGAAAAATTACATTTAGGAAATAGTTATAAATCTCCTTGCCGGTATGATTCGGATTCGCCTCGGCAAATCGTCTCCGTACCTCCGATGCCGACTGACTCCGGTGATGGCCGTCAGCTACATAAATGTGAGGGATTTTCGCAAAAGCCTCTATAATACTATCCTTTTGCCGGTTATCGCCGACCACCCATAACTCATGGCGCACCCCATCCTCAGCGGTAAAATCGACTTCAGCCGGATTAGAAGTAATACTCTCAAAGACTGACTTAATCTCCGGATTGTGTTGATGCCTGTATGTGGTAAATACGGGACCGACCTGAGCATTGAGGTAAGCTATATGATTGGCGCGATCACTTACTTTTTCCGGGCGAGTATGTTCATGCTTCTTTATCAAGCCCCGGTCATACTCATCGACCGAAGCCAGCGCAATAAGTCCGGTCTGGCTCTTGTTATTCATGGCCAGACGATAGAGATAAAAGCTCGGTTCGGATTCCTCAAACATTATCCCATCGTTGATAAGACGATGCAGGTTTTCCTCGGCTCGTTGATATACCGGTTCGCTGTAAGTATCAACAGTATCGTCAAATTCCAACTCCGCCTTGTTGACTCTCAAAAAAGAATTGGGATTATCAGCGCACATCTCTCGCGCTTCCCCGGCGCTCAATACATCATAAGGAGGAGCTGCTACTTCTTTGGCATACTCGGGTTTAGGCCTTAAACCTTTAAATGGTCGTACAACGGTCACACTAACCTCCGAATCTCTCTTAATACAATACAAATATCAAAAGCCATTATTATAATAAATCTGCCCGTAAATCCAATATATTTCTTGGCAAAAAAAGAAAAATTTAGCTCAGGGAGTTGTTCGTACGTATATTGTTTGAATGCACTAATATTCGGACTTTGGAGGGGAATAAACCGGATTCGTTTTCGGATGTTGCCTTAATCGCCGTCAATATGAGGATAAACTATGAACGATTACTTTCCACGCCCGATAATCTCTCCAAAGCGGCGGAAAGTTCATCCGTCAAGCCTGCTAAAATTTTAAGATTGCTATTATCGATAGGGTTCTTTGAAGATGCCCTGACCACCCCGTAAAGCGACTGCTTAATGCTTACGGGCGCTGCCATCTCGCAGCTATCGGTAGTTTCATGCATACTGATTTGCCCGGTTCGAACCGCTTGCTCTATGAGGGCGTCGGTATCATCATCGACCTCCGGGCAAAGATTCCCCGAATCCCGGGGGCCGTAATGTACTTTTCTTTCCCATTTGCTTTTATCCTGATCATATTGATAATATGCACACTCCGTGATTGCAAATTGCTGCGCAATCGCCTGGATAAAGCCGGTTAGGATCTCCTCCTTGCTCTCCCCATCGATTACATGCTGTCTGATGTCCGAAAAGCAGGATAACCGATAAACCTCATCCCGCAGGCGGCTAATACGTTCATATTCAATAGTACTTAAAAACAAACCCTTCGATAGCATTTCCAGAGACTCAATTTGAACTAATTCTGTTTCCACCTCATTGTTGGTCAGACTGATTAAAAAATAGTCAATATCCTCATATCTCCCCAACTTAAGCGCGGCAAGTGTACGATAACCGAGGCTATCCGGGAGTTGAACTGAGTTCAATTCAACCGGTCGTTCCTGAGCCTGTACATCCTCAATTAAGTCCAGATATTCCCCAAGCGCGCCATAATCATAATAATCATCTTCTTCGAAATTGACCAGTATCGGTTCGATTTTTCGGGACTCCCTCATTTGCGACTTAACGATAGCTGCATTAGCAGAGAATCCGTATTCCTTAAGATAAGCAAGCGCCTTTCGTAATTTTTCCTCCAAACTGGCACACTGATAAAAATCCAATAAGGGTAGTTTGTGCTTGGTCAGGTAATTTAAACGACTTCCGACAGCCTGTAATTCCCTCTTATAAGAATCGACCAATGCGGTGAGGTTTGAAAGTAATCTTTCCTTGTAAAGTACCGAATCATCCAGCTCCGCCGGCTTTACCTCTCTTTGTATCAGCAATCTGCGTATATTATGGCTAATCTCAATCATAGGTCTGCAGAAGTACTTGTACATCAGCAGTGTTGCCGCCAGAATATAGAGCGCCACAAAAATCATCATGGTAGCTATTGAATACAAAGGGCGTTTCTCATCCTCAGTAAGTAATGACGATGGAAATACGGCGCGCAGATATATGTCGCTGGGAGAATCACCTGATTCAGCCAGGTTTATTATGAATTCCTGCTCAGCTTTTCCATTTACTCGAAAGTATACTCGGCCGATATTCGAATAGAAATCATCGAACTGCAGGGGCTGGTATGATGACCATTGGATATGAGCCAACCTCTCCGAGTCGAATAGCTCAATACGAAAATCGGTTAATGGGTGCAAGCCGTCCAGATACTTTTCATCAAGCTCTTTGACGACAGCAGCATATCCGGTGAGTTCATTTTTCCCCTCGTCGTAGATAGGTATATCCAGAATTAGAAGATACCTCTGCTCTACAACCTCGAACCTTTTGGCTTTTGAAACAGGTATATATTCCTCAGATTGGATTGCGCCGGCGTTTCTCACGATTCGCTTCATCTGTCTTTTAGGCTGCTGACCGACCCTGAATATTACATCGCCATTAATTCGCCTGAGGATTATTCCATCATAGGGAACCGAAGGATTGCGTTTGGGGTCCAAATTAAATCGAAACCAAAAAATATCCTCTGTGCTCTGCGCCTTTCGAAAAGCCTCGGAAGCAGTCACGTTCGCTGCGAATTCTGAGATATATTTAACATCACTGCTTATTTCCCGGGAGATATCCGTTATTAAATCCTTACTCTTGGAGATGTTGATTTGCTCAGCGGTTGTCTCTAAATCCCTGTATAAATTCAAGTATATAATTCCCGGGATGAGAGCGATCAATAAAGTGATAAAGATGAGTTTGATTAAGGGGTGGATATTGGCTATTCGAAATCTCATTATATTACACTACGAATCTTCACAATTCAATTTTGTATGGTTCTTCCCTCGCTTTGTTTCTTTCGCGCGGCATTCTGCTCTCTTTTTGGTAGTCTTTGGTGATATCACGAATTCGGTCACTGCTGCGCTCTATAACCCCAAGATATTTCGCCATCGGCTGGATGCCCCTGTCCCGGTCCGTATCCGCAATCAACTCACAACTGCCCTTGATACTGGAAAGCGCATTCATTATTTGATTCTGATATTTGTCCCAATCTGCCGGTCGATTTACCACCCGAGCGAATTCGGCAATGTTATGCGGATCAAGTCCCCTGTAGCCTTCCAATTTACGCTTATCAGTATACATCTGTAAATTCAGACCGATTCGCATACATATAGCCTGGACAAAATCGAGTTCATCCCTGCTCATCGTCACTCTCTGTAAATTTCTCATCTCACCTAACGATACAACTCCGAAATGCTTGTCTCCGCTGTAAATCGGCACCAGCACGGCGCAGGTGATTCCCGAATAGAATAGAATTCGCTTTTCGCGTTCGTTCAGCAAATGATGGGGTTTTTCAAAATCGATTATTACCGGCTTGTTTTCTTTGGACACCAGATAATGAGCTCGGGCGGTATCGACCGGTATCGGCTGAAAAGAATCCTCATTCCAATCAAGCTCTCTCGCTTGATATAATCCAACAGTCCTTAGAGCGCGTCTATTTCGATCAAACAGCATTATTCTGCAAGAAGTTATCGGCAGCTCGATAGTAATTATCTCAGCGGTTTCCTTAAACATAACCTTTAAGTCCGCTTCGTTGCGGCATTCCTTAATCGCCTCGGATAAATATGAAATCTGCTTGGTTCGCCTCGCCATCCGCTCTTCGATTTCTAATCGATCTAAGTATGCTGATAGAGGATTTGCAATGAACTTCAACAGGTTCATATCATTGACCTTGTAATCTCTGGAATCGCTTCCAATTAGCGCTATAGCGCCAAGTAATCGCTGACCCTTAATCAAGGGGACGCCGACACAGCAGCCTGCAGGAATCGGAAGACCGCTTCTCTGATCCGTTTCAATATCAGGAACGTATTCAAAAATCTCGGGCTTCCGGCTGCGTAAAATCCTACCGATCAGGTCATCATCCAGCGATATGCTCTTTCCTTTCTCCATCAAACTCCTTCCATACTTGGAGTAAACCGAACGCCATATATTCTTTGCATCCCTATCAGTACGGGCTATAAGAAGAAAATCGAAAGAAACAAATTTGCGGACTATATCCGCTATTTTCGGCAAAGACACATTGAAATCATTCCATCGATTCAAGACTGCGCTCAGTTGATAGTATGCCTGCAGGTACTTATCCTTGATTTCTCCTTCCCGCGCTGCCTTTTCGTAATCTAAACAGATTCCAACTCTTTCCGCAAAATATTTTAGGAGTTTTTCCAGCGATTTCTCTCTCCCGAACTCCGGCGATCCTATTACACCGATTACTCCCCAGCTTCTCGCATCGGTAATAATCGGAATTCCGATATAGAATATTCGATTGTACTGCGGCTGCTCCGGATACGAATCACCTGTTCCGGTAGAGGGACTAATCCTTATGACTCTCTTTTCAAGAATCGCTTGACCAGGTATTGACTCCCTTAACGGGAACTCCCTGGCATACCATTTGGTGGAGTGATCCAGACTCTTCCCCTCGTAATATTTCAACGTTCCTCCGGAAGGGGCGAAAAGGTGTATGAAAGCGCCGCGCAGCTGGTAATCATAACAAATGTACCCAAGCATGGCTCGGATGTTAGTCCGGAGATTCCGGTTAGGATGGATTACGGAATTTATTGAATTGTATAAGAGTCGCTCCCTGGTATCGATTTCGGTCTTTTCTTCCACTTTACCTGGATTTATTTCTTTGCGCATTTCAAGTATACCAAAAGTAATCAGTATCATACCGCCGATATAACCGATAGCGCCTTCTATTACAATCCTATTGACGCCGCTGAATAGTGCCGGGAGTTTGCCTCCGGAGATGATGTTCCACAAATCCAGCATCCGTCCCATCGCAATCAATGCTGATCCCGCGTAAATTTTCTTCCAAGCCATTGACGACGGGAATTTATTCCTCAAGAGAAATAAAACGCCGAGTAAAGCGGTTATCATGGTTGTTGTCAATATTCCAATCAGAGCAGAAGACATATAGGCACCTCGCAATTATAGTCGTAACCTACCGGATTCTAAACCATTATCGGCAAAAGTGAACATCCCCTTTATAGTAACATTTCAACCGATATTTATAAGCGTCAGGTCAGGTGACCTGACGCCACAAGTCTATTTAAATGTTTAAATGCGGAACGGATTGATATTACATGGCCGCAATATCAGCAATTTCGGCCGGCGCAAAAAGCCCATTCTCTGTTATAACTCCTTCTATCAATTCGTTAGGAACATCCTCAAAAAGCCGGCGAAGGAACTTGATCCCGCCTTCCGGTTTATACTCCTCCTCGGTTTCGGGAACGCTTTTTATATCACCAACATACTTAAACGAATCACCAAGCAGATAATACTTGCTTCCCCTGAATTTGGACAAAACCGCCAATTGATATGACCCGACTTTATTCCGAAAATGGGAAGGTGATATGACATCACAACCCGAAACGACACAGCAATCCTCAGTCAATAAATTCATAACTGCGGTATCAGGAATAATCACAACATCAACACCCGATTTAATCAACTGCTTAGCGAGAATCAATGACTCCCTTCCCGGATTCGATTCTGTTACAAATACCCTGAATTTTTTCTTGTTCAGTTTTTTCAAATATTGAAATGCTCGCAGCACCATGCCGGAATTGCTTATTGTAACAAATTTATCATATTCCCTCAAGCATTGGAGAGCATGAAAGGCGACTCTATCCGGAATCGCCTCGAAAGACTCTTTTAAGCTGCTATACTTAGCGGAAAATTCCTCGGAATTCTGACCGATATGGTATTGCTGAGCAAGCCCTTTTATTCGATCCATCAGGCGAAGAATCGATGGCATTTGAGAATGGCGGCGCGTGACAACCTTTACCGAATACTCCAAAAGCTCCGGGACCTCGCCCTCACCGGCATTTGAGAATACTTCTTCGAATAACGCCAGGATTCTGCTGCACAAAACAAAAGCTCCCGATTCTCTATCGGAAGCTATTTCATCGATTCTTTTTCGATATCCGGAATCCAATACGCTTATGCCCTTTCCAGATATTCCCCGGTTCGCGTATCGATTTTTATACTCTCGCCTTCCTTGACAAACAAAGGAACCTTCACCTTCAATCCGGTTTCTACGGTGGCTCCTTTGGTCATATTGGAAACCGAATCCCCCTTGACGCCCGGCTCGGCTTGAGTTACCTGTAAAACCACCGAGGCAGGCATATCGATATTTATCGGCTTCCCCTCGAAATATAGAATCTTGTACTCTACATTCTCCCGAAGATACCATTTGTAGTCGCCCACCTGGTCTTCGGTCAGGAAAGTTTGTTCGTAGGTCTCGGAATCCATAAAATGATAACCCTGATCGTCGCGGTATAGATATTGCATGGTTCTCTCGGAGAAATCCGGTTCGGGGAAGGTTTCTCCCGAGTTGAATGTCCGCTCTATAACCTGACCGGTCTTTAGATTTTTGAGCTTGGTCCATACTTTGGCGCCGCCTCGTGCCATTTTGACATGTTTGAAATCGATCACAATAAGCGGGTGACCTTCCAGTGTGAGTTTTAAACCTTTCTTTATATTACTCGTCGATAGCATTAATTACATATCCTCCTTATAGTCCGATTCAAACTTAGAAAATAATATTTTGAGCTTAATCTTGCAATTGTTTTTAGATCTTTTATCTTTCATTATATCGGCTTAAATTTAATAGTCGTCAGTAACCGTTAGCCTTTTGATAACCGACTGCAGCGCCTGAGAACATGAGAGAATTCGATAAATTACTTGAGATTATGGCTGCCCTTCGTTCGCCGGAAGGCTGCCCCTGGGATAGAGAACAATCACATAGTTCCCTTAAACCGTACCTCATAGAAGAAACCTATGAGCTCCTGGACGCAATAGACGCCAACGATGCGCTTAAAATAAAGGAGGAGTTGGGCGACCTTCTTCTTCATATCGTCTTCCATGCCCAAATCGGCAAAGACGAAAACCGCTTCGATATTATTGATGTAATAAACGGTATCACAGACAAACTCATAAAGAGACATCCCCATGTTTTCGGAGATTCCGAGAAGGAGTTGTCTTCCGAACAGGTTTTGGAGAACTGGGAAACCATCAAAGCTGATACCTCCGAAGATAAGAAATACTATGTTTTAAATGGTGTCCCAGCCAGCATGCCGGCGCTTTTAAAGGCTTACCGGATACAGGAAAAAGTCGCAAGGTTCGGTTTTGACTGGAGTAATCCCATAGAAATATTGGACAAGCTTGACGAGGAGAAATCGGAATTACGACAGGTTATCAAAGATGGTAAACCAGAGCCGGTCGAAGATGAACTCGGCGACCTTCTTTTCACAATTGTCAATCTCTGCCGCCACTATAATGTCGTGCCGGAAAGCGCATTGAATTCCACCTGCGAGAAGTTTAAGCGGAGATTCCAGAAGATGGAAGACTATCTCCGCGAGGACAATATCAAACTGAGTGAGGTCAGTTTGGATGAACTCGATAGATACTGGGATAAGGCAAAAAACGATCCAAGCTGAATTATGCTGCTGGCGTTGCCGTTGTCGGATCGTGCTCATCAGGCGTCACCGCCAATGGCGGGCAAGCCCGTCTGGCGTGTTTCACATGTAGGTCAAATCCATTGTGGTTTCGGCTATTAGCTGTCGATTGCGCCAGGTGCGGTGACCTAACGCCACTCAAAAGTTACAGCTTACTAAAACGTCAACACCCGCTCCGCCTCGGTAATCCAATTCGACAAATCTTTCAAATCGGAGACGATTATACCCTCGTAAGCCGTCTCTCCCGGACTGGAGCCGGTGCGTTCAAGGCAGGTTCCGCAGGCGCGGACTGTTATTCCATCGGCGATTATATCTTTGGTCATCTTTTTCAGGTCGAAGAAACCGTCGGGAGGTTCTATACTTTCCCGCACTATATCAACCGCATCGTTCATAACAAAGAGGCGAACATCATTGCCGGATGCAGAGAGTGTAGAAACTAACCGCAATGAATTCCAGATTACATCGGTTCCATCATAAGGTTTATGATTGAGAATAAGAAGAATTTTCATTAATTTCCTTTCGTTGTCTTAAAAAATACCCCAAAATATATTTCACTGATATAAAGGATATCGCCGCCGCAAGCAAGATTTTAATATAAACTGCCCACACGAATTTCTGCGATTGTGAACCGGCAGACCGAATCAAAGCTCATATCATTCGCCCCTCCCCGGCATAGCGATATACTCCGCAGGGAATGGCGACCATGTTGAAAATCATATTGGTAAGAGTTACCGTCAGACTGGCGAATCCTAATACACCGACCTGAAAGGAAAGAAGCAGAAACGCCCCGGAAATACCTCCCATCGAGGTCAGCGTGGAAATCCCGAACGCGACTGCCGTGGGAATCCAGAACTGAGTTTCAACGCCGGAGATCGGGAAGATCATTTGTGTAATGAAAAAATCCTACAATAGGTTAAAACCCGCTACAATTGCCTACAACCATCGAATAATTAAAGTACAATGTTAGGCTTAAGTTCATCATATTTTATTCGTCTCTCAATTACCTCTGTGGACACCAAAAACTGACGAGATAACGGATTACAGATATAGCTGTTGACCATTTCAACTGCAGCGGTATGAAATGAATAATTATTCTCCGCCAATACATGCAAACCCTTTCGGTACCCCTCAAGGAGTTGATCAGAAGGAACTAAAATCAAACCCGCAAAGTCATAGGCATGCTTCTCAAACCATGAATACTGATCTGAATCGGAATTGTTCTGAAATGCAATCCACTCATCGGCACTATCTATCTCGGTCTTTTCGTATATATCTCGGTGCAATACCAAGTGACCTACTTCGTGAGCTAAAGTATAACGCATCCTGAATTCGTACCTTTCATTCATGTAGATGTCCTCATCTATATAAAGCGATCTCAAATCCTTGGTCAGAAAAGCTTCGGTATCATAGCCCGACTTAAGATTCTTAAACGGAACTATAGATAATTTTAGCTTAGATTCAATTATCTCTTCGATTGGAACGGGTATATGCCCTTCCGTATTATACTCGTTTTGAAATCTCTCAGCAAATGGTCGAATCTCACGATAAGGTAAAAAAGGTGCTTTAAAAGCCATATTATGATTCTTTTAGGTCCTTTAAAAACGATTCAAGTTTCTCTTTGTCAAGCTTTGAACCGGTTGCGGTTCTAAAAAAAATAGGTAACTTATCCATTATTTCCGCGTCATCCAATATACTCTCAGGAATTCTTCCAGCCTCCAATGAACCGAGATTCAGTAATTCCTGAAAATCCTTCGAATTTTCCTTCAATCCAAGCGCCTTAGCGAATTGTCTTATGGTTTCTTCTTTGGGCGGCGGTAAAAGCCCCCTTTCAATTTTACTAATATTACCGGGATCTTTGTTGATGGCTCTACAGAATCCTCTGAGAGTCATACCTTTCTGCGCTCTCAAGTATTTTAGGTAATCCCCAAATTTACTGGACTTCATTTTCTTATACTCCTTTCTGTTGTTATTATAATACAACAGTCGGGAAATGTCAATAAAAAATTAGGAAATATTCCTTGATTTTGCGAAAATTTACGAAACCCCACCTTTTTTACCTAAGAAACCGGATCCAAAGACAAGAACAACCAGCAACCACCCCTTAATTTACTTTCACTTCAAATCTCCACTTTACTTCTTTAGCAATTTGAACATCATATTCCAACTTCTTCTTTGATATAAACCTATAAATATTACTTATGGCCTATGCCAAATGAACCATAGGATTATCCTCGTCATCCGAATGAGGCTCCGGCAGCAGCTCCAAACGCTCGATAAACGCAACCTCATCGAATTCACTATTATCCTGTGAAGCCAGGAATATTTCCATCAGGAGCGCTGCCCCTATATACGCCTTTGCTGTTCCAGCCGAGTATCTCTCGGACACCAGCCTGATCAAAGTCTCTTTAACTTCAGGGGGATTTTCGTCCTTGATTTGTTTCTCGACTGTCTCAATCACAACCTTTCTGATATCATCTACATCCTTTGGCATGACATTCTCCTATCGTCATCTATACGGTATGTGCTCCTCTGCGAAATACTCATCCTGCCGCTTCTTGACAATCCTGGTTAGCGCCAGTATGGCGATCAAATTAGGGATTGTCATAATACCCAGCGCCGCATCGCCGAATCCCCATACAACCTCCAGGGCGAACAGCGAAGCCAGGAAATTGATAATGCAATACACGATTTTGTAAGGCAGAATCGCCTTATTGCCAATTAGAAACTGGATAGACCTGTCCCCGTAATATGACCAGCTTATCATTGTTGAAATCGCAAACAGGAATACGGCGACAGTTACGATATGATTACCGTAGGGTCCCAATATAGGCTCCAGACCCACCTTGAATGCATAAGCCGTCATCGGAGAACCGTTTAATGCTTGGCCATCGACTGTCACGGCATAAGCGCCGGTAATTATTATGGAGAGTCCCGTAATTGTGCAAATAGTAATTGTGTCAATATAGGGACCCAGCATGGCAACTACGCCTTCGCGGATCGGGTACTTGGTTTTTGCCGCAGCGTGCGCTATCGGAGCAGACCCCTGACCGGCTTCGTTTGAAAACAATCCTCGCTTAACCCCCCAAACCAGCGTCATAAGGAATGTCGATCCCGCAAATCCTCCAAGTTCGGCAGCCGGAGTGAAAGCCTGTTCAAATATCAGGGCGAAAGATGGAGGGATTTTTTCGTAATTAAGCAGCAAAATAGTTATTCCGCCGGCGACGTAAATCGTCGCCATTGCCGGAGCCAATCTCGATGCCACCTGACCGATCCTCTTAATGCCCCCTACAATTACTATAAAGATTACGGATGATACTACCAATCCCATTATCCAATTCGGTATGCCCCATTCCGAGTTGAATTGGTCAGCTACAGTAAACGCCTGAACAGCATTCCCGGTGCCGAATGAACATATAACAGCGGAGGCGGCAAACAACACCGCCAACGGTTTCCAGTTGTTCCCCAGACCTTTGATGATATAGTACATAGGCCCGCCCGCCGCCGATCCGTCGGGGTGGATGTCCCGATGCATCATAGAAAGGGTACATTCCACATATTTCAGGGATGTGCCGAACAAACCTGTTACCCACATCCAGAATAACGCCCCGGGACCGCCGTAATGAATAGCGGTGGCTACGCCGGCGATATTACCGATGCCGACAGTTGCCGAAAGCGCAGCAGAAAGCGCCTGGAAATGGTTAATGTCGCCCTCATCTTGAGGATTATCATATTTTCCGCGAATGACGTTAATTCCATGTTTGACTTTGCGAAATTGAATAAACCCTACTCGGATGGTGGTGATAAGTCCGGTGCCTACCAATAATACAATTAAAGCCGGCATCACTTCCGGCCAGTTCCAGATGTAACTATTGATGGAATCGATAATACCTTTCATCCCAAATCCTCAATTTATACCAAGCGTACTTTTGCGATTATATCCTGCCGACTATTATCATAAATGTTGAAAATATTGTCAAGGTTTATCTAAATCACGGCTTCAAACCATTTCAAAAAAGGCTTCAATTTCATAAGCATTCTGACGAAATAAAGAAACAGGTAAACTTCAGCGACTATCTGGGAGGAATTCGTGATTGTATTAATCGGATTTGCAGTTGTGCTTGTGGCAGTTATAGTTGGATTTGTCTTTGCAGGCGGTCATCTTATGGTTTTATTTCAACCGGCAGAGTATCTGATTATCGGTGGTTGTGCTGTCGGAATGCTTTTAGTCAGCGTCTCACCCAAAGTGTTAAAGGAATTATTACAGCAAATCTTAGGAATACTCGTCAAAGGACATACTAAAGAATCCTATAAAAACCTTCTGGTTATGCTTTACGAACTCTTCGATGTCGCTCGTCGCGAAGGAATTATCGCCCTCGAAGGCCATGTGGAAAAGCCCGAAGAGAGCGATATATTAACGAAGTATCCCGATTTCCTGGCGGATCATCATGCGGTAAGTTTCTTTTCCGATACAATGAGGATGATTATATCCGGAGGTATATCCACCTATGATTTGGAGACGCTTTTAGACGAGGATATCGAAACTCATCACGAGGAGATCGGAGAACCTCCGAAAATATTGCAGAAAGTCGGCGATGCTCTTCCCGGATTCGGTATCGTCGCGGCGGTATTAGGCGTGGTGGTTACTATGGGGGCAATCGGGGGACCTCCTGAGGAAATTGGACATAAGGTTGGAGCAGCATTAGTGGGAACCTTTCTGGGTATCCTGCTCTCCTATGGATTCGTACAACCTTTAGCCACCAACCTGGATTCTATGAATCAGTCGAAAGCGCGTTACTTCGTCTGTATCAAGCAGGCATTGCTCGGATTTTTCAAGGGCATGGCGCCTTCTATTGCCGTGGAGCTGGGCAGACGCTCAATTTACAACGAGGTTAGACCTTCCTTTTTAGAGCTTGAAGAAGCCTGTCGAGAAGCTACCCGCGGCGGGAAACAGGCAAATCAAAAGGAGGAGGTAAATGTCTGATAAGAATCAGGAACAGCAGCCGATTATTGTTAAGAAGAAAAAGAGACATGGAGGGCATCACGGGGGCGCCTGGAAGGTCGCTTATGCTGATTTCGTAACCGCTATGATGGCGTTCTTTCTGGTGATGTGGCTGGTGGCGCAGGACCAGGAAGTTAAAGAGGTGGTGGCAGCCTACTTTAATGATCCTGTAGGATTCAGCAAAGCTTATTCCGGTTCGATCTTGGAGGGCGGCGGTTCGGCTATCATGGAGAATATCAATATACCCAATGAATCGCGTATGGAATTCGAGAAAATGGTTCAGCAGCAGCTCAAATCAGCCGGTGAGGACATATTGGAAACCTTGAAAGACCTGCCGGAATTCAATCAGGTTCAGAGCCTGATTGAAATCGAACTGACCGCAGAAGGCTTACGAATACAACTAATCGAATCTTCCAAAGAATCAATATCCGGTTTCTACAAGCTTGGGAGCAGGGAGCTTAATAAAAAAGGGAAAACAATTTTAACAGCCATTTCCAAAGAGCTGATGAAATTGAAAAATAATATCGTCATAGAAGGACATACCGACAGCAGAAGATATGTCTACAACGAAAAATACTCGAATTGGGAGTTGTCGGCAGATCGAGCCAACAGCGCTCGTAAACTCATGGAAGAAGTAGGATTACCCAAGGGTCGAGTTGAAGCGGTTAGAGGGTATGCCGATAACAGGCTGCGTTTCGAGGATGATCCGTACGATCCCAGAAACCGCCGGATTGCGATTATTGTATTGAATGATTACGCCGAGACCAGGTTTAAAGAACTTCAATCGAGCGAATGGATTGCCGGTCATGGCCAGCAAGTGATAAGCGACAACTAACCCTTTATCAGTCGTTACCATGCCATCATCAAATTCCACAGTAACTACCTCCCGTAATCCTCTTGATATATTCTTATTGCTTAATGGATATCTTTTCCTTATTTACGTTAATATCCGTTTAATGAATATTTGGATACCAATATAACCACACATTTTTAGGAAGATAGATTATGGAACATAAACATCTTGAAACGCTCATCGTCCACGGGGAACACGTTCTGGATTCGGCAACCGGAGCCATAGCTCCGCCGATTTATCCCAGTTCAACATTCGCTTTTAAAAGCGCTGATCAAGGAGCGGAGTTATTCCAAAGTCCCCTGGACGGTTATATCTACACTCGTATGGGTAATCCCACCATCGACATTCTAAGAAATAAAATAGCTTTGCTCGAAGAACAAAAGCATGGTCTGGCATTCGCTTCCGGGATGGCTGCGATTCATGCTATCTTTGTGGCGCTCGCCGGTTCCGGAGATTCTGTCGTGATTTCCGATACCGTTTACGGCGGCACCGCTGCCCTGTGTAATCGGACAATTCCGAACATGGGCATCAATATGAGATGGGTCGATTGTAACAATCCGGATGAAGTGGAAAAAGCGATTGATAAGACCACCAAGCTTATCTTTGTAGAGACCCCGGCAAATCCCACCATGAAAATTATCGATATGGAAGCGATGGCAGACCTCGCCCGCAAACACGACATTTACCTTGTGGTTGACAATACTTTCCAGACGCCATACTTACAGAAACCGAAGCGGTTCGGAGCCGACATCGTCATGCATTCCGCAACCAAGTACTTGGGCGGTCATGGAGATCTGGTCGCAGGCCTCGTTACATGTGACGACGATGATGTATTCACCAGGCTTTATCACGTAGTTTGCGATATAGGCGGAATTATCTCACCCTTCAATGCCTGGTTATTACTGCGCGGGATCAAAACGCTTCACGTTCGAATGGATGCTCACTGCAGAAATGCCATGAAAATAGCGGAGTTCCTCGAAGCGCATCCCGCTGTGGATACGGTGTGGTATCCCGGTTTGAAATCGCATCCGCAGTATCAGCTTGGTCAAAAGCAGATGTCAGGACCCGGCGGCGTTATCGCATTTGAAGTTAAAGGCGGAAAGGAAGCCGGTAAAATCATCATGGATTCGGTTCATATCTGCACCCTGGCGGTCAGCCTGGGCGATATCGATACTTTGATTCAGCATCCGGCAAGTATGACTCATTCTGCATATTCCAAAGAGGATCTGGAGAAAACCGGCATTTCTCCGGGATTGATCAGGCTATCTGTAGGTTTGGAGCATGCGGATGATCTTATCGAGGATTTAGAACAGGCGTTTGAGAAAGCCGGCGGCTGATTTAGCAGCAGCCGACTGGCTTACTCATAAATCGGATGATAATCGACGGTTTTTTAACTCCCGTTAAATTTAATGAGAACAATTCGCTGGTATTTACATAAAAAACTTAGAATTATGAATTAGTCAAAAATTCGCAGTCAAGGATGCGTTAGTTGAAAAGACCATTATTTCTCTGCTTATTTACTTTCGGGTTTCTTGCTTTCCTCTCCGAATACAGCGATTCCGCTAAAATCGGTTATACCGAGGGCGATTGGGTGAGTTTCAGTCCGGCGCGGTTCGTTACATCCATTGCGCTGGACGATTATAACGTCTATTTCGCAACGCGCGATGCCGGTGTTTTGAGATTCGACCGTTTCGCGGAAAAATGGAAGGACCCTCTAACTGTTTCCGATGACCTTCCTTCCAACCATATTAAGAGAATCGCATTTGACCTGAATAATAATGAATTATGGATTGATGCCAGGGGGGGAGTGGGAGTCTATGAATCTACTTTTGAGGAGTTTATCTACGGCGGCGATTTCCCCGACAACTTGGTTTTGGGCAGCACGCCGAATTTTAATCCCGGGAGTCTGTTTCCCGAATTCGGTTATAACTACATATCGGGGACATTAGTTGATCCTTATGGAAGAAAATATAGTTTGAATAAAGTCTATGCCGATGATAGATATAAAGCCTGGATCGGTTTTGCAGGTTTGGGACCTGCAATGCTCAACACACGCACCAGCGAATTGGAATTACTGCGATCCGGGCCTCTAACCAGCGATCAGAGAGCGGTTATGGTAGACGGGGATTATCTTATCTCCGGCGGATATCCCGAATCGGACAGAAGCGGATTCGCGCTTCTGGATTTGTATAATATGGAATGGGATTACTGGGAAGCTCCCTATGATATCAAACTGCACAATGTACGCATAAACTGCGTCGCTTTTGAGGATGGGATTGCCTGGATCGGTACAACTCAGGGATTGGTCAGATTCGATGTCCAACGAGAGAGATTCCGGGTATTCCGCGTATTCAACGGATTGCTTTCCAATTACATATCCACCGTCGCAATTGATGGATATTATCTATGGGTCGGGACCGATAACGGTCTGAGCCTATTGGATTTGAGAGGGGGACCAACCGATTCACTGGAAGGAAATACCCTCCCGCGAAATCAGACCTTCCGAGCGAAATTCATTTATGATATCGCTTTCGACAATAACTTCATATATGTAGGCTATGAGGATGGAATTGCCTTTCGGGCGAGGAATGCGGACCGATGGTCGTTTTACACGGCGGCGGATTTCAGCGGAGCAAGTGACATAACTTCTATCCTCTCAACAAGGCAAGGAT
The DNA here is from genome assembly GCA_964563085.1 of uncultured Ignavibacteria bacterium. Classification (GTDB taxonomy): domain Bacteria; phylum Zixibacteria; class MSB-5A5; order UM-FILTER-46-8; family UM-FILTER-46-8; genus WJIR01. Next base: position 127,751 of record CAZLVS010000003.1, on the reverse strand, counting down.
TATGGCTGGGTCATGCCGGAGAGATCGTACATTTCGATCCTCAAAATGAAATCAGGCAGGGATATGTCCCGGCAGGATTGGCCAACTCGATTATAAATGATCTTATAGTATACGATAAGAAAGATTTGATCTTCGCCGCAACAGATAATGGTTTGGTCGGTATTAATCCGGCGACTGCCGAAGCTGAGCTATTCGATGAAACCGATGGTTTGCTTTTCCCCCAGGTTTTCAGTATTGCTATCGAAGATGAGTATCTTTGGCTGGCTACTACCAGGGGTTTGACAAGAGTATATATTCCCGCTCTGAGAATATATTGATCCCAATTTATAAATACCTTGAAAAACGACTTAGCTGATTTTATCATTATGTCGATAAACAATGAGGAGCGCTTGTTTTTGTGGCTGCAAATTTTATGACTTAGCCCTGATAATTCATAAAAAACATTAATCCGCAGCCGAAGGCTTGTCCTTCGGGAGTTTAATAGAAGCAGATCATTTAGAGATTGGAATTGAGTAACTCAAAGAAACGCCGGAAGCGCAAGGCTTCCGCTGCCGATAACTAAATTTGTGAATAATACAGGTTAGCATGCCGGTAATCAGCCCTCCTAAGCTGACATGAGGGTGTCAATTAAGATGTGTTCGCATTCATGATCGTTTGTCATCTGACATATCGTTCCCCGTGAAACCGTCCGGGCGCTAACCGGCGGTATGTTTAATTTGTTGTCATAAAAACAGTGTTCAGCTGCGGAAATCCGATTTTTGCGATTGAGATAGTTTGAATTCAACTATGGATAAGCAATGGACTTAAAGATATATTTTTCAACCGAAGCTGTAGAACCGAGGGCTCTGCAGGGACGCGGCGTTATTGTAATTGATGTATTGCGCGCTACTACGACCTTAGCCACCGCTCTTGCCAACGGCGCTAAAACCATATATCCGGTGGATAGCGTGGCTCGAGCGAAAATGGAGATAAAACGCCATCCGGCGGATAAAACCTTGCTTTGCGGCGAAAGAGGATTCGAAAAACTGGAGGGGTTTGACCTCGGCAACTCTCCTTATGAATATTCGCGCGATACGGTTTCCGGCAAAAACCTAATTTATACTTCCACCAACGGCTCCAAAGGGATAATCCTGGGCTCCAAAGGTGCCGTCTTAGTTCTGGCTTCGTTTGCGAATTTCCCTCGCCCTGCGGATTACTTAATTGACCTTGAATACGACGTCTCTATCATCTGCTGCGGAACCACCGGAGCGTTTTGCCTGGAGGATGCGGTATGCGGGGGGATGTATGTCGATTATCTGAGTAAGAATATCCGTTCCATAGCGACCAATGATGCCGCGGAGGCTGCGCTGGCGCTGTTCCGTCGATATAGAGATAGTATCCCGCAGATGATGGAGATGTGCGAAAACGGAAGACAGCTGGCGCTGCTGGGATATCATCAGGATGTCGCTTACTGCTCGGTGGCGGGGCGTACCGATGTTGTTCCTATCGGCCATCGTAATGAAATCACCCGCCTTGAGCGCAGGTAACGGTAATGACTGATGGAGTATAAGCATTATCTCATCGATATCGAGGGAACTTTAGTAAAGGATAAAACCTTTACGCCGGTGGAAGGGGCCGTGGAGTGGTTCAATCAATTCGCTGCCGATGATATGAGGTCTATGCTGGTTACCAACAACACAACTCATACCCCTGACGAATTACTCGGTATTTTAAAAGAGAAGCGATTCGATATCAATGATAACCAGATAAGCACCTGCATCTCTTCCGGAGCGGAATATTTGACTCAGCAAAAATGCCGCAAATGCTTTATAATCGGCTCGGATGCTATCAAACGATATATGCAATCGAAAGGAATTCAAGTTGCCGATAATCCCGAAGTTGATGCGGTAGTTATAGGGCTGGATACGAATCTCGACTACGAGAAACTTCGGATCGCCGCCTCAGCCTTAGTACAATACGGCGCGCGATTGTTAGCAATGCATACCAACAAACTGTTTGTTGATGGGCAGGGAAGGATATCCATTTCGGCAGGACCTATCGTAAAAGCTCTGGAATATGCCTCAGGAAAACGAGCTTATATCTCAGGCAAACCATCTTCAGCTTATTATCGTAAATTCTTGAGAAAATGGGGCTGTAAAGCCTCCGAAGTTCTTATGATCTCCGATGATCCCTTGGCAGACTTGAAAGGCGCAAAAAGGATCGGAATGAAAACCTGTTTTGTCACTTCGGGGGTCTATCGCGATAACTCCATACTGAGCCGACTGGCTTCAAAGTATAAACCTGATTATGTATATCCCTCGGTGGTATCTATCGCCTGACACTCTTATATCCGGACGCTGTTGTTGAATCAATTTCGAGAAAAATTCGACAAACTTCGGGGTAAAGACCGCTATTTAAACATCAGCGCGCTCTTTATCTTTTATTTTCCTATCGTGTTAAGAATCCTCTATCGGTTTCGAATTCCTCACGAAGTAGTGACTGTCGCGCATATAGCGCTTGGTCTCTCAGCGGCAGTAAATATATGGCTCAACCAGCTCTTCGCCGCAGCGATACTCTTTCATTTCAAGGATGTTTTCGATGCTTGCGATGGAGCCTTAGCCAGGTTGACAGGCAGAGGTCATCGTATAGGGAGATTCCTGGACACTCTGGGTGATTTCCTGTCAATCTCAGCGGTTTTCGGCGTGGCGGCCTATAGGGAGCTTGCAGTTACCGGCGATGTTTACTGGTTGGTTTTGGGATTGATGACGATTCTTTCGGTCTTCCTTCAATGCTCCTATTTCAACTACTATCAACTCAAATATGTGGAATTCTCAACAACCCGGGTCCTTTCATCCCGCACCGATGAGAGGATTACTCCAAATGATAAGACACTCTACAAAAATCGAATGCTGAACGGTATTCTCCTGCTTTTACAAGGACTATATAAATTAATTTTCGGCTGGCAGGATTATCTCATCAATCGATTGGATAGGCTTATGGTAAAATCGATATCCAACGATGACCGGAGCGATTTCAATCCGATATTATGGTATCATAACAGACCATGGATGACGGCGACATCCGTACTCTGTTTTGGCGCTCATATATTCACAATGACAATTTGCCTGCTGCTGGGGAAACCTCAAGCGGCGCTTTGGATTATATCAATCGGATTTAACTTGTACCTGGCAGCGTTGTTGCTGTATAAAAAACACGCGTTCAATAGATTGAAGCAATAAACTCTTGCGAAATCACTCTGTATTAATTTATTAGATGAAAATCAATTGAGGGTTATTATGGAATTATTGACCGCCGAACAGATGCGGAATGTTGATAAAAGAGCAATTGAAGGGATGGGCGTTCCCGGGCTGGAACTGATGGAAAACGCCGGCTATTCCGCCGCCGAGATAATTGACAGTCTTTTTAACGAGGACGAAGCTACCTCCGTGGTTATTGTCTGCGGTAAGGGTAATAATGGCGGGGATGGTTTTGTGGTGGCTCGGTACCTCGAAGAATGGGGATATTCGGTACGATGTTTTCTCACCGCCGAACCGGAGGATCTCAAAGGAGATGCCGCCACCAACTACAACCGCGCTATCGCTTCCGGGATTCAGGTTACGACCATTGAAGATCCGTCGGAGTTCGAAATTCCGGAAGATGTGGATATAGTCGTAGATGCCCTCTTCGGAACCGGTTTCAGCGGCAACATCAGGGGAGTTATCGCCGATTTAGTACCGGTGATAAATTCAGCCGATGCGCCGGTTGTAGCAATCGATTGTCCATCCGGCGTCAATGCTTCCACCGGCGAGGTATCAGACCCCTGTGTGCTTGCCGATTACACTGTTACTTTTGCCAGGCCTAAGCTTGGTTTATATCTATATCCCGGGCGCGATTACGCCGGAGAAGTTTATATCACCGATATCGGTATCCCGGACAAAGCGGTTAAATCCGAAAGCAGTAATCTTTATCTAACCACCGGCAAATATGTTTTCCAAAACCTGCCTTCTCGGCCATCCTATGGTTATAAGGGGACTTTCGGTAATCTATATCTTCTCGCCGGAGCCGTGGGAATGACCGGATCAGCTTCCCTTTCCGCATTAGCTTCGCTCAGAGCAGGTTGCGGAATGGCGCGATTGGGCTGTCCGGCGTCCATAAATGATATTCTGGAAGCTAAACTAACAGAAGTGATGACCGCGCCGCTTCCTGAGGTTCGTAAACGGCGCTGCTTGGCTCTACGGGGATTGGGCGAGATCAGAAAAGGGATCAGCGAATGGGCTGATGCGGCGGCTATTGGTCCCGGGATAGGCGCTCATCACGAAACCAGGGAACTGATAAGGCGGCTGGTTCCTTCCATTGAGAAACCGATGGTTATAGATGCAGATGGATTGAATAATCTGGCAGGTGAAGCCGAGAATATCCTCAAAGATTTGAAATTTCCCTGCGTTATAACTCCGCATCCCGGGGAACTCGCCCGTTTAACCGGTAAATCCATCAAAGAGTTAACCGCGAACAGGTTCGCTGTATTAAGGGAGGTTACCGAGAAGTTCAATGTTGTTATGGTTTTCAAGGGATCTCCGATGTTGATAGGAAATCCTTCCGGGAAGATATATCTTAATCCTACCGGTAATTCCGGTATGGGAACCGCGGGAACGGGAGATGTTCTTACCGGTATTATCGGGTCGCTTTTAGCACAGGGGATGGAAGCTTTCCGGGCTGCCGTGTGCGGTACTTACATTCTTGGGGCTGCGGGTGATATAAGCCTTGAGATTTATGGAAACAGGGGGCTAATCGCCGGAGATATTGTTGATTCGATCCCTGATGTATTAGTAAACTTTGAATAGCAAAAGTCAATCTTTAAAATCAGCAGGCATCTACATTCATATACCGTTCTGTGTTTCTAAATGTCACTATTGCGATTTCTATTCCATCCCGAAGGACGACATTCTTACAGCTGCATTTATTGACTGCGTAAACTCGGAAATCCGAAGCGTCGCCCGTCGATACGAAGAGGATTATCGGGTGAATTCGATTTACTTCGGCGGCGGCACACCATCTTTTCTCCCTGCCGATTCTCTGCTAAAAATATTGGATTCGGTGATTTGTAACTTCACCGTAAACGATAGCGCAGAAATTACTTTCGAAGCGAATCCGGAATCTGTAAACCCGGATAAACTCAAGCGATTGAGGCAAGCCGGATTCAATCGAATTTCCATTGGCGTACAATCATTCGAAGATGGCGATCTGCGGTTTTTACAAAGAGCCCATAACAGCAGGCAGGCTTATGCTTCAGTAAAAGCCGCCCAAGATGCCGGTTTTGAAAATATCTCGATCGATTTGATGTTTGCCGTACCGGAGCGGTCGATTGCTTCGGTGCTCGGCAATATCGAAAATGCAGAGTCTCTGGGTGTAAGGCATATCAGCTTGTATGGACTTACCTCCGAACCGGATACATCTATGGGTAAATCAGTTGAGAAAGGTCTGATTACACTGCCGGATGGCGATAAATATGCTGACTTCTATTTAAACATTTGTGATAAGCTGGAATCATCAGGATATCGGAAATATGAGATATCGAATTTCGCCAAGACAGGATATGAATGCAGGCACAATCTAAACTACTGGAATTATGGAACCTATTTCGGATTTGGACCATCAGCGCATTCCGCTGTAATCAACAGCGAACAAGATGGATTGCGTGTCGAACGTTTCCGGAATATAAAGGATATACGAACCTATATCAAATATATCGAATCGGAAGAATCAACCATAGAAACTAAAGAGATATTAAACGATAAGCAAATTCGGTTGGAGAAATTACAGCTTCAATTGCGCCAGCGTTCAGGAATTTCTTTGAAGGATATAATAACTAAGGATAATACGGGATTACGAGAGTATCTTGAGATTCTTGCGGGAATAGGTTACATTGAAATAACTCCGGAGGAGCGTGTTATACTCGCCGATGAGGGCGCTGTTGTAGCTGATGAGTTGATTTTGAACCTTTCGAACTTAATCGTTACTCAAGCCTGATATTAGTTTTTTGCTTGGCGCGGATCCCATGTTTGGGTATTTTTCGCCTGTGATGAACAATCATTAAGCCCGGATAATTCGTGAAAGGAATTTATTCGTAGCCGATAGAGTGAATGACGGGATTGGTTTGCTATGAAACCTAAAAGACTAAAACTGGCTATCTTAGCATCGGGAGGGGGCACGGACCTCCAGTCAATAATAGACGCGGTGAAATCGGGTTATCTCGATGTGGATATAAAAGCAGTAATATCGAACAATCCTCAGGCTTTCGCTCTGGAGCGCGCCAGAAAGGAGGGGATACCGGCGATCATTCACCGCAGTTCGTATTACCATGATTTGCTGGAATTTCGAGATCGCTTCCTTTCAATATTATTTGAATACGATGTCAATTTCATTGTTCTCGCCGGTTACCTGAAGAAAATGCCCGAAAACGTGATTGAGCATTTCCGGCGACGGATTATTAATATTCATCCGGCGCTGCTGCCCAAATATGGCGGCAAAGGCTTTTACGGTGTTAATGTACATAAGGCAGTAATCGCTGCCGGAGATAAAACAAGCGGCGTTACCGTTCATCTTGTGGACAATAAGTATGATCATGGAGAAATTATTTATCAAGAAAAGGTTCCGGTGAAACCGGATGATAATCCCGAGTCATTGGCTGCCAAAGTCTTAGAAGTGGAACATAAAGTATTACCGAAAGTTATTAAAATGTTTGCTGAGGACAAAATTGAGTGATCGATGAGATATTTCCCTGTTTTAGTCTTCCTGTTTATCCTGCTGTTTCCATTACATAAGGGAGACACTGCCGAAATATCATCGGTAGATATTAATCGTATGGATGTTTTCGACAGTGAATTGAGAGATGATAACTGGTTTGTTTATCGCTGGGGCAATACCCTGCATATACTGACAAAGGAATGGGTTATCCGCGATGAGCTCTTATATGAAGTCGGTGATGAATTGGATACCCTGAAAATTCTGGAAACCGAGAGGAATTTACGGGCGCTGGAATTCATAGGTGAGGCTGATACCGAATTAGAATTCGGCGAAGATTCTTCTACCGTAAAGGTGGAATTGACAACATCCGATCAATGGACGACCATAATCGGACCGACCACCGAAGGAGGTGGCGGTGAGTATACCTTCGGTTTCGCCGTATCCGAGAAAAACCTGTTTGGTTGGGGCAAAGATATAATGGGGGAATATTACACCGGTAATGATCTTAAGGGGCATTATCTTGACTATATTGATTACAACTTCTTCAGGACAAGATTAAGAGCATCTTTAAATTGGGAGAACGATGGATATGTGAGGAGCACTGAATTTAGTATAAGAAAACCATTATATTCGCTCACGGATAAATATGCCGTCTCGATTTATGGATTCAATTCCGATGGTAATATTCGTTATTTCTACTCCGGCAATGAGTTGTTTCGATATCAATCCAAATCCGAGAAGTATTCCGCAATGCTGACACGTTCTTTTGGAGCGCTGTTTAAAAAAAACCTCTCTGTTAAATTGCATTGGTCCGAAGAGGAATATTCTTACGCTTCTCATTTTTCCGCATATCGCTCCCTTGTTCCTCCTGACGAAACCGAAATGCGAGCGGATTTGGAATTATATCTGGGCAAAACCGGATATAAAACTGTGAGATATCTCGATAACTTCGGAAATGTTGAGGATCTAACACTTGGCTGGGGATTAACCACGTCGATTGGGAGAGCATTTGAGACATTGGGGGGAAATATCACCCGCAATTACGGGAAGATACGGCTTTCGACAGCGCTTAATCCTGTCAGGGACATTTATATTGCGGCTTCCGGTTCTGCTAGCGCAAGGTTCGACGGCGATTGGGAAAACGCATTTTATGCTCATAAGCTCTACCTGTACTGGAAAAACTCTCAAAGAGCGGTATCAGCCTTAAGGCTATTGGCAGGATTTTACGATCGTCCCAACAGTTATATTGTAAATTATATCGGCGGCAAATTCGGACTCAGGGGATACGACAACTACTCGCTCGCCGGCCAAAATTATCTGGTTGCTAATTTCGAACAAAGATATTATTCTCCAATCAAGATCCTCACCGTAGCATTGGGTCTCGCCGGTTTTGTGGACGTAGGAAAAACATGGTATGAGAACGCCGGATATGATTCGGAGGATTGGAAAGCCGATGCCGGAATCGGTTTACGATTTGGTCTGACCAAATCGTCGGGAAATAAGGTAGTAAGGATGGATATAGCCAGGTCTCTATCGGAAGATCAGTTTTATCTTTCGTTTGGAACCTTGATGTTTTTCGGTTTTGGAAGATAGTTTAGATAAGCAGTATAGAAATTATTTTTATCTCCTCATTGCGACAGCGACTATTCTGCGGTTGCTGATAATAGGGTTGTCGCTTTTGACTCCGCAGGAAGCGTATTACTGGAATTACGGCCGTCACCCGGACTGGTCGTACTTCGACCATCCGGCAGCAGCGTCATTAATCATAAAAGCCGGGACAATCCTATTCGGGGATAACTCATTCGGGATCAGGTTTTTCGGAGTTATTACATCATCAATTCTGGCAGCTATCAGTTTCTTTTTCGTTCGATATCTATTCAATGCCAGGGTTGCGTTTTACTCTGTGCTTGTACTGTCGGTTACCTGGATATTCGCTATTGGCGCAGTTATCACCACTCCCGACAATCCGTTATTTCTGTTCTGGATATTGAATATTATTTTTATATACTTCGCATATAAATGTGATTCGTTATCCTTCTATTTGCTGTGGGGGGTATCGTTGGGTTTGGGCTTTTGTTCGAAATACACTATGGGCTTCGTGATTCCATCGGCGCTCCTTTTTCTACTGTTAACCGGCAAACTCCGCGAGGTGAGAACCTGGTTTTATTTCACTGCGGGGCTCGTTACCGGTGTAATCTTTTCATTTCCGGTAATATATTGGAATTACCTCCATGACTGGGCGTCTTTTGCGTTCCAGACCACCCGCCGGGCATCGGAGATGTCGTCTTTTCGTTTCGATATGTTTTTTGGATTCATCGGAAGCCAGTTCGGGACTATTACGCCGTTCATTTTTCCATTCGTTATCTTTGCTATTTATCTGACCGGTAAAAAGAGCTTTGGGGAAGGGAACAACCGATTCAAGCTGCTGTTCAGTTATGCGGCGCCGATAATCCTTTTATTTACTTTGGCATCATTAAGAGGATGGGTTAAAATGAACTGGCCTACACCGGGCTTTTTTACCGGAATTATTGCAATGTGCGCGCTTTTCGAAAACAGGATTAAACCCAAGTTTCACTGGATGAATCGCAGGTGGCGCTACTACGCCATATTCGCTGTCTTCTTTGCGATTATAGCATCCGGGATTACTTACATTCACAGTTTCTTCCCTATTTTACCAATGGGAAAGGCGGATACAATGACCGGTTGGGATGATTTGGGCGAAGTATCAGGTTATTACACTATCTGGCATATCCCGGAAACTCCTGATAATATAATCGGTTATGAATACAAAATAGCATCGGAGGCAGCTTTTTACACGTTCGGACAGCCGGATACGAAATCGGATAATTTCGTAGGTGAACACGGACTGTCTTACCGATTCTGGTCGGATCCGGAAGATTACATGGGCGAGGACTTTATTCTTGCTTATGACAGTAGATATCGCTATCATCCTGAGGACAAATTATTAAAATATTTTGAATATTATTTATCCGAAAGACCGCTCAGGATATTTGGTGTAGGCGGCGAGCAATTTAGTTTTCATTTTATCAGGTGTTATGGGTACAAAGGCGTTAATAACTGAGTTACGCAGTTCTGCTTTCATGAGGAGGTTTTTAAAATTCTCCATAGTTGGCGGTTCCGGAGTTGCGGTAAATATGGGACTATTGTATTTATTAACCGAAGTGGTCGGATTATATTATATTATTTCCTCCTTAGTCGCTATCGAAACCTCGGTTATAACCAACTTCATCCTCAATGATTTCTGGACCTGGCGAGATAAGCGGGGTTTGACCGGCAGCGTTTTTTTTATCAGGCTGTTGAAGTACAATACATCAGCGAGCCTGGCGGCATTTATCGGCAATTTCGTAACTTTGACGGCATTGACCGAAATTTTCGGATTTTACTATCTGATAGCGAATTTAATTGGTATCGGCGTAGGAGTAATGATTAATTTTTTCCTTAATGATAGGTGGACATATAAAGTGAAGGTGATAAATGAGTAATAATACGCTTATGTCGGTTGAACTACCGGATTTGACGATTTTCAGAAAAGGCAAAGTCCGCGATATCTATGACCTTGGGGATAAACTGCTGTTTATCGTAACCGATCGTATATCGGCGCATGATGTGATCATGAATCAGGGTATTCCCGGCAAAGGGGAAATGCTCAACAAAATATCGGAGTTCTGGTTTAATTATCTTCGGGATGCAGTTCCGAATCATCTGATTACCGCCGATTTCGAATCATATCCTGAGGAGCTGAAAAGATATCCCCAGATATCCGGCAGGTCGATGATAGTGAAAAAGCTGGAACGGATTGATGTGGAATGTGTGGTAAGAGGATATATCTCCGGTTCGGGCTGGAAGCAGTACAAAAATAGCGAACCTGTCGATGGCAAAATCGACCTCTACGGGAACAAAATACCCGCCGGGCTTGTGGAATCGGATAAACTACCGGAGCCGATATTTACTCCGGCAACCAAGGCTGACGACGGTCATGATGAAAATATCCCGCTGGAGCGGTTTTTCGATATTGTTGGAGGTCAATTAGGTGAGCAAATAATCGAAGATAGTTTACGGCTTTATCAAACCGCTTACGATTATGCATATTCGCGCGGGATAATAATAGCTGATACTAAATTCGAATTCGGATTGGACAACGGAAAGTTGATTTTAATTGACGAAGTGTTAACTCCGGATTCCTCGAGATTTTGGAGCGTGGAAAAATATCAGCCGGGCAGGGGGCAGGATAGTTTCGATAAGCAGTATCTTCGGGATTATCTCTCGGGAATCGACTGGAACAAGGAACCGCCTCCTCCGGATTTACCGCAAGAAGTAATCGAGAATACGGCTCGGAAATATCGAGAAGCTTTCAACCTTCTCACCAAATAAATTTTAAAGGTATTGAAATGTCTCAGCACAAAACGGCATTGGTTTCGGTCGCCGATAAGACCGGAATCGATATTTTCTGCAGGAAACTTATAGATGCAGGAATAAGTATAATCGCGACCGGGGGAACTTACAAGTTTCTGACTGATAACGGAATAGAATGCAGTAAGATTGAGGATATAACCGGTTTTCCGGACCTTTTCGATGGACGTGTAAAAACGATTCATCCCTCGATTATGGGGGGGATTCTAACGGATCGTCAAAAACAATCGCATTTAAAAACGGCTGAGGAGCGCCGGATACCTCTGATAGATATCGTGGCGGTTAATCTCTATCCTTTCGAGGAGACCGTAAATCGGGAAGGCATTAGCCATAGCGACGCAATTGAGAATATTGATATCGGTGGAATTACACTCATAAGAGCAGCCGCCAAAAACCATGAATCGGTCTATATTGTTACCGATCCGGCTGATTACGATGCGGTAATTGATGAATTAAAAGGTGAAAGAGATACAGGAGAGTTAAGGCGAAAGTTAGCGGAAAAGGCTTTTAATCATACTGCCTATTATGATTCGCTAATCAGCGCTTATTTTCGTTCTGTCAATGGCTTGCCGGATGAGTTTCCGGTGTTGCTTCCCTCGGGATACAGGAAAAGTCAGAATCTTCGCTACGGCGAGAATCCGCATCAAAAGGCGGCACTATATAAAAGCGGTTTTTTCAAAGGAGTTAGTTTGGCGAAGGCGACTTTGCATTCCGGCAGGGAGGTATCCTATAATAACTTAAATGATCTGGAAGCCGTTCTGGAGATGATTCTCGATTTCAAAGAACCGTTTGCGGTAATCGTAAAGCATACAAACCCCTGCGGCGCCGCGGCTGCCGATAATACGGCGCAAGCATATTCCGATGCGCTGGCATGCGATGAGATGTCCGCTTTCGGCGGGATAGTCGGCGTTAATAGAATTGTTGATTTGGAAACCGCCGAGAGGATCCACAAGACGTTTTTCCTTGAGTGTATTTTGGCGCCCGGGTATGAACCGGAAGCCCTGGAATTATTAACCAGGAAGAAAAACAGAAGAATAATATCTTGCGGTGAATTGAAGCTGCTTGTTCACGAATCCAGCTGGATAGCCAAGCCAATAATGGGTGGGCAGTTAGTTCAATCACGGGATAGGTTTAGCGCCGAAAGATTCGATTTTAAAACCGTTACCCAATTGGAACCCACCGAAGAGCAATTGAAATCGCTGAGTTTTGGCATGAGAATAGTGAAGCATATAAAGTCTAATGCTATTGCAATCGTTAATGGCGCTAAAACCGTAGGAGTGGGAGCGGGGCAAACCAGCAGGGTGGATTCAGCCATGATTGCGGTGCGAAAAGCCGGCGAACGGGCTAAGAATGCGGTTGCCGCCTCCGATGCTTTTTTTCCGATGCCGGATGGATTGGAGACATTGGCGCAGGCGGGTGTGAAGGCGGTGGTTCAACCGGGAGGCTCCAAGAAGGACCCGGAAGTAATAGAAGCCGCGAATAAGCATCAGTTAGCGATGGTTTTTACCGGCGAGCGGCATTTCAAGCATTAAACCTGTATAGATGAATTCTTCACAAGCTAATGCAATCCTGAGAAAAAACATCTTGCTATTATCCCGCGTAGGGTATAACTTGGTTAATGACAGAGTACTTCAACCGAGAGAGGAATCCAATTGGGCGAAAAGGTCCTTGAAATAGTATTATACCTTATAAGACATATTGAGGAAAATGACGGCCGTTTTGACGGCATGGAAGAGATGGCTCATCAATTGAGGCGACAGGGATTCACCGACAACGAGATCAACAGCGCTTATCTTTGGGTGCTGGATCAGTATAAACAACCTGAGCTGATATCCAGCGCCAACACAGCCGAGAGTATTGCCAGGGGGTATAGACGCGTCCTCACCGATTATGAGAGAGGATTCTTTTCGACCGAAGCCCTCGGAACATTGGTTGAACTGAGGCAGATGAGCATTATAAACGATATTCAACTGGAATTGATAATAGAAAAAGCGATTGCGGGCGGACCGCATACTGTTGATGCGGCAACTGTCCGCACTCTGGCGTGGTCTTTGATTATTAATGATAAATCGATGGATGATTTCATTCTTGGTTCGGGGCTTTTGGGCAACGATGAGGATCTCCGGATTAATTGAGTGATCGGGAATTTCCCGTATCAAGACCGCTTTTGCGTAGACGGCGGTCTTTTTTTGGCGTTATATGGAAAAGAAGAAGGTTTTACTGGGTGTAACAGGGGGAATTGCAGCATATAAATCAGCGGAATTAGTGAGGCTGTTGGTAAAAGCCGGCGTTGAGGTGCAGGTAATTATGACTCGTTCGGCTGCCGCATTCGTCGCTCCTCTAACCTTTGAAGCCCTTTGCGGAAATGAGGTGGCGATAGAAATGTTCCCCAAGGAAGGATTCTATGCTACTCGTCATATCGACTTAGCGGATTGGGCGGATGCTTTTGTAGTCGCTCCCGCAACCGCTAATTTCCTGGCTAAGGCTGCGAACGGGATCTGTGATGATCTCCTGACAACGACTTTCACTGCGGCAAAATGCCCGGCGCTGATTGCGCCTGCCATGAACTCCAATATGTGGGATTATCCTGCTGTGTTGAAAAATGTGGATGTATTGAAAGGTTACGGTTTTCATATTCTTGATCCCGAATCCGGTGATTTAGCTTGCGGATGGGTAGGCAAAGGGAGGATGGTCGAGTCTCAGGTTATTTTCGATAAAACGAAGGCGATTCTGGAAGTATCGGGGGCTTTGAAGGGCAAAAGGGTTGTAGTAACCGCCTCTCGAACCGAAGAACCGATTGATGCCGTCAGATACATATCAAACAGGTCTTCCGGCAGACAGGGATATGCGATAGCCGAGCAAGCGCGCGATATGGGGGCGGAGACTGTTTTAATTTCCGGACCGTCCAATCTGCGGGAACCCGGGGGGATGGAGGTCGTAAAGGTAATGACGGCTGAGGAGATGGCATCGGCGGTTAAAGAACATTTCATTAGCTGCGACCTGTTGGTTATGTCGGCTGCAGTATCCGACTACACTCCTTCTGAACCGTACAGCGGCAAAAGGAAAAAGTCTGATAAGGATTTGACTATTGAACTGAAACCAACCGAGGATATTCTCAAGTCTGTCTCTAAGAGTAAGGACAAGCAGGTTATCATCGGTTTTGCGCTGGAAACAGATAACCGCATCGAGAATGCAAAGAAGAAATTGAAGGAGAAAAAAGTCGATTTTATCGTTTTGAATAATCCGAATGAAGAGGGCGCCGGATTCGATGTTGATACTAACCGTGCGGACATTATCCGGAGCGACGGTAATATCGAGGAATTGCCTTTAATGACTAAACGGGAGTTGGCTCGCGAGATACTACAGAGAGCGATTCCGCTTCTTACAGGCGAATAATGAGCAGCTTATTGAATAAATCCCTCGATATCAAATCGGCTTATCTTCAGCAGTTGCTCGATTCCGGCGAGCAGGAGATATATCTGAGTAAGGCGGTTGATTTTGGTATGACCTTAGAAGAGTTTCATCAGAGAATAAAAGATTGTCAGAAATGCGCCCTGGGCAAAACCCGAAATAAATTTGTTTTCGGAACGGGTAATTCCCAAGCTAAGCTGATGTTGATAGGCGAAGCCCCCGGACGTGATGAAGACAATCAGGGGAAACCTTTTGTGGGGCGAGCCGGTCAGCTTCTGGACAAGATTTTAAATTCGGTGAATTTCATCCGGGAAGAGGTATTTATCACTAATATTCTGAAGTGTCGACCTCCCAACAATCGCGATCCTCAACCGGATGAAGTTGAGCAATGTATGCCTTATCTCAATAAGCAGATCGAGACGATAAAACCTCAAATTATATGTTGTTTGGGGCGGGTAGCGGCGCAATTTTTACTGGATACCAAAGAATCACTGGCAAAGCTCAGAGAAAAAGACTATTATTATGACGGTATCAAGGTTTTCGTTACTTATCATCCTGCGGCTCTTTTAAGAAATCAGCAATTTAAGAGGCCCACCTGGGAGGATGTTAAAAACCTACGTCGATATTATTTGAAGATTAACAATCTTCCGGCTGAAAAGCTGGATTAAAACGACAAATTCCTTATGAAAATAGATGGCTAAAAGAAAAAGCTCCGATAAACCCGGGGAACGCCTTCCACCACAGGCGGTTGATTTAGAGCAGGCGATTTTGGGCGCAATGCTTTTGGATCAGGAGGCGGTTTCAAGAGCGCTGGAATTGATAGATCCCAACTGCTTTTACCGAGAGGCTCATAGCAAGGTATTTAGAGCCATCACGGATTTATACGACAAGGGTGAGGCGGTCGATCTATATACGTTATCGGAACATCTTGAGAAGAAGGGGGAGTTAGAAGATGTTGGTGGACGGGCGTATATAATTACCCTGACTGAGTCAGTGGCGACATCGGCATTGATTGCAGAACATTGCAATCTTGTTCTGGAGAAATCGACCTTAAGAGACTTGATAACTACTGCCACTTCAATCGTCTCCTCCTGCTATAATCCGGAGGAGGAGGTAGATGAGCTCTTAGATAAGGCGGAGCATAAGATATTCTCCATCAAAGAAAGCCGGCTCAAGCAGTCGTTTATGTCTTTGGCTGATATTTTGCCCCGCACATTCGAGGTGATCGAGGAATACACCGGCAGGGATGGAGAGCTATCGGGAGTTCCATCCGGTTTCAAAGAGCTTGACGCATTAACTGCCGGATTCCAGAAATCGGATTTTATCGTTATAGCCAGCAGGCCTTCGATGGGTAAAACCGCTTTCAGTTTGAGTGTTGCCGAGTATGTAGCGCTGCGCTCCGGAACGGTCGCATATTTTAGCATGGAAATGACTAAAGAGCAACTTGTGCAGAGGATGCTCTGCAGCCGTGCAAAAATCTCCAGCCACAGGCTCCGCAAAGGGACTTTAAATCCGCAGGAATTAACCCATTTATCCGATGCGGCGGGCTTTCTGAATGAGGCGCCGATATATATCGACGATTCGGGCAGCATCGGCGTGCTGGAAATGAAAGCCAAAGCGAGACGGCTTAAGTCTCAACATGGATTATCGATGGTGGTGGTGGATTACCTTCAGTTGATGCAGGGACCGAGAACGGCCGAAAATCGTCAACAGGAAATTGCATACATATCCCGATCAATGAAGGCGTTAGCGAAGGAGCTCGAGGTTCCCGTGGTAGCGCTGTCGCAGTTAAGCCGCCAGGTTGAGCAGCGCGGGGGGGAGAGACGTCCTCAATTGGCGGATCTACGTGAATCGGGTGCGATAGAGCAGGATGCTGATGTGGTGATGTTTATATACCGTCCGGCATTCTATGGGATTACGATGGATAAAGACGGTAATTCGCTGGAAAACATAGCCGAAATAATAGTTAGTAAGCAAAGAAATGGACCAACCGGCGCAGTGAAGCTTGCGTTCGTACGCGACTATGCATCCTTTTATGATTTGGAGTTCAAGGATCGCGAGCCGGTTCCCGAGGGCGAAACTCCATTTTAAAAGGGACCTCAGGTTTGGAAGCACAGGAGATTAACAAGCCTCTGGATGGTTTTATCAGGTCGATTGGCGAATATGCAATCGCTTTTTTCAGGGGGATCGGTACGGTAACTCTGCTTATCAAATCCATATTTTTCTCCATGCACATGTCTATAAAACGTCGGCACCTTGTACTGGAGCAGATGGTGTTTATGGGCGTTAACTCCTTACCGCTTGTGCTATTTACGTCGGTGTTTACCGGTGCGGTGTCGGCTGTGCAGGCGGCATATCAGTTTCAGGGATACGTACCATTACGCTACCTGGGAACCGCGGTCGGGAAGGCTGTGGTTATCGAACTCGGTCCGGTCTTAACAGCTTTGGTGGTTGCCGGGAGAGTAGGCGCAGCTATTGCGGCTGAGTTGGGAACTATGAAGGTGACCGAGCAGATTGACGCTATGGAAACCATGGCGCTGGATCCTGTGGAATTTTTGGTAATGCCCCGGTTCATCGCCGGCTTTCTGATGCTTCCGGTGCTGACAGTGTTTTCGGATTTTGTCGCCATACTGGGAGGTCTGGCGGTTTCGGTTTGGTTTGTCGATATAACATCATATACATTCTTGAACGGACTGAAGGCATTTTTCGAGATGCAGGACCTTTTCGCAGGCCTGTTTAAGGCTTGCGTTTTCGGTTCCATTATCGCAATTATTGGCTGCTTTCAGGGATTTAGAACCGAAGGAGGGGCGGAAGGGGTTGGAACATCTACTACCAAGGCGGTAGTTATGGCTTCTGTACTGATATTAGTTTCAGATTACATGATCGCACATTTATTGTTTGGATAAAAGAGGATAATATGCCTGTAGAAAGCAGATTGAGAAATGCAATCGAATTGATAAAAAAAGCGGGGGATATCGCCATGAGATACTATGGCGAGGATTTGGAGATTGACTACAAGGGGGCAAATGATCCGGTTACCGCCGCCGATATGGCGGTCAGCGATTTTTTGGAAGAAGAGATTCCCAAATTATACCCATACGATGGGATTCTGTCGGAAGAGTCTTTTGAACCTTCGCAGATTCCGGCATTAAGAGATAAGGAATATGTCTGGATAATCGATCCGCTGGACGGAACCAAGGAATTTATATCGCGTAACGGCGAATTCGCTATAATGATCGGGATATGTAAAACGGGGAAGCCGGTTGCCGGCGTGGTTAATCAGGCTGCCAGGGGATGGCTTTTCTACGGCAGCGAAGGCCGGGGAGCGTACTGGGATGATAACGGCGGCGTGAAAAGGTTGGAAGTGAGCCGGGAGTTCGATAAGAACAGTTTGACTATTACGGTATCCCGTTCTCATCGCCCCAGAGTAGTTGATGATATGATAAAGCAGTTGAATATCAAAAACCAGTTTATAACCGGCAGCGTAGGTTTGAAAATAAGCGTGGTGGCGACCGGCAGAGCCGACTTTTATTATCATCCTTCGGGATATGCTAAGGAATGGGATAGCTGTGCGCCCCAGGCGATACTTGAAGCTGCGGGAGGCGTGATGACCGATATCTTCGGATATCCACTCCGATACTTGAAAGATGACGTTTATCAGAAGCAGGGATTTTTAGCAGCATCGAGGCCTGTGCATAAGTATATTCTGGAGAATGTGGAAGCGAAGCTGGACTAAGAATTTAGTTTGCTTTAAGTCGGATTTCGGGCGAGCTTATATAAGCAGGGAATCCGGCTTTACTTTTGGAATATGATAGAGCTGATCGATTTACATAAATCTTTTGGATTCAAAAAGGTACTTGACGGCGCGAGCCTAACCATAAAAAAGGGTGAAACCCTGACCATAATAGGGCGTTCCGGCGTGGGCAAGTCTGTGATGCTCAAGCATATAGTGCGGCTGCTGGAACCGGATTCCGGCAGTGTTCGGATCGATGGGGAAGAGATTCTCGCTTTCAGCCGGAGGCGTTTGATGGAATATCGGCGACGATTCGGTATGCTTTTTCAGGGGGCTGCGCTTTTTGATTCAATGACGGTCGATGAGAATGTGGGATTGGCGCTGCGGGAACATACGGATTTAGCCGAGGATGAGATACGGGATATCGTCACCAAGAAACTCAGGCTGGTCGGTTTAAAGGAAGTGGAAGAACTTAAGCCGGCCCAGCTTTCCGGAGGGATGAAAAAGCGGGTGGCGCTGGCAAGGGCGATCAGTATGGATCCCGAATTTATACTCTATGATGAACCGACAACGGGATTGGACCCCATAATGGCTGACGCTATCAATGATCTTATTATCAGGATGCGGGAGGAGCTGAATGTAACTTCGATTTGCGTAACTCACGATATGATTTCCGCTTACAAAATTTCGGACCGAATTTCTATGATATATGAGGGAAAGATAATTTTTACCGGCACCCCGGATGAGGTAAGGAACACCGACAATGAAGTCGTTCAGCAGTTTATCCAGGGGAAAGCCGAGGGCCCGATAAACGCGATATGATGTAAGAATTCCTTCAGATTGTGCCGGGGAAGTCATTGCGAGGAGCAAAACGAGGCGGCAATCTTTCTTCGGTTTTGAAACAGCCTTATCCCGGATGATTCATAAAACCGATTAATCGCAGCCGAAGGCTTGTCCTTCGGGAGTTCAATGGAAGCAGAGCGTTTACAGATTGGAATTGAGGATTGCAAAGAAACGCCGGAAGCACAAGGCTTCCGCTACCGATAACTAAATTTGTGAATAATACGGGTTAGCGCGAGATTGAAAGGAAATTGGCGCCGTGGATATAGTATTATATGAGAATCTGGAGAATAAGGATGAATTATTCATACTCTGGATGAAGTCCTTTGGCTGGCCCGGTACACCCGAATGGCTGGAGAGATTTAAGCGATACGAGACCAGAATAGGCGAGGGACCGGTGGGCTTGTGCGGTTTAATGGATGGAGAGCTGGCGGGTTTTGTAGGAGTGATGATTATTCCGACTCGAAACAGACATGGCGAGGTGGAAAAGGTGGGGGGAATTTATGCGATCGCTACCAGGCCGATTTATTCCCGACGCGGAATAGGCAAGAGGCTTCTTGAAGCGAGTGAAGAATATCTAAGGGAGCAAGGGGCGAAATTGGTTTTCCTGACAACCTCACGTTCCATTGTTGCTTACAGGTGGTATTGTGACGCCGGATATAATGCTGTTGAGATTGTGGATAACTATCCCTATATGTACAATATATTTAATCCCGGGCGCGAAGTGGATAAGGACAGGAAACAGGATGAAAAATACAAATTGGATTTTGACCAGATACAAAACACCTTCGATTGGTTTGTTCGGAATCGATCCGGCTTCGTGATAAGAGATCAAAAGTACTTAAAGGCTGCTGAGATGATAGGCGCATTTACTCCGAAACTTTCCTATTCGACAGACAAAGGGCACGCATTCCTGCGGAGTAGTTGCGATACGATACAGTTCCAGGAGATTTTAGCCCGCGATGAACAAACATATAGGGAACTTATTAAATTGGGGGAATCAAGAGCCAAATATGCTGCGGCAGCAATTCATCCTTTTGATGACAAGGCGCGCAAAACGCTTGAGAATTTGGGTTACCTAACAGATCGCGGAAATTTTGGCATACTAATGTATAAGTCTCTGGATGGTACGAAGTTTCAAACTTTATATGATGAAACCTTCACTATCAGTCGATTGGACTGGTTCTAAAATCTGACGCTCCAATCACGATTACCGGAATGAAAGTTAACCGGAACAATGTCCGACTATCCCGGTAAAATATCCATAAAACAATTGCATTTACAAAGATTTCCATGTAATATTATGGAACAAATGGTCAACACTGCAGGTTGAAAAGCGTGACAGCCGGTCTGTTGCGCGTAAGAGGAAACAGTGCCGGATAAAGTTACAAAAAAAGATATAGAATTCCAGAGAGAAGCTCTTCAATATACCGATGCCGTATATAGAATGGCGTTACGGATGACTAAGAACAAAGCTGATGCCGAGGACTTGGTTCAAGAGACTTTTTTCAAAGCATACAGATTTTGGGACAGTTTCGAAAAGGGTTCTAATTGCCGCGCTTGGTTATTTAAGATATTAACCAATCTATTTATTACATCATACCATAAGAAGAGCAAGGAAAAGCAGCAGTTTGCTTATGACGACGTCGACAGCCATTACCTGTACAATCAGTTTGAGAACACCGATTATAAGCAGCAGCTGGACGATCCGGAACAGATGCTTTTCAACCAGTTGCTGGATGATGATGTCAAGAAAGCAATCGAGGAGCTGCCGGAGGATTTCAGGATAGTGGTGGTGTTATCATTTGTCGAAGGATTTTCTTACCAGGAGATCGCCGATATCGTTGGTATTCAGTTAGGAACCGTTAAATCTCGTCTGCATAGGGGACGAAAACTATTACAGAAAGGGCTCTGGCAATACGCTGTCAAAAGAGGCATAGTTAAAGAGAAGACATAAAGATGGACTGCAAACAAGCGCTGCTTAAGCTGTACAATTATTTGGACAACGAGCTTGATGCTATAGAAAGCAAAGAAGTTGAAGAGCATCTCAAAAGCTGCAAACACTGTTTCGGCAAGGCTGAATTCGAAAGGATTCTAAAGAGGACAGTGAAGGAAAAGTGTTGTTATGAACATGTGCCGGAGCAGCTTAAAACCAGCATTTTAGAGCGAATCAAACAAATTGACAGCCAATCCGGTTCCAACCGTGATTCATACGGAGGTCAAAAGCGGTTTTTTTTTTCGACCGAAGCTGAACTACGCCTTGATCGCCGCCGCTTCCATTTTGATTGTCATCGGGATTTTTTCCCTTTCTATGAAAACCGAAGCCGGTACGCCCGGTTATATGATAGCCAAGTATGAGGCATTCCCCAAGAAGATACAGGCTATCTCCCAATCAAATGATCGATTATTATCAAGAACTTTTAAGAACGCAGCTCCCGGTTTTATTCCCGAATTTATTTGTGAGAAAACCACTATTCTCAACGGTTCTGTGGATAAAAATCATTCAGGGAATTTCAGATGTGTAATATATAAGGACGGTGAGGATATCTGGGCTTTTTATTGTATTAATGCGGCGCATTTTGATCCTGGCGATGATCTCGGAAGCAGATGGTTTAAAGATAATCATTACTTCTTCTATTCCGCCAATGGCTGTAATGCCGTAATATGGAAGGCTGGAGGCTGCTATGATGCTCTGGTCGGAAAGGCTTTTCTTGATGACATGTTGGAGTATGCAGAGATTATCAGGCGCTAAGATTCCCCAATATGCAGAAGCCGATATTAGCCCGAATTATTCGTAAGTTCCGCTAACGGCGGCGGAAGGCTTGGCCGCCTCAGGAGAGTTTAAGCCTATGGTGTGCTTGCGCTTTCGGCGTTTCTCTGTGATCTTCAATTCCAATCCGTAAATGTTCTGCTTCTATTCGACTCCCGAAGGGCGAGCCTTCGACTGCGGATTAATAGTCTTTATGAATTATTGGGTTTTTCCCAGGTTACGAAATAATCACGTCCCAAATCCTTAATCGAGATATTTGTATCCCCCGCCCTTTGAAATAGGCAGGTAATTTCGTCTGATTTGTATAAGTATAAATCACATTTAAACTTATATCTTAACCGCCTCTGCGGGGTTAACCAATGGCGGGATTTGGGAAAACTGAAAAACGCTTTTCTCTCGGTTGATTCGATCACATGTTTGATGAATGCCGCCGGTTCGGCGATATAATCCAGCACTCCCATCACGATTGTATAATCGAATTTCCTTAAGGGCTCGAAATCCATAAAATCAGTTAACTCAAATCTACATTTTTCATCAACTTCCGCTTCATTTGCATAATGTCTCGCCAGTTTCAACATATCTTCGGCGAAGTCAATCCCCAGAACTTCCGTCGCTCCCCGTTTGGCTAATTCCACGGCATAGTGTCCGGGTCCGCATCCGATATCGAGAACGGTTTTACCTGCTATTGGAATGCATCCATTGATGGTTGCCTGAAGCCGTCTTCTGATTGAAGAGCGTAATAACTTGTTAACCAAGAGATTAAAGAAATTTCTGTCGTTACCATAGATGCTGTCAAAACCTTCAGCGTATGAATGAAAAAATTCATCGGTTTTATGAGCGCTCTTCATTTTTTTCAACCCTTTCTTTGTTATTGTTATACCATTCTCGATAACTGGTAAAATGGAAATCGGTCAGGAACTTTCTCAGCTTTTGCTTGGTGGATTTTAGGTTAACATACGATTTGAAATTGCGGAACATTCCCAAATTGTACCGCGGTTGTTGGGGATCGATATCCCGCGGATGGATGTAGAACACTAAAGGGCGGTTCTCATCGAGAACTTTTAGCGCCATCTTTTTTATCAAGGAGTAAGGGAAAAGTCGAAAATAACCGCCTCCGAAGAAACAAAAGGGTCTGTTAAAGACCTTGGTGATTGATATGGGGAACTCCATTATGGAGCCGGACTTAGTATACAGAATGAAGGGAGATAGGGTTTTTACGTAGAACCCTCCAAAATCACGCTTTGCCGGAAAAACAGAAGTATCGAATCCGTATCCCGCCTCAATTAATTTCTCAAATGCCCAGGGAGTGCGTTCGGTAATGGAAAACGCCGGCGCTCTGTATCCTGTAACCGCAATCCCTATAATGTCTTCGCAAATTTTCCTGCTGGCAGCTATATCTTCGAGGAATTCATCGGGAAGCTGTTTATAAACGGGACGATGATACATACCATGTGAAGCTATTTCAAATCCGGCTTTGCTCGCCATTTTCACCAGGTGGGGGAATTTTTGGGCTATCCACCCTAAAAAAAAGCAAGTTCCCGTGATGTTATGATCATGTAAAATCCCTAATAGATCCGTAAAGTTTGCTTCGACCCGTGAGGGCAGTTTTCCCCATTCCGATGGACCGGGGAGAGAGGGGTGTTCCATTAGATGGAACCAATCCTCTACATCGATAGATAGTATATTCTCCATAGCAACCTCGTTAAAAGGCATTGAGTTATCAGATCCTCATAATAAATAACATTTCAGTATCGGGTGATGTTTCAGAATTTTACTGGCTGCTGAAATATTAAGAAGCCGTGAACTCATCCGGAGCTGAGAAGAACTGTGCATCGTTCTGCATAAGCGAAGAAAACCTGCGCGGGTCGGTTCCGAGGAAATGATAAATCGTATCTCACGATTGCGCTAAATCCTGCTGCTAAGATATTTCGTCGAAGTCCTTAATTCGTTGAAATTCAACACAATACATTGAACGTTATGATTTGCGGGTATGCCCGGGGAAGAAAATGCCGCCATGAGGCATAGCCATTGCGTTTGAAGGATAGTGAGAATGAAAAAACGCAAATTAGAATAGAGGAGTTTTAATATGCAATGCTATTGTTACGGACATCCGGAAAAAAAGCTTAAAAACGGCGATAAGTTAGCAAGTTATGTTAGCTTTACAATTCCCGACATCGGCATATCGTTCAAGGCGGCTCATGGTGGGGATTCCAGGGAATGTGAATACACAAGTCTGCTTGCGTTATTGGAGTTCGTTGATTTGAATCCTCAACTTTTCAAGAGCAAGGATTTGGAAATCTATTCCGATAGTTTCACGATGGTGCACCAGGTGAATATGCAAGAGAATGTGACCAAAGATATCGAGCCATATCGTCAGTTAGCTTTGAAGTACAAGGAGAAAATACCTTATACCTTAAGCTGGGTGCCCAAGGAAAATAACCCGGCTCAGAACCGAGGAATCGTAAATTAAGGGAGGTTTCATTTAACATCGCTATCGTTTGCGGGACGCTGTCCCGCTTTTTTTATGGCTCAAAATCCCTGATTGCGATTGACTTTAGAACATCTTTTAATATATTTACAATGACTAACAATCAACTCAGAAAGGTAGTACAATGAGAAAGATTTCATGTCTTTTGGTATTTATTATTATTATGGGGATTTCATTTTATTCAACGGATTCATTCGCTGTTAAGCAGGTGAGAGTTGAGTTGAGTGATAGAACAGAAATTTCGAAGCTGTATGAATTAAACCTCGATATCGCCTATATCGACCGGGAAAAGCCGCAAGTCGATATCATTGCCGATGAAACCGATATGGATAAAATTCAAGGGGCGGGATTGGCTTATGAGATAATCCATGAGGATGTATCGGAATTTTACAGAAGCCGGTACGGCGAAATCTTGACCATGGGCGGTTATCCCACCATGGAAGAAGCCTATGATTCGCTTGATTTATATCATTCGCTTTATCCCGAATTACTGACCGAAAGGGATTCGATCGGTTATACTATTCAGGGCAGGCCTATATATTACTTGAAACTCTCCGACAATCCCATGGTGGATGAGGATGAACCGGAAATATTGATAAACGGCTTAATTCATGCCCGCGAACCCGGTTCGCTGCTTTTCAATCTTTATTATATTCGCTACTTGCTGGACAATTATTATTTCGACCCCGAGATTCAGGATTTGGTTGACAATCGGGAATTTTATTTTATACCGCTTATCAATCCCGATGGGTACGAATTTAACCGGATAAACGATCCCAACGGCGGAGGAATGTGGCGTAAGAATCTCAGGGACAATGGCGGAGGCAGTTATGGCGTGGATTTAAACCGCAATTGGGGATATCTGTGGGGTTACGATGATGAAGGTTCATCGCCCTGGCCCGATGACCCCACTTATCGGGGAACGGCGCCTTTTTCCGAACCGGAAACCCAGTGCGTGCGGGAATTCATTAACAGCCGTGAATTCATAACCGCTCTTAATTATCACTCTTACTCCGGTCTATGCCTGTACTCGTACGGATACGAAGTAGGCGCTTATCCCGAAGATTTGCAGCTATTTAGAGCGATGGGCGATACTATGACTTCTGTAAACGGATACTCTTCCGGAACAGGATGGGAGACACTTTACGTAGTGAATGGCGACGCTACCGATTGGCAGTATGGCGAAAGGGATGAGAAACCCAAGATATTCAGTTTTGTTATCGAAATCGGCTGGCAGAGCGACGGGTTCTGGCCTCCCCTCTACCGTATACCTCAACTCAACGAAGAGAATCTTGACCTTGCGCTTATCCTCTCCGACCTTTCGGATAATCCTTTCAAAGTATTAACTCCCAATCCGCCGACAATTTATCCGCTGGGTCAAATGGAGGATAACAGCTACACGGTTGCCTGGAATCATGAAGACGACCGGAATCCCGCGGTAGCTTTTGAGCTGGTCGAGAAAACCGAATACCGCAGACTGATCGAGGGTTTCGAAAACGGAACGGACAGGTGGTACATTGATGACTGGATTGTAAGGGACTACAAGTGGTATTCAGGCGTGTACAGTCTTTTTTCCGGGGTGGGTAACGATGCTTACAATACAGCAACGGCGATCGAGCCTGTTCGCGCTCATGCGGGGGACACACTTTCATTTTATACCTGGTATGATATAGAAGAGGATTGGGATTACGCTTACGTCCAGGTATCCACCGATAACGGCGTCACCTTTGATAATCTCGAAGGAAATATTACTACAAACTACAATCCTAACGGCGGGAACGCCGGCAACGGTATTACCGGCAGCACGAATAATTACTGGGTGGAAGCGAAGTTCCCCCTCGATGATTACGCAGGTCAACAGCTTCTGGTCAGGATGCTATACGATACCGATAGCTGGATATACGGCGAAGGTATGTATATCGATGAGTTCTTCCCGCTGGATACTTACTTAAATAGCCAGGTGTTGTCATCCGATATAACCGATACAGCATATTTCGTCGAAAATAGAGAGGACGGCGTTTATTACTACCAGGTGCGCGCTAAGGATGCGGACGATCAATGGGGATATTATTCCAGCATAGAATATGCCCTTGTCGGGCAAACATCGGTAGATGATGCAGAGGAAGTCCCGTATGGGTTCATATTGTTCAACAACTATCCGAATCCATTCAATGCCGGAACCAATATAGATTTCGCGATTCCCGAAGCCGGTAAGGTCAAGCTGGAGGTCTTGAACCTGATGGGGCAGAGAGTTATTACCCTGGTTGATGAGAAAGTGAAGCAGGGAAGGCATACGGTCAACTGGGACGGGAGAGATTCTTCCGGTAACCAGGTATCATCGGGATTCTATATGTATCGTTTGCAAACGGGTAACCAGTCGGTAGTCAAACGTATGCTGCTATTGAAATAGGTAGAATAGTATAACGGTGTCGGGTTTTTCGCTCACGAAGCTCGCTCGGAACCCGACCTGCGGGGCTGAACGGGAGAGGGATACGAGGAAAGAATAAAATGATTTTAATGAATAAAAGATATCCGCTCAGTCCCCCTTCTCCCATTTAGTGGGAGAAGGGGATAGGGGATGAGGGAGTCTATCGCGGCGTCAAGTCTTCTGACCTGCCCACGAAGGAAACGGATTGCTTCGCTTCGCTCGCAATGACCGGTGCGGCAACCCGACAGCACATTGGATGTACCCGCCGATACGCGGCAGACGGGGATGTTCGCCGCACACGAATGGGGACACGGATTGCTTCGCTTCGCTCGCAATGACCGGTGCGGCGACCCGACAGCACATAGTTCTGTGATCCCGAAGGGCAAGGCTTCGGCTACGGAGTATGTGGATTGCTTCGTCGCTATGCTCCTCGCAATGACTTCGGGGGACGGCACATTATCACGCGCTTAGCGTGACGCTTCAACGTCGGACTGCTGCGGAATCCATGTTGAGAAGCATCAAGGAGAGAGCTTGAGCTAACAACTGATTTCTTGACTCCAATCTATCCCCGTATTATCTTTCTACAATGATTGAGCAAGAGGATAATTACCATAGGCTGAAGGAATACGCTGCTGAAGTCGGAGCCGATCTGTTCGGAGTGGCAGATATCTCCCGGGAGCGTGATAAATTCGCCGAGGATATCAGGGAACAGACAGCGAATATGGCGTACTCAATAGTAATCGCCGTTAACCTATCAACGGCGGTTTTAAATACGGTGGAAGACAGGCCGACCAGCATTTATAAAACTCATTATCGCACTGCCAACACTTTTCTTGACGATGCAGCTTTCCGCATAAGTAAAATGATAAACGGTATGGGATACAGGTCTATTCCGGTTGCGGCATCGTTTATAATCGACTGGGATACGCAAACGGCGCATGTTTCTCATAAGGGATTGGCTGAATTAGCCGGGATAGGCTGGAGAGGAAGGAATAATCTTGTTGTCAATCCCAATTTTGGTCCCGCTATCAGGTTAGCATCGGTGTTAACAGATATCCCATTAAAAACAGATAAGCCGCTGGATTTTGGCTGCAGCGGTTGCTTCGAGTGCCTTAAGCACTGTCCTGCGGGAGCTATTGCGGAAGATGTCGCTGGATTCGATCATATCGCATGCTTCGAGCAATTGAGGGAGTTCAGCCGCCACAAGAATTTCGGGCAATATATTTGCGGCATCTGTATCAAAAACTGTCCGTTAACTCATGGGTGATATAACCATACCGGATAGAGTTAAACTTATAATGGGGCTGATTTATTCCGATGATTATTTCACGGTCAAAGCGGTCAACATGATTAAATCTCAATATGGCGATATCGATTGTGAAAGCGGTGTTACCGAATTCGTTCATACCGATTACTACTATGATGAGATGGGGGACGAGCTTTATCGGAAATATGTATCTTTCGAAGACCTCATCGATCCCTCGGAATTACCCTCGATTAAACATTTCACCAATGATCTGGAGCTTAGATTCTCCGGACCGGGATGTAAATGCCCGGAGAGAAGAACAAACATCGATCCCGGGTATCTGGAGCTGTCCAAGTTAATATTAGCTTCAACTAAAAATTTTTCACATCGTATATACTTGAGCGATGGGATTTACGGAGAGGTAACATTGATGTATCGCGAAGGCGGTTTTAGAGATTTGGAATGGACTTATCCCGATTATCGATCTGATTTTACAAAGGAGTTTCTAATAAAGGTGCGACGCAGGTATGTTGAACAACTCAAGGAATTGGAATCTTAAAAACCTCTTATTGATACAACTTGCCTGAAATCTCGATCAGTAGTAAGTTTAATCATGGGAATTACTGCCAAGATAAAATCCTATTTTAGCGGTATGCGTCCGGGCAGGCTGCTGATTTTTCTTTATGTGTCGGCGATACTGATTGCCAGTATTCTTCTTTATCTGCCGTTTTTTGCAAGTGGAGAGCGGCTGTCATTTATAGACGCCTGTTTTACTGCCGCGTCGGCTCTGTGTGTTACCGGATTAATCGTGGTTGATACCGGTTCGGCATTTAACACCGCCGGTCAGATTCTGATTTTAGCGCTCTTCCAGATAGGCGGTTTGGGGATTATGACGCTTTCCACGTTTTTCTTCCAACTGATAGGCAGAAGAGTTTCCAGCAGGGATAGACAGTTGCTATATTCCACTTATACTCCGGGGCAGAAGGGGGAGCTGAGGCAGTTGCTGGCGGCGGTGGTGAAATACTCGCTGGTCATCGAACTTGCCGGCGCGGTTATTTTAACTCTCAATTGGATGGGTGATTACGGTTTTGTCAAAGCGTTCTATTCCGCTGTGTTCCATGCAGTATCGGCATTTGCCAACGCTGGTTTTTCTCTGTACTCAGATAGTATGATTAGGTATCAGCACGATTTGGTAACCAACGCAGTGTTTTATGGTTTGATTTTTTTGGGAGGCATAGGATTCGTAATTATTTTGCGGATTGAAAATATGGCGCTGAAAGGTCGTGCTGGGCGAAAGCTGGGGCTGCACAGCAAGATTGTACTCACCGTATCAGCGATTTTGATACTTGGCGGCGCTGCAATGTTTTTGCTGCTGGAATATTATAATGTGCTGGACGGTATGACGATTTCTGAGAAACTCGGAGCAGCTTTCTTTCAATCCATAACAGCTCGCACCGCCGGTTTCAATACGGTGGATTTAACGCAGCTTTCCAATGCGACATTAGTGTTGCTGATGTTCCTAATGTTCGTGGGAGCATCGCCGGGAAGCTGCGGAGGCGGGATTAAAACCACCACGTTGGGAGTTCTGATTGTCCTGATGTATAACCGGATTCGAGGAGGAGAGAGAGTGAATATAGCAAATAGAACCTTACCATCGGATATCGTTAATCGCGCCGCCTCGGTTTTTATGGTGGGTGCGTTTGTGGTTTTTTCCTTTACATCGATTCTTATGATAACGCAGCTTGCGGAGATATCATTTCTGCAAAGCCGCGGGATGTTCGTGGAGTATCTTTTCGAAACGGTGAGCGCTTTCGGAACGGTAGGGCTTTCGATGGGAGTAACCGAATCATTGAGCGGTTTCGGTAAATTTTTGATAATTATATTGATGCTTATTGGCAGAATAGGTCCGCTTTCGGTTGCTTATGCCCTTGCCAGGCGACCGGGGAGGATAAAATTGGAATTCGCTGAAGAAAATGTAATGATAGGTTAGATTATGAGTTCAGGTAAATTTTGTGTCATAGGTTTAGGTAATTTCGGTTCTCACTGTGCGAAGGAGCTATTCGAGCTGGGAAACGATGTTATCGCCCTGGATAAAAATCGTAGTGTAGTAAATAATATGAGGGATTTCGTCAGTCAGGCGATAGTGGCTGATGCCACCAAAAAGGATTTGCTGGAGTCTCTTGAATTGGATGAAATCGATGCGGTAATCGTCTCCGTGGGCGGGAATATATCCACAAGTATCCTGGTTACACTTTACTTGAAAGAACTTGGGGTAAAGGAGATCGTGGTTAAAGCTCTCGATGATGACCATGGACGTATATTGAACCAGGTGGGGGCTACCCGGATAATCTTCCCGGAAAAGGATATGGCTATCAAAACCGCTCAGGTCCTTTCAGACCCTAATCTTACCGACTTTATCCCGCTATACGGCGACTACCTGGTTGCCGAAGTACCTATTCCGGACCAGTTGGATGGTACATCGCTTGAGGATGCCAGGTTGAAAAGAAATTACAGCCTTCAGGTGCTTGCTATCAAGGATGAGAACAGCGGCGTGACAGACATATCGCCGGATTCCGAGCATATTCTCAAGAAGGGGGAATTACTTACTGTTTTAGGTCGGCAGGAGGATGTTGACCGATTCAGGAACCTTTAGATGGGAAGGAGAAAATCGGCGTCGAATAACCTACCGTAATCCCCGGTTGAAGAAACGCCCAAGTGAGAAAAGGCTTGCGAAAGAAATATCCTGATATCATAAGTTTTGGGATTAAGCCAGCCTCTATTGGAGGCTGACTTACTTATAGGGGCAAACGTTTCCTCGGATGCCATCGAACTCTTATACTCCATAATCAACGGCGATGGGGTTGTAAACCACGCAACGGCTCCCATCACCATCAGCCCTGAGAAAACGCCTGCTAAGAAAATGATGATTTTTTTAGACCCCCTTGTTCCTATTATCATCAACTTGAGGTTTGAGGGTTCTCATCAAAAAATGCCTTTCTGATTATTATTTCCGCAGGGCAGAATTTCGTAACCGAAGACTGCAGCAGATTGAATCCGACAAATGCGGTTAGCAATAACCAGTATGGGGACACGAAGTAGTACAATACTAATGACAATAATACTAATGTCCCCGCTAACATTCTGATTGAGTTTTCTAAAGACATTTTCCTTCTCTCCTTATTCAAGCACTCATATTTCCGAAGGACAAGCCTTCTGCTACAGATTAATAGTATTTACGGATAATCCGGCTTAAGCTAAAAGCCGTAGGTTAACTTCAGATAAGCGTTATCATTCTTCTGGAACTGTCCGAAGTCCGTCGCTTCGTATTCGCCGTCAAAGATATTACCCCCTACGGTGATGATTATTTCATCGGTATATTTGTACTCCGCCGATAGGCGCAGGTACATGTCCTCTTCGCTGGGCGAGTAGAAGATGAATCCGGATAATTTCAGTAATTCCGAGTATAACAGCTTCGTAATTCGCGAAGTAAGCAGATGTTTGATTTCGTCGCGTATGTAACCGCCGGGTGATGACTGCTGCATCTCGTAAGTATCATACTCCATCATCATATCTGCCTGGTACTGTATATTCGCAGTGAGGTTGGTAGCGATCTGCTTTTCGTAACCGAAAAGACCGGTAACCGATGAATTCGGAAGATATGGATCCTCACCATCCTCGTCGTCTATGGAATGCATGTAACCGCCCTCAAGCCAGATTACGCCGCCGGTAAGCGGTCCTCGAACCGACACCCCATAGACGCTCAGGTCCGGATAGATAGGTGCGCCCAGATCGGGATCGAAACCGGTCGGATTTTTATGAAACCCATGATAATAATATAACGCGGCGTTAAAGTATCCGAAATGCTTATTATATCGTAAGGCGATCTCACTGTTTTCGAATTTTGCTTCCGGCATAATCGGCTGCATTCCTTCCGATGTGCCGACTATACCGCCGCTCATCGGATTGTAAAAGCTCAACCGGCGTCCTGTCGGCAGCCTGTTTGCTTCGAATCGCGGCGTCCAAACCACAGTTAATGCTCCCAAGCTGCTGTAATACTCACCGCGGATAGCATCCTGAGGCGCTTTGAGATACTGGTCGTCCCGCCCTATGAAAAACGAACGGTAATCTTTGGCGAAGACATCGTTGATGAAGATTAGATCGCCGGTACCCCAGGTCAGTATCTGTCGACCGACCTTGAAATCGAAATCGCTTCCCAGGCGGAACTTCATGTAACCTTCGCGGAGCTCCCAGTCATACTCCTGCATGACCGCCGCATCGTAGGTGAAATCCAGCCTGCCGAAGAACTCGGCGCGGTCGGCGAAGTGCTCCATTTTCAGCTGCAGGCGAGTTTCCGATGCCGTGTATTCGGACTCGGTAGGATTCTCCTCGTCGAGCCTTCCGCCATGCAATGTCTGAAGGAATCCGCCGAACTCCGCCTGCGCGAAAGCGGGCGATGTCAGCATCAGCAGCGCAATCACTATATATGACCCAAACTGTCTCATTTTAATCAACCTCCTCACTTCCCATTATCGAATATACTTGCGCGGAGGATTCTTAAGGTAACGTTCGGTGAATATATCGTCCTTAAGCCCCACGTTGTAATCGATACTGGCGAACTCTACGTATGTCTTGCTGCCCTTTTCGATATTTTCCATAGAACGGAGGGTAGCGGTCGGTATGCCATCCACGGTTTCGACCTTTTCCAGCCGCATTATCCTTATCATTTCCCCTTTATCATCGAAATATTCTTCCTTCAGGGGGAGCAGTGTTTCCTTATCTATATAAGATAACTTTCTGGCGAATCCGTCGTAGTCCTCTTTCGGTACTGACTCAATAATATAAACCGGATTACCGTCCAATTTCGAATCCGGTTTCAGAGTATGCGCATCTTCGTTCCAGTGACGGCCTGATACATCTTCGTAGCTGAAGTCCGAACCCACGAAACTGGAGTTTTTGTCGTCAGCCGAGATCGGCTTTATCAGGTCGACCGCCGGGATATAAATCCATCTGGCGTCGTTACCGTCCGGGTTCTTATGAACCATGAATGTCATGCGCGCCACATCCGAGGGGCTTTTGAAGTAAGTGTAGTACTTCTGAACGCCGCCGTCGCTGGCATCCATACGGAGCATGGCGAATTCCCTGATGCGTTCTTTGCCGCGGTCGTTGACCATACGCATGGTGACATCGGTCAGCCCGTCATCGCCGGCATAGTAATATGCCATGTGGGATTTCTTCATAATCTCAGCTGCATCTTCGGCAGATGCTTGTGAACCGAATGCGAATATCGTTGTTATTACGCTCAATGCTAAATATTTCAAAGTCTTCATGATTATCTCTCCTTTTTATTTTTCAGTTTCTATTTTCAAAGTTTAAATTAATTGACTCTTGCAGTTGATTCGGCTTTCGCCTTCTTCGGTTTGCCTACTACCGGGAACAATCCCCGCTGGAATGTAACCGATATCGCCGGCAAAAGCAGCATCGTTACCGAGCCGGTTACAAGCATAATTGCCAGGAAAAACGATCCCACCGTTATGTAAGGAACCAGCGATGAGAACAACATCGGAACGAATCCTATGGCTATTACCATCACATTACGTCCGATCGCTCTGCCGGCACTCTCGAATATCTCATGGTATGCTTCTCTGAAATCACCGAATCGCTTATGCAGGGAACGTAATCGTTGTATGAAGTGAATGGCGAAGTCAATCGATAATCCCAGCGTAAGCGAAGAAAGCACCGCAATCGGCATATCATAAGGTTTGCCTATATAACCGATGAATGCGTATATCGCCATTATCGTAATGCTGAGAGGTAATATGGAGATTATACCCCATTTAAACGAACGAAACAGAAATACCATCATCAGGAACACCACCGCAAATGAGCTGAGAAGTGATGTGCGCATACCGGTCACCATCTTTTGCTGCCAGATGATATTTATATAAGGCAGCCCCGCCCATTGGACTGTCATGCCTTCCGGCGGAGGATTATCCATTAAGAATTTATCGGTGCGTTCAACTACCCGTGAAACCGCCTGGTTATCGCCGTCTTTTAGTTGCACCCATAGATTTGCCCGATCGTAATCCTGGGTAACGAACTTGAAGAGGTCATCGGGATCCCCTCCTGCTATCTCGAACATAAACAGCAACTGGGCAATCTCGTTTTGGCTATCGGGAATAATCGCTTTCTCGGGATTCGCTTCGAACAGCTCATAGCGCACCTTCTTTACGATATCCGTTAAACCTGTCGTTGCACCTACTATTGATTCCTCTTCGAGTCTTCGCTGCAGTTTATCCA
Source organism: uncultured Ignavibacteria bacterium (assembly GCA_964563085.1). Lineage (GTDB taxonomy): Bacteria > Zixibacteria > MSB-5A5 > UM-FILTER-46-8 > UM-FILTER-46-8 > WJIR01. The sequence continues at coordinate 93,384 of CAZLVS010000003.1, read as the reverse complement.
TATATTCCAGAGATTCCGGGGATTTCATTACATCGTAGTCATCCCCTTCCATTACAAGGTAATTCATGTAGGTGCCGGCGAGATGGCTGTTCATTGCCATATCAGCCTGGCGAATCGGGTGGGACTCTTTAAACCACTTTACCGGATTGTCATTGACTTCGATCATGTTCAATCCGATGGCAGCCAGCACTACAATCACAGCCGCCGCTCCGATAACCCCCTTGTTATGTTTCCAGGCAAAATCACGAAAAGTATGCATGATCCTGGTCAATGGGCCGCGGGAATCATCAGATTTCCCGAAATTCCGGAGCGCTTTGTCGGAAATCAGCATCGCTATCGCCGGATTGAGCGATATCGAAAGCAGCCAGGCTACCGCTATTCCGAAGGCCACGAAAAACCCGAACACCTGTACTGGCGGAATGGGAGTTAACGCCAGCGAAAGGAATCCGGTAACCGTAGTTAAAGAAGTAAAAATCATCGGGACGAATAATTCCTCTATCGTGTGCCGAATTGTCGCCGCCTTCTGTTTATGCGCTTTGTATCTGTCGTGAAATTCTGAGATCATGTGAATGGAGTTCAGAACGGCGATTGGAATCAGGAATATCGGTATCATCGACGACATGATATGCACCGTATTTCCGGTTAATATCAGCAGACCCATCGCCCAGATCACCGACATCATCGCCACCACCATCGGCGCAATCAGGATTCGCATCTGGCGGAAAAACATCAGCATAAGAAGGAAAATAATCAGCATCGCCGCCGGAGCTGAATACGCCATCTGCGCAAACATCTCCGCGCCGAAGGAATTTTCCGCAACCGGCAATCCCGCTATATGATAGGTTTCATCCCCGCCATATTTATTAGTAATCTGCTCTATCTCGCCCGCAATACGATGCGACATATCTTTGGATTCGATCGGAATGAACAGCGCAATCGCTTTTCCGTCCTCGGAAGCTAACTTCCCCTTGAGGATAGGGTTTTTCATAATACGGCCGAAAATATAGTCCGCTTCTTCCTGCGTTTTGATCTCCCCGCTCATCAATGTTTCGATAACGATCGAACCGCCGGAGCTCTGGCGGATATCATCAACGGTTGATGGCGCAAGAATATCGTCTTTGATGATGCCGTCGATTCCCTCGATCTCAGCCGTTATATTATAGATTCGATTTAGCAAATCCGGATTAAATGCGCCGTTTTCGTCAACCACGCCCACCGCGATAAAATCCGAAAGGTCGAAATCGACCTTAACCTGGTGGTCAAAAAGGCGCGCCGGCTCATCTTCCGGGAGCATATTCTCCGGATCGGTATCGATTTTGATATTGGGAAATTGAGCGGCGAAAAACGCCGTGATAATCACCGCAATCGAAATAATCACCCATGGCCGCTTTATGGAAAACTCTATTAAGCCTTTTTTCATCATTTTCTCCTTTCACATCATTTTAAAACGCTTTTGTTTTTAGATAGAAATGCCGCTGAAACGATTCAGGATAATTCCTCCAGTTTATCGACTGGGACTAAAATGCTATTATCTTTTCCGCCCACAGGGTCCATTCCGTCAATTCATCCATCGAACCTCGATGAACACCTTCTATCAGGTCGCTTTCACTTATACCCCTGGCGTCCATACAGCTACCGCATGCGGCGATCGGCGTCTTGGAGTTGTTCAAGCCCTTAAGCATTCGTTCAATATTATAATAACCATTTGGCGTATTCTGTCCGGATTTTCCACAGGCAACCGCATCAGCCATAAGAAATAGCTTTAATCGCACTTCGTTTCGTTTTGATAATGACATAGCCATTCTTAACCCGTTGAAAGATCGCTCTGTACCGTATGCCGGATCATTCAGTATAAGCAATATATTCATCACTCCTCCACCTTCAAATGCATGGTCCGTTCAAAATAGCTGCCAAGCATTCCTTCCTCCGGTTTTCCTTTGACAGTCTCCCCCTTGGTTAGCATAATCTGAAGGATTACGCTCCCATCGCTGGCAGAATCCGTAGGGCGGATAGTCATCGGCAGTACAGTAATGCGGGCATCGGGATAGGTTTCCAGTTTATCCCCAACTATCCTGCAAGCCATTGGTAGATTTGCCTCCCAGCCGGGCGGCAATTTCGATAAGGATGATGATTCGATTCTGTCAGGGTCGGTATATAACCATGCGTTCCGGTAGGGGATAAGATCCTCGTTCGAGGTTTTGTATCCTATAACAGTCAAAACCGTAACGGGTTGGTTCCGCTTTGCCGCAAGTCGAAAGGAACCGTCTGGCTGTTTCAGAGAAGTTTTCGTTTTCTTATCGATAATATCAATAATAAGATTGGCGCCGTCGATCCACTCGCCGTTGTCGGTGTGACAGGTGAGACAGTTTGGTGATTTTCCCAAAATACCAACGGCTGGAGGATAAGCGGCGACATCAATGGTAACGGTAATCGCAATAATTCCAACTAAAATAAAACCTATCAATCTAATGTTCATGCAAACCTCCTTTATTTTTCCTACTAAAATACTTTGTTCTGCTATCATTTAAGGTGTGAATCCCAAAAATGCGCTGAAGATCAGAACGGCGATAGCGAATTTAAGGCAGGTATCGCATAACGCTTTTCTCCGGGCTCGCAGAGTGAAAAACTCTTTTTCATCCTCTTGATCAGGCGCTTCCTTAGGCTTAAATCCAGCGAAAAGTTCGCGTAATCCGGGATTAATTTTAAGGAAAATAATCCCCATTATAATAACCATACCGAAAACAAATACCAGTTTCAGGATTACCGCTATCCAAGCAATACTATGCAATTGCTTGAAGGCGCCATGAAAAGCGTAAAAATTTAGCGGCATACCTATTCCGGTTAGGAAAAGCACGGCGATGAAAACCATGCAGTAGGGAGCGTTCCCCTGGAGGGTATCCTCAACCACCTTATCAAGTTCGTAATGCAGCTTCGACCCAAATTGCGCTCGCATCAAAACCAGGTTACGATTATAGAATGGCGCCGCGGCGCATCCCACCAACGCAATATTATGCAGGGCAAGTAGAATACCGTGGATAGTTTGCTCAACCATTTGTTAGTCCTTTTACTGTTTTTGGGTAAAATTACTGAATTATCTATTCAGAATACTTATATTGAAATGCTGTGTCAGCATATTGGCAGCTCTACGGTTTGCGCCTGTCGTTGATTCAGTAGATAATAAAACCGCCTATTTCTGTAATTACCGGGCGATTCCTTATAATTATTCCTTCCCGATCAAAATCGGAAATCCGGCTTCTTTCCACTCCGCAATTCCATCTTTGAGACGAACCGACCGGAACCCTTTCTTTGTCAAAAGCTTTACAGCCTCTTGGGCTAACACACAATAGGGACCTCTGCAATAAGCCACGATTTCTTTTCCCGGCGGGAATTCTTTCAGGTGTTTCTCCAATTCTTGAAGCGGGACAGAACGGGCATTTGGAAGATGTCCGGCAGCATACTCGTCATGCGGTCTTACATCCAAGACGACAACCTCCCCTTTTTTTGCCCGTTCTAACAATTTTCGTCTATCTATAGGTTTAAGATTCCGCTGGCTGCCGAAGTAGTCGGCTACAATCCGATCGATCTCGGCTAATCTCAACTCCGAAAAGTTACGAAGGCTTCGGAAAAACTGGCAGACATTCTCATCGGCCAGTCCATAATATACATGTAAACCCTCCTTGCGCCCCTCTACTAAACGAGCTGCCCGTAGGATTTGGAGATGCCTGGAAGTATTAGCTACACTCAGGGAAGCCTGGGATGCGAGTTTTTCCACGGTCTTTTCACATTGGCATAAAAGGTCTAATAATTCCAGTCTTTTGGGGCTGGCTAAAGCGCGGCCGATTCGAGCAAACTGTTCATAAAACCTATCTTTAATTTTTCTTGCATTATTCATAAATTATAACCTCTACTATTCAATTGAACACTTGAATAGCACGATAGGTTCCCAATTTTTTTTGCTTGAACAGTCATAAATTTACTTAATTTATCCCACCAAATTTTAGGTTAAACGGTTTAATGCTACAATAGCCAGATAACCAGAGGGATTGCCGAAAATCAAAAAGTATAAATATAGTGATATTTTATTAAATTAATCAATCAGACTACCGATTATGTGCTTTAAACATTAACATATTTTATAAATTGGAGAAATGATAAGATGAAAGAGAATGGGAAAGATAAAAATCCACCTGAGACTATTTGCTTGGTGTCTTGCACGAAAAAAAGAGTCCTAAAAGATCACGTGCCGAAAGCCTCTATATCTCACCATGGTTTAAAAAAGTGCGCAAGTGGATTTTTAGAGAAGGAATCAGCGAATGGTATATATTGTCGGGTAAACACAAGCTATTAGATCCTCAGGAAGAAATTGAGCCATATGAATTTACCATAAAAGACAAAGGAACCGAAGATCAGAAAAAGTGGGCGAATGATGTCTTTAAGAAATTAAAAGATAAAATTAACAGCAGCGATCGGGTGGTTATTTATGCGCCGGCTCATAAAAGGGAGTTTTTAGTGGAATTACTTAGGCAAAATGGAAATCCCGTAGAGGTCCCGATGGCTGGTTTAAGACAGGGCGAGCAACTGAAATGGCTCAATGAGCAGAATGGAGATAAAAGTAGGTTATCAAATTAACTACTTGCAGTTCATTAAAGCTCCGGTAAAACTGCTTACACTTTTTAAGCTAGCAAAGTTTACTGCGAATCAGAATTAGCAGAGCGAATATCTATTTCGCATCGCCGGGATCCCAGGCGCAGCGGTAATCGCAATTAAATGAATCCAGGCGCGCCATATCTTCGTAATTGATGTGAAAATCGAAAACGTTAGCATTCTGGATAATGTGCTCTTTGCGCGCCGATTTGGGGATTACAACAACGTTTTTCTGTAAACACCATCGGATTAAAACCTGCGCAGGTGATTTTGAATATTTCTCTGCGATTTCCGCTAACTTAGCATCACCCAGTTTCTTACCCTTGGTCAACGGGCTGTATGCTTCCAATTGGATTTTATTTTCCCGGCAGAATTGGAGGAGTTCTTTCTGGTGGAGAAAAGGATGAAATTCCACCTGGTTAACCGCCGGAGCAGCCTCGGCATAGTCGAAAACCTCTTTTAAATGCCGGATTGTATAATTGCTTACGCCGATGGCGCGGCTGCGTCCTTCGCTATAAATTATTTCCAGAGCTTTCCAGGAATCCTTGCGCAGATTCTCCTCGGGCCAGTGGATTAGATACAGATCAACAAAGTCCAGTCCGAGTTTATCCATGCTGGTATCAAACGCTTTGAGCGCCTTATCGTAACCGTGATCGCTGTTCCATAGCTTGGTGGTGATAAATATTTCATCTCTCGGTATGCCGCTGTTTCTAATTGCTTCTCCTACATCCTTTTCATTCCCGTAGAATGCGGCAGTATCAATATGACGGTAACCTGCTTCCAGCGCCCGGGTTACCGCATCGCGCGTTTGCTGACCAACGCCGATGCGCCATACACCCAGGCCGAATATGGGCATTTCCACGTCATTGTTAAGTTTGACTGTTGTGTTAATATCAATATTCATTAGATCCTCCTGTAGGTAGAAACCTCGGTTCGGATAATCCGACTATTATCACATTTAATGAAAAAGGAATTCAATGTGCAATTGTTCCTTGACGAATCCGCTTTAAAACATACAAGCTAATTAACTTGACACAATCATCGATAGGGGATAAGGTTACATTACATTGGACATTTGAAGAGATTGACTGATAAAGTGCTTTGTATATATAAACAGGTTTTAATATTACTTATCTTGCTGCTAATACCGTTTTCCGCGCAAGCGGCAATCGATGCCTATGATACGCCCAATGACGGTGGAAACAGTATCACCGTCGCCTGGGGCGGCGAAGTTATCGCTCAGTCGCGGGACAAATTCACCAACCTGGATATCCAGCGACAGAAAGCGGCGGAATCCGCGGGGTGGGAAACAGTGGCAGTACTTCCGGTAACCGATTCGGTTTTTGCAGATGATAAAGTCAAGGATAATGCAGCCTATAAATATCGAATAGTCTTCAGCGCTCCGGAAGGAGAAGCGCTCATTTTCGAATCGGAGCCGGTGAAGTCATCTCCTCAGTTTTTCAATACAAAACGATTGAACGTTTTAATAGGCGTGATAATATGCTGCGTTATATTATCTTACTACATATATAGCAGTAGAAAGGGCAAAAAGTTCTATTTAAGACCGATTAACGGGCTGCAGGCTATAGATGACGCGGTGGGACGGGCTACCGAAATGGGCAAACCGATTTTGTATTCTGCCGGGCGCGGGAAGATGCAACGGGTGGCTACGATTGCATCGATGAACGTACTTTCTTCTGTGGCAACCAAAACCGCACAATATAATACGCCGCTGATTTTTCCTAACAGCGAGCCGGTGGTTGCGGCGGTGGCGCAGGAAGTTGTTTACGAAGCGTATCTGAAAGCCGGTCATCCCGACCGCTACAATCCGGATGATGTTTTCTATCTTACCGACAGCCAGTTTGGTTATGCGGCGGCGGTTGACGGGATAATGGTGCGCCGCAAACCTGCCACTAATCTATTTATTGGCACATTCGAGGCGGAGTCATTGATCCTCGCCGAAACCGGAAACTCCATCGGCGCCATCCAGATAGCCGGTACCGATTCCACCATTCAACTGGCGTTTTTTATTGTCGCCTGCGATTATTTCCTTATCGGCGAGGAGTATTTCGCAGCATCGGGTTACCTTTCCCAAGACCCCATGGTATTGGGATCGCTCAAGGGGCAGGATATTCTAAAGATTATTGTCGGCGCCGCGATTGTACTGGGAGCGGCGCTGGAAACCGCCGGCATCGGGTTTTTCTCACGACTTTTTGGGATAGGCTAAATGTATCGCAGGATTCCACTTGTCGTATGCTTCATTTTCGGCGCTTTCATGCTGATCCAGTTTTTTGTTCCGCATCGAGTATCCACCGAATTTTACGAGATGACTCTGGAGTGGGCGCAGATCATCTATGCTTTTGCCCTTCTGGTGGGAGCATTGATGCTGATGAAACATCATGCGATAAACGCTACCCGGAAGTCATCCGATGACAGACCATTCAGCGTAATCGTTCTTGCCGGCATAGCTATAATGTGCATCACCGGATTGGTTTGGGGGCATGGCGAGGGAACTGTATTCAATTGGTTTTTCCAGAATGTACAGGCGCCGATGCAATCGACCATGTTTTCCTTGTTGGCGTTTTTTGTAGCATCCGCTGCTTTCCGAGGATTCCGGGCGCGAAATACTCAAGCAGTCTTTCTGCTGATAGCGGCGACAATCGTAATGTTAGGCAGAGTTCCTATCGGGGAATTGATTTCCCCGGTTATACCGCAGGTTGCGGATTGGATTCTGAACGTGCCGTCAATGGCAGCCAGGCGGGGGATCTATATCGGTATCGCCCTTGGTTCTATTGCCACTTCCCTGCGCGTTATACTGGGAATCGAGCGCACCTATCTGGGAGGTTCGTAGGTAATAATGGCTGAAGCGAAGACGAAAAGATTTCATATCAGGCATTTGATATTCTTACTGATGGCGATAGCGGTTGCGCTCCCTTTGATTTTTAAAATCGGTTTGCCGTTGAGAGTTACCAAAGAAGTAAAAAACATCTATGATTTCATAGAGAGCCTCCCCGAGAAATCGGTCGTTATTATCTCTTTCGATCATGAAGCATCCAGTTTACCGGAGATGGTTCCGATGGCGGAAGCGTTACTGCGGCATTGTTTTAGGAAAAACCTGAAAGTATGCGGAATGGCTCTCTTAGCCGAAGGTACTTCAGTCGGTGATGCTAATCTCAGGCGTATCGGGGCGGAGTATGATAAGGAGTATGGCGAGGATTATATTTTCTGGGGATTCCGTCCTCAGCACGAGGTTGCCATCTTAGCAATGGGAGAGGATATTACGCGGGAGTTTAAGACCGACTACACGGGAAGGCCGATCAGCGGTTTCCCGATAATGCAGGGGCTTAAAAATTATGAGAATGTAGCGGCGGTGATCTCGGTAGGAGATGGCGATATACCGATTTATTGGGTAAATTACGCTCAAGCGAGGTATAGCGTTAATGTTATCCCTGCAATAACAGCGGTAATGGCAACCACCATGTATCCATTTCTGCAATCCGAGCAGATCGTGGGATTAGCGGCAGGACTAAAAGGGGCTGCAGAATATGAGAAGCTGCTAAATCGCACCGGATTAGCTTCTCGCGGGATGGACGCTCAATCAACTGCGCATGTTCTTGTCATCATATTGATTGCGGTTGGGAATATTATGATGTTTAGAAATCGGAGTGGAAGGAAAAGCTGATGGATATTAGCGTTACTATCGCGGCGATTCTAACCCTGGCGATTTACTCCTTCCTGTATCGGGACAACCCGTTTTACAAGACTGCGGAGCATATCCTATTAGGCGTGAGCGTCGGTTATTTCGTCGTCATTACAATCAGCAATACTATAATTCCGAAGCTTATTATACCGCTTTTTGTAGATGGAGAGTTGATTTACATGATTCCGGCGCTTCTTGGGCTGGCGATGCTGCTTCGAGTAACCAAGCAATTCTCTTATTTTTCGCGAATACCATTGGCTTTGATAATAGGAGTGGGGGCAGGAATTGCTATACCGGCATATATGCAAGCGCATTTAATAGCCCAGATGAAAGCGACCATGCTTCCGCTAAGCAATATCTCCAATATCATTATCATTATTGCCGTATTATCGGTTCTGGCATATTTCTTTTTCTCCAAGAAACACGAAGGAGCTTTTGGTGTTACAGCCAAAATGGGAATCTATTTTCTGATGGTTTTCTTCGGCAGTACTTTTGGCTACACCGTAATGGCGCGCATCTCGTTATTAATTGGTAGAATGCAGTTTCTGCTGGGGGATTGGCTGGGCATAATTCGGTAGGACAAAGCCTATTCGAGGCTAACGGCTAATTCTGTGCGCTGCAGACGTCCCCGTCTGCCGCGGAAAAGCATGGCTGGGTCACTGCGCCAGATCGGGCGCAAGGTGCGGCCACCTGGCGCCGCAGCATACGCTCGCCGCTTTCGCTTTTAACCGCAATTTACGCTTATCTAATGAAATACATAAAGAAACCTATTGGATCCTCCCCATATCCTCACCCAACTTACCGATAATATATACAAATCGAAGAAAACACTGATTTGGGGGCGGGGCGTATGTTGTTATGCGGCAGGGGGTTACAGTCTTCTTTGAGGGCGTGAAAGCTGGCATGCGCTTTGCAATGAATTCTGACTGAAACCGAGGAGAGTGATATGAAATTTAGGATAAACAACAACGCCGGATTTACGTTAGTAGAGCTGCTGATAGCATCCGTTTTAGCGAGTCTTATAACATTTATCGCTATGGATGCGTATCTCACTCAGAACGAACAGCTTATTGTGCAGGAGCAGGTATCTGATATGCAGCAGCGGGGCAGAGCCGCATTGGATGAAATAGCGTATAATCTTCGTCAATGCGGATTCAATACGCCGGATAGCGTCGCCGCCTGTGTAATTGGGGATAATCCGAACGGTCCAGATACGCTGACGATAAATCATCATGGCGACGATATCATATACTACGTGGAAGACAGCGATAGTTTAAATCCTGTGCTTATAAAGGATGTAAACAATAATCCTCAGACCTATGCCGACGGCATCGAAGATCTAACCGTAACGGCTATTTCATCAGATTTGGTGCAGGTGAACATAACGGCGCGCAGCGCCAGCGTGGATGAATCGACCGCAAAAGATTATCGGCGCAGGACCTATTCCATGAGGATCAAATTGAGGAATTTATAGGGGGATATCATGTTAAGGAGGATATTAAAGAATAGACAAGGTTTTACACTGATCGAAGTGCTGATGGCGATGATCATATTAACTATCGGGCTTTTGGGTTTGGCGCCTCTAATGGTTACTTCCATGACCGGTAACAGCTTTGCGCATGAACTCACTTCAGCAAATATAATTGCGTCGGATTATATCGAGAATTTAAAAACGATTCCCAGTTTTTCACCGATTCCGTTTATCGAAACTACTAACAATATTGATAATAAATACACACGTCAGACCAGAGTCGATGATTCAACATCGGACGTATCCGTACCTGCCGGATTATACTGGGTACAGGTTACGGTTAGCTGGACAGATCAGCAGGGAATAGTGCGTTCGGTGAGTTATGACACTTATAGGTCGATAACATTGTAAATTAATTGTATCCAGGGGCAATAATGTTAAATCTAATTCGAAATCAGAATGGGAGCGCGCTGGTAGTAACGCTTTCAATATTAGTATTACTCTCATTTATAGGCGTTTCCGCAGTTATAACTTCGAATACGGATATGGGAATCTCGGGAAACCAGAAACGCTCGAAGCAGACGTTTTATGTGGCGGAAGCCGGGCTCGAAAGAGCGGTAAAGGATTGTATAGAAACCAACTTTATGGATGAGAACACCGCGCCGATGGTGGATCTTTTCAGTTGGCTGGACGCTTTCGAGGATTCGGTAGTGTTCGATTCCGCATCATTGGGGAATAATTGTAACTATACGGTGCAAATAGGAAGTATAACTAATCCCGGCGCTATTCCGCCGTTTATCGATTGCCGAGACGTGGAGGTAACCGCCACAGGCAGCTATTCCGGAAGCGCGGAATCAACAACTATCTCGGCGTTAGTTAGAGTTGGGATTGCGCCATCAGGGGTTTTCGACTACTCGTATTTTATGAATCATTTCGGATGGTTTGCCGGTTTTCCATCGGGGGGGGCTGTCGCCAATGGTAATGTTAGAGCGAATGGTCATTTCGATTTGCTGAGCGGATATTTTACGGGCAACGGAAATCCGGCATACAATCCATTTACCGGGGACATCGCCAGCAACGGCGGAGTTTATGCCGGCGGCTATGTATTCCCGAGTAACGGGTCGGGCTATAACGGTATGGCGCAATATTCGGAAAACCGACATAGTTATGCAGGCGTAGATAACAGTATTTGGGATCAGGCAACCATCCAGATGCCTAATCTAAATGATCCGACCGACGCTGATGGGGACGGTAACGTTCAGGAGCTGAATCCATATTACGAGCAACTTGCGCGTGGCGAACTTGATGAAGACCCTGGTAAGGTCGGTATCGATGACAATGGCGATGGCGTGCTGCAGGATTCCGAGGTATTATTTACCGGAGCCTGGGGAGACAGTACTGGCGAGAATGGTAATGTGGTGCTCTCGGGTACCGATTCCAATCCGATTATGGTGGAGGGGCCTGTGGTAGTTACCGGCGATCTTGTAGTTAAGGGTACGGTGAAGGGACAGGGAAGTTTCTATGTGGGGCGAAATACGTATGTTGCCGGAAGTATCGAATACGCGGATCCGCCTTCGGAAAGACCGACTTACAACTATGGTTCGGAGACTCCCGAAGAATATGCAGAGCGGGTTTCCGATTGGATTGATGCCAATTCGGACAAAGATATAGTAGGATTTCAAACCAGGGAAAATGTTGTAGTCGCCGATTACACAACCAGTTCATGGCAGCATTATATTACCGACAATGGAGGGTGGCTTCGTGATTATCGTAATGACGGCAGCGAGGATGTCGGAACGGACGGGGTGTTTGGTGATCAGACATCCGACTCCAATCCTTATGGAAATTCTGAGAAAGAGGGGGACGGTTATTGGACTGTCGACCTGTTGAATAGCAGCACCGGGGAGAGAGTCACCGCTGACCTAACTATTAACGGGGGAACCGTTACAATCCCCAGCGGATTTTCGGTTGTGCCGGGATCGGGTGAGGATGTCGATGGCGACGGCGATTATGACGGCGGATATTCATTTAACGATTTCGAACTTTCCGGAAGCTGGGATCCTGGCGATTACTTGAATTGTCCAACAGATCCCGACCAGAACTCATTTTCTGAATTTGCCGATAACAGGATCGGAGATATCGATGGTGTTCTCTACACCAATCATGCTATCGCCGGCTGCTTTCTGGACAATGCCAATATCAATGGTTCTTTGGTTGCACGCAATGAAGCGATGATTGTATATGGCACCAGTATAAATCTTAACCATGACGAAAGATTAACCGATTGGGGAAGCGGAGGTTCGGACTATTCCATATATCTTTCCCGTGTAAAGGGTGTTGCGACTGTCGCCTGGGAACAGGAATAGTTTTTATGATAAGGAGGCAAAAATGATAAGGAAAATTCATAATCAAAACGGGAGTGCGCTGGTGGTGACGCTATCAGTGCTGGTTTTACTCTCATTCATAGGGGTTTCCGCCGTGATTACGTCCAATACCGATATGGGTATATCCGGAAATCAGAAACGCTCCAAGCAGGCGTTTTATGTGGCGGAAGCCGGGCTTGAAAGAGCGGTAAAAGAGTGTATCGAAGCTAACTTCATGGATGAGAACACCGCGCCGATGGTGGACTTGTTCAGTTGGCTGGATCATTACGAGGATTCGGTAGTATTCAATTCGACACCACTGGGCAGCAATTGTAATTTCACGGTGCAAATAGGCAGCGTAACCGATCCCGGAGCTATTCCTCCCTTTATAGATTGTCGGGATGTAGAAGTAACCGCCACCGGTAATTATTCCGGAAGCGCGGAATCAACAACTATCTCAGCAGTGGTTCGAGTCGGTATCGCGCCTTCAGGCGTATTCGATTACTCCTATTTTATGAACCATTTCGGATGGTTTGCCGGTTTTCCGTCGGGAGGCGCGGTTGCCAACGGTAACGTGCGAGCTAATGGTCATTTTGATGTTTTAAGCGGACACTTCACCGGTAACGGAAATCCTGCTTATAATCCGTTTTCCGGCGATATATCAAGCGGGGGCGGCGTATATGCGGGAGGTTATGTATTTCCCAGCAACGGTTCGGGTTATAATGGCATGGCGCAGTATGCGGAAAATCGTCATAGCTACGCCGGCGTGGATAACAGTATCTGGGATCCGGCAACACTTCCGATGCCTAATCTGAATGATCCTACCGATGCTGATGGGGATGGTAATGTACAGGAATTAAATCCGTATTATGAGCAATTAGCGCGAGGCGAATTAGGAGGCGACGCCGGTAAAGTCGGTATCGATGATAACGGTGATGGCGTACTGCAGGATTCGGAAGTATTGTTCACGGGAGCCTGGGGAGACAGTACTGGCGAGAATGGTAATGTGGTGCTCTCGGGTACCGATTCCAATCCGGTTATAGTGGAAGGTCCCGTTGTGATCACAGGTGATTTGGTGGTTAAAGGTACTTTGAAGGGACAGGGAAGTTTTTATGCGGGGCGTAATACCTACATTGCAGCGACAATCGAGTATGCAGATCCTCCTTCCGAGAGGCCGACCTATAATTACGGTTCCGAGACTCCGGAGGAATATGCGGAGCGAGTATCGACCTGGATTGACGCCAATTCCGATAAAGACCTGATTGGATTTCAGACCAGGGAAAATGTGGTTGTCGCTGACTACACTAAGAGCTCCTGGCAGCGTTACATTACCGATTCGGGAGGTTGGTTGAGGGATTATCGCAACGATGGCAGTGAGGATGTTGGAAGCGATGGAGTATTCGGCGATCAGACATCCAATTCCAATCCTTATGGGAATTCCGAAAAGGAGGGGGATGGATACTGGACGGTCGATTTGCTGAATAACAGCACCGGCGAACGAGTTTCCGCAGACCTTACCATTAATGCCGGGAGCGTTACCATACCCACCGGTTATTCGGTAGTGCCCGGTTCCGGAGAGGATGTGGACGGGGACGGCGATTATGACGGGGGGTATTCATTTAACGATTTTGAACTTTCCGGGAGCTGGGATCCGGGTGATTACCTTAACTGCCCGACTCATTCGAGTGAAAACACATTCTCCAAATTCGCCGATAACAAGGTCGGTAACATCGACGGAGTTATCTATACGAACCATGCAATTGCAGGATGTTTTTATAATAATACCGATATTAACGGTTCTTTAGTAGCTCGTAACGAAGCTATGGTTGTATATGGTTCGAAGATTAATTTGAACCACGACGAGAGATTAACCAGTTGGGGCAGCGGCGGATCGGATTATTCGATATATCTTTCGCGGGTGAAAGGCGCAGCAACCGTTGCTTGGGAGCAAGATTAAGACAAAAGGAGGGGATCATGTATAAGCCAATAATAATATTCGCAATAATGTCAGCGCTGATAATGTCAATTTCAGCAAATGCGGTGTTATTCTTTCCTGAGGATGAAACCAAAACAGTTAAGAATTTCACAAAGTCGCTACCGGAGGGAACGTATAATTCACCCCAAAAATTCCAGAGAGAGAGGGAGTTGCCAAAAGTCAGTATTACGCACATGGTGCCGCTTGAGGCTAAAGAGAAGGAAGATTTCAGTATCAGTGCCTCAGTGAAAAATCTGCCTCAGGGCGCTCTGGTAGTGGCGCATTACAGGCTGAATTCTTTGAGCCAGTATCGCGATGTTCCCATGAAGGAGATTGCGCCGGAAAGGTATGCTACCACTATTGACGCTCGTTTCATGGAGGGTGAGCAGCTTCAATATTACTTGGACGCCACTTATACGGGGAAGAGATTAGCTAATTCGGGAGATTTCGGCATTCCCCATAGCGTAGTTTTAGTAGGTTCGGGAGGCGTTCCCAAATTCGCTATGATTTTGGTTTTCGGGATCGGGGGAATCTGGCTTTTTTCGAAGTTCAACAATAGCAGTAAAAAGAGAAGAAAGCCGTCTAAATAATGATTGCGGCTATTAATATCGCGTAAAAAGGATTTGTTTTATGAAAATACTTAAATTACTAAAACGGGAATCGGGAATAACCATGCTGGAAATTATGATAACGGTGGTTTTAATCGGTATTTTATCCAGCATGGCTACTCCTCGATTTCTACAGTTTATCAGCAGGATGCGAGGGCGAGCCGATGTATCCAATAATGTTTCTTACCTTCGCTCCGCGCGCACATTCGCAATCTCAAATGGCATACCTACCGGCGTCTATTTCGATGTCGGAGGTAATCAAGTTTATGTTTTTCAGGATGATAACGGCGACGAAGCTTATTCGGAGGGGACCGATACGGTTGTAATCGGCCCGGAGGAGTTGAACGGAAGCACCAGCATTAATTTCTGTAGTTATGACAACAGCGTGGTGATTTTCAATACTGATGGATCAACCGACGAAAGCGGGACGATAGAATTCGGTACAAGTGATGATCACTACAGGCAATACACTGTAAGTATCCTTGCAGCAACCGGAAAGGTCAGTATGAATATAGATAATTATTAAATAATTGCACCCGATTTATTTTTGGGCGGAGAGACAGAGGCGGTTTTTTTATAAAAGCGAAATTTATAAATCTGATTGTTGAATGCTGATTTCGGGTACTTAGCAATCCTTGGCCTGCTGCGTTAGCTTTTGAAACCTCTTGAAGGAATTATTTAAAGAATATTGAACCACCACTACTACAAGTTTAACTACTGCTTGTTATAAATCTTCCTTGGTTTGCTGGTTCTCTTCTGCAATATAACAACACAAAAAAAACTATATCTATTTCGGGAACGTCATATTGGGGAGTGTTGTTATTTTCTTAGGAAATTATATTGACTTTCGAGAACAAATTGGGATTTTGGTCTTATAAAGTTTGAAGAAAATTAATAGTATTAAGCTATTGTTGAGAAGTTTTGTCGTTATTTGTCGTTAATAGATTGAATATAATGCTTGGGTAATTTATTTAATTTTATATTTGCCATAAACAAGTTAATCTTATATAAACAGGAAACATTTTATAGACTAACAGTTAAAGGGTTTTGAAGAGCTAAGTTGAGCTGATTAAACGACCGAAAATGTTGTAAACCCTTTAATTTTTGCAGGTTAAATGTTTCCTTTTTTAATTTCATTAAAGCAGGTGTTAGAATGGATACCAAGAACTACCTGAGTCCGCTCCGGCTGTTTATAGCTATTCTTGTTTTCCTGATCATCGGTGCTTCCATATCTGCGAATGCCGCATCCTCTACTGGGTCGGCAAGTATCAATATCATTAGCAGCGATTATAATGGTATCAGGTTTATATACCAGCCGGGAACCATGAAGCTTGAGAGAATAAACTCGGATGGTGATAGTTTCGATAGATTGAGCATATCGGAAGGATATTCTTTGCGGCGAGAAGGATACCCATCCCTTCCGGTAAAGAATTTCTTCATTGCGCTGCCTCCCAATTCATCGCCGTCGGTATCTGTAAGTCCGGTTGGAGGGGGCGAGGCTTTTAAGAATCTTAAAACCTCCGGAATATCGAAGAGCGGCGCTTTCAGGGGGGGTAGAACAAATACTGCATTGATATCGAAAGCAGTTGAGAGAATCAGAAACCTCGACGTTATGAAGATCACAGTCGCTGCAGCCAGCTATGATCCGGAGACCGGAACGGCTTCCGCTTATAAGGAAATAGAGATAAGCGTCCGATTCAATGCATCCGTTTTTCAGAGACGATACAGCGTCTCCGAGGATAGATTTGCCGTCAGGGTGCTGAAGAACCTGATTTTAAACTATAATCAATCCAAAGGCTGGCATTACCGGCTATCGCCCGAAGAACAGATGCCGGTGGGTTCCCCGTTTGATTCCTCATCGAATTGGTACGTTATCCGCACCGACAACGAGGGTATTCATAAAATAGGGTACTATACGTTAACATCCTCTGGCATACAGCCATCTCAAATCGATCCCGGCACTGTAAGGATGTTCGGTTCCGCGAACACGGAATTGCCTGTTGACAATTCGGATCCTTATCCGATGCTCCGAGAGATGCCGATACAAGTCGCCGCCGGAAACGATGGCAGTTTTGACGAAGACGACTATGTGTACTTTTACGCTCCGGCATTAAACAGGTACGCCTTTGACAGCACCAAGGGGCGTGATATATTCGATCATCATCATTATGAAACTCAAAACGTGTTATTCCTCACATTCGGAACCTCGCAGTTTCAGGAAGCGCCGCTGAGATGGCAGAATCTGAATGTGGATGTGGTCAATCCTTCAATCCTGAATATCACATCCTTTGAGGATTTCATCAGGGTCGAAGAAGACCGGCAGTTACCGACTGATGATGGAGGTGGAATCACTGATTTCTTTGAATGGGTCTGGGTGCGAGGAAATCCGATCAACAGATATACCAGTGATCAGCTCTATAATGTAGTAGATGGAGAACCGGGTTATGTTTACAGTCATGCCCTTACCGGCGCGGCTACGGTGAGAGTTAATGGTGAGATTGCCGAGCGGCTATCTTACACGAACTTCATCACCACATCAAGCGTTGAAAATTTTCGGAATGGATTGAACGAACTGGAGTTTTCGTATACACAGGATGTGAATTTCGATTATTTCGATGTCCGATATACCCGAGGACTGGAAGTTGTTGGTGATGAGTTGCTGTTCAGAGCGCCTGAGGATGCCGGAACTTATATCTTCAATCTAAGAAACGCGGATCCATCCAACTTGCTATTGGATATCACCGATCCTCTCTCTCCGATTAAGCTGAATGGCGGCGCGTTAGAAAACAACGTTTGGGAATTTCAGTATTCCGCTGATGGAATGATTTCCCGGTTTTACTATTCTGCTCCCGAATCATATCTCAATGTGAGTAGTATCGAGGTTTATACACCTGCGAATTTAAGAAGCGTATCCAATCAAGCCGACAATATAATCATTACCTACGACGGATTCAGAAGCGAAGCCGAACGTTTAGCTTCACACCGGTCTTCTTACAGCGGATTAAACTGTAAAGTCGTGAATCTGACCGATGTATATATGGAATTCGGATGGGGACGAAGCGATGCGCTGGCGATTCGATATTTCCTGCGGTATGCGTTCGAGCACTGGAGCGACCCCAAACCGTTCGCATGCACGCTGATTGGCGACGGACATTATGACTATCTCGGAATTATGGACCTGGGTATAACCGTATATATGCCGCCTTATGAACACCCCGTGGGCGGCAATCCGGCATGGGCGTCCGATGATAATTACATTTTCTTCGGAGACTACGGAAAACATGACAGCGACACTTCCGGGTTTCCGGATATGGTGATCGGCAGATTATCTGTCAGGTCAAACCAGCAACTGGCAGCCATAGTGGACAAACTAATCACTTATGATACGGGAAGCCAGCGCGGTGAATGGAATAACACTATCGCCGTAGTCGCCGATGATCAGTTCGGCGATAAGACTGAATCCGAATGGTTCCACACCAATCAGGCGGAAACCCTTCAGCGAAATCATATTCCCGGCTCGTTCAAGGTAAACAAAATTTACGCTATAGATTACCCTATGGAGGAAGGACGAACCAAGCCGCTGGTGAACCAGTCTATTTTAAATGCTTTTAACAATGGATCGCTGATTATAAATTATATCGGGCACGGAAGTAAGAATGTATGGATGCACGAGCATACATTCCGGAAGACGGAGGATATTCCTCGACTGACCAATGAGACAAGATTGCCGCTGGTGATTGGGGCGTCCTGCAGCATAGGGGAATATGATGATCCTATAGATGAAGCGATGGGCGAAGAATTGGTTAGGAAAGATGGCGGCGGCGCCTGCGCTGTTGTGGCGGCAACCAGGGGAGTGTTTGCCGGAGAGAATGCCGAATTGAATAACACTTTTTTCGATTACTTGCTGGTTACCGATTCACTGACTATAGCCGAAGCGTTATATCTCGCAAAACTGGAGCGCGGCAACTCTTCCAATGACAGACGTTACATGCTCTTTGGCGATCCTACACAGATGTTAGCAATCCCGAAACTGCAGGTGGACATCACCTCCGTCAGAACCGGCACTGCTGAGGACACTTTAAACGGTTTGGGATTGGTTACCGTGGATGCGAATGTCGTTGATAGAAACGGTTCACCCGTCAATGATTTCAACGGCGTTGTTTACTTTACCGCGTATGATGCAGCTAAATCGATACCGTTCGGTCCATTTTACACCTATTACCTTCCGGGGAATCTATTGTTCAGAGGACCTGCCGACGTGGTCAATGGAAGCTTTGCGGTCAACTTTCTCATACCCAAGGATATCGATTATGGGCAAAGCAGCGCTAAGGTTATTGCCTACATTCAGGATGATAATCAGGTAATGGACGGAGCCGGATATCGCGATAATCTGTATTTGGGAAGAGCTTCGGAGACATCCCTGGATTCGATCGGTCCCGAGATTACCATGTATATCGACGGGAATGAGTTACGGCAGAATTTCGTTTCGGTGGGATCGAATTTCGAACTAATGGCGGTGGTGAGTGATTCCAGCGGTATTAACATGACCGGTCAAACAGGTCATTACATGTCTCTGGTAATCGATGATGGTGAGACTTTGAACGAGAATATCACCGATAACTTTCAGTATGATATGAATGACTACCAGACCGGATCATTGGAGTATAGCGTTGAGAATTTGGCGGGCGGAGATCACACGGTGGCGCTCAAGGTTTGGGATAATTTTAACAACTCATCCCTTAAAAACTTCACGGTGAATGTGATCTCTCAGGAAAGCACGGAGCTTCTGGATGTTATGAATTATCCCAATCCTTTCGAGGACAGGACCGTCATACAGTATCGGCTTAACAGACCGGATATTACAAAAGCCGAGGTGAAGATATTTACATTATCGGGATTGTGGATTCGCACGATAAAGAATTGCCCGACCGATAATTCCTACAACTATGTTGAATGGGATGGACGGGATGCGGATGGAGACGAAGTCGCTAACGGAGTTTACATATATAAAGTAACGGCTTCCGGGCCCGGAGGGGAATCGGAGAGTTTTCAAAAGGCTTTGAAACTTAGGTAGTTTATTCTTATATTTTAGGGATTCGGAAAATAGAATTGATTTGATAGATGAAATTGGAAATTATTTTATTATGAATTTACGAGGAGGAATAATGAGAAAATTAATTATTGCCGCAATGGCATGCTTGCTGATAGTTGGAACTGTCGCAGAGGTTAATGCGCAGGTTAGCCGCGCCGGCGTTATATTCCTGCTGTTACCGCCCGGAGCTCGGGCATCGGCGATGGGAGATGCATTCACCTCAATTGCGGACGACGCTACCGCTACCTACTGGAATCCTGCGGGTTTAGGCAGATATCCCTTATCCCCGGCCTGGTTCGAGTTTTCAAATGATACCGGCAAAGAGCTGCGGGAGATAGCTATTTTAAAAAATGGATTACCGGATAACAATTTCCGTCAATACGATACCTGGGCATTGCTGGGTAACAGATTGGCGAGTTTTAACGGTGAAGAATGGAGTTACGGAGAAAACTATTATCCGGGCTCGGGCGAGAATGCAGAGGAAATCGCCCGTCGCTTCTCCGGCATCGATGATGAGGATAGCCTCGAAGTACTGAAAAAGAAACTTGCATCGGTAAATATGGATGTTGAAAGAGAGGTTGTTGAACAGCTCTCCGAAACCATCATGCAAAACATACCCGAGGATTACGGCTATGCCGAAGATGTCGAATATTCTCTGGAGTCCTTGCTGAAGGCCTGGGAGGAGTTGACTATCGATAGGGCGAAATTCAGGGAGCTGCAGGATTTGGTCGATGAATCGCTCGAAGATGGGGAGTTCAGTACTCTGGAATTCGATAAAGTGACATTCTCGATAAACAATGCTATATCAATAAGATTGCCGGATCAGTTGAGGGTCCCTTACGATTTCGTATTGCCCGATACTATCAATTCACTCTCATCGGACGGCGAGGAGTTGTGGGTAGGCACTCCAAGCGGATTATACAAGTACAATGCGAGACGATGGATTACGTACACCACCGAGGATTCGCTAATATCCAACGATGTCACCTGTGTAGCCTTCGGTAGAATGAACACGGTATGGATCGGCACCTCCGAGGGTGTCTCCAGGTTCGCCGGCAGGAGCTGGACGTCATTCACTACCGAAAACGGTTTGCCGAGCAACGTGATCAAGGATATCGCAGTCGGCAAGATGAATGAGGTTTGGGTACTCACGGATGCCGGCATTGCCAAGCTGGAGGGTAATGAATTTAAAACCTTCCACAATTATCGAGTTAATGTAGGCGAGGATATCTCGCGTATCGCAACCAAGTATCTTAACCTGGGAGCGGGGCCTGCTCTGGATGAAGCGATCGCGAAAATCGAGGAGGTCAACGCTTTTGATGACACCTCCTTTCAATCCGGCGTTATGCTTAAGATACCTTACGATATCATTCCACGCGGCGAAGTTACCGATTTGTTTTATGATGGCGATGGTTATCTCTGGGCTGGCACAACCGCCGGATTAGCGCATTACGACAATGAGTCCTGGCACTTCCACGGAATGAAGCGATATGCCGCTAAAGGCGGCGATACAGCGGAAAGTATAGCCAGGAGTATCTTGGGTCCTAAGGCGTCGCAGGACAATATCGATTTGGTTACTCAAAGGATTACGGTAGTTAATAGACTGGATACACAGAGTATAGACGGGGGCGACAATCTCTACGTACCCGCATCGCCGGTTGCATCGGAGATACTGTCTATCGGTAAAGGAAGCGCCAGTAAATTGCTGGTCGGCACCAAGTACGGCACTTTCAAAAGAAGCGGGGATGACTGGAAGCGTTATATTCATGCAGGTTTGGAAGATGATGCTGTAATCGATATTCTGGAAAAGGACGGCGAAGTCTGGCTGGCTACCGAAGATAAATTAGTGATTAACGCTCATGCTAAACGTGAGATGTCGTTTATGCACAGTAATTGGCTTCCTCAGTTAGCAGATGATATATACTTCGAATACCTTTCGTACGTGCAAAACATCAGGGGGATAGGTACCTTGGGCGGCGCTATCACATTCCTTTCCTATGGCGAACAGCAGAGAACCGGTGAACAAGGAGAGGATCTGGGTACATTCTTTTCTTATGAAATGGCGATAGGATTGAGTTACGGAGCCTCGCTCAACGATAAGTTGTCTGTGGGTGTTACCGCAAAGTTCATCCATTCCCATCTATCGGATCAAGGAGCGGGAAGGGAGGTAGGTTCCGGAACCGCGTCATCATTCGCTATCGATGGCGGTATGCTCTGGAATATGCCCATCGAAAAGTTAACCATGGGATTAACCATCACCAACTTGGGTCCGGACATTTCATATATCGACGCTGCTCAAGCAGACCCGCTGCCAAGGAATCTGACATTGGGATTTGCTTATGAGCTTTTCAAGAATCCGTTCAACAAGCTTACGCTGATTTCCGAGGTATCCAAGCAGTTGATCGATCTGACCGAATTCGAAAACGATGATATAGGCGGGAAAATCTCCGAGAAGTTAGACGAGGTGATCACGCATTTCGGAGCGGAATATTGGTACGGTACGTTCCTGGCGCTTCGCGGCGGATTCGTTAATGATAAGGCGGGACATCAGAGATATTTCACGCTCGGCGCCGGTTTACAGTACACGAACTATCGTTTCGATTTCTCCTATATTCCGTCGACGAACGAGGATTACAACCGCTTAGGGAATACCATGAGATTCTCGATGACCGCAAAGTTCTAATTTTATCAGGAGCTAAAGTTTAATGAGCCGGAAGCTTTCATTATTAGTTATCACACTCGTTACGTTGTCTGTGGCGGTCTCAGCCTCCCGGGCAGCTAAGGACATACTCAGGATCGAAAGAATCGTTACGCCTGAGAACGCCCCGCACACCAGTATCGATCCCGGCATGAGAAAGGAATATATCTCCGATGTTTCCCGGCGTAATCTGCTTAAACTGGAAAGGGAACACCCCGGAGCCTTACCCTATGCCAGGAACGGGCTACCGATCGAGGCTTATCAGGAGGGCATGGCGGTTGATACCCTGACAGTGCTGGGTTTACGGGTGGAATTTCAGGAGGAGAATCCCGATGACCCGTTGTCAACCGGCAACGGGCTGTTCGATATGCGTGATACGACGACCTATGAGCAACAAGAAGGGCATTATTTCGATTCCTCGCCGCATGACAGCAATTATTTCGCCAAGCACATGGAGGCGATGGCTCATTATTGGTGGGAGATGTCCAACCATACGCTGCATATCAACTGGGAGATCTGGCCCCCCGGGGTCGATTCCACTTACCAGGTATCGCGCACTATGAAGGAATACCAGGAGGATAATGATTATCAGATACAGAACGTGCTGGGTGATTATTTCAGGGAGGTGGTCGCTTTAGCCGATTCGGTATCCCCTGATATAGACTTTTCGCTGCCGGGAAGTCCCGGAGTCGCCAAACCGATTATCATTTTCCATCCCGGTTCCGATTGGCAAAATGACTTCGCCGGAGATACGCCGCATGATTTCCCCACGGGATTTCTATTCCTCTTTGGAATCGGCGTCGTGGTTGACGACGGCGCTGTGATTGTAAGTGAGGGCATAGTTATGCCGGAGACGGTTACGCAGGATCGAAGCGTGGTGCCGTGGCGTGTGAACGTTCTCAATGGCGCAATGGCTCATGAATTCGGTCATGCGCTCGGGGACCGGGACCTTTATAATACCTGTCAATTCACCACTCGGATCGGCGATTTTTCTCTGAAGGATAATAATTATTCGGATAAGGGCGGCGATATAGGTCGGGACGATATCTATCTCTATGGTTTCCTTCCGGGTTCTGAGGATATTTGGCATAAGGCTTATCTCGGTTTCGTAAAGCCTGTCGAGGTGTCGAATGTTGACGATATCGGAATCCTGGCGACGGGAATCGTCACCAACGATACGAAATGCATTAGGATTCCTATCGATGCTTTCGAGTATTTTATCTGTGAGAATCGTCAGGTAGAGTTCGATTTCATAGAAGATAAGAGAGATGATGTTTCTCCGGGATTCGAAAACGCTATTATTATCGATCAGCTAACCAGCGTGGTTATGGGGCCGGGATACGCCATAGATTCCAGCGGAACGAAGGTAAAAGTGCTAAACGGCGAATATGACCGGCTTCTGTTCAACTCCGAGCGAAATCCGTATGGCGGTCTGCTTATCTTCCATGTGGATGAGATGGTGGCTTATGCCGATTATTGGAACTCCGGAATCGGCAATTGGCATACCAACGCCCTTCAGTGTGATACCAGCCGATGGTTTATGCGGGTGATGGAGGCCGATCCTTTCGTGAGTTTCGGAAATCTCTTTCACGAAACCACTTATGGTTCTACCGATGATCTATTCCCCTACGAGGATAGGAATAGTCTGACACCGGACACCAGGCCATTTTCCACTGCATCCAACTCCGGCGCGAACACCGGTATATACATCACGGATATTTCGGCAACGGATACTTTTATGACCTTCAGCGTGAGGACAGACCATACGATGGCTGGCTGGCCTAAAAATACCGTACCGGGACTTACCGAGGGTTCACATCCTGTGATTGTCGATGCTGATGGTAACGGCGATATGGAGATATTCCAGGCTAATTGGCGGGTGATTACCGCTTTTCATCATGACGGTTCCGGGTTGATGCCGCGGGATACCACGTTACAACTTACCAGCTTTGATCTGGAATCCACGTTTGATGTTCGCCTTAAGGTTTTCGCCTGGTCGCCGGAACCTTACGTTTATATCGGTTCCCCTTCGGTTGGCGATATCGATGGCGACGGCGCTAATGAGGTCGTGATTGCGGCGGATGATAGCCTGCTCTATGCTTATGAAATTTATGATAATGACAATGACAATTTAGCTGACCTCGTTTCAGGATTCCCTGTCGATTTGGGAGCGTTACCGACTGCGAATTATATGCTGGCAGACTACGATGGTGATGCTGCAGCTTCTGAGATTTACGTTGCAACCACCGACGGCGCAATATCTGTCTATGATAACTCCGGGAATAAAATGGCGAGTGTGAACGACATCCCCGGAAAAATCAAGGGGATTGCGGCGGGTTTAGATACGAAGTTGATCGCTTTCACGGCTAATCCTCCCGAGGATTCCTCGGGCAGTTCCTATATCGGCGTCGCCGATTTGCAAACGGGTGATGTTTCCTGGCAGGATGAATTCAATGTATATCTTTATGAGCCGGTGATAGCCGATTTAGATCTGGATGACTCCGAGGATATTATCGTATCCTCGGCAGAGGGTTTGATAGCCGTGTTTACGATCACCGGTCAGGAAAAGCTGAGTTGGTGGGCTGTGATGGATGATTCATTGGGTTCCTGTGCGACAGTCGCGGATATCGATCGTAATGGATATCCCGAAATAGTTATCCCTGGCAATAACAAAATACATTGTTATAGCCATACCGGAGCTCCCTTTCAAAACTTCCCGGCGGTGCTGGATAGGATAGTACCGGAAGGTTTGATCGCATCCCCGGTTTCGATTGGGGATGTCGATGATGACGGTAAACCGGATATCGTCTTCGGAGGTCCGGATAGGGATGTATATGCCTTCGGACATGATGGCAAGTTAATCAATGGTTTTCCGATGGCGGTGAGCGTGCCTGTCAATGCGGCTCCGATTGTCGCGGATTTGGATGGAGATGGGTCAGTGAACATAGGAGGCCGCGGCGATGCTGACGGTTACCTGAATGTATGGGATCTTTATACCGATTACAATGATTCATTGAACATCTGGCGGTGCTACGGCGGCGGAGCAGTTCATCGTTTTTATCACTCGGTCGAATTATTAGCCACTCCGGTTTCCGATGGAGAGCTGCTGCCCTCGGTTTACGCCTGGCCCAATCCTACTAATGACAACATATCTCATATTCATTACAGGATTGACAGAAATGTGGAAGCCGATGTGAACATAAAAATTTTCGACACCGCCGGTAATCTGATGGGTGAATACAATACCACCGGTACGGGACCGGCCGATAACGAATATGTCTGGAACTGCGGCTCATTCGCTTCCGGAGTATATCTGGCAAGGGTGGAGGTAAACGCCGCAGGCGAGAGTAAACATAAATTTACCAAGATAGCGATAGTTAGGTAGAAATAAGTGAATTATAGGATAGTAAACTCTGTTTTAGGAGGTCAGTGTATTATGAAGAGGTTCCCTGTAACTCTTTTGCTTGGAGTATCAATACTCTTGCTCATAAATTTCTCTCCGGTTGTCGCCTCGAATGAAGCGAACCAGGATGTCAATATCACCGACTACTTCGAAGGATTGTCAACTCCGGTTGCTAACTGGTTTGAAAGCAGCGAAAGCGAAGACTGGCGACAGCAAGGGGCGGGCGATGATATGTTCGATTATGATAAGAAATCGGTAGCCAAAGCGTTCATACTTTCGTTGGCGATCCCCGGTTTGGGTGAGTATTACGCCGGCTCCAGGATTAAGCCGTTCGTTTTCTTCGGCGCCGATGTACTCCTCTGGACCGGTCATATAGTCTATCATGCCAAGGGTGAGGATGGCGAGGAGGATTACCGAAATTATGCGGACGACCATTGGTTCCGCGAACCGTACGAGATCTGGTGGAACAGCCTACTACCCCAGGAGCAGGAATCGTACTCCCATAGATTACCTCCTACCAACGATTACGAATACTATGAAAATATCGGCAAGTATGATCAGTTTGTGCGCGGCTGGGATGACTACATAGAAGGCGGTCCTGTTTTGACGCCTCACAGGCAACACTACCTTAACATGCGCAAGGACGCCAATGATAATTTCGATAAGGCGCGGGCTTTCATGGTGGTTGCAATGGTGAATCATATCGTATCCGGTTTCGACGCCGCACTTACAGCCAAAGCTTATAACAGCAAGAGTAAATCGGAGTTCTTCAGCGATATGGGATTTAGAATGATTCCCAAGGTCAATGACGATGAGATATATCCCCAGTTAACTTTATTTAAGAGGTTTTAGATTTTGAGGGATTTCGGCATGAGTAAAACGCTTTTCCATACTATCCTGAGTTTGCTTTTGGTTATAATCTTTACCTATCAACATGGTTACTCCCAGGAGGATGAAGCACCTATCAGCGATCTTGTTTTATATGAGATTCAGTTTAGCGACCGGTTCACCGACGAATCGGACGGGCAATTCAACTGGGAGGAAGCCGAGCGGAAAAGCTCCAAGAAGTCGGGATTCAAAGCGGCTATGTTATCCGCCCTGCTTCCCGGAGCGGGAGAATATTATCTCGATAATAAATCCCGCGCCGCATTCTTTTTTGGCACCGAGGCTTTAGTCTGGGGAGGGTTTTTCGCCTTTCGCATCTATGGAGATTGGTTGAGAGATGATTATAAAAACTATGCTCAGGCTCACGCCGGGATTGATCCCGAGGGCAAGGATGATGAATATTTCGACAACCTGCAGTTCTATGTGAGCCGCGATTGGTATAACACCATTGAGGGACTGCCATTTGGCGAAGCTTATCCATATACTGATGATTACTACTGGCATTGGGACAGCCTGGATTCGCAGAATAGATATCGGGATATCAGGAACGGCTCCAAAAGGGCATTCCGCAATTCCAGCTTTATGATCGGTGTGGCTGTTATCAATAGATTGGTGAGCATTACCGATGCGATATATCTATCGAGACAGCAAGAAGAAGAGGATGAATTCGATTTCTTTAGCGGTTGGAAGTTAGATTACGACGCCAATCCCTTCAGTAAGAATCCCAGGGCGTCGGTTAAATTGATTAAATCGTTCAATTAGAGTCGTACATGGATCGCTGTGATTTATCCCCAGCTTTATTTGTCAGAGTTATCATGGTTGTAATGGCATTCCCCTCCCTTCTATTAATCGCTTGCGCCGGAAGCAGCGGTAATCTCAGAATCGCCGATTCTATCGATCACCCGCCACCAACATCTATTGAGCTGCTTGAATTCATCGGTCCCGGGTTGACGGATACGGACGATTTACGCGCGCCGGTTGATGTTGACTTTGACCTGAACGGTCACCTTTTTATATGCGATCTTGGTAATAGTCGTGTAATTAAGCTGGACGAGATGCATGAGCTGGTTAAGGAAGTAGGCGGGATTAGCGCAGGTGTCGAGCAGCTTATAAGCCCGGTTGCTATTGCATCCGGAAATGGACTAACCATGTACATCGCTGATTCACAAAGGCGGAGATTGGTTCGCTACGACCGTGATCTGAATTATGTTGACTATTTCGCACAGTATAACGATGGTTCAGGAAGCCCTGTCATCATCGGACAGCCGCAGAATCTGTATATCGCACAGTCAGGAGAGATTTACATAAGCGAAGCTGATCGGAACCGGATACTGATTCTGGATGCGCTGTTTAATTATCAATCGGAGGTCGGTGGTTTCGGCTATGGAATCGGCGAGGTCTCTTCGCCGCAGGGATTGGTGAAAAATGAATCGGACAAGCTCTTCGTAGCCGACTCCGATAATGGGCGCATCGTTGTCTATAATGAACTGGGGCAATTTATGGGCGAATTCGGGGCGGAGTATCTCAGAAATCCGATGGATATCACCATCGATAAATGGGGATATATATACGTATCCGACAGCGTTCTCGGTTCGATAGCGATATTCTCTCCCGACGGTCAGTTTCTGCTGGACAGCTCCGAATACGGAGTTGCCCTTAACCAACCGACGGGCATAGCTTTCAGCCCTGATGATAAGCTGTATGTTGCCGATCGGGGCGGCAACAGGATAGCAATCCTGAAACCGATAAAACGAAACTAAGGTGGTATTATCCACGAAATTCCGCATACTCATTCTTTGCGCCCCTCTCATATCTATTAGCATTTCTCTGTTAGCGCCTTTCTCTCTCTCCGCGGAGTTATCGATTAAAGGCTTCGGAACCACCGGACCATACTATATCTCCGATAAGCCGATCGTAGTCGGTTCTGATTCCGTCCGAATAAACGGGAGATTACTGAAGCGAGGCGAGGACTACAGAATCAATTATTACAAAGGATATATTACGACTGCGGAGCCGATAGATTCCACAACCGCTCTGTCGGTAAAATTCGAACCTCTCTTTTTCCGTTTGGATAATCCCTACTACCTTTATGAGCCGATTCCTATCGACCTACGGAGACAGTATCAACCGGATTCGATCGATTATCCTTTAAAGGAACCGGAACCGACCAAGATATTTCAACCCGGCTTGACTGTCGGCGGAAGCAAACTGCTTTCAGTCGAATTCGGCAATAGCCTTGATCCCGATCTCTCCCAAGCATTGGATTTGACTATCCGCGGTCCCATTGTAAGAGGTGTTGATGCCGCCGCTTATGTTTCCGACAGGAGCGCACAATCTGCAGCCGGAGGCACCTCCAGCACCATAGAGGAATTGGATAGGTTTTTTATAAAGCTAACCTCCAGGAATTTCATCGCCACCTTGGGCGATTTTCAGGTTGCTTTCGACCAGTTGAAATTGGCTCGCTACAATAAAAAATTAAAAGGGGTGACTCTGGAGTATAAGGACGAATCAAACCGAGGAGTTTTATCCGGCGCCTCCTCGGCGGGTAGGTTCACTACCAATCGCTTCATGGGACGCGAGGGCGATCAGGGACCGTATCTCTTGAGCGATCCATCCGGCGCCAGGGGTATCGTGATACTCTCCGGAACCGAAACCGTCTTTCTCGATGGAGAAAAACTGACGCGAGGTTCTGATAATGATTATTTCATCGATTACACCAATGCGCATATAACATTTACTCCCAAACGGTTAATTACTTCGGATTCCAGAATCGAAGTCGAATTCGAATACTCTCGCCGTGATTTCTCAAGAGGTTTTTATACCTCGAGGTTTTACCGGCAGGATGAAGATGAATTGTTTTCATTCGGCGCCACTGTTATTGCGGAGACCGATGACAAGAATCGTCCGTTAAACATTACACTGACGGAGGAGGAAAAGGAGGTAATTCGAGAAGCGGGGGCAGCGGACTATGCCTATAAATCCGGAGTTGAATTCGTTGGAGAAGGGGAGGGCGAATATATCCGGTTAACCGACTCCACCGGATATATCTATTATCAATATGCTGGCGCCGATTCCGGAGCGTATCGGATTGCATTCTCCAATGTTGGCGTGGGGAATGGAGATTATATCTACCTTGGGCGCGGCATTTACTCTTTTCAGGGAATCAATTCCGGAGAGTATTCACCGGTTATAAGGCTGCCGATTCCCAGGTCGCACTACCTCTACGGTTTCGACGGAGGATTTCACCCTTCGGATAATTTCCGGCTGACAATGGAGAGCGCATATAGCCGAGAAAACAAAAACCTTTTTTGGGATGATGAGGCTGTGAACAACGATCCGGCTCTGATCTTGCGGAGCGAATTCGGCGCCGCCTTGTCAGCCTTTTTACTGCCTGATAGCGTGGCGGTGGATGCTTCATACCGACACACCGGCAAGAATTATGCTCCATTCGCACAATTCAGGGAATCTGATTATTACAATAAATGGAATCTACCGATAGACTACGAAGATGCGATCGAAGATGTTGGTGAAGCCTCTGTTGCTTTCGGCTACAGTGATCGATACAATTTTGAGTTTCAGGGCGGACGGCTGTCACGGGCGTCTCGAGGTTTCTCCGATAGATGGTCAGCCGGAACCAAGCTCGAACTTCCCCTGCAAGCAAATATCCGCAGCGATTTTCGTGAGTCCAGATACTCCGGCAAGGAGGATTCCCCGGGATCGGTTTTTGAGCATCTTGGCAGGCTGCGGGAATCTAACTCGCGTCTGGAAATCGAGCAATGGATTCTTAAGCCGATGTTCGGCTACGAATATCGCAGCGACGTGAAATATATCAACGATAATCTGCAAACCGGAGACAGGTACAGCGTTTACGAAACGGGATTAACCATTACTCCCCATAGCAAAATCAGTAACACTGTCAGCTATGCGCTTCAACTGGATGATGCATACATCGACAGATGGCTGCGCAAGGATGAAGCTGTTACGATCAAGGAGCAGATATCCCTTCGCGATTTACCCAGGGGATTGAACTTGAACTACCAATACACATTTCGTGAAAAAATCTATAAGGAGATATCCGGCGTTAACAACCGTCAGCATCTCTCATACTTCAACAGCTTTTATAGCTCCAACATATTACTGATAAGTTATAATCACAGGTATAATCGCACACGCAGCGCCCTGCGGATAGAGAGGTTTATAAAGGTCGACGAAGGCGCTGGCGATTATCGCTATGAAGACGGCGAATACATCCCTGATCCCTTTGGGAATTATGTTCGTATTATCGAGGAAGCGGGTGAATACCGTCCGGTTTCCGAGGTCGAGAATTCAGTTAATATTCGCTACGACGGCAGGCGGACGAAAAGCGCCTATCTCAATAGCATCAAGACCGAAACCGCGTTGGAATTCGACCAGCGTACCGAGGAGACCGGCCTTAAATTGGTCGATCTTCTAAATCCGTGGCGTGATGTCGACGGTGGAGTATTGCTCAACGAGAACCTGCGATTTATGCAGGACTTTTATATCTACCCGTCGCGGAACAATCGCAGGCGGGAGTTAAGATTACGTTATTCACAGAATAGAATAATAAATTCCGGCGGCGGTTTTACCGGTGATTACGACGATGAGCGAAGCGGGGAGATTCGACTAAGGGATGCTCTTACTCGTGTCCTGTCTTTGCAGGTCGAATACAGCCGCAAACATAGGGTAGTCTCCGGTATAACCGATCTACGGATAATTTCCGATATACTCCTGCCCGATTTGACTTATACTCCGCAGCCGGCGCTCGAAGTCGGAACCGGGGTAAAACTCCGCCGCGACAAGGAGGAATTAGACAACTATACAATTTATCTCCTGTCGCTCCTTCCGCATCTGCGCTGGAATTTCTCGCGGAAAGGCCGGCTGGATATAAAGCCGGAAGTTATCCGGGTTTGGTCGGAGAATCTCGAAAACGAGAGTTTCAACTACAGGCTTGCGGAGGGCAATAGAGTCGGCGTCAATTACCGAGTCTCGATTCGGGGCGTTTTGCGCATGGGCGAGAACAGTTCCGGGGAGTTAACTTACAACCTACGCAAACGTCCATTGGAGAAAGAACAACATTTTCTCAGGGCGCAGGTAAAGTATGATTTTTGATATGAAGAGGTTTCCATTAAATATCACCTCGTTCGCTTTAATCATTTTCATCACTCTGATATCAAACGCCTTCGGATTAGAACTTACTTTTGAAGGTAATAGGGCGTTTACCGAATCGCAGCTCAGACAAGCGATCTCATTTTCGGAAAATGCTCTCCTCGATGATACTCTGAAATCCGTGCATGAGCAGATCGCTGCCTTTTATCAATCCTCCGGATATTTTGGCAGCTCCATTGAAGCTGACTCAATGTCTATCGATCACACGGATTCGGGATATACGATTAACATCGACGAGGGAAGACAATATAAATTCGGGAAGGTAATACTCGATGGTTTGCGAATCTACTCCGCCGATAACTTATTTGCTCGGGTTGGGAAATTAGGCGGCGCTCCGGCAGCTACCGAGAACCTGAACCGGTATATAAAGCTGCTTTTGGATACATACGCGGAGGATGGTTATCCCTATGTCACGATCGAAGTGCGCAGCATCGCTCCCGACAATGAGGATTATACTGCTGACATTACTCTTTTCATCAATGAAGGTCCTCTGGTGAGAATTGACACCGTTTTAATATCCGGCAACACTGTTACCGCTGACCGGGTTATTCGCAGAGAGATACAGCTGCAGCCGAACGATCCGTTCAACCGCTCCGAACTTGACAACTCGGTCCGAAGGATCAGGAGTTTGCGCTTTGTAACCACAACTCAGCAACCGCTCCTGTACTTCAGCGGACAGCCTAAGAAAGGTGTGGTGATTTTTCATGTGGAGGAGCGAAAAACCTCCACCGTTAACGGCGTTCTCGGTTATGTACCTTCAACGGGCGCGCGACAGGAATACCTATCGGGTTCTTTTGACATAATACTGGACAATATTATGGGGACCGGAAGAAGGGGCGAGATTCATTACAGATCCCCCAATCCCGACTCCCGCGAGGTCAATTTCTCTTATACAGAACCGTACTTCCTCGGCACACCCCTGGATTGGACCCTGGGTTTCGATCAGATCGATAGAGACAGCTCCTTCATAAAAGTATCCGCGCAGTTGAGTCTTAGATACCGTCTAAGTCCCGCAACTGATTTGAGATTTCAGGCGAGTTTGGAGAGAACCACTCCGGGCAAAGCCGACCTCTTTCCCGAAGAGAGATTTAGCGGATACTCTCTTAGTATGGGCTTGCGGGGCGATTATTTCGATTATTCTGACAATCCGCATAAAGGATACTCCTTCAGCGCCTTTGTAAGATACCACAAAAGGATTTACAATTCTTATGATGATTACATTCCTCCCGAGCCCGAGGTAAACCGCACCGCTGGTGAATTGGAAAGCTCCTGGGCGTTCCCGTTGACCGGAAGAACTTTGTTCTTTTTCACAGGCGGAGCCGCCGCTATAACGCCGAGCGACCGATACCTGCCGGTTTCCGAGAGGTATAATCTCGGTGGCGGCTCCACCGTTCGTGGTTATTTGGAGGGCAGATATTATGGTTCCGCAATTGGGTATCTACGGAGCGAATATCGCCTTTTATCAGGTCGCGATGGTCGAATATACTTGTTTGGGGATAACGGTTATTATTATTTCAAGAATAAAAATAACCAGGATGTTGATGATTTTCTGCACGGCTATGGATTAGGTTTCGCCGCAAAAACCCGATTGGGCTTGTTAATTGCCGAATTCGCCTGGGGTGAGAGCGATTCCTTCAGTGATGGAAAATTCCATTTCGGATTGGAGAATAACTTTTGAGGATACCGCCGTTCATTAAGATTCTACGACCCTTAAATGGGCTTATAACCTCTTTAACGGTGTGGATATCATACTTTATCGCCGGAGGCGAGTTTAATCAGTTAAACGGAATACTGGCTGCAGCTGCCGGTTTCTTCTTCAATGGTTTCGCCAACAGCGTTAATGACATCATAGACATTGAAATAGATAGGATTAACCGCCCGGATCGCCCGCTTCCCAGCGGTAGAATGTCCCGAAAATCAGCGATAATCGAATCGGTAATTCTGGGTTTATCAGCTTTGTTGCTGAGCGCATCTTTAGGCATTAAGACGTCCGTAATCGGGCTTATTGCGGTTTTTTGCATGTTAATCTATAATATTAAACTAAAGCATACCCCGCTATGGGGTAATATTATTGTTAGTTTCACCGCCGCCCTGGCGTTCTTATATGGGGGAGCGGCATACGGCGGGTTATCTCCAGTTTGGCTGCCGGCGGTTTTCGCATTTCTGCTGCATTTGGGACGGGAAATCATTAAGGATATCGAGGATGTAAAAGGTGACAGTGCAATGGGGGCTAAGTCTCTACCGATTGTTATGGGCGCCGGATTTTCAAAGAAACTGACTGCAATGGTTTTAGCTGTTTTTATAATAGTTACGTTATTGCCGATTATCTTAGAATATTATGGAATAGGTTATTCCATCTTGATATTTATAATTGATATTGTATTATTTGTAATAATTTGGGGATTACTGAGAGTTCGCGAGATTAACGCAGCCTTGATATCCCAAACGCTAAAAGCGCTGATGCCGCTGGGCATAGCGGCTGTTTACCTGGGAGTAATCGGGCTATAGATAAGGAACATCTAACATCCAGCTAACAGCGATAAAAGGGCAATTGACTTGACTTCGCTTAATCCTTATGCTAAATTCGAATTCGAACTATTACGGAAGGAGATAAATCATGGGTAATATATATGCAGTGGTGTTAGCCGGAGGACGCGGGGAGAGATTTTGGCCGCTTTCGCGCTCCAATAATCCTAAGCAATTTTTACAGTTGACATCCGACAAATCGATGATAAAGGAAACCATTGATCGCATTACACCGATGGTTCCGATTAGCAATGTGATTGTCGTTACCAGCGAAGATATGAAAGAGCGCATGCTTTCGCAAATACCGGGTATCCTGCCGGAGAATATATTAGCGGAACCAAGGGGGAAAAATACTTGTATGGCGGTCGGGTATGCTGCTGCCTATATACACGGGATCGATCCGGAAGCTGTTATGATTGTGCTTTCTTGTGACCATTTAATCCGTTCCACTGAAAAACTGCTGCAAGTGTTCAAGGCTGCGGTGAAAGTGGCGGCATCGGGCGACTATCTGATAACTATCGGTATTGTGCCGTCAAGAGCGGAAACCGGATTCGGTTACATTCAAGTTGCAGAGCTTTTCAATACGGTCGAAGGTGTTGATGTTTATCGCGTTAAGACATTCAAGGAAAAGCCGTCCCGTATTGTCGCCCAGGAATATTACTATGATCGTCAACATCTCTGGAATTCCGGAATGTTTATCTGGAGCGTTAAGTCAATCCTGAAAGCGCTGGGAGCCTATGCGCCGGGGATAAATGAATATTTGAAGAGCCTCCGCAAATACATAGGAACAAGCAAGGAAGATGAACACAAAAAGGAGATTTATGAGAATGTAGAGAACATATCGGTGGATTGTGCGATTTTAGAAAGAGCGGACAATGTTCTAACCATCAAATCAGATTTTATCTGGGACGATGTAGGTTCTTGGCTGGCGCTGGAACGCTTTATGGAGCGTGACCGTCATAATAACGTGGCGGTTGGCAAAACCCACCTGGAGGATTCCTTTGAGACTACGGTCGTAAATGACGATAACGATGGCGTCATCACCACTTTCGGAGTTTCCGACTTGATTATTGTTAAGACCAACGGGATCGTCATGGTTGCTCATAAAACGCGCGCATCCGATATCAAAGAGTTGGTCTCGCGGCTCTCCGAGATACAAGAATTTCGGGAGTATCTATAGGAGTATCTATAGGAGTATCGATGAAACGTATAAATGCAAACTTATATATAATCGCTTTTCTTGTCTCATGCTTGGCGTTTCTCTCCTGCGCCGGTATTAGCCCGTATTATGAAGATGAAGCGAAAAGAGACGTGCGTATTAAAGCGGAGCGAAATTTTGACCCCTTAGGATTCGAGGGCGATACGCTGGTTGTTCCTCCTCCAGCGGACACCGACGAAGTGGACAGCAGTTCACCATTGGATAGATTTAACCTGGTGGAAGAAGCCGCGCGGGAGGATTCCGCCGAGACCTCGATACATGTATATCGAGTTCAGATTTTTGCCTCAAGGCTTTTGCAGGAAGCTGAACAGGTTGAAGCCGAAGTGACGGGATTGTTCGACGAACCTGTCCACCTCGATTACGATGAACCGTATTATAAAGTCCGCATCGGCGATTTTCGAACTCTGGAGGCGGGAGAGGAGTATCTTAACAAGATCAGGGATTTGGGATACGACAGCGCCTGGATAGTTAGAGTGGAGTTACAAGAATCACCATAGCATGTATCCCAACGAGAATTCGAATCCGCACGATGAACATTCTGATATGAGGGATGACATAACAAAAGCCGCTGAAATTCTATTTAATGGGGGAGTAGTTGCGGCGCCTACCGAAACCGTGTACGGTTTGTTAGCGGACGCAACTTCTATTTCCTCAATTGACAAAGTCAGGACGCTTAAGGGGAAGCCGAAAGACAGCCCGATTCCGATCTTCGTTCCGCCCTCGGCAGAGCTGAATAGATTGCTATCCCCCATGCCGAAAATACTTGCCGTCCTTGAACGGAATTTCCTCCCGGGTCCGCTTTTGATCGTAGCTAAACCCTCCGAATTGCTGAGAAATCTCCCCGTTTGTATCGATGATAAAATCGGAATCCGAAAAAGCAGCGCGCCTGTCATAAATCGGCTGCTCAAACAGACCGGTATGTTCCTGACGGCAACCAGTGCAAACAGACACGGAGAAAAGCCGGCGATTAACGCTTTGGAGATTATAGAGAGTTTCAAAGATACCGAGTTATATGTTATAGATAGCGACAATAAAACGGAATTGTCGGGCAAACCTTCTACGGCTATAGAAGTAAAAGAAGGTGAAATTGTAATATTGCGCCAGGGCAATATATCAGCCTCGGAAATTGAGAATGTAGTAAGCGAGTATGACATAACAATAAGGATAGGTTAATTTGTCCGAAAAATACAAAGTGCTTATAGTATGCACAGGCAATACCTGCCGTTCACCTATGGCGGAGGGTATCCTGCGGCACTTACTTGACGAAAGAGGTATTGATAATATCGAGGTTTCCTCGGCGGGTACATTCGCCGTTAATGGTATACCGGCAGCCGAAAACGGGATAATCGTCTGCCGCGATTGGGGAATCGATATTAGTAAGCATTCATCTCGAAAATTAACGCCGGGAATGCTGGAAACAAATGATTTGATTTTGGCTATGTCTCCCGATCATCTTAAGGCTATTCGCAGTCTGTTGCCTGTTGACGATAAGATGTATTTAATCAAGAACTTCCCGGAAAAGACCAATAGTATGAATATGGAAGCCGTGGATGATCCGATAGGCGGGTCATTGGAAGTTTATAGCCGAACGTTTTTGGAGTTGGATGAGATCCTGCGCAAGGCGCTCCCCACTATTATTGAATTCAGTAAAAAGAAGTAGCATGCGGAACAGCTTAAACTATCTCGATTACATCATAAATATACCCATATTTACTCTGGTTTTAATCCTGTCGATTTTCGTGAATACCAGGTCAGATGATGAAGTGATCAGCCCCGATGAAATTGAAGTTTTCCCAGAAGACTCGTTAGCGGAATATATCGATAGTTCCGGCGTGAACCTTGATTATGTCGATTCCCTGTATGATAGTCCCGAATGGAGGATAAGAACTGTCGAAAACGACGCCTGGGATGTTGGCGAGCGCTTTGAATTTATCGTTCGTTACGGACCTATCAAAGCCGGAAGCGCGGTGATGGAGGTTGATAAAATTGTCGATTGCGGCGGTCATCCTACTTATCACGTGGTATCCACGGCTAAATCCAGCGCTTTTTTCTCACTGTTTTTCAAGGTTGAGGACAAGGTGGAAACATACATCGATACCGCCGGTATTTTCCCGCATAGGTTTGAGAAGCATATACGGGAGGGCGGTTTTAAAGACGACAAAGTAACCAACTTCGACCAGGTTAGGCATCTGGCAATCACCGGCAAAGATACAATAAAAACTTATCCTTTCGTTCAGGACATGCTCTCCACCTTTTACTATGCCAGGACATTGGAACTGGAAGTTGGGAAACCTGTCTTCATAAATAATCATACGGATCGCAAGAACTATCCATTGGAGATAAAAGTTCATAAACGCCAGCGGGTTAAAACCCGCGCCGGTACGTTTAACTGCCTTCTGCTGGAACCGGTGCTGCGCACCTCTGCAATTTTCGAGAACAAGGGACGTCTCTTAGTCTGGGTGTCCGACGATCAATTCAAGATGCCTGTAATGATGACCAGCAAAGTAATCATTGGCTCCATTACAACTGAATTAGTCTGGTACCGTTTGGCTAAAATGTAACCCAATGACGACCGGCGGTGTGAAGAAATGAAAAAGCACAAAAAGATAAATCCGAAGAGCGTCAGAACCTACTGCTTCAAAGAAAGACCCACCAGGTCTCAGATGGATAATTTCGCAAAGGTACCCGCCGCCAACTGGAAAATGGAGGATTTCCTTGATGGTTTACCGCAATTCCTTAAGGCTAATGAGCTAAAAGGATTGATTTACGATATCAAGTCAGCCAGGGATAAGAGCCGACAATGCATCCTGATGATGGGGGCGCATTCATTAAAAGTCGGATTGGCTCCAACAATCATCGATCTCATCGATAATGGCTTCATCACTCATCTGGCGCTGAACAGCGCTTGCGTGATCCATGATTACGAATTTACGTTTTTCGGCAGGAGTTCAGAGGAGGTGGCCGACACTCTCCAGTCCGGCATGTTCGGTATGGTCTCGGAAACGCCGGAATTTCTGCACGAGGCCGTTTCCGAAGCATCGGAAAGCGAAGGTCTGGGAACCATCCTCGGGAAATCCTTTATTGAAGCCGCCCCCGAACACTTAAAAGTCTCGATTTTAGCCGCTGCGGTTCGTAATGAGGTTCCCGTGACAGTTCACGTGGCTATCGGAGCCGATACCATTCATCAACATCCTGATTTCGATGCCGGAAAATGGGGTAAGTTGAGCGGCAATGACTTTCTTATTCTTTCGGAAAGCTGTAAGAATTTGAAAGATGGCGGCGTGGTTATTAATCTCGGATCAGCAGTGATTTTGCCTGAAGTGTTTCTTAAAGCTCTTAACTTAGCCCGCAATATTTATGGTAAGATAGATAATTTCTCCGCAGCCAATATCGATATGATCCAGCATTATCGCCCGCTGACCAATGTCGTTAACCGTCCCACATTACATGGGGGTAAAAAGTATATTATCACCGGTCACTTCGAGATTCTTATCCCCCTGATTGCCTGGGCGCTGAAAGATAGTCCATAACATCCCGCGAACAAGAATATCTAAACTACCGAGAAAAAATGTATGTGCGCAGCATTCGTCCGCATCTGCCCCGCTAAAATGTGTGGTCGGGTCACGGCACCCGACAGCTACGGGTTGTTGGGAGACGAGTGGATTGGGATCCCCGATAAATCGGAGCAGCTGCAGGTCGGGTTCTGAGCGCGCGAAGCTCGCGAAAAACCCGACACTGTTTTGCTGCCCACCGCCGGTCGGCGCATGACAATTTAAGCAGTTTTCCCTGTATTATTCACAAATTTGGTAATCGGCAGCGGAAGCCTTGCGCTTCCGGCGTTTCTTTGAGATACTCAATTCCAATCTGTCAACGATCTACTTTTATTGAGCTCCCGAAGGGCAAGCCTTCGGCTGCGGAATAATCGGTTTTCTGAATTATCGGGGCTCACAATATCTTTGATGTAAAAAAGCCGGACGGTAAAGTCCGGCTTGGATTGGCTCATTTTTCGGTGACGTCATTTTACGCCATACCAACCGACTCGGCTAAAAGCTGTTTCTCATACAGCCTTTTGTACAGTCCGTTTTGAGCGATCAAGGTTCCATGGTTCCCTCGCTCCACGATCCTGCCCTGATCGAAGACCATGATCTGATTGGCGTGCTTTACGGTATGCGTGCGATGCGAAACCAGAAAACAGGTTGTCTTAGGCGCCATAGTGCGTAGCCGATCCCATAATTGCTGCTCGGTAACCGCATCCAAGGAAGCGGTGCAATCATCTAACAGCAATAATTCAGGATCGCCCGCTAAAGCTCGCGCTAACGATACTCTTTGCTTCTGTCCGCCGGACAGGTTAACTCCGCGCGCTCCCACCAGCGTGTCATAACCTGTCTGGAGTTCCGATATATCCGAAGTCAACTGCGATATATCACCGGCTTCCTTAGCCGAATCAGATTTGATCCAATCCCGATGGAAGATAATGTTCCTTTCGATTGTATCCGAGAAGAGCAGCGGCTCCTGCGGCACGTAGCCGATCAATCGCCTCAAGCTCTCCAGTGAAATCTCGCGAAGGTTTACTCCGTTTATCAGAATCTCGCCTTCGGTTGGATCGTACAAGCGCGGAATCAGGTTAAGGATTGTCGATTTCCCCGAGCCGACGGGACCTACCAGTGCAATCATCTCGCCCGGCTTGGCGGTGAAGCTGACTTCATCAAGGGCTTTTACGTTGCCGTCGTAGCTATAGCTTACATTCCTGAATTCAACTTCAACCCCGTCGCTCCCGAACGGTTTGGGAGATACCGGCTCGGTAATCTCCGGTTCGAAGTTTTCCATCTCTCTTAAGCGATCGAAGCTAACCGAACCGCGCCTGCCATGAACCAAAAACTGTCCTATATCGAACATCGGGAATATCAACAGCAGCATATATGTGTCAAATGCTACGATGTCGCCGATTGTCATATTTCCGTCGATGACCATGTATCCGCCAACCAGGAGAATCAAACCGATTCCCAGCTGCCAGACATTGCCCCACAACGATTCCATTATCGCATAGGAACGAACAGCCTTGATTTCCTTTTTCTTTCGGTCATCTACAGCGTCATAGAATGTCCTCTCCTGGTCGCTCTCCCGGTTGTAGGCTTTGATTACTTTTATGCCGGAAAAGCAGGATTCCATGACATCGTTGAGATGCGATATCGCTTTTTGTACATTATCAAACCGCTGATGCAATACTGTTGACACCTTGATGAATATATAAACCAGCAGAGGTAACGGACCTATTGCGATCAGCGTCAGTTTGACATTCAATGTAAGCATAGCGATGATACCAAATATAACGATCAGCATCGCTTCCAGCGTTCTAAAGATACCGGAGCATGAAAACCATGCCAGTTTTTCGGTGATATCATCGGTTAGTCTGGTGACGATATCGCCGGTAGTGAACCTGTTGAAAAACGATGGCGAAAGTTTGCTGATATACTCGAACATATGCTGACGGAATCTGAACTCCAACCGCATGTTCATATATGCGCGCGTCCCCTGCATGGTGGCGTAGACCAGGTATATACCCACTCCGATGCCAAAGAATATGACGATATACTTGAGCAGGCCATCGAGTGTGAATCCCTGCTCAATTCCATCGAATATAAATTTCAGGAGGTACGGATATGCGGCATGAATCGCTCCATTGAGAAACGAGAATCCGACAATGACTGCCAACGGTCTCGGATGGAGCCGCCAGAATTTCCATAACCACTTAGCCAATTCTCGCATATTCTGTCACCTCCTCTCCTGGAGTCTGGAACTGCAGCTTGAAGAGGTCTGAATAATAGCCTCCGGCTTTTAGCAGTTCCTCATGGGTTCCATCTTCTATAATCTCGCCCTTGCGCAGCACCAGTATCTTATCCGCATCCAGAACGGTTTGCAGGCGATGGGCAATCGTAAGCGATGTTCTTCCTTCCTGCAGCTTACGCAGGGCTTTCTGGATTTTCTCCTCGGTATGCGGATCGACTGATGATGTCGCTTCATCCAGTATCAGTACTTGCGGATCGAACACCATCGCTCTGGCAAACGAGAGCAGCTGCCGCTCGCCCATGGACAGATTTCCGCCGCGTTCTGCCAGATTCGCCCGGTAGCCTTCTTTCATGCGCGAAACGAATTTATCTGCCGAGATTATCGACGCCGCTTCTTTTACCCTGTTTTCAGGTATCATTTCGTCGAATAATCTCAGGTTGTCCATTACGTTGCCGGGGAAGAGATATATATCCTGAAGAACCAATCCGAAATAATTTCGCAGATCGGTCAATTTCATATCTCTGATATCGATTCCGTCAATCATGACACGACCCTTTTGGAACGGGTAGTATCTGAGTAAGACATTGATAATCGATGTTTTCCCGCCGCCGGTAACTCCAACCAGCGCATATCGTTTCCCTTTGGGCAGCTCAAAGCTGATATCTTTTAGAATCCAGTCTTCGTCTTTATATGCGAAGTATACATTTTCAAAGACGATCGAGTTCTGCAACGCATTGACAGGCTTGGGATACTTCGGGTCCTTTATCTTTTGCTCGTGAGCCAAAAGGGAGTATATCCTTGACGATCCCGCCATTGCTTTGTTGATAATGTGTATCTGTTCCGACAGATGAAATATCGGATCGAAAAATCTGCGTATGTACTGGATGAACATTATCAAAGTTCCGATGGTTATGGCGCCGCTTAAAGCCAGCTTTCCGCCGAACCACAGTATCAGGCAGATCGATATCGTTTCCATGAAGAAGATAGTATTGAAAAATAACACTACCAGCAATTCCGCCCTGGTTTCGATAACGAACTTACGCCGATTGACATCGTATGATCTTTTCCTAACCTGTTTCCCCCGGTTGAAGATCTGCACGATCGACATTCCCTGAATATATTCAGCGAGAAATGCAGAGATATCAGCCATTCTTTTTCTGGCTTCCAGAAACATCGGATTGGTAGTCCTCTGATAGAAGTAGGTCAATATCAGAATTATTGGTGATAAAGACGCCAATATCAACGTGAGCCGCCAATCCACGAACGCCATAACACCGAACATACCTAACAGCAATAGCAGATCCCCGGAGAGCGTTACTATCGTGTTCGTAAACAACATTCTCAGAGATTCGGTATCCGATTCCACCCTGGAAAGCAACCGTCCTACCGGATTGTCATTGAAGAATTTCATTGACATGTGAATAATATGGTTGAACAGCCGCTTTCTCAAGGCTGCCATCGCTTGCTGCCCGATCCATTCCAGATTGACTCTCTGGAAATAGTTGAGAGCCATGAATGCCAGCTGCGCCAATACGTAAATCGCAACCGTTATCAATAGACCTGCTTTATCTCCGCCCTTGATGTTGACATCCACGGCTCGTTTGATTAGAACAGGTCCGATAATGGTCGAGGCAGTCGCCAGAATCAACAATACTAATCCCAGCACAATTCGCCATTTATACGGCTTTAGTAAAGGTATCAGGTTTCCTAAAAGTTCTTTTATAGATAATTTCTGAGTTTTCTCTTCTTCGTAATAAACCGAGTCCATTATTTTTCCTTGATTGTGTGAAGGTTTAAGTTACTTACATGTGAATTCCCTATAAGGAATCATAAAATGCGTCAACCCTAAACCATTCAACACGAATCACCTTAAGCAATTTGTGTTATTTGGGGACGCTCCTCATGTGGTATCAAAACAGAATGCCGTTAATTGTGCCACTTTACTGATCCTCCGTACTGTTAATGATTCGTTCCCGTACATAGTGTACTCCTTTCAAATGCAGCCGAAGGCTTGTCCTTCGGGAGAAGTTTACACATTTCGCCGACAGGAATGTCGGCGCTGCCTTAAAAGGCGGTTAAAAACTAAAACCCGCCTGAAGGCGGGTTTTTGCTGCTAAAAAAAGAAAATCCGACCTTGAAACCTCCAGGAAAAACTATAAACCGGGCAAATATTTCACTTATGTGAACCGTTTGCCGGTTGTTTCATAAAACTGGCATCGACCGATGCGTGTTTTATGAAGTTACAATTCCTGAGTTAAAGAGTTTCATTAGTCGGTTAATTATCTTTTAAATTTCGTTTGATATATCGGTAAAAATGTTTCTACTTTAAGTCTAATACCGAGCAACTATAATAAATGTTTCCTTTTTGTCAAGCTTTTTTTATGTTATTAACCAAATTTTAATATGTTTGTTAAAGGAACTCCGGAATACAAACCATTATTTAATATGAAGGTTATAAACAAGCGCCGGTCGGAACCCCTGTGGTTCCGACAGAATTCTTACAAGTGATGGCGCCACC
This sequence comes from uncultured Ignavibacteria bacterium, assembly GCA_964563085.1. Classification (GTDB taxonomy): domain Bacteria; phylum Zixibacteria; class MSB-5A5; order UM-FILTER-46-8; family UM-FILTER-46-8; genus WJIR01. Next base: position 49,308 of record CAZLVS010000003.1, on the reverse strand, counting down.
TGAGTCAATATGATCAAACTTTCACTGTACCAGGGCAGCATTGGCTGCGGTATTCCATATAAAGACTTGAAGCGAATAGCGGATTTCAATCCCGACTTTACTCTTTTGCCGGAGTATTTCTGGATCCGCAAAGGGTCGGTTGATCATGTTAGCGCTGCCAGAGGATTCGAATCCGCTATTGAGGAAATCAAGCGTTTATCGCGGAAGATTCCCGGCTTGTTCGCAGCCGGCACTTTAATCGAACCGGATGGCGGTGAGTTTTTTAATACCTGCTATATCGCTCAAGCCGGCGAATTAATCGGCAAACATCGCAAAGTTCATCTCTTTGGCGATGAACAGAAATCTTTGACCGCAGGTGACGGATTCCGCGCCTATCAGTACAACAGCTTAACCTATGGTATCGTAATATGCGCCGATGCTCTGCAGGAGACATCCTTTCACCGAATGAACGAACTGGGGGTGAAACTGATCTTAGCTCCCACATTTTCCAAGGTAAATCCCGATGATAGCGCTCAACGCAAGCTTCATCGCGATGTGTCGATTTTTCAAAGCGGGGCAAAGATTGCTAATGCGGTGGTTGCCAAGTGCTGTTCGGTCGGTGAGTTGTTCGGCCGAAGGGCAAACGGAAGGAGTTTGGTTTGTACACTCGACGAATTCCTATATCGCAGCGATGAGGAATCCGAGAGGATAGCAAAAGTTATAAACCTCAGTATAAACTTATAGCAGGGAATAAATGAGTATGCAATATTATTACATGATCCTTGAGAAAACTCCGGTAGGACGGGTGTTGATGATCGGTTCGGAAAATGGGATAGCGAGTATTTCGCTGAGCATAAAAAAGCGAGACATCCCGAACCGCCTGCTTTTGTACAGGTTAATATCCGGAGTGGAGCCGCAGAATGAAGAAGGAAGTATTGGAGGTGCTGTCAACCAACTCAAGGAATACTTTAGTGGAAAACGCACCGATCTGAACTTTAAACTCGATTTCAGTGCAGCAACCGAATTCAGGAGAAAAGTATTCGGAGCTTTGGTAAATGTAAAAGCCGGGCAGACAATCTCCTACGGGGAGTTAGCCCGTGCAGCGGGAAGCCCTAACGCAAGCCGGGCGGTAGGTTCAGCCATGGCGGAAAATCCCTTGCCGCTGGCGGTGCCATGCCATCGCGTGGTAAGATCCGACGGCCGATTAGGCGGTTTTCGCGGCGGATTGGATATGAAACGGAAACTTCTGAGGTTAGAAGGAGTTAATATCTAATCAGCTTTTACTTTTATGACAATCTAATCAGTTTAGTCGAAGCGACATGAAAGGAGGATAATCAGTCAATGGGTATTAATGTTAAAGTGCGCTGGGGCGGACGAATGAGTTTTATTGCAACCGACGAGGATAATCACGCTGTTCTGATGGATACCCGCGAGAGGATTGGCGGCGATAATGCTGCTTTCAGGCCCGTAGATCTTATGCTGGCGGCGTTGGGCGGCTGCAGCGCCGTGGATGTTATCAACATCCTTAAGAAGCAGAAGCAGGATATCCGGGAATTCCGGATTGAAATAAACGGCGTGCAAGCGGATGAACACCCCAAATATTTTACCGAGATAAACCTCGAGTTTGTTTTACGGGGTAAGAACATCAAAGAGGAATTCGTAGAGCGCGCCATAGAGCTTTCCCATAATAAATACTGCTCGGTGGGGCAGACTATCGAAGGAAAGGCTAAGATTAACAATACATACAGAATAGAGGAAATCGAGTAAATAGATAGGAGATTATCATGACTGATTACGGTTACACGGTCACGACAGATAAGGACATAGATAATGCAGTGGCAGCGGTTGAGCAGGCTGCTCAGGATAACGGCTTTCGTGTCCTGCACATTCATCATGTGGACAATACTTTGCGAGATAAGGGAATTGAGCGGGAACCTTACAAGATAATCGAAGTCTGCAACGCTAAATTCGCTGCGAAGGTTTTGGAATCCGATATCGATATAGGATTGTTTCTTCCCTGCAAAATAAACGTGTACAGACATAATGGAACCAATTACATATCCGGATTGCGTCCGCAGATAATGAGTGAGATGTTCGATAATCCTGCAATCAAAGATGTCGCTGATGAGGTTGAGGGTATCATCAAAGAAATCGTAAATTCCGCGAAGTAGTTTGGAGTTATAATGACCGAGAAAAGCGATCACCGAAGCCAGCATCTATCACATCCGGTGGAAGGCATAATGCCGTCTAAATTTCGGGGAATAAAGGATTTGATGCAAGCCTACGAAAAGATGTCGTTTCAAGCAAGAAGCCTGGGAAGGGCTGCCGCGCTTTTATCCAAGATGAAAAGCGAGAACGCTTTTGTGGTCATGACATTAGCCGGCGCGCTGGTTCCCGGCGGCTTGCGTCAGACGATATCCGATGCGATTAGCTATAAACTGGTGGATGCAATAGTATCCACCGGCGCTAATATGTCTCACGATTTGGTTGAGGGCATGGGTTTTCATCATTATCGCCAATGCGCAATTAAGAGCGATCCGGATTTGAAGGATGCCTTTATCGATAGGGTATATGATACATACTTACACGAGGGAAGCTTCGCAGAAACAGCGCGGAAGGTTCAAAGGCGCCTGCACAAGTTGGAGGGAAGGACCTCGGCGGATATTACGAAGTTCCTCGGTTCCATTGCGGAAAATGACTGTATTCTCAAGACAGCTAACGAGAATGATGTTCCTATATTCATTCCTGCCCTTAATGATTCGGAGATCGGTATATTAATCAATCAATACAACTCATGGCAGAAGCCTGAGGATAAAATCAACTGGGACGGCTTGCAGGATAACATGCGATTTGCGGAATTGATAAAAAGCAAAGATATCTGCGGCACACTTATTTGCGGCGGAGGCGTTCCTCGTAACTGGGCACAGCAGGTAACGCCGCTTTTGGAATACCTGCATGCCGAACCAGGTGAACTGCACCACAGATTTGCTGGATACCAGTACGGGATTTTGATTACAACGGATACACCTGTCTATGGGGGAATGAGCGGCTGTACATTTTCCGAGTCTATCTCCTGGGGGAAATATTCCGACGATTCCAAATATGTTACTGTCAACTGTGACGCAACAATCGCATTACCGTTGATTGTAGGAGCGGCTATCGAAACTGTAAGATGAAGCCATAGCCTGTATTATTCACAAATTTCACTATCGGTAGCGTAAGCACGCCGGAGGCGCGTAAACCTTGCGCTTCCGGCATTTCTCTGAATCCGCAATTTCAGGCTGTCAATGGTTTATTATTTTTAAATTCCCGAAGGACAAGCCTTCGGCTGCGGATTAATGGGTTTTATGAATTATCCGGGCTTGGAGACTGTCTCAAAACCGCGGAAAGATTGCTTCGCAGCTTCGCTTCTCGCAATGACCTCTATTTATGTCGTTGCCTCGATTTTACCGGCATAGCGGCCAATCAATCTTTACGGGGTTCTGAGATGGATTATCTGCCCCTTAACACGGATTCGGAATTAATCCAGGTAGGGGACAATCCCTGCTTGAATGCGGAAAGCATATTGGTGCGCCGGCAAACGCGCCGCCTTTTACCTATGGGCCTATCAACAGGTTAGTTGCGTAATCCTCCGGCTCTCCGCCCAATCCATTGAAGTTGCCATCCAGCATATTTCCGGTCGAATCGGTAACGGCTCTATCTATATAGTAATAGACAGGCTCCTTGGTGCGCTGCCGCGGGTAAAATGCGAAGCCGTAGTAACCGGTCTCTTTGATAAAATTGCCGTCAAGACGAACCTTATCCTGATCGAAAAACGAGATATTTTCCGCATTGAATGAAGATGTATCCATAGCCTCATCAAAACTGACTATGGCGCGCCAGCTATCATTGAAATAGGAAACATTGAAGCTGGAGAAATGAGGAGGATCGATATCGTCATCAGCTTCAGGCTCCATGATAAATCCGAAGAAATAGCTGGCAACCGAGTCATCAGGAGCCTCCTCGCCCCATACCAGCGGATTGCCTGCCGTATCGGTAACTGCAGAGGTGACGAACTCCACCATATACCGATCGGCGCGGGTCAATCTCAATGTATCAGCTTCTGACAGCAACCGATACGTAACCGAAACCGAATCCCGCGCTTCCACTTTGACCAGATTGGGGACGAAAGTGGTTTCCGGCGCTCCGAAATTAACCCTGCCGAGACTGCTGACTCTCAGAATATCAGTTGTTAATAAATCATACTGGACATCCCCTCCGGTAAAGCCGACAGATATGCGAAAATCATCATAGGTCATCCCAAGAATCGATGTGTCAGAGGGAGGATAGATGGAGTTCTGGTCGATTCGAGGCGATACAAAATCCGGAAGATCCACCCAGCCCGAGTCGGTGTAGAAAGTGGTTCGGAGATAATCGAGTTGTCCGGTATCGGCGACGCCGTTACCGTTGCCGTCGAGAGGAATTCCGGCTCTGTCCATAATACCGTTTGTAAGGGTAAGTACGAAGGCTGAATTATAAGGAAACTCGAAATCCTCCGCTGAGATTTTTACAAAATGCGGTCCCGGGAAATACTCTATTATCAGGTCGACCTCAATATCATTATATGGCGTCACCTTATGAATCATTATATTTTCGGTATTCAGCGTGGAATCGAGCATATACCTATCAAAAGTAATGTAGATGGGGCTATCTTTGGGATCAAGTTCCTGTCCATAGGCTGGTAAAACATCGATACCGTCGGGGCGGGGAGGATTGGTGATCGGCTCGGTATCTGATGCACCCGGATCAACGGATAGCGGATTCTCTTTCCGAGAACAGGAAATGACCATAATCAGGGCAATCGCCGTGATCGAAACTATAATAAGGGTAAATATCTTTAACTTCATAACCAATCATCCTCTAATAAAATTTTAACACGACAGAGAGTTTCCAATCATAAAGCTGAGTAATATCCTGAAAACCCATGAAGTCAATCTGCAGATTATCGGTGACCTCCCAGGCGGCTCCGTAGTAGTAATCGGTTACGGAATTTTTGGTTTTATAGGAATAAGCTGTATTGTTATAAGGATTGTATGGATTCTCTATAATTTCCTCATACTCGGCACCGTCACCATAAGCCACATGTTTACGCGCAGCCGCAGAGGAGATTAACGCATCAGTAGAACCCCGGTCCGTCCAGATACAGCGGAATCGGCTTCCCAATCTTAATGCGACCCTTTTCAATGGTTTAAACTCCACGCCGACAGGAATTGATACAATTGTGGAATCCCCTGTGGTGCGCTGCTGTATCTTGTACCTGGAAGTGATAGTAACTGTGGAATCATCGGAATCGTTATTCTCGTAATCGCCGTCATCGTAGGATTCGATTGATACGGAATCGGCTGAGGTTATCAAAGTAGATTCCCAGTTCATCCCCGCTAAACTTAATCCAATTCCCAATGTCAGATTACCGGGAAGATCGACTATGCTTTTATGGTACAGTATACCGCCGTTTTTTCTCAGCTCGTAACTTTTGTCGCCCGAGACATCGGCATCAACCATAGCGATCATGGTATCCTGACCCAGACTGGTGTATGAGATCTGGTCGATAGTTCTGCTATAGGTTCCTCCGTCATCGTCCAGTTTAGAGGTATAACCGACGACTTCGAATATCGAGAATATATCCGGCGTTGCCTGAAGCTCCGCCGTCAGTCCTCCATAAAAGGACAATCCGGAGTACTTACGCCCTATCCTGTAATTTTCATCATTGATAGTTCTATCGATGTGCAAGGTGTCTGACGGACTTCGGTCGGCATTGTAATCGCTGAAGCCTTCATCGAAATCCTCATTGTGCGTCAATCCGATTCCTATGCGCGCCCCTATGGACAAATCCTGCGCATATCGGTATAATCCGCCGAATGTTAACAGGTGGCTATTCGATTTCGAATTGGTTTTATCGGACATATCCGCATCCACGATTTTATTATTGAGATTCGTTACCAGATCGGTTTCTATAGTATCCGCCGCATTCATCGACTCGGTAGACATATCGGAAACTCGATAGGAATAGGACATTCCGTAGTCTATATAGTTTCGTTTCTTGGCTAAAGCGATTAGAATCCCGGTTTGCGTTAGACTTGTATCCCGTATGTCGGAAGCAGTAAAACGGTTCCGGGCATCGAAAAAACCGTTTCCATCATTATCGATCAATTCGCTGTTGTCTTCGCTATCGGTGGATTTCCACTTGTCGGCATATCGTTCGACGATAGAGCCGAAATGATAACCCCGATACAGATAACCGGAACCGCCAAGCAATAAATTATCCAAACTGCCGTTGGAAAACTGCTCTTCTTCCTTGCTTATAAGATTCGACATATTGGTATACACACGATAACCATCAATCTTGAGTAAACCCGAGGGGTTGGGCATGGTCAGAGAATAATCGGTTATCCATTGATCGAAATCATCATCAAGGGTAAATGCGGTGGATTCGTGCCGAAAGGAATTACCAGTATATCCCGGCGCCGAACCCACGGAGAAGAGCAGTATAGCAAGCAGCACGATTATTGATTTTGCATTCAATAGTATCTCCTTTCATAATTAAACACCGATACAGCCGTATACGGTTGTTCATCAGATTCCATACCTAATGGCTATCACAACTTAGACTGGGATGTCAAGCATTTTGTGGATTATAGACTGATTGTTAATATCTATGCGGTATGTCCGCCCAAACTCTCTTCGGCTTGCGATATTGATGAATGGAGTGTGTTACTGTTTATCAATGAATTTGGATGGAGGGCGCTTAGCGCTAAATGAGGAATGCAGGCGTTTGCCCAGCTTGCTGCGATTAAATATCCTTATGTAATTATCGGGTGAGACCACGAAATCATACCTGCGTTCATAAAGAACATTGATAAGGCTTTGATAGTTTTCCGAATCAGCGTCGATTCCGGAAAGATCGACCATATCCCATTTGCCAGACAGGGGAGCATAGAGTAAATCCAGCATTGAGACTATTAGCTGCGGTTTATCCCCTTCGAGTAAAAAATCGCGCGGACCGGTTTCTTCGCCAATAAACTCTATTACGCGGGCGTTTTCCGCTGCTTTTGGGTATCCATTGCTCTTATAACTTAATCCCTTTCTAATCCTGAAGGGAAATACAGATTTTATGGTTTCCTGCTGTTGACCAATAATAATAAACAGATTGGGTTGAGGTTTCTGACTATTTTGCCACTTTTTGAACCAATCGTAACTCAAGCTGGGGTCGTTATTCCCGTTATGCTCGAATAGCCTTTTCCATTCCGGCTTAATATCCTCCAACCGGCGTTCCGATTCTATTACCTTGAATTTCACCTCCCTTGCGGGCAATGGAAGCCGGGCTTTGGAAAGAAATTTACGCTCCACCTCATTCTCCTCCTCTCCGGGAGGTATTATATAGCTTTTTCTGAAACCGAGGATACATTGATGTTTCAGTATGCCATAATAGTCGATTTTAACCTTATAATACATCCTGAGCATGGTACGATTCCATGATTGTACTATTCCCAGATAGGTATGAAATCCCCTTGTTTTGAAAAACTCGAAAATAAACTTAAAATTATAGTATGCTATTCCCCTTCCTCGGAAAGTGGGATTGACCCAGGCGTCGAATGCGTAAATCTCCCCCGGAGGAAGCCGGTAATCGAAATCCTCTATCTTGCCCGAATCCTCGGCAAACCAGCAATAGGAAACCGGTACTCCCTTGGAATACCCTATTGTTGCCAGACATCCCTTCTTGAGTCTTTTTTTGAACGCTCTTATTTTCCAGGGAGGCGCCAAACCTCGAAGGTCATCGAAGTTCTCCGGTCCGACAACCTTGAAATCCAGGTCGATATTGACCCGCCGCAAAGGAGGAACACGCATCTCGAGGGGGGATTTGAACACCACGAAATAGCCCTTAAAATATATTTTCTGCAGAAACCTGTCCCAATAATAGCGAAAACCGGAATAAAGATATTTTAATTTATCGTTCAGCGACTTATTTGATTTTAGGGAGATTAACAGCATTTACCTATAAATGTAAGAAATTAATTATAAATGGTCAACATTAATAATTTCGGAAGATAATCAACGGGCTTGATTGAAGGAACTAATCTTTAAAGAGTCTAATTAGTTCCAAAATCATCGCCTTGAGACCATGAATAATAATTTCAGAACATTTCCTACTAAATATACAGCTACCTAAACCATGTTGCGTTATGGCTTATTTAAGATAAATATCCAAGTTCTTTGATTCTGTTAATAATCTTATCTGCCGATTCTTCCGGGGTTTCTCTATCGGTGTATATAACCACTTCCGGCTTATCCGGAGCCTCATACGGATCGTCAATTCCGGTGAATAATTTAATCTCGCCGGCACGCGCTTTCTTATAAAGTCCCTTAACATCGCGTTGTTCGCATATCTCCAACGGGCAGTTGACATGCACCTCTATGAAATTACCGATCGATTCCCGAGCCCTTCGCCTGATTTCTCTATAAGGGGAAATTGCCGCCGTAATCGCCACCACTCCATTTCTGGTTAGCAGCATAGCTACAAAAGCTATTCTCAATATATTTGTATCCCTGTCCTCTTTTGAAAAACCGAGGCCTTTGGAGAGATTCTTACGAACAATATCACCGTCAAGCACCTCCACATTGCGTTTATATTCTTCCTTAATCTTTTTAGCCACCAGTTTACTGACGGTGGACTTCCCTGACCCTGACAATCCGGTAAACCATATTGTAAAACCTTTTTGCAAATTATCTCCTATCTGCTCTCGATAATTGTCCAAATGCTGATTAGTATGAATAGTAAGCTTACTATCTCAAATTCGTAATATTTATGAATTCACTTGAACGATGTCAAGTAAAAATACTGCATTAATCGCAGATTGAATTGGATAATCGAAATAATGGTTTTTTTTGAAAAATTTATTTATTGCAAATTATATAATGATTAATTAATTGGATTAATGGCTTTAATGCAAGTAAACCGGCGATCCGCCAGCAGCAAGTTGGTAAACGCTCATCCGGTTCTATCGGGAATAGCAGTTTAATACGGCATCAAACGTCCACGCCGCGGGCGTGTAAACTCGTTTGACGCCTTCGGTCAGACGAGGATGTCTGACCGCACCTGAGTAAGATCTGTCAATCCCGGAGAGCTGACCACCCAGCATGTAGAGTCACGAAATTTACAGCCAACAATAGGTTTTAACTGTGAGAGATTATATTTCGATAATTATTTCTGTTTTTCTTCTATTGTTATTATTGTTGCCAGGAAACCTGCCTGCGGAGTCCGCACATGATGTCGATTCTTTATTATCAATTCAAAGGATAAGAGCGGGGAGTAATGGCGAAAAGCTCTTTCGAATTCTTAAATTAGAACTTACGCCGGAGGAGCTGAGGTGCGCACGTTTCCTGTTATCCTGCATGCCATTGTGTGATTTAGCTTCATTATCATCTGATTACCTCTATGAGAATATAAAACTGGCGATTGAAGCTAAAAACCGGATGGGCTGGGCAGATGATGTGAGTGACAACTTATTTATGCATTTTGTTCTGCCGCATCGTGTTGCACAGGAACCAGCGGTGCGTTGGCGAAAACCGTTTTACGAGGAATTGTCTCAACGTATCCAAGCCATGAGTATGACCGAAGCTGCGCTTGAGATTAATCTCTGGTGCCTGGAGCATGCCACTTTCAAGCAGACAACCGGCTGGGATCAGGATGCATTGACTACGATTAAAACCGGATACGGACGCTGTGAGGAGGAGATGATTCTCACCATCTGCGCATTGCGTGCGGTCGGCATTCCTGCGCGCCCCTGCGCAACGCCGTTTTGGGCGCATTCGGATAATAATCATGCGTGGGTCGAAGTATGGGCAGATGGACAATGGTGGTTTATGGGCGGGTGTGAGCCAGCATGCGAATTGAACCAGGCTTGGTTTAATAATCCTGCAAAAAGGGCGGCGTTGGTGGTCAATACGGCTTACGGGCATTATGAGGGCTCCGAGGAAGTTCTGAAAGTTAATCCTCGCTCCACAATTTTGAATTCAACACCGATTTATACCGACTGCAAAGAACTAAATATCAGGATAAAACCGGATAGCTGCCTGCCGATTGACGAACAAAAGTGTTATTTCATGCTGGTTAATTTTGGCGGATTGCTTCCTTTGACATCGCTAACCACCAATGATTCGGGCGCCTGTTCAATTACAACCGGTTTGACTGACTGGGTGGTTTGGTGCGGTTCCAACGATACGCTTGACTGGAAATGGGTTCCGGCTTCGCAAACAGATACGGTTTATCTTTCCCCTAAACCATTGCCAAAAGAGGACTGGAGCTGGACGCTGGATATGCACCCGCCTCCTGCTCATAAGGCGGAAAAAGAGGAAGAAACCGACACTGAGACTGAAAGTCTCTGGAAAGCAAGGAAGTCTCGTGCCGACAGCTTGAGAGCTGAATACGCTTCGACATGGGCTAATTCGGTTCGCATTGGTTCAATCTCCGGCGCCCTGGGCATCGGTTCCGAGAAAATCGCTTCCGTTATGGATAATGCCAAAGGTAATTGGGAAGAAGTTATTGATTTTCTATCCGAACTTGAACCGGAAACCAGGGAATTGGGTCTGATTTTCCTTGAGGATTTGCATGATGGGAACAAGCGATATAAGGATTTGCGTACTCTTAGCGGCGAGATTCTCGCTGATCATTTTCGCGCAATAAGATACGCGCCCAATAGAGAAGACAGCGCTCGATTCGAAATCTTCAGAAAATATGTCCTTCATCCGCGGATAAGTTACGAACATATAGGGAAATGGCGGGAGATGCTGGAATCAGCTTATACAGGAACGGACATACGGAAAATACCTGAGCTTATTTCCGAGCAATTTACGGTGGAAGAACGTCGAGATAGACTGTCCTCGCAATTATCGCCGGAGCAAGCGTTCACGGTCATGCGCGGCACAGAACACGACCGGAATACGCTACTGGTCGGGATATATAGGTCTTTGGGTGTTCCGTCGCGTCTGAACCCGGTGACAAGGAATCCTCAAATTTGGAACGATAAAGATTGGGAGAATATAACCGTTGGTCTGGAGGAAATTGCTGAGGAATCGGTTAAGTCGGAGGCGGGAGTGTTGTATATCGATTACGACCTCGACGTCATTGAACAACCTCTATGCTATCGTCATTGGACTTTATCGCGTTTGGAGGATAACTATTATGATCTGCTGGATTTCGATAACCTTTCACCAATAAGTGAAAACGGGGGACCCCATGAATTGCCCGCCGGAAGATACCTGCTTTGCGGCGTCAACAGAAACCCCGGTGGCGATGTGCTGGCGCATCTGCAGTTTTTCAGCATCGATTCGGGGGACACTCTAACCAAGCAGTTGGTAATAAGGGATTTTGCAGAAACAAGCGGAGCGGTTGAGGTGATTATAAGTCCTCCGTCGAACCTGATCCCCCTTACCAAATGGGGAACGAACCAAAGGATACGGCAATTCCCCGAAAACGGCTTAGTTCTGTTCTGGGTGGAACCGAACACCGAGACCACAGAACGGATGCTGACGGATTTCGCATCCATATCTGATAACCTCCTGCTTGATAACCGCAAATGGGCTTTAATTACCGAGCGGTTCCCGGGAGAGGGATTTATAAGGAAAATCGGGAATGAAAGCATAGATTGGAAGTTTTATGCCGATCCGGGTTACAGCAATCTAATCGACATATCGAACCGGATCAATTCGGCGGTTGGTTTGAATGATTTGCCGGTGATAATTTGTGTGGATGAGAAGGGTAGAGTACTTGGTTTCAACAGCGGATTGCGACTTGGGATCACAGACGATATTAACAACTGGTTTAACAAGAGCAGACGATAATTCAACATTTGGGAAGTAATATTAGGGTATGAGCGCTGAGAACATTGCACAATTTTTTGAAGGGATACCTGCATGGTGGACAACCTTTTTTATGGCGATGCTGCCGGTTACGGAGCTAAGGGGAAGTATACCCTGGGCGATAACCTTCGGTGATATGACCTGGCATCAAGCCTATATAGCGTCCGTATTGGGTAATTTTGTGCCTGCGCTGCCGCTGCTGCTTTTCATGGAACAGCTTCTGCGGTTTGCGGATCGATACCCCTGGAGCAAGAAAATAGCTGACTATTTCCTGCGGAGAACTCGCAGAAGAGCAGCCGCGGTACACAAATACGGTTATCTCGGTTTGGCGTTATTTGTTGGCATTCCGCTGCCGGTTACCGGCGCCTGGACAGGAACTCTGGCTGCATTTATATTCGGAATACCGATCAGGAAAGCGCTTGTCGGAATCACAATCGGTTTGTTCATTTCCGCTACAATCGTTACTTCTATCACTATGGGCATTTTCTCGTTTTTAAGCTGAAAAATCTCATTGAATGCATCATTATGGGAAAAAATAATCTTGAATTTTCATTGTGAAATTCTTATATAGGAAATTTATTTCAAATGCGCAGGATTGCTGGAGGATTGAGCGGCCTGATGGCAACTGCGGACATTGGTTGTACCAGAGATTGTGATTAATATAACATAAATTAAATGTGAGGAACTATGGCTACTAAAACTGTACGCTTTAAGAAGATAACTCCGCCGGAAGACGGACAGACAATCACCGCAGGAAAAAACAACAAGCTTAAAGTACCGGATAATCCGATCATACCGGTTATCGAAGGGGATGGGATAGGCAGAGACATATCCAGAGCCACCCGAATCGTACTCGAAGCCGCAATCGAAAAAGCCTATAAAGGAAGTAAGAGAATCGTCTGGTTTGACGTTTACGCCGGCGAGAAGGCTAATGAGCATTACGGCGAATGGCTGCCTGAGGATACCGTTAAGGCGATCAAGCATTTTATCGTCGCCCTTAAGGGACCGTTGACCACTCCGGTTGGCGGCGGATTCCGCTCGCTGAATGTTACTTTGCGTCAGACATTAAATCTCTATGCCTGCGTGCGACCTGTAAGGTATTTCCATGGTGTGCCCAGTCCGGTTAAGCATCCTGAGAAGATGGATGTAGTTATATTCCGTGAGAATACCGAAGACGTTTATGCCGGTATCGAATGGAAAAAGGGGACCAAAGATGCCAGAGCGGTCATAAAGATGCTTAACGAAAACTTCAACCTTAAAATCCGCAGCGATTCCGGTGTCGGAATCAAGCCGATATCGGTAACTGGAACCAGGCGACTGGTTAAGAAGGCGATCCAGTATGCCATCGATAATAATCGACCATCGGTTACTTTGATGCACAAGGGCAATATTATGAAATTCACGGAAGGCGCCTTCAAGGACTGGGGTTATGAAACCGCGGCTAAAGAATTCCCCAAAAAGACTATTACCGAAGATGAACTGTGGGAAAAATACGATGGCAAGCAGCCGGAAGGTAAGGTAGTTATCAAGGACAGGATCGCGGACTCCATGTTCCAGCAGATACTCACCCGTACCGATGAATACTCGGTCATAGCAACCCCCAATCTTAATGGCGATTATATATCCGATGCGGCTGCGGCTCAAGTTGGCGGATTGGGAATGGCGCCGGGCGCAAATATGGGCGACTACATAGCTCTATTTGAAGCCACCCATGGCACTGCCCCCAAATATGCCGATCAGGACAAAGTGAATCCCGGCTCGCTGATTCTCTCGGCAGAGATGATGCTCCGTTATCTGGGTTGGACCGAAGCCGCCGATTTAGTTATCAAGGGAATCGAGAAAGCTATCGAGAATAAGACGGTAACCTATGATTTGCATCGTCAGATGGAAGGAGCAACGAAGGTATCCTGTTCGGAATTCGCCAAGAAGATAGCTGGGAATATGTAAACTGATAGTCGGGCAACATAGCAAACGTGTCGGGTTTCTACGTTCGGCTATCGCCGAATTCCGGAACCCGACCTACGTCGCTATCTCGGCAGCGCAGACATTCTTGCCTGCGGCTTGGTTGCGGGACAACCCCGATGTAATCGGGGCGCCTACCACCATAACATCAAAAGATTGCTTCGCTTCGCTCGCAATGACGGATTTGAGACAATGTCGGGTTTCTCCGTTCGGCTATCGCCGAATTCCGGAACCCGACCTACGTCGCTATCTCGGCAGCGCAGACATTCTTGCCTGCGGCTTGGTTGCGGGACAACCCCGATGTAATCGGGGCGCCTACCACCATAACATCAAAAGATTGCTTCGCTTCGCTCGCAATGACGGATTTGAGACAATGTCGGGTTTCTCCGTTCGGCTATCGCCGAATTCCGGAACCCGACCTACGTCGCTGTCTCGGCGATATCCTGTGTCGGACAAGAATGTCCCACCTTTTCTAAAAGGAATCAGGGAATATTAATAGTCCAGCGTTAAAATCCGTCCATCGGTGAAATTGAAAAATTTCTCTTTCTCAGCAACCATCACACCATCCATTAAATCCTCAGCGCTTTTGCCTGCGGCTTTCAAACATCCCGGACATGCCATCACCGGTACTTTCATCTCAATTAATTTGGTTATTTGGGTTTTAGAGGATGGGAAGTGTTCAAAGGTAATATCCTTGGAATCATTTAGTGCATTATGCACGCCATCGATATCAAAATAGACCAGCACATCTTTGTCCTCCGCCATCATCACCGCCATCTGCAATGCCATTAAAACCTCGTGGGGATTATCAGGTCCTTTGGTGATATGGACGAAAACGCCGTCACTTTCCGGTTCTTCCTGAGCTTTATATTCTACCTTTTGGCTGCAGCTCACCAAAAGCGATAACGCTATAACCGGAATCAACACAATTCTTAGATACATAATCACGTCTCCTTATTCTTTGATATTGTTTGTTATAAAATCTTATATATATAAGACTATATTTAAAATGTTTTTATGTCAAATCCTATATTTGCCATATATCAATTTGTTTAGCCTGTATTATTCACAAATATCATTATTGGCAGCGGAAGTCTTGCGCTTCCGGCGTTGCTTTGAGATACTCAATTCCAATCTGTCAACGATCTACTTTTATTAAGCTCCCTAAGGACAAGCCTTCGGCTGCGGATTAATGTTTGTTGTGAATTAACCGGATTAGAAAACCGTTGTGAATGCATCGCAGGCAATGTATATTCATCATAAATATTTTAGATTTTAATTAGAGTGAGGTTTTTCATGAAAAAACTCGAAAATCTCGAATGGAAACCGATGTGGGGATCACATCTGGGCTGTATCAAAGGCTGCCTTAATTATTTGGGTATTAATATGTCGGAGGCATGGCTGTTCGGTACAACCGGACATGCGTTTCTGTTGAACATGCATGAGGCTGTCTGCCCCTCCGGTCCTACCGCCTGGAAATCGGAGAAAATGTATGAACTCGGGAAAAACGTTGGATTCCAGGTGGAATACATCGAAGGTTTTAAAAATCAAGATGATTTCGCGGATAAGCAAAAGCAAGCCTGGGAGATGGTTAAGGATGCTATAGACAATGGCTTGCCGTGTATAGGCTGGGAGCTGACTGTCCCTGAGTATTACGTGGTTAACGGATATG
The DNA here is from genome assembly GCA_964563085.1 of uncultured Ignavibacteria bacterium. Lineage (GTDB taxonomy): Bacteria > Zixibacteria > MSB-5A5 > UM-FILTER-46-8 > UM-FILTER-46-8 > WJIR01. The sequence goes on along the minus strand of CAZLVS010000003.1, from coordinate 33,800 downwards.
ATAATAATGGCTACCACTATTCAGGCCCGATTGTCGGCGAATTTAAGCCCAAGCCCTGGAATGAATTGGGCGATACCGGAATCGGAGTTTTATTCATGGGTGTCGTAAATAAAACCGATGCGAAAGATGATATCACCGCCGTTAAAAAGGCTCTCGATTTCGTTTTGGAATATGCGAAGTATGAAGAATATTGGCTGCCTAAGTATAAAGGCGGATTGCAGGGATATGATAGCTGGATTGAAGCCATTAAAAACGGTACCGCTGATAATTTCGGTATGGCGTATAATTCTGTTGTATGGTGCGAATGCCGCCTTTACGCCGTGGAATTTTTAGAGGAAGCGAGGGAGCGGCTCCCCGAACAGATATCCGGATTGCTTGAAGACGCCAAAGTGCATTATAAAGTTGTTGCCGATTGTATGAAGCAGGTTTCGGAGTTATTCTCCTTCCCGCCTAAGGAGGAAGAAATCAAAAATGAAGAAAAATGCGGCAGAGCGGTTGAACTCATCCAAAAGGCGCGTGATGCGGAGGAGTTGGGATTGAAAACAATTGAGGAGATAGCGATAACGCTTTAAACGCATTAAAGACTGTGGAGAGATATTGTGACAGATAAGAATAAAAAAATTGACTGGGCTGATGAGAAATGGAAATATCATCTTGTGGGTCCGCGAAAATTCATGGTGCGGGAAGATACCCGTGATCTTATCGCCAGATGGCTGAACATGAAGCCGGGGATGACTGTGGTTGATGTAGGCTGCGGTTTGGGGTATCTCGGTTATACTTATGGGGAATTTTTCGGCGAGGGCGGCAAGTATTACGGCTTGGACAGCTCGGAGAAATTGGTCGAGGAGGCTGCGGAATTGTCCGGCAATTGGGCAGTTGGCGGCAAAGCGCATTTCGAATCGGGCGATGCTTACAATCTTCCTTTTGAGGATAATTTTGCCGATATCGTGATCTGTCAGACGCTCCTTATACATCTGGATCGTCCGGTCGAGGTTTTAAAGGAAATGAAGCGGATTGCCAAATCAGGGGGACAGACGGTATGTATCGAACCGGATAACCTGTCAGCCAGTTTTCATAAACCATATACGTCAATCCCTGAACTAACAATGGAAGAGCAATTGTTTAGGAACAAGATTACGCTTATCTGCCATAAGGGCAGGATTGAACTGGGTAAAGGTGATTTAAATATTGGAGTGAAGATTCCTCGAATGATGAAGGAACTTGGTTTGACCGATATCGATATTCGTCTGAACGATCGCGTCTATTTTATTGAACCTCCGTATGAATCAGAAATGGAAAAAGAATATATCGGGAACAGGAAGAAGCATTTTACCACCGAACAGTTCGAATTTGAGTTAGACGAGACCAAAAAGGAATACATCGCCGGCGGGGGTGATCCGCAGGAATTCGAGGCATACAGGAAATTAGCTGTCCGCCGTCGTGATTTGATCAAACAGCATCTTGATGACGGTAGTTTTTCAGTCTGTCACGGCAGCGAACTATTTTTTATCAGAGGCACCAAACCGGCTTGAGTAGATGCTGACAATACGATGCAAAAATTGTAAGGCTAAGATTTTTAAATACAACAAAATCGGTAAAGGGCGCGTGCTTCGATGCTGGTTCGATCGGATACATAAAGATTACAGCGTCAGAGACGGCAACGAAGTTAGATGCGAATGCGGAAATCTAATCGGTATTATCGAGGGGCCGAAAGTGAAAATGAAACAGAATGCCTTCGAATATTCGGGAACGAAAGTTAGGAAATAGCGGCGTGAGAATTATTAGATCGGTTTCTTATAGATATCGAAGCGGGTGAAACGGAAGTCCACCCGCCCCAAGTTCAATTCGCTTTAGGCGCTCTCCAGCTGGTGTAAATGCACATCCGTCTGCGGGAATGGAATCTCGATACCCTCCTTATCAAACTCCTCTTTTACCGCGCGCATAAGATGGAATCTCAATGGCCAGTAATCTCCCGTTTTGCACCATGGACGATATACGAAATTGACCGATGAATCGGCGAGTTCGCTGACTTCAATCGTAGGTGCGGGATCTTTGAGAACCCTCTCCTCCGAATTGAGGATATTCATCAGAATGTCTCGAGCTTTGCCGATGGGCGATGAATAGCCGATACCTATCACCAGGTCGATTCTGCGTGTATCCATTGCCGAGTAGTTGACAATCGAACCTCCCCATATAGAACGGTTAGGGATAACTATCTTACGGTTATCCGGAGTAAGCATGGTGGTCGCCATCAGGTTGAGTTCCGTCACCGAACCGGCATGACCTCCCGCTTCCACGTAGTGCCCGGTTGTGAATGGCTGATTGACAAGTATCATTACGCCTGCTGCCAAATTCCCCAGGGATTCCTGGAATGCGAAACCGATCACGAATCCGGCAACACCGAGCCCGGCGATAAGCGGTGCTATATCTACGCCAAGTCTGGGCAAGGCAATCATAAATACAATTACCCACATTACCTTTTTCGAGATATCCACGGCGAATTTCTGCAGCATCTCATTGACGCGGCCGGACTTCATCAAAGCCTTCCGGAGCACATTGATAATAGCGCTGATGACGATTTTACCGACTATTAGTATCAGTAAGAATACCAGTATGTCTACGGCGAAGGCAGGACCCTGATCAAAGATCCAGGCTCGGGCGCTTTCCAACCAGGATAATTCTTCCATTACCACTCCTACTTGTTAGATTTTCTTATTAGTTAATTTCGATAATACTCAATTATCAATTCCAGCTTGCGATTCTTTGCTTCCCGGAATTTATCACCGGCAGAATATAAGCATTTAGCTTAAGATTACGCAACCAAAAAAGCTCCCATTGTAAAAACAGGAGCCTTTTCCTATTTACTACTACCCCTATTAAACTTACTTAATTAATGTCATTACCCTGGTCTGAGTTTCTCCGCCAACCGATAATCGATACAGGTACAAACCGGAAGGATAATTGTCCGCATTGAAAGTAACTGACCTATTGCCGGAATCCTGATACCCATTAACTAATGTAGTCAGTTTTTTGCCCAAAAGATCGTACACAGTAAGAGACACGAAACCTCTCTTTGGAACATTGTATTGGATTATGGTTGATGCATTAAAGGGATTGGGATAATTACCCAGGGTTACCTGTCCGGGTAAACTTATCTCATCCTCGATCCCCGAAACCTGCAGCATTGAGGTGAAAGTAGTTGTGTAAATGAAATCACCGGTAGTATTTCCATTTCCATTGGCGGCATTACCGGCGGCATAGAAAGTAATCTCCTCAGGCGGGTCCTCCGGCGCAGTCCAATCGAATGACCAGGACACCGGGCCGTCGTCAACCTCATCATAAGTCCCTGTAAATGTGTGCTTTACGTATGATTTGTTATTGGTGGTAGATTGCTGAGTATTAGTTTCATCGGTAATGGTAATCGAACCCAACTCCAGTGGGGTGAGTTCAAATCCCCATCTGGATTGATCAGGATCGGAGAGTGTAACGACGAAGGTGTAAGTTTCGCCCGGCATAAAATTTTCGGGACCATCGATAGTGAAAGAACCATCGCCGCTGTTTAACGGATTACCAAAATGACAATCGATACATGTACCTTCGCCCGGCGCGCCGGTCTTTTCATCTGGCGGACCGCCGGAATAGGCAAAGGCTATAACCGGTACTAATACAAATAGTATTAAAGCTAACTTTTTCATAAAACCTCCTCGGGAATTAGTTCTCGAATTTAAACTCCTGAAAACTTGTTGTATTAATTAGGGCTATAACCCGACTATTTTGGTAAATGTTCCCTTTCGAGTCATTCTTGACAATAAAAGCAGCAAGAATGGTCCGGTAAACTGAGATTGCCAGGCGGTCAACCGATAAATGGAGTTCACAATTTATGAGATATATGAATTGGTTATTGTTATTGACGATAATACTAATGAATAAATGACAGGACTGTTATGAAACACAGCAGCAAATATATACCGTTCAATAAAAAGTCGGAGATCATTAAGCTGGCGCTAATTATCCTACTATTGTTGATTTGCGTAAGGTTGTTCGTTTTTAAGCTGCATTCTGTTAGCTATGACGGTATGCACGAAACCTTACCGGAAGGCGATAAGCTGCTTATAAACACGATCTCATATAGCTTTAAAAAGCCTCAAGCCGGTGACCTGGTTTTATTACATCACCCATTTGATTTCAAGAAAGACATAATAAGAAGGGTGGTCGCAGTCGAGGGCGATATAATCCACATTAAGAATAAGGTACTATATGTTAACTCCGAACCGATTCTCGAGCCGATCGGAGTGGAATATGCCGATCAACGGATTCTACCGAAGGAGATCTCCTTCAGGGATAATTTCGGACCGATGCAGGTTCAATCCGGCACGGTTTTCGTGATGAGCGATAATCGGGATGTCGCCGAGGATAGCAGAATCTGGGGAGTGATAAACATTGTTGATATTATCGGTAAAGCCGATTTAATCCTGTATTCCTTCGAGCCCGTTCCCAATCCGCCGAAATTTAAAAGCCCCTATGTTCTTCCCTTACTCAAGACTCTCTATAACAACACCATTAGATTTCCATCAAGACTTCGCTGGGATAGAATCGCGGTTGAGGTTTGATTTCATAGTTTGTACTATTCATAAATATCCATACCGGCAGCGGATAACCTGCGTTTCCGGTATCTCTTGAAGATTCCAATTCCGCTCTGTCAATGGTCTATTGTTTTTAAACTCCCGAAGGGCAAGCCTTCGGATAGGGACTTATAGTTTTTATGAATTATCCAGAATAGTAGTGTGTCAACAGCATGGATATTTCGATCCACAAATGAAATACAACTTAATATTGCAATATCCCTTACAATGGTATATCCTTCGGATATGGATCAGCACAAAAAGATTGCCTTGTTCGGCAGCGGCTTTGTGGGATCGCACCTGGCTAAAGGATTGCTGTCCGCAGGTTATCGGGTACGCCTTGTTTCCCGGCAACCGGAATTCGATGATGAGCGGGTTGAGCTTATCTCAGGCAATATCGTAACCGGCGAAAATCTTGATACAGCGGTAAACGGCGTGGAAACTGTTATCGATGCCGTGGGGATTATCAAAGAAAGCGGTAAAAGCAGTTTCGATGCTGTGCATCACCAGGGAGTAGTAAATTTAATCGATGCCTGCAGGAAAAATAATGTCGATCGGTTCTTGCTGATAAGCGCCCTGGGGGTCGGGCTTCATCACGGTATCGACTATTTCGATTCCAAATACAAGGGCGAGCAAGCGTTGATAGGTTCGGGATTGAATTATGTCATCTTCAGACCGTCAACTATTTTCGGTCCGGGGGATGGTTTCGTCAGCATGCTGGCGAAGTATATAAAGCTCGCACCGATATTCCCCGTATTCGGAGACGGTAAATACAAGATGCAGCCGGTTTCTATCTATGACCTGGCAGATGCCGTATCTCAATCGGCAGCGCCCGGAAAATGGGATGACAAGACATATTCCGTTTGCGGACCCATGCAGTATGAGTATATCGATATGGTGAGAATGATTGCCGATGCCCTGAACCGTAGGATTCTTATACCAAAAATCCCGTTCGGGCTGGTTCTGCCTATAATCAAGTTCGCCGAATCGCTGAATATCCCGGCGCCGGCGACTGCTGACCAGCTTGAGATGCTAAGGCTGGGGAGCGTATGTCCTGATGATGAATTCCGAGGGGATTTTGAGTTGGATCTAAAGGAATTCGAACCGGGGATTCGGGAATATCTCAGTTGACGTTTTCGGGGAAGTTACTCCTTATCAGGCGGCTTTTTCTTCCCCGGACCTTTCAGGATTTCGGGGCTGACCATTTCCGCTTCCGCAACCGGCATACCCTCGAAACATACCTTTTCCAGCGGGCATTCTTCTTCGTCGGAACCCTTGTGGGCATCTTCCCAGATCGATTCAACAGCCCTGGCTGCATTTCTATAGAAATGGTCTTCTCCAATTTTATAGTACAATTGCGTACGCTGCAGCACATCCAGGACCGAGTCATTTAAGCCGCTGAAAGAGATATCATATCCCCTATCGCGCAGCCTGTCAATCAAAGTCGATATCATATCCTCTCCGGAAGCATCCAGTTCGTTTATCCCGTTGCCAACCACCAGGATATGCTTGAGTTCAGGCTTTGTCGATACTAATTCCAAAATCTGTTCTTCGAGGAAGTTTACATTGGCGAAGATCAGGGAACCGTTGAAGCGGATCACGGCAATATGTTTGCAGCGTTTCAGCCTTAAGCGTTCGGAGCTGCGATAGGTGCCATCGGTATATTTGGACAGCATAGCAATATCGGGTTTTATATTTCTGAACAGGTAAAGACCGATGGACAGCGCGACACCGATCATTATTCCTTTATCAAGATGCGGAGCGAATCCTAAGGTACACACAAAGGTAATTACACCGATTATTCCATCGTATTTCTGGGCTTTCCAGGCGTGAATAAAACCGCCCACGTTTATCAAGCCGATAACCGCCATTATAATTATTGCTGCTAATACCGCCTGGGGCAGATGGTAAAGAAGCGGGGTAAAAAAGAGCAGCGTAATTGCCACAATACAACTGCTGAAAACGTTGGACAATCCGGTTCTCGCACCCGCCGCCAGGTTTACCGCCGATCGCGAGAAAGAGCCGGAAACCGCGTAACTCTGCCCGATTGAACCGATGATATTAGAAAGCCCCTGGCCAATCAGCTCCTGGTTGGGATCCAAACGCTGTCCGGTTTTCGCCGCCATCGCCTTGGCGATTGATATAGCTTCCATGAAACCCAGAAAAGAAATGATGATCGCCATGGGGAAAATCTTCAAAATCAGATCAAACTGAATCGATGGCATTTTTAAACCAGGCAATCCCTCCGGGATAACACCCACTACGGCTCCTCCCCCCATGAGGAGGATTGAGCTCTCATCAAGCTTCTTATTAGCGACCTTTATCCGCCAGGTATTATCATCGGTTTTGATCCCTTCGGGTAGTTCGTCAGCGAGATAGAAAACGGTCGCGCCTTCCTCATTTTCAGCCCTCCTTATATCCATGAGTCTCAGCTCCCTGCGTATTTCGGTAATATCTCTTTTTACCGAATGAAGTTCGGTGGTACGCAATTCCACCAGATATTCCAATCTTAGCGCTTCCGATGAATGCGGACCTTCGCTTTCTTGGGCTTCTTCCAGTTGGTGGGTAAGCTCAACCCGCTGCTCGGAAAGCTCGTTCATTTGCTCCATTTGCGAGTTAAAGCGCTTAATCTTCTCACGCACTTCCGGGGAGGCGAATTGGGAGAGTTCGGCTTTATAATTGTTCTCGAAACCGGTGGCATAAGAGACGATCGTGGTGATCATAACAGCGATCAGCACCCCCGGAATACGCGGACTTATTCTTTTTAAAACAATCATCACCGTAAACGCTACAACCGCCATGCCCAATGTAGACATGTGGGTGTGGGTCACCGCCGTTTCTATGACATTATAGATTGTTTCGTAATGGTGTTCCGCCTTATCTACATATACACCGAATATCTTCGAAAGTTGGGAAGAGGCGATAATAATGGCGGCGGCGTTAGTAAAACCGCTGACTACCGGATGGGAAAGAAAGTTTACGATCAAACCTAATCTTAATGCGCCCAGAGCGAACTGAAAAATGCCCACGCAAAATGCCAACAAGATAGCATAGGCGATAAAGCTCTCGCTTCCGGCGGTTGCCAAAGGTTCAAGAGCTGTCGCCGTCATCAATGAAACCACCGCCACCGGACCGGTTGCCAATTGGAAACTGGAGCCGAAAAGCGATGCTATCATCGGGGGAAGAAACGCCGCATATAATCCATAGTAAGCGGGTAAACCTGCCAACTGCGCATAAGCCATTGATTGGGGCACCAATACTAACGCTACCGTTAAGCCCGAAATGAAATCTATGCGAAGTTTGGCAGTGGAATAATCTTCAAACCAGGATATAAAGGGGAAGATTTTTAATGCGATTGTTTTTGCATAACTATTGCTGCTGTTTCTATTGGAGACTTCTGCCATTAAGAGCGGTTTCCTGCTGACTGTTGGTTATTCTGTCCGGTAAAAACCTGTATACTCATTTTCCACAAATTTTGCTATGTGAAATTTTCCACAAAATAAGCTGATCGGCAAAGATTGGCAAAGGTAAATTACAATTTTCACGAAAAACATAGTCATTGATGAGAAAATATTTTAAATTACACAACTTTCATAATTGCATCCATTGGTGATCAGAACTATTCCGGCTCCGCTGACAAGTCTCGTCCTTGATCTGATCATTCCAAGCCAGTAGTCGGGATATTCTCATAGCGAGCAAAGGTGTCAGTTGGCAAGGGGGGGAATCCTTTGTTCAACTTTTTCGTTTTCTATTGATGATCTTTCATCAGCGACCGTTGATTTTGCCGGAACACTATTTGCTGCGGTTGCCATCAGGAGCCTAATTGAGTAGTAATGGAATGTTAAAATTCCTTGCTTTTTTTCTTGCAATAATGCATAAGTAATGCTTTATTAACAAGTTTTAGAATATAACTATTCACTTCTTAACGGAGGAATTATGCCAATTAAGATAGGAATAAACGGATTTGGGCGTATCGGAAGACTGGTTTACAGGGCTGCGAAGGATCGTGGGGATATTGAAATCGTTGGAGTTAATGATATAACTGACGCGAAAACGCTTGCCCATTTGCTTAAATACGACTCCGTACATGGTGTGCTTAAAGAAGATGTAAAGGTAGATGGGGATAACATTGTCGTTAGTTCCCAGAAAACACGAGTGATGGCTGAACGCGATCCCGGCAATCTACCCTGGAAAGAGCTTGGCGCCGAAGTGGTGTTGGAATCAACCGGAATTTTCAGAGATTCCCAAAGCGCCGGCAAGCATATTGAGGCTGGCGCCAAGAAGGTTCTGATCTCAGCGCCTGCAAGGGACAAGGTTCCCACTTTCGTCATCGGAGTTAATGATGAAAAATACAATCCGGACACCGATGATATCATAACCATCGGCTCCTGCACCACCAACTGTTTGGGGCCGATCGCAAAAGTGATCTACGACAGTTTCGGCGTAGTAAAGGGAGCGATGACGACAATCCACGCCTATACAAACGACCAGAAGATTCTCGATCTGCCGCATAAGGACCTCCGTAGAGCCAGAGCGGCAGCTTTATCAATGATTCCAACATCCACGGGCGCCGCCAAAGCAATTTCGCTGGTTATTCCGGAACTGGAGGGTAAACTGGACGGTTACGCGGTGAGAGTTCCAACATGCACCGGTTCGCTGGTCGACCTCGTGGTTGAAACGGAGAAGGATGTTTCGGTTGACGCCGTTAACAGCGCCATGAGAGAAGCGGCGGAAGGCAGAATGAAAGGAATCCTCCAATATTGCGATGACCCGATAGTAAGCATGGATGTGGTTGGTAATCCGCACTCATCGATCTTCGATAGCATGCTGACGATGGTCAAAGGGAACAATCTTTTGAAAGTCTTCTCCTGGTATGATAACGAATGGGGATTTTCGGTCCGCGTTGTAGACATGTTGGAAAGGCTTGGTAAGTAATTTAAGGGAGTCCTCAGGTGAGTTTTAACAAACTGACAATCGACGATATCGATTTAAAAGGCAAGAGAGTTCTTATCAGAGTTGACTTTAACGTGCCGGTCGATGATAGCGCCGTCACCGACGACACCAGGCTGAAAGCCACCTTGCCCACTGTGAGCAAGATCATTGAATCGGGCGGTAAAGCGATTCTAATGTCTCATCTGGGGCGACCCAAAGGGCAGAAGAAACCGGAGTTTTCTCTGAAGCCGGTAGCCGAAGCATTCGGGAAACTGCTTGGCGATGAAGTCGCATTTGTTGATGACTGTATCGGAAGTAAAGTGATCAAAGCGGTTAATGCTTTGAAGGAAGGCGATTGCCTTCTTCTCGAAAATCTCCGGTTTTATTCCGGCGAGGAGAAAAACGATCCCGAGATGGCAAAATCATTGGCGAAACTCGCGGATGTTTACGTGAATGACGCCTTCGGTACCGCTCATCGCGCTCATGCCTCCACCGCCGGAGTTCCATCAATAATTCAACCCGCTGTAGCGGGTTACTTGATGAAGAAGGAAATAGAGTACCTTGGTAATGCCGTATCCAATCCGAGGAGACCTTTCGTGGCGATTTTAGGAGGGGCAAAGATATCGGGTAAAATCGATGTGATAAACAACCTGATGGATAAGGTCGACCGGATTCTAATCGGCGGCGGCATGGCTTATACCTTCTTTGTCGCGAAAAACTACAATGTCGGCAATTCTCTGGTTGAGAAAGATCGCATAGATATGGCTAAGGAGATTTTAACACGAGCTAAATCCTCCAAATGCCAATTTGTGCTGCCGGTTGATTCCATGATAGCAACCGATATCGACAGCAGCGCTGTTAATACTAAATCCGCTCCGGCGGAGAAGATCCCCGACGGCTGGATGGGCGTGGATATCGGTTCCAAGACCCGCAGCTTGTTCCGCGAAAAGCTGGCTGACGCTAAAACTGTAGTATGGAATGGTCCGATGGGAATATTCGAGAAAACCGCTTTTGCCAAAGGAACTATCGAAATGGCTTCTATTCTGAGTAAAATAACCCAGAAAGGAGCCACCACTATCGTTGGCGGGGGCGATTCGGCATCGGCCGTTAAAAAGGCGGGATTTGCAGATAAGATTACTCATATTTCAACTGGCGGCGGAGCTTCTCTGGAATTCTTGGAAGGCAAGGAATTACCAGGAGTTGCCGCTCTCACTGATAAGTGAATACAGGGTCATAATTATGCGCAAAAGAATAATCGCAGGCAACTGGAAAATGAATACGACCGCCGATGAGGCGTTGAAATTAGCTACCGAGATTAAAGCCCGTTTAACCGGTTTCAACCATGCCGAATTGCTGATTTGCCCGCCGTATATTAACCTGGCTCAGGTTAGTAAGGTCGTTAATAAATCGGTAATCAAGATTGGCGGACAGAACCTTTATTATGAGCAATCAGGCGCTTTTACAGGTGAGATTTCGGGACAAATGCTAAAATCGGTCGGTTGTGATTATGTGATTGTCGGTCACTCCGAACGACGCGCGCTTTTTGGGGAAACAGATGAGCTTGTCAATCGTAAATTAAAGGCGGCCCTCGATTCCGAGCTTATCCCGATTTTGTGTATCGGCGAGCAGTTGGAGGACAGGGATGCCGGTTTAACCGAAAAAGTTCTCGAAAAGCAGCTTGATGGCAGCCTTAAGGAGTTCCCGACCGACTGGATGGAGAAAATCGTGATCGCTTATGAACCTGTGTGGGCAATAGGAACCGGCAAAACTGCCACACCGGAACAAGCCGAGGAAGCTCATCGGTTTATAAGGGATAAACTATCGCAGGAATTCGGCGACCAGATAGCTGAAGGATTGACGATTTTATATGGCGGCTCGGTAAAACCGGATAATTCGGATTCACTTTTCGCCGAAGAAAATATAGATGGCTTCCTGATCGGAGGCGCGTCATTGAAGGCTGAGAGTTTCGAGAGGATTGCGCACAGCGCATTAAAAGATTCCTAATTATAAATTTACGAGGAGGAAAGTTGTTTACCTTTTTAATTATTATTCATGTTATAATATGTATAGCTCTGATTATCACTGTCCTACTGCAATCCGCAAAAGGTGAAGGATTAGCCGGCGCATTGGGAGGCGGCGCTCTGTCGGGCGCGGTTTTTGGTGGACGAGGCGCCGCTACTTTTCTGTCTCGAGCCACATCATATATTGCCGTACTATTCATGTTGAGCTGTCTTGGATTAACTTTTATCTCTCCGGCGCGGGATGTCGCCTCTCAGGGGTCGGCGGTTAGAGAGGAGTTTGACCAGGGAGCTATGCCGGGTCAGCCGATGGAAGGTCCTGCCGAGGGGGCGGTCGATGACCAGCAAACCGGCGAAGAGTTTCCGATTACCGTTCCTCAGGACCAGGGCTCAGGTGAAGGCGGTCAACGGGAATCGAATACCGAAGGCGGCGGACAATAGCAAAAGCAGCAGTAAACAGCTTGAATCCCGATGGATTTGCGGGAGTGGTGGAATCGGCAGACACGCCATCTTGAGGGGGTGGTGCTCACAAGGCGTGCGGGTTCAAGTCCCGCCTCCCGCATATTTTATCTAAAGGTTGATGTAAATGTATATAGCGATTATCAAAAAGGGCTGAGTATCCTGTGGCGGATGCTGGTATGCGAACGCGAAGTATTCAGGAGGTATAGTTCATTGCCGCATTCCTAAAAGCACTCCGCTGAAATAGGGAATCAGCCAGACAAGCCAGACAAATAGACTGTACTTATGAAAATTCGTTCGGGTCTTCTCGGAGCCCTTCTTCACTACCCAACTCGCCCAGATGGCATGAATCAGCATCAGCCATAGAGCGATTTGTCCGGTCAAAGTGTGGGGTTCTCGTATGTCAAAGGGACCTTCGGCGAAAAAGTGCATCGACAAAGTACCGGATACATCAAAGGCAAATCCCAGCCAAAACATTATCACGTGCCAGGACTTCAAATAGAACGATATCCGTTCCGCCCATATTCCCATCGAATAAAAAACGAGGGCGAGAGTTATCAAGATGATGGATATTATTAATAGTGTTGACATGATTACCGGAATCTCTTTATAAAAGTAATGGACGTTAGTTCATTTTGAAATACTATTTCAACTTCAATCCTAATCGGATTGACGGCGTACCGCGTATGTCGTCAAAAGAAGCAGGAGCTATGAGTAAATATATAAGAGATAGTTTCTGATAAGACAAGGTTGAAAATGTTCAAACGGATACTGGGTATTTCTCAATTGCTCCTGCTTCCAATTGACAGGAGATTGAAACTCAGGCTATTCCCCTCCCCAATTCCACACTGGTCCAAATAAGAGGCTTATTGGCAATAGCCTTTTTATAGGTGCTGGAATACACTATTCGAAAATTATAAAAAGGAGTTGACCAAGCAGACTACAAAATGTACTTTGTTTAAAACGCTTTATAATTAATGAAGGGATTCTTGTGGATAAGAAATCTCGAATACCTCACACAGCCCTCCTCCAATTCTCTCGTTTCGTACTTAAAAAGCTTATAATCGATGAAATAACCAGGCAAGATCATGTAACGAAGGCGGCTATCTATCGCTACCACCTCATCAAACAGGATATTTTCGATGATGTCGTTGCCTACGAGATGAATCAACTGTTAACAGCAATTACCGAAGCAGTGAATTGCACGAAAAGAATGTAGACTTGACAGCGCATTTGATAGTAGTATCTCTGCTATCAACTGAAAACCGGTGGTTGTTCGACGCCCTGGATCTACCGCTGTCGGTATATGTCAACCATATGCTTGAAGTCATCACCAATGGTATTAAGAAAAGGTAAATGATGAGAAAGCTTTCAATCGGAATCATAGATCTCATAGCCAAGTCTCCGTCGAAGTCAATGTGGGGACGCGTTATGGGGGCGAATTTCGCCAGCATTATGCCGCAAGTAATAGCAGTCTGGTGCGAAGAGCAGGGGCACGATGTAACGCTCATCACTTATACCGGTGGAGAGGATCTTGTCTCCGAGATGCCGGATAAAGCGGATTTGGTCTTTATCGGTTCTTTCACAGAAGCAGCCTTGTTGGCGTATGCGCTGAGTAATCTATTTCGAGAAAGAGGCGCCGTAACTGCGATTGGAGGACCGCATGCCCGCTGTTACCCGCAGGACTCCCAGAAGTACTTTGACTACGTATTAGGATTTACTGACAAAACGCACGTTCTCGATATCCTTGCCGACTGCGCTCGGCATCGACCTCTGGGTGTACACGTAACCGCCGCCGGTCATCCTATCCAACTGCCCGGGGTGCATCAGCGTTGGAAGTTCATAGAGCAAACCCTCCGTAAAGCTCCCTTCATTAAGATCGTCCCTCTTCTGGGTAGTCTGGGATGTCCCTATACCTGTGATTTCTGCATCGATTCATCCGTTACTTATCAACCGATGGATGCTGATATGATAGCTAATGATCTACGCTTTCTTCTCGGAAAATTCAAGCGCCCTCGCGTAGCCTGGCACGATCCGAATTTTGGCGTTATGTTTAACCGCTGTATGGATACGATTGAAGAAGCAGTGCCATCGGGGCGGATTGATTTCATTGCCGAATCCACATTATCACTCCTTACGGAATCACGCGTGAAGCGTCTTAAGCACAACGGATTCAAAGCGCTGCTCCCCGGTATAGAATCGTGGTTTGACCTGGGCAATAAATCCAGGACTGGTAAAATGACGGGGATAGAAAAAGTGAGAAAAGTGTCTGAACACATTAACATGATTCTAAGATATATCCCCTATGTTCAGACTAACCATATAATTGGACTTGACGCTGATGAAGGTGCGGAACCGTTCGAACTCACGAAAAAGTTCATGGATTTAACACCGGGAGCTTTCCCAGCCTATTCCATGTTAACTGCGTTCGGACAGGCTGCTCCGTTCAATCTGGAATTGCAGAAGGATAATAGAGTTCTTCCGTTTCCATTTCATGTGCTCAGCAACACCCAAATGAACGTGAAGCCCATGCACTATCCATGGATGGAATTCTATGACCGCCTGATTGATCTCACGAAGTATTCGTTTTCGCCCGGTATGATACTCCGACGTTTCGGAGCTAACGGCGAAACAATCCCTAAATGGTTAAATGTCATACGGGCAATTTCCTCGGAGGGTTTCGGACGGATTAAGTACTTCACCGAAATACACCGGCAATTAGCTATCGACCGATCGTTTCGGAGTTTCTATGAACAGGAGACCACCGATATCCCGCAATTTATCATGCAATTGATTCGCAAAGATTTGGGCAAGTTCTGGGATTGGCTTCCGGATGGGGCTTTGTTCCATGAACCCAACGCTTATCTGCTATCACAGTAATATACACATCTCCAACGGTTTCCAAATGCCTGCATGAATTGGGATTTACTTTTATCTCTTATATTAAGTTGCGAATAGTAAATCCCAACGCAATAACATACAAGGGTCAATTTCATCCCGCATTCTTCGGGATGAAATAGGGGTATGTCGTGTTATCACAACATGATTATCCCGCCTTCGACGGGCTAAACATGAAACCTTCGTGGATAATAACGTTATTGTGGCGGGTGGGCGTCCTCGTCCACCCACATACTTCATAACAGAAACAAGGCATACGAGGAGGTATGTTTTGTGAGGCTGCCGACAAGATGGAGGAGCTTGGATGGGTCCTTTATATCCCGCGTTTACACGCATCAGAAGAGTTAAAACGCGGGGTTTCACGTTGATTTTATCAACACCTCAATCCTGTTAGAGCGAGGACTATGTTTTTACTCTATGTCTATTCACCATAAGGTATAGCACAGGAACGATGATCAGGGTAAGAATTGTTGATGAGATCAATCCGCCGATCATCGGCGCCGCGATTCTCTGCATCACTTCCGAGCCGGTTCCATGACCAAACATAATCGGCAATAGCGCTATCAACGTAGTGGAAACCGTCATCAGCTTTGGACGCACCCTTTCCACGGCGCCTTCCGATACGGCGCTTTTAAGCTCATCGATATTCGACAAGCGTCCTTCCTCCGAATAGCGGTTGACCGCTTCATCGAGGTAGACCAGCATAACAACTCCCGTCTCCGCCGCCAATCCCGCCAGCGCTATAAACCCAACAAATACCGCTACCGATGTATTAAATCCGAATAAATAGAACAGCCATATTCCACCTACAAGCGCAAACGGCAGTGACAATAACACGATCAGGGAATTGGTGAAACTCCTGAAATGTATGTATAACAACAAAAAGATTACAAATATAGTTAATGGGATAATTATCCTTAATTTCTCGGCTACCGCTTGCATATTTTCATATTGTCCCGACCATACGATCGAGTATCCCGATGGCAGGTTCAAATGCTCATTCACCACGTTTTGCGCCTGCTCCACATAAGTGCCGACATCGATGTCGGCGAGGTCAACATAAACCCAGGCGGTGGGGCGAGCGTTTTCGGATTTTATCATCGCAGCCCCTTTTTCAAAACTGACTTTCGCCACCTGTCCCAGCGGCACCTTACGTCCGTCCGGCGTGTCGATTAATACGCGCTCAATCGCTTCGGGATCATCGCGCAACTCGCGCGGGTAACGGAGGTTTATAGGATATCGCTGGAGACCTTCCACGGTTTGGGTGAGGTTCATTCCGCCAACAGCGGTTTTGATTACATCCTGAATATCGCCGGTCTTCAATCCGTAAGCCGCCGCCTTGAACCGGTCGATATCGATATCCAGGTAATTTCCACCGGTAACACGTTCAGCATATACAGAACGCACTCCCTCTGTCTGCCTGATAATTCCCTCGATCCTTTTGGCTATAGCGTTAAGACTATCCAGGTCAGGCCCCATTATCTTTATGCCGACCGGAGTCTTTATGCCGGTTGCCAGCATGTCGATTCTGGTTTTAATCGGCATCGTCCAGGCATTGGTCAAACCGGGGAACCGTATCGCTCTGTCCAGGGAATCGACCAGCATTTCCGGCGTCATCCCCGGACGCCACTCCTCTTCCGGTTTCAACATGATGGTGGTCTCTATCATAGTCAGCGGCGCCGGATCGGTTGCCGATTCGGCTCTGCCGATTTTACCGAATACGCGCTTAATTTCAGGGAAGGATGCGATTATCCTGTCTGTTTGCTGCAGTAGTTCTTTGGCTTTGGTGATTGATATCCCAGGGAGAGTGGTTGGCATGTATAGCAAATCTCCCTCGTATAACGGGGGCATAAATTCCGATCCGAGCTGCGAAAGAGGTATTACGGTCAATGCCATTATCACTATCGTGATTGCCAGCACCAGAAGCCTGTATTTAAGGACAAAGCTGATGATCGGTTTATAAATCCGAATACTGATTCTCGAGATCGGGTTCTTTTTTTCCGGCATTACCTTACCGCGGATGAACAGGGCAGTCAGCGCCGGAATGACAGTTACCGATAGTAGAGCGGACGCCGCCATAGCGAATGTCTTTGTATATGCCAGCGGCTTAAACAGTCTCCCGGACTGCCCTTCAAGTACCAGCACCGGCAGGAAGGAAATGGTTATAATCAGAAGCGAGAAAAACAGAGCGGGTCCAACTTCTTTGGTGGAGTCTATAATGATCTGAGAGTGGCTTTTCTTCCCGTGATCCCGTTCCAGGTGCTTATGGGCGTTCTCCACCATCACCACTGCGGCGTCAACCATTACCCCGATAGCTATAGCGATTCCCCCCAGCGACATGATATTGGCGTTGATCCCCAGCAAGTGCATCGTCAACACCGATATTAAAACCCCCGCCGGCAAGGTAAAGACTGCAATTAACGTCGAGCGAACATGGAAGAGAAATACCAGAGTTATCAAGAAAACTACAATCATCTCCTTGATAAGAGTTCCGGTGAGGTTATCTACTGCATTGTCGATTAATCCCGACCGATCATATACGGTTACAACTTCTACCCCTTCCGGCAGACTGGATTTCAGTTCGTTCAATCTTTCCTTGACTCTTGATATCACTTCCCGGGCATTGTCGCCCCATCTGATCACTGCGATGCCTCCTACAGCCTCCCCCTCCCCGTCTAATTCAGCAACCCCTCGTCTTATTTCAGGACCATACTGGATATTCGCCACCGAGGAGAGAAGCACCGGAGGCTTATCCGCAGATTTGTGGATAGGGATATTTTTCATATCCTCCAAACTGCCGATGTATTCGGTACTTCTGATCATGAATTCGGTCTCACCCAATTCAAGTAATCTTCCCCCAACAGCTCCGCTTGACTTCTTAATTGCCATAATCACGTGAGAAAGCGGTATCCCGAAATATTCCAGCTTCCTCGGATCGACCTCAACCTGGTATTGTCTCACGAATCCCCCCACCGAAGCCACTTCCGCTACGCCCTGCAGTGATGACAGCTCATATTTGAGAAACCAATCCTGTATCGACCGCAGTTCCGCCAGATCATGGTTTCCGGTTGTATCGACCAAAGCATACTGGTAAACCCAACCCACGCCGGTAGCATCCGGTCCCAATTCAGGATTAACTCCCGCGGGCAGCCGCGAGTCGATACTACTCAAACTTTCCAATACCCGGCTGCGCGCCCAGTAGATATCGGTCCCGTCTTCGAATATGATGTAAACGAATGATAAACCGAAGTAGGAAAATCCCCGCACGTTTTTCGCTTTCGGAACAGCCAGCATGGCGGTAGCCAGAGGGTAGGTTACCTGGTCTTCCACGATCTGGGGAGATTGTCCCGTGTATTCTGTTTGAATTATAACCTGGACATCCGAGAGGTCGGGAATAGCATCGACCGCTATTTCATTGGCGGAATAAACACCGATGGCCACAATGATACCGACTAAGACCAGGATCATCCATTTATTCTCCACCGAGTATTCAATTATGCGATCTATCATAGTCTAATTCCCCCTTTCATATTTAACCAGGTTCATCCCGCATTTGGGGCAGCGACCCGGTTCCGTATCAACCACCTGGCACTCCGACATAGGGCAGTAGTAGAAATCGCTATTGTCGGTTTCCTCTACCGGAACAAGATCCATGCCGCATTCCGGACACTTCCCGGAGCCATACTGAAGCACGTGAAAATGCTCGGGCATCGGGCAGGTGTAAATACCAATGTTCTTCTCCCCGATAGCGCCGGTTGTTTCATGAGACTCCTGAGAATGCGCTTCTATATCGCTGGCTCCGTTGCTTTGAGACGGTCCATGCTGATGTCCCGCCATCCCGAGTGATTCGCTCAGGCGGGATTCGGAGTCCAGTAAAAACTGCCCGGAAACTACAACTCGATCACCTTCTTTGATACCCTGTTTAATTTCGATCCAGTCATTGTCAGCAACCGCGCCGGTTTCGATCACTCGAGCTCCGTAGGAACCGTCTTCAAACGAAAGGTATATCAATCTTCGCTGTCCGGAATTGATGACGGCTTCTCTGGGAACCGCAAGTCTTTCTCCTTTGAGTTGTGACTGAATATAGACTTCCGCATACATTTCCGGTTTCAATCTCATCTGAGGGTTGCTAACATCCAAACGGATTTCCGCTTGCTGATTATTATCCAGAAACGGCGATACGAATGAGATATTCGCTTCGAATTGCTCTCCCGGAAGGCTCGGGATTTCTACACGCGCTTTCTGCCCCAGCTCGATAAACGGCAGATCCTGTTCATAAACAAATGCTTCGATCCACACGTTGGAGAGATCCGCCAGTTCATACGCTGCCGAACCAACTTTCAGATATTCGCCCTGGTTTATCATTTTAGAAACAACGATACCGGAAGCGGGTGATCTAATCACCATAGATTTGGTGAGTTTCCCTGATCTATTTAGTTCCTCAATTTGCGCATCGGTGATATCCCAGTTTCTCAGCCGCATTTTAGAGGCTTCAAGGAGTTCCTGCGAAGCTGATGTTAGTTTTCCCGAGTTAGACGATAACTTTTCATTGCTTTTCACTGCCACCAGATATTCTCGTTGTGCGGCAACGAGTTCGGGAGAATAAACTTCTATCAGCGGCTCTCCGGCTTCAACCGATGCGCCTTCATGGTCCGCATATAATTTCTCCACCCAACCGGGGATTTTGATATTTACTGTGTGAATCGATGGTTCGGCGTATTCCACCTTTGCGAACGCCCTTATCGATTTCGTCAGTTGCCGCTTTGTTGCCTCTACGGTCTTTATCCCTATATTATGCCTTGTGGTTGGGTCAATCATGATTCCGCCTTCCATGCTTGAGCCTGACTCCTTTTTAGGCGTTAATTTCATGCCGCATATAGGGCAGTAACCCGGTTCCTCGGAAATTATCTCCGGATGCATGCCGCAGGTGTAAAGTTGCTCTTGGGAGTCGTGTTGTTCTGATGAGCCGATATCCGACGGGGATAATAGTAAATAAGCCGCCCCGAAACCTATGATTGCTGACACTAATACTATAATTAAAGTTCTCATTATCTTACCTCACTTCTAATTTCCCGGTTAACTCATCTATCCGAGCTGATTTTTGATTGTATTCTTTCACTGCATTCAGCTTTTCCAGCCGCAATTCCAATAATCTCATTTGGGCAGTTAGCAGATTCAGGAAATCAACTTTTCCAACCTGATAAGCTATATTGCTGGATTCCAGCGTCGACTGCGCCAAGGGGATTATTGAGTTTTCGTAAAGGGTGATGCTTTCGTATGTTCTCTCTAAATCGAGAAAGAGCTCGGTAAGAGCATATTCCAACTCGCGTTCTACCGAACGCTTTTTAAATTCGGCTGCATATACTCGCTGGCGAGTTTCCGCCGTTTTGTTGCGCTGATTCCGCATAAACCAGAGAGGAAAATCCAGGCTCAATTTGGCGGAAACAAAATCCTCACCATCTACTGCATCCATCGGGACCCTCTCCCGAATTCGATATTCGAATCCCAAAGCCAGATCAGGATAATACTCCGATTTAGCTAACGAATTCTCTTTTCCCGCTATTTCGATTGCATTCGAAGAATATTCGAGCGATGGATTGTTGTCCCATGCTTCGGATTTAATAATTTCAAGATTCCTTATGTCGCCGGCGGGTTGAGGCAGATCACCATTGAGCTTAAAATCTCCGGGATCGGATGAGTCCAACAATGCCCTCAGATTCGCCAATGCTGCCTTTTGCATTTTTACTACATTCGACTTCCGATCCTCCAGCTTCGATAATGTAGTCTGCGCACTCAGGACATCTTGCGCCAGCCCCTCGCCGTTTGCATATTTGGTCTGTGCAACCTCAACCAGTGATTCCATTAAATCAAGGTTCTCATCGACGACAACCTCGGCAATCTTCCAGTATGAGTACTCATAGTATGCTGTTTTAACCATACGAATGACCGCCAATTCCTTAGCTTCTTTACTCAATCCGGAATTAGCGAATTCAAGATTCGCTATCTGCTTTTGATCATGTAACTTACCAAACCAGGGGATCTTTTGGGAAATCCCAAGCGCAATTCCGGACATTGGAGTTTCATCCGGAGCTAATGATGTTCGAGGTAAATTCGAAGCAGCGATGGAAACGGTCGGATCGGGAAGCCAACCCTCCGATTTTGCCCTGAATTTCGCAGCCCTTTCCTCATGCTGTACCGCAAGAATATCAGGATTACTCGAAAGCGCTTTTTGGAGCAACCAACTAAGCTCCCCGGGATTATCATCCGAATAAGATGAATTTGTAAATATTATTACAATAATTGCGAAATATATGAATACTATTTTTCTGACCATACGGACTCCTTTCAAACATATCAATTTGTTAATACGTTATTTATTAGACAGTTAAGCGACTAATATTAATTTACGGAGTCAGTATTAAATCAGAAATACGGAATTGAGAATATGGAGGGAATTGGTTTGAAACCTATTGCCAATTGTGGATTTAGGGAACAAGCGATTATACGTTGAGCTGATCGGCTCAATCTCCACAGGAACTGCAACATTAACTGAGTTGTCAATTCTGGGAGTTTCATTTATAGTAAATTCACCGGGCAAATCCGGGATATCAGGTAATTCACTTACTTCACAACAGCAAGTATTGGAAATGATATCCGAATCAACAGAATTCGCATCGTTACAACAGCACCCCCAAGGGTTGCAAGTAAGCAGTTTTACTTGTTGAATAAATGCATGAGTCTGCCCGACAGGTAAAATGCTGATAAAAGTTACCATAACCATTATTATGATAACCGTTATCCGCTTGTTTTGATAATACCCACTATTATGATAGACCTTACTCATCGTTGATATAAACGCTAAGATTTAAGAATTGTTCCCAACTATTCTACAAGTTTTCCATACAATTTCTAAAACCTCCATAATTTATGAAGATAATTATTGATTTTTTCCTGAAATATATATACATTTATACTTACTTCAGTCAACCGAAGTCGTTATTTGAAAACCATATTCAATTTTCAAAGGAGGTGGTAATTAGTTTTTATCTCTCTCTTTGCTTTTTGGTTAGCCTTTGATTCCGCATTAAAAAAGAAGGTGAGCAAGAAATTCAAAGAGTTGATTAACCTATTATTCGTTTGGAGGGATAAACGAATAACTGAAATCGCAGGCAACTAAAACTTAAATCTATGGCGTATTAACCGTCAATCCGTTTTCTAACTAACAACCCATTATCTCGTTTGGATCGTGCATTGCTTTTTGGTGCTCGAATGGAACTAAATTCTTAAGTAAAAGGAGATTATTTAAATGAAAAAGCTAATGATTCTGTTGATCGCGGTTCTATTATTCGGGGCTTTTGATACCGCTTTTGCCGAGATGCCGGTTTATATGGTGGAAGTTATATCCGACGAGTTTAACTTCACCGGACACAAGAGGTTCGGCGATCTTTATCCGGAGGAGGGGGACTCCTGGACTGAAACTGTAGAATATATGGGATTGCCCGTTGAACTTCAATTCCTATATGAATCAGTAACGGAGACGGTTGTAACTCCGGCAGGTACTTTCGAAAACTGCTCGAAATTGCGCTTATGGGTTTATCTATGGCCCTTTATTGATGAGATCTTCTACTGGTATAATGCCGAAAATGTCGGGCGAGTTAAGATAACAACCGAGGATGGTGATGTTTTGCTCAGCGATTATAACATTGAAGGTGGCATGGGATATGATCCCGCAGCAATAGGTAACTGGTGGCTGTATGATGATGGCAATCGTCCAGCGATTGTCGCTTATGAAGACAATAGCGGATATCCATGTTATAGGACAGAAGATCCCGATCAATCTACCGTGGGCTGGATTCATATTCCGGATCAACCCGCTCCTGAACTACCGGATAACTATATCTTCATGATTCCGGAGTTTATTCCCACTGTCGCAGCTCCCGGCGGATATTTCAAATTCACCGGTGTAGTTGGAAACACTACGGATAATAATATAAGCAGCGATGTATGGGTGATGCTGGATGTTCCCGGATATGGAATGTATGGGCCCGTGCAGAGATTCAACAATATTCCGCTCTCGCCTCGCAGCGCATTAGTTTATGCCGGAGCGCGGCAGAATGTGCCGGGGATCGCCCCCGTCGGTATGTATGACTATATCGGCTATTGCGGCGATTATCCCAATACTATTGCTGACGAATGGTCATTCCCATTCGAGGTGGTTGCCGGAAGAGGAGGCGCCTCCGATCAGTGGCAAATTGCGGGATGGTTTGAGGACAGTGATCTGCCTTCCTCGGTGGACTTAGGCGCTAACTATCCTAATCCATTCAACGCAACTACCAGTATATCTTACAGCCTTACGGCATCAGCCAGCGTAACTCTGGAGATATTCAACATGATGGGTCAGAAAGTGACTACTCTTGTTAATGGAAATGAATCCGCCGGCGATCATGTGGTAACCTGGGATGCCTCTAATGCAGCTTCCGGCGTATACTTCTACAGGCTTAAGGTTGGAGATGAAATTTTGACCAAGCGAATGACGTTGTTGAAGTAGTCGTTAGACTGTAGAGGGACTGTGTTTTGTAAGGGTGGCATGGTCAAGGTGAATCCCTGGCCATGTTGTTATTGTCTGCCGCGCGCTATGTTGAGCTCTGCGTAGGGTGGGTCGATGCTCATATCAAAGCAGCCCCGGAGGCCGGTGCTGATAGGCATCGCAAGCTCGGAAGTATCGATAATTTGACCCACCATTTCAATTATATCAAGAATGGTGGGTCAAATGGTGCAGGTATCGGTTCCATTAGTGAAACTCGCCGGATGAAGTATTCTTCAGAATTCTATCTTGCAGCGGCGACGTACCCTACCGGACTGACAGGCAGCATGTTTAGCCCCGTCAAGGGCGGGGATATGCATGTTGTGATAATATAACACACCCCAATTTCATCCCGGTAAAATGCGGGATGAAATTGACCCTCTCCAGAGGGTATATAGCGTCAAACAAGAACGTTTGATGCCACATATAATGACACATTGTAAAACGGTGTCGGGTTTCTCGCTCCGCTCAGCCTGCCCCGATTTATCGGGGGAACCCGATCAGCGGTTCGCCGCGGTTTCCGTCGGGTGCGGCGACTCAATGGCACAAAGACTCAAGTGCAGCGTGAATAATCGTAAATCCGGATTTTGGCGGTGTCTAATGCAGAACAGCAAATAATGAATGTATTAACTCCGTTAAACCATAGTAGGGGCGGCAGCTAAACTCACATGGTCGGTAATAATACCTGTTATGTTTTGTGACAAGAGGTATCTAAACATCTTCGTATCATTAACCGTCCAAACGATTACCGGTATCTTCTCTTTCATCAGCCGTTTCAAAATCCCAAATCTGAGAAGACTCCAATGGATCACCAGGCAGTCGGCAGGAACACAGTTCACCCTTGATGAAAAAGAAAACAACCTGCAGTTGGGGCGGAATAGATTCTGCACACCGATCAGCAAACCGACCTTGGTTTCGGTCGAAAGATTTTTTATACGGGATAATATCTGTTCTTTGAAGGAAGTGATAATATATTCACCTGAATGATAATATTTATCGAGTAGTTGGAGAACCTCATGTTCGTATCCCTGCTCCTTTAGCTCAATATCCAGGTTTATTCTCCCGCTCGTAAATTCCAAAACCTCCGATAATTTCGGAATACGGGATCTACTTTCCCGTATCAACTCGTTTGCTTGATCGTAAGTGAGGTCCGATAAGCGGTAAGCGTCAATTTTTGGATCGTGAAAGGTAACCAGGATATTATCTTTAGTCTTTCTGACATCAAATTCTATCATGTCAGCGCCGAGTTCGATAGCTTTTCGGAATGATTCCAAGCTGTTCTCGGATCCGGCATCAATTGGTGCTCCCCTGTGTCCGATTATCATGGTCTTACTATGGTTCATTAATGTCCTTCGGTGCGCCAGTTAATCCCATATCAGTTATTGTAATTTTGATGCCAGAAAAGTACGCGCTTTTCTAAATGGAGAACGACGTTTACGCAGTTCTTTTCTTATGGTTGGAAGGACAACACGGGCGGCTTGATCGCCTGAATCAACGCAATGGTCGATATTGTCAAATGCAGCCCAGTGGACATCTTCCACATTCGGCGTAATAATTGTATCCGCATCCTCCAATAACCTTTTACCGAGTTTCTTAACAGCGATATTGTCCGCTCGCAGAATCACATCCAATCCGTTGGAGAATTTTCCTTCATCTATCGTAGGGAACGGAAGACTAACGGCAATCACGAAATCAGCTCCCAATTTCCTGCATGCCTCGACAGGCACGTTAGATGTAGGTCCACCGTCCGAATAAAGGTCACCTTCTTTTTTCAAAGGCGGGAAAATGCCCTCGATAGCCGAAGAAGCGTACACCGCATCGATCAAGGAACCTTTGGAAAATATGGTTTCCTCTCCTTTCGTCAAGTTTATGGCAGTTGCTGCGAATGGAATCTTCAAATCCTCAATGTTGATATCCGGAAGCAACTGTTCCAGAGGTTTTCTGAGTGTTTCTTCAACCTCCAATCCTACCCTTCTAAGCGCAACCAGTGTCATGTATCGCTTTCTAATATAATAGGACATTTCCACAAAAAGGTTCCTTTTGAACTCCTCTTTATTCTTAGAAAGGAATTTCAGCCAGGAGCCTCCGAGTTCATGTTGATGGTAATACTCTCTTACGTTACTCTCCAATCTGCTTGCGTCGGGATCAGCGGCATAAATTGCGCCGATGACCGAACCCATTGACGTTCCGCATATTATATCTACCGGTATATCCTCAGCTTCTAATACCCGCAAAACTCCTACGTGCGATATCCCTCGAGCGCCGCCTCCTCCGAGCGCTAAACCTACTTTCAAAATGTCCTCCACGCGAACAGAATTCTATTTCATTATGAGATTCATCGGCAACAGCCGCTGCCATTAAACCATTCCATATTTAATTTAAAGCTGCATTGCGTAAAAAGTCAATCTCATTTGAGAAGAGTGCGAAAAATCTGCGGAAGGAATTAATTCGAACAGGTGTCTGTGTTGGTGAGGTAAAAAAAACTCTCGGGATTATGGGAATCATCTGATTGCAATCGGAAACCAGCAATAGGGATTTCCGGTATAACGTAGAATTGAAAGGGTTAAAATTCCCTTTTGGTCGGTCTTTCATTCATTGAATTATGTAAATCAATTAAAAGGAGTAACTACGCTGAAAAACACGTTAATTCTTTATCTGTTATTTGCTCTTGGTGTTGCGCTAAATTTTGGGGGATGTTCGGGAAGGTATAAGCGACATGTACGTTCGTACCCGCGGTGAATTCCAGTCCATTGAACAGATCGCATCCACCATAATCACTGTCATCGATAGAAAACCGATTCGGGTTCGAGATGTGGCAGAGATTGTCGACGGTTATGAAGACGTTCACAGGCTTGTACAGATAGACGGCCGCCCGATGGTTCGGATGGGGATTCGCAAACAATCCGGCGTAAATACAGTCGCTGTTGCCGAGGCTGTACGCGAGGTTACTGCCCAAATCAACCGGGAACGAGATGATATTAGCTTGATGATGGTTATAGACCAAAGTGAGTTCATACAAAGCGCAATCGATAATGTCAAACAGGCTACGCTTTGGGGAGGACTGCTGGCGATATTCGTCCTCTACATCTTCCTTAGAAACGGCTCCACAACTTTTATTATAGCCTTATCCATTCCAATCTCGATGATAGCCACATTCGGCTTATTATACTTCAATGATATATCACTGAATCAAATGAGCTTCGGCGGACTTGCGCTGGGTATAGGACTTATCGTTGATAACTCCATTGTGGTTCTTGAAAACATTGTCCGGTTGAGAGAAAGAGGGAAAACTCTCAAAGAGAGTTCTCTGATAGGCGCCAAACAGGTAACCGGCGCCATAATCGCATCCACATTAACAACTTCGGTAATTTTCCTGCCTGTTGTTTTCATGCAGACTATTTCGGGAATGCTGTTCAAGGAGTTAGCGCTCGTGGTGGTATTCGCCCTTTTCTGTTCGCTGTTTGTGGCGTTAACGCTTGTTCCGATGCTCGGCAGTCGCTACTTATCGATTAAAGGTATCGATAGTCCCAATAAAGGGAAGCCGTCGAGGTTCGCCCGATGGACAGAGTGGTTGGAAGGTTTTTATATCCGTTCTATCGAAACCGCTATCAAACGCAAAAAGGCGGTTTTCGCCATATCGGGCGCCTTGTTGATAATAACACTATTTCTATGGCAGCTTCTGCCGGTGGAGCTCGCGCCGCAGCCCGATTGAAATAGAGCGTGTCGACGGACAGCGGGTAACTTATATATCAGCCAATCTTGAAAGCGGAACCGCCCTGGGAGATGTGGTCGAGAAACTGCAGGATTTACTTTATGATTATCTCCTGTCTGAAGGCTTCTCTTTAATATTCAGCGGCGAATACCAGGAACAGCAGGAAGCACAAGCGGACTTCAATCTCTCAATCATTATGGCGCTGATTTTAATCTATATGGTTATGGCGGCGCAATTCGAGCGCTTCTTGGATCCCCTTATTGTGATGGTTGCGGTGCCGATGTCTATAATCGGAGTAGTTCCCACCCTTTTACTTACCGGCACAACATTGAATATGCAAAGTCTGATGGGGATTATAATGCTTGTAGGAATAGTCGTAAACAACGCAATTGTTTTGGTTGATTATATCAACCTGATGCGCCGTGAACAAAACCTCGGTATCCGGGATGCCGTAATTCAGTCCGGAAAATTACGGCTTAGGCCCATTTTGATGACCACCGGCACAACGGTGCTGGGGATGCTTCCACTGGCTTTCGGAGCAGGTGCCGGCGGGGAAATCCAGGCTGCGCTGGCGCGCTCGGTAATCGGCGGACTGCTTGTATCCACTATGATTACGCTTATTCTGATACCGGTAACTTACATCAGCATTAACAGCTTTCTCGATAGATTCAGAAGCTGATTCAAATTCAATCCGAATCTATGGAAAATCGTCACGAACGTAAATTGATAGAGCAGATGAATCTCTACTACGATGCCTGCGCCATCGGGCATGATTATTACATGAACTACATCTCCTTTGCTGCTTACACAGTCCATTCCCGATATTAAAAAAACGGGAGAGCCTTTTCAGCGCCTTCCGCTCCTTTTCCCCGTCGATACCTCCTCTTTATTTCAGCAATGTCATCCGTTTTGTAAAAACTTTATCCCCCGCAGTCAACTTGTAGAAATAGACGCCCCCGGCGCAATTCCGATTTTAGGTTCTCGACCAAAGCAGTTAAATTATCAGCATAGCATCACCGTAACTGAAGAATCGATATTTCATCCTTTTTGCTTCTTCGTAAGCATTTAATATCTTTTCGCGCCCCGCCAGCGCTGAAACCAGGAATAATAATGTAGATTTTGGTAAATGAAAATTCGTTATCAATGCATCGACCAGTTTGTAATCGTAAGGGGGATAGATATATAAATCAGTATCTCCGGAAATCGTCTGCGCTATGTATCTTTTGGTTTCGCAATCCCAGATGGCGCCCTTCTCCAATGTTCGCACCGAAGTCGTCCCCACGGCAATGATCCTGCCTCCTTTATTGATGGTCCTATTTATTACATCGGCGGCTGCTGGTGACAGGGAAAAATATTCAGAATGCATTTTGTGATCACGCGGATCCTGGACGGTTACCGGGCGGAATGTTCCTAATGACGGATGCAGAGTTATCTGTACAATCTTTACACCCTTTTCACTGGTTTTATCCAGCAGTTGAGGTGTAAAGTGAAAACCTGCCGTGGGCGCCGCCACGGCTCCTTTCACCGACGCATATACAGTCTGATACCTGTCCCTGTCCACCTCTTCATCGTCTCTTGAAACGTAAGGAGGTAAAGGGATACGTCCATACTTATCGATAAGATCGCTTAAGTTCTCCACCGGAGTGAACCGGATAATCCTCCCGCCGACATCAGTGCGGTCGCCGATTTCACATCCGAAGCTATCGTTAAACTCAACTTCCGTCCCCGGCGGAAGCCTCCTCCCGGGATTAACCAGAGCTTCCCAAGCGAACTCCTCTATTTGCCTTAGAAGGAATACCTCGACCTTGCCTCCGGTAGGCTTTTTCTTTCCGGATAGCCTCGCGGCGAAAACTTTCGAGTTGTTGATCACCAGGCAATCGCCAGGATTGAGATAGTCGCCGATATCGTAGAAATATCTATGTTCGATCTCACCCGTTTCACGGTGTAATACCAACAAACGGGAATGATCCCGTTTTTCGCATGGATATTGCGCGATGTATTCCTTAGGCAAATTGTAATCGTAATCGGATAGTCTCAATTTATTTACGGAAAAAATGATTGATGATATAGAGTATCAACGATAAAACAACGGAGATAATAATACTGCTGGTTAACGGAAAATAAAAGCGGAAATTATCCTTTTTGTAGCTGATATCTCCCGGGAGCTTGCCCGGGAAGGGGACTTTATCGAAAAATGTTATCACAACTCCGATGATGACTATAATGATGCCGATGAGTATTACGAATTTTCCCATGATCTGGATTTAGTTCTGTCTTTTCGGGTCCGAGCATTTAAAATTATAATTGTTAAATCCGTAAAGGTTCCGGCGTTTTCCGCACATTTGACGCCACATCCGTGCTGGCGTATCCGGCAATGAGGTAATGTAAAACTAATCCGCACTTGAGAGGGGTCGCACCGTCGAAGATGACGCGGGAGTGTTAACCCGGATAATTCACGAATAACATTAATCGGTAGCCGAAGGCTTGTCCTTCGGGAGCTTAATAAAAGTAGACCATTGACCGATTGAGAAGTCATCTCAAGGCAGAAACTTGTCGGAGGCGCGGCTGAGTCCCTGAAAACATTCCAATTTCGCTCGTTTCGAGAATGGAACAATTGAACATAGGCGCTTCGGGCGCTGATTCGCGAAATCACTGCCTTGATATCTCGATTAAATTCGATTCTCCAATGCATTCCCGAGTTCAGATCAACGGAACTATTTAATAACACCGAGGTTAATTAAAGCAGCAACATTTGTGGATAAGAACATTGATAATGTGCAAACGATATAAGGAGTTTCGGTATGGACGATAAAATGAAATGCTTTGTTATGCAGGGAATCGGAAAAGTTGGATTTGCAGAAAAGCCTGTTCCCAAAGCAGGACCGAATGATGCGATTATTAAGACCACACATGCTTTAGTATGTACTTCCGATGTACATACTGTGAAAGGAGCGATTGGCGATCGCGAGAATTTAACGCTTGGGCATGAAGCGGTCGGTGTGGTGCATGAAGCAGGTGATCAGGTGGAGTCATTCAAGAAGGGGGACAAAGTTGCAGTTAACGCTATTACTCCGTGTTTCAAGTGCGAGAATTGTCTCCGAGGATATACTTCACAGTGTACAGAAATGCTGGGAGGCTGGAAGTTTGCTAATATCAAAGACGGGAATGTCGCCGAGTATTTCCATGTCAATGACGCTGAAGCAAATCTTGCTATAATCCCTGATAAAGTAAAACCTGAAGCCGCTGTGTACACATGTGATATGATGTCAACCGGGTTTATGGGCGCAGAACATGCCAGTATCCCGATAGGAGGAAATGTGGCTGTCTTCGCTCTTGGCCCTGTTGGACTCATGGCTGTAGTGGGAGCGAAGCTCAGGGGAGCAGGTTTGATAATTGGTGTGGATGGTTTGGATAATCGGCTCGAGCTTGCTCGAGAATTCGGCGCCGACATTACCGTAAACTTCAAAAATACAGACGCAGTCAGGGAGGTACTGGAGCTAACGGATGGTCAGGGCGTCGATTCTGCGATTGAATGTCTGGGGGCTCAGATAACCTTTGAATCTTGTATCAAAGTAACTCGACCAGGCGGTACGATTTCTGTCACCGGATATTTCGGTGAAGGTGACTATGTAAATATCCCACGGCTGGATTGGGGAGTTGGTATGAGCGACAAGGTAATACGCACGGGGTTGTGCCCCGGTGGAAAGGAAAGGATGCAACGACTGCTGAGGTTAATCGAGACGGGCAAAGTTGACCCTACACCACTTACCACCCATACTTTCCCATTCGATGAAGTGGACAAAGCTTTTAATTTGATGGAGACTAAAGAGGAAGGCATTATCAAACCGCTTATTACGTTCTGATATCAGCGGAACGGACGCTTTGTAGAGGATTTTGATAGTAGAGGGATTCAGTAAATCGTAATTCCTACGGTTTACTCAAGTCGTCTGCTCCGCTTCGAGCTCGTGGCGCTTGCGCGTCGAAACAGAAGAGCCGATCCTACCCACAGAGCAATGAAGAACCCATTCAGGATCAAAAACTCGAAATATTGCTCCCAGGCGATCATCGCAATCACAGCGACCAATGTCTGAGCGAAAGCTGTCGCAAACAGCGCGCGTGTGCCATCCCACGTGAATGTAGGCGCGCTATGAGGACGCCGATGACCCCAACAGCGAGCACCCCGCCATACATCAGGTTGGCGGCGTTGTCCTCTGACCCGATGAGCCCAACAGCAAGATTCATCCAGACGAGAAGGAGCGCTGTAGCGGCGGCAATACCAACCGCTACTTGGTATGCAACATTACTCTTCCTCCTTGCTACCAGTTCAACCGTAAGACCAGCGCCGAACAGAAGGGCGCCGGCAATGGCGAAATCGGTCAACTTCCATACTACTTCATCTGTGAACTGCATCGCCAACAAAAGCAATAACAATATGATAGCTGTCGTGAGCGCGATGCGAAAAAGGTTTATATTTTGCATCCTGGTAAATATTATCCTCTCTTCTATAATTATTGCGGATGTATAATTAACATCCAACGCGGGCAGCCAGTTAATCCGAATTTTCGCTCTGAGTGCTCTCTATAAAACCGTTGAAGGTTTACTTGATTCCCTTTCTGATGCGCCCATAGAACTGCATGAAATAAAGGCGAAACAGGTTTGGGTATCGTTCTCCGCAATAGTCTATCCAATATATGTCCAATAGCGGAGATATGTCAAGTCGAATGCTTAGAATCTGTTAGCCTATATTATTCATAAATTTCGTTATTAGTAGCGGAAGCTTTGCGCTTCCGGCGTCTTTTTGAAACCCTCAATTCCAGTCTGTATATGATCTGCTTCTATTAAACTCCCGAAGGACAAGCCTTCGGCTACGGATTAATATTTTTTATGAATTATCCGGTTTAGAAAGAAAAACCATGACGATTTATTATATTTAAATGGATGGAAGAACCGGTTGTATCGCCCTTGACTTTCACAATCATAAGAGCATATAGCGATATTGACGAGACTTCCCGATACAATCGGGACGGCTTCCTGCCTGACAGGCATAAAAAAAGCGGGGTTGACGAGACTTCCCGATACAATCGGGACGGCTTCCTGCCTGACAGGCATAAAAAAAGCGGAGCTACGAGACGATTTCACCAACTGGGTGATTAATCAAATAGCTTCTTAACTGCCCATTATTCAAAGAATTATCTCGGAATATCTGAATATTGGATCATTGCAATCCTGACAAGTATGCTCTTATTTCCTTACCGGAGATCGTTGATTTTAAAATTCTAATGTCCTGCAATATCGTTTTAATGCTTAAATAGCATGAAAGCTTCAAAAAATTATCGATTTTTGAAAATAATCCCGATTTTTAAGTTAAAAGCCCCATCTTTCTGAAACCAACTTTATATATACATTAAAGAGGGCTTTCCTTTGGAAAGTAAATATCGTTAATTGGTAACCTTAAAATCAGGAAAGGGGGTATAAACAATCATAGAATCAATCTGTAAAATCATCGCTTTTATAAAATTGCTTATTTCAATCTACAAATTAATAAAGTTATTTAGCAAAATAAATGATGAATAGAAACGTTGGGGAGGGTATCACCCTCCCCATTACTCCTGTATTCCCATAAAGAGGCTCATTGCCAAGCAGAATTTGTCTACCTCTATGGCTTTATGATCCTTATCGGAAACTCCAACATTTCTTTCAGAGAAAGCCTTTACCTATACTCGAATAAGTAATATATTTGATAAAATTGCCTTCACACGCGGCAATTTGACTTGAAATAGGGCTTGAAATTAACTAATTTGTTATATATCATGGTCTTAAGGAAAACCAAAGTAGCCAATTAATGATACATGTGTGTCGATGATTTAGGAAATAATCAGAGCATAAATTCGAGGAATTAAGCATGGGAAGGTTAGCTTGGTCTTGGCGAAATACAGTAGAAGAATGTAGAGCCATTGATGTTTTCTGGTTGTATCGGAATAATTACTTCTGCGGGTTCAACTCGGGAACGATTTACTGGAGAAATTCGTTCGGCGAAACTATCAGTAGCATCGGAGTCGAAGTATCAACATGGCGGAATGATCCTGCGGATGATTATATCAGGTTTCATTATACTTTGAGTAATTTCTTCAGCGATAAAAAGAAATCCTTTGATTATCGATTTCGAGTAGTTACAACTCCCTGCAATATTGGCGATCTCAAATATTGGTTTATATGCGGATTGACGACAAACGGCAGGTATTGCGGAAGGCGTGTTGCCAAACTCTATCTTCCCCCCAATGGGGAATATTTCGGCTGCCGGCATTGCCACGATCTAACTTATCGCTGCCAGAAAGAACATGATAAAAGGCTTGACTGGCTTAGAAGCGATCCCAATATGCTTGTATCTTACCTTAAAAGCGACAAACTGTCGAAAAGGCTCCTTGCGATAAGAGCCAGTATAGTCTAATTACAGATTGCTTAACAAATTTGCATCTACCTACTAATTTACTTGTCAAAAGTGGGATTCAAATTGTATAATACTTCGAGAATTGTGTATCTGGGCATCCAGTAACTAAACCGTAGAGAAATTCTAT
>CAZLVS010000002.1:0-155463 GCA_964563085.1 uncultured Ignavibacteria bacterium | reverse complement strand
TCGTCGTCCCGCATACTGCGGGACGCCTCGCAATGACAAAAACAGTAGGTCGGAACCCCCAAGATCCCGACATAACATCTAATGCGGCGTTATTATTCCGAATGCCGGAAGTCAGTTATGGCTGCCGCCAACGCGTCGCTTATATCCAGATAACGAGGTTCGGCATCCATAGCCAGTATATGCGTAATCATCGCTCGCACTCTCTCCTTGGAAGCGCTGCCTTTGCCGGTTATCGTCTTCTTGATTTCGGTTGACGGATATGAATACACCGCAATCCCGGCTTGTGCTGCCGCCAATAGAATCACGCCGCGGGCATGCGCCATGGTTATTGATGTTCGGGGATGTTTATAATGCGCATACAACTCTTCGACCGCCATCCTGCTTGGTTTGAATTCGGATATAATAACCATTAGCTCTTTGCTGAGCGACAGCATTTTTTCCTCTAATTTCCCGTTCCCGCAGCGTATGATGCCTGCTTCTAAAAGCGCGGGCGAGCCGTGGCTGGATCCTACTAATCCGTACCCGGTGATATCGGTTCCGGGATCTATGCCCAGAATAATATTCGATTTCCGGGAAGCAGTCATCGCTGACTATTCGCCGCTGAAATTTTCGATTATTTCGTCATCAATATCGAAATTGGCGTACACGTTCTGGATATCGTCGTGATCATCAAGATGCCCCATCAAACGCAGCATCTGTTCGGCTTTCTTGTTCTCCAATTTCACATAATTCTGAGGGATCATGGTGATTTCCGCGCCCTCAATCGGAAAGCCTTTTTCATCGATGGCTGAGCGAACGGTATCGAATTCGGTGAATGGAGTATAGACTTCATAGAAGTCATCCATCACCTGCATGTCCTCGGCGCCTGCTTCGATAGCGACTTCCATGAGGTCATCCTCGGTTGCTCTATCCGTGGGGACTCGAATCACACCGCGCTTGTCGAACATCCAGCCAACACATCCGGTTTCCCCCAGATTTCCGTTATTTTTGGAGAAAATGGAGCGGATTTCCGCCACGGTACGATTTTTATTGTCGGTGACAGCTTCAATTAAAATCGCAACGCCGCCGGGGCCGTATCCTTCGTAGGACACTTCTTCAAATGTTGTTCCCGGAAGTTCACCTGTACCCTTCTGGATAGCTCTCTTAATGTTGTCCTGGGGCATATTGGCAGCTCTTGCCGCCGCTATCGCTGTACGCAAGCGGGGATTCATCTCCGGATCGCCGCCGCCGTCACGCGCCGCAATCATTATCTCTTTATTTAATCTCGAAAAGAGCTTTCCCCTCTGGGCATCTAATTTCCCTTTTTTTCGTTTAATGGTTGCCCATTTCGAATGTCCGGACATAAACACCTCCTGACGTTTAGGCAAAATATTTATATTATCTTTATATCTTAACAAAAAATGTTCTGTTTAGCAACAAAAACCGTAGGGTTTCCAATCTCTTTTTGAGAATCCATAGGCTAAAACCCGCTTCGGGATATTTTGCTGATTTGCTATCTCAAATCGCCTGATAATCATTGACATGCGCGTAGATTACATATATTTTACACAAGAGGTTAATTATGAAGAGATATTGTTTATTATTACTTTTTCTTAGCATCGTAACTGCGCCGTTAGTTTCCTATTCGCAGCAAGCTCAAACCGACGGGAAACCACCGCCGAAGCCTAAAGCCAAGCCGAAAGTGGAAGTTAAGCGGGACGTGGTCGAGCCGGTACCGAATACCGAGCCGACACTGGTTTTTGAGCATGACCGGTTCGATTACGGAACAGTGGCTTACAATGTTGATCTGGCGCATACTTTCAACTTCGCCAACGAGGGATCGCAGACGCTGTGGATAAAACGTATCCGCAAGACGTGAGGACTTTACCTCTCGCATAAGAGGTACGGAATAGTTATTCCGCCCGGCTCAGGCGCAAGCATAGATTTAATCACCAATTCGGCGGATTGTATTCATGCCGACAACAAACGGGCCTTTTTCGATTGCAATGATCCCGCCGATCCCCGTCACGAAGTGCGTATTATCCTTCACGTTGACAGCCTGAATAATACGCTGCTGAAATACTCCCCGATCGCGGCTGATTTCGGAGAGGTCCCCATGGGCGAACAACCGGAGTTTAAAATAAAGCTAACCAATGATGATTCCACTCCGTCGGAGATTGTCATCGTAAGCCCGCCATCGCCGAAGTATGTCAAGGAGACAGTCATCACCAAACCGAACCTGGCGCCCGGGGAGTCGACAACAATCACGATGACGCTTCATCCGGTGATCCCCCTCGGTGAATTCCTCAGCTCCCTGACACTGGAATCCAAAGATAAGCCTGATTCGCGGATATCGATTTCGGTGAAGGGGAGATAAGCCGAGGTCAATAAACAGATCAGAAAGTACTTGACAAACGAAACCGAAATTATTAAGTTTTGATTCGAACATAGATCTGGCGCCTATAACAGGCTAAGAGGGAAGGCGGTGAGAAACCGCCGCAGCCCCGCTACTGTGAATGGGTCAAAAGCCATCGTTACCACTGGCCGAGTCCGGGAAGGGATGGTTGAATATAGCCCCATGAGTCAGGAAACCTGCCAGGTTATAAGATTTAACCTTCGCCTTCGAGGGAGGGAAAGAAGTGCTTTGTTTGTCCAGACACCCCCGCCCGGGTGTTTTTTTTATACATGCTATTACCTTCGCCGCCGTTTTGGGGGTTTGTCAGGGAGTTGCGTATTCGCTCGATTCACATAATATCAGGGGCACGGTTATCGACGCCGAAAGCGGCAGGGATATCGTCAATGCCGAAGTCCGTCTTACCGGTAGCAATATAGCTGCAAATTCCGACAGTCACGGTTACTTCGTTCTCGCGAATATCCCTTCCGGAAGCTATGAAATCAAATCTTCCGCCGATGGATACCATCCGGCGACCGAGACCATTGCCGTAGGTGATGGGCATGACAGAGAGATAACCTTTCAGATGAAACCGCTGCTGTATATGCTTCCTGAACAGAAAGTTACTGCGCATCGGGTACCATCGCGGATAAGGAACGGATCCCTGATAGCCGAAATCGAAATCTCACCGGAACAGGCTCGCCGGAATGGAGATATCAGCGACATAATCCAGGAGCTGCCCGGTGTGTTCGTGCGTGAAAGCGGCGCCGGAGGTGAGAAACTGGTTTCTATCAACGGATGCGATCCCGCCAGGGTGGAGGTGATATTCGACGGTGTCGAACTCAATTCCGGTTCGGGCAAGGCGGTTGATCTCAATGAGATACCGGCATCGGCGCTGCGGAAGGTGGAATTGTATTCCAACGGCGGCGGTATCGGCGGGACGATAATGCTGTCTTCGGAACGGATCAGCAACATCGCTAAAAGCGAATTCGTATTCGATGAAGCAGTTAAGAGTTTCGGCACGCAGAAGCTGCGCGCGGAAGCTGAATTGCGCCCGGATCTGGCCAGTATTGATCTATATGCCGATTACAGCCGTTCCGATGGCAATTTTAGCTACATGGACCAGTTCGGAGAAGAGCAAACCAGAGTCAATAATAATCGATATTCTCAGAATTATTTCGTAAAAGCCGAGCTTCCATGGGAGGATTCGCCTGAGATTTCATTCCAGTATTTTCATTCGGAAAAAGGCAGCCCGGGACCGCTTTTGCAGGTTGACAGCACCGCATCGATAGAAAACCGGAAAATGCTGGCGAATATGCGATACAGCCGCGAATTGTCATCATCGCTTTCAATGGAGTTAAGCGGCAATGGCGCGCTGATTCGGGATAATTACAGCTCCACCGCCGCCTATATTAAATACGATACCGAGGCGCGGGAGAGGAAATGGCAAACGAGGTTGCTGGTAAGGAATAACGACCCATTCTTCATGGAGCTGGAAGCGGAATATGCCTACGATGAATTCGAGTCCGAGAACCGCCGGACGGGAGAATACGATATCATGCCTGTGCTGAGAAGGTCCCTGGAATTGAGCTTGCTGAACGGGATTGAAAGGCGGTTCTGGGAATCATCCTTGCCAGGTCAAATCAGCTTACAGTTCGGCGGCAAGCTGCATCTTATCTCCCGGCGGGAGCCTTTCCGTACTTATAATTGGGATGCAACCATAAGCGCTTCTAAATTTGTATCGCTTTCCGCTGCGGTCTATGGCGGGACAACCTATAAATTGCCGGATTATTATTCGCTTTTTTTCAAGGAAAATATCTATGCGCTGGGCAATCCGGAGCTTAAACCTGAAAGAGGCAGTCTAACCGGTCTGCGCTTCCGTGTTTATAATGATAGGTTAGTTCCGGTATCAGCCGGCTATACTTATACCCGTAACGAAATCGAGGATATCATTGTCTGGAAACAGCGTTTCGACGGAAAATATATGCCGGCTAATTTCGAGAAAGCGGTTCTTAAAACCGGTAGTTTTGATATTTCCATTGGGAGCAGCACCCATCCGTTCCAAATCAAATTCCAGCATAACCGTTATCGCCCTATCAACAAGAGTAGTCTGCGGTTATATCAGGATAAGTATCTCCTGTTCAGACCACTGCATACTGCGGATTTAAGCATAGATTTCGGAAGTGATAAAATCCGATTTCGAATAGCGCATCAATGGGTTGGTAAACGATACATTCGCATGGAGAATACGGGATACCTCGATCCGTATCAGGTAACTTCAATGGGCATCAATTACATTTTTGGAATAAAAAAGCTTCAATTTACATTAAGGGGAGGAATTGAGAACCTGAATGACGAATATTACGAAATTGTGGAACGTTACCCATCGCCGGGTAGGAGTTATTCTTTCGGGATTAATTTATCCATTTAGGAGGTAAAGTGAAAAAACTGTTATTAATCATAGCATCTGTCTTAATTACAACAGCAATCAGCGTGCACGGCGCTAACAATCTCTATGTTGTCAACGGACTCGCGGAAACCGTGAGTAAAATCAATCTCGATAACGGCGCAGTCAGTAATCATATTGCCAATACCGGACTTGTCCCCAATGATATCAAAATCGTCGGGGATAGAGCGTATATTCTCAATTCGGTTTCGGATGATATCTATGTACTTGATCCCGCTACCGATACGGTTATCGACACTATTGCATTCGGTCGGTTCGAGAATCCCTGGGAGATGTATGTCGATGGCGATCTCGTTTATGTTACCAATTTCCTGAGCGGTAATCTTTATGAGGTCGATTTAAACGAAGGAACTATACTCAGGGATTTTGCCGTGGGCAGCACAATCGAGGGAGTTTTTCGCTATGATAACAAGCTGTTTGTCACCGATGTTAATTATGATCTCGACAATTACGCCTACGGCAATGGTATCCTATACTATGCCAACCTTCCCGCTCTTGACCAATGGCAGAGCTTGACTGTGGGTATCAATCCCCAGAGGATAATAATGGGTCCTGATGGAAATCTTCATATCATCTGTACCGGTAACTATGTTGATGTTATGGGGGCGATATACATAATAGACCCAATCACTGCGTCTATAGTTGACAGTATCAATATCGGCGGTTCACCCGGTTATGCGGCGGTGAACGCGTCCGGCATGGTATTTATCGGCGCCGGCGGTTGGGTGGATCACGGGGAGGTTTACTGCTATGATGGAACAAGCTACGAAATATTGAACGATCCTTCGAATCCGATCAATACCGATCCGGGCGCAAGCGGGATTACTGCGGATTTGGACGGAAATGTTTACTGCTGCAATTCGATGCCGGGTTATGGCACCGTCAGTAAAATCGATGCGCAACGGCAGGCGGTGGACAGTTATAATGTAGGCGACGGCGCATCGGTGGCGGCGCTATACAACACCGAAACCGGAATCGAAGATGAAATAATACCGTTACAACCCGATATTTATTTGAGCGCTTATCCCAATCCCTTCAATGCAAGAACTACAATCGTATATCAGGTTCCCGATGCCTGCAAGATTAGTATATCGATATATAATCTCGCGGGTCAGCAATTGGCTTTATTGGAGAGCGGGCTGAAGCAGGCGGGCGAGTACTCGCTCGACTGGGATGCAGCCGGATTTTCCTCCGGACTGTATTTATACAAGCTTAGAGCGGGAGATAGAATAATTGTTAAGCGGATGACATTATTGAAATAGGCGTTAGTCGTTAGTTTTTAGTCGTAGACATGTCGATTCTAACAAGAGTGGTATAATTTGCCCGCCGCAGGCGGGATAAGCCAGTTGTATATCAAAGAGAGAACACCCCCCCAATTCATCCCTGAGGGCTGAATCCACCCCTCTCAGGAGGGGTATTTTGATTTCGGCTGAATCCATGTTAGGGGGTGCCCCCCCGACCTCTCCATGAATGCCGGCAGCAAGCTGCCGACCTACTTCCCTGCGTTCGCAGAATTATGAAAACCGACCTTCTACCCGCGGGAATCAGACAGGCGTATGTGCGAAAAATAAATAACTTGACAAACACCATAAATTTGAGCTTTTATTATATCTATGAAAGTTGCCGCAGTTGCTAAAAGCAATCAGAATCCGGGAATAGATAAGATTGAGGATATTCTCGATCTAACCATGCCGCAGATGCTGGAGCGGAGCGTTCAATATTATGGCGACCTGCCCGCTATGCGCGCGTTTAAGGACGGTTCATTCAAGACGATAACTTTTCGGGAGTTAAACCGAGAGGTGGAGAGAATAGCGGCGGGGCTGATTGCTCAAGGTATCAAACCGGGCGATAGGATCGGCATTCTCTCCGAAAACCGTCCCGAATGGGGAATCGCTTATTTCGCCATCCTCAAGATAGGAGGGATAAACGTCCCCCTCGATGCGCTGCTCAAACCTACCGAAATACGTCATATATTGCGTGAATCCGGCGCCAGAGCTGTTATAACATCAGACAAATTCCTATCCGATTTCCAGAGCGGCGAGATACTAACCCGTAAACTGGAATTTATCATTGCTATGGATCGACGCAGCTATTCCAATGATGATGCCAGTATTCCGGCGCTGCAGTTTAATGAAATTGGCAATGAGGGCATCTCGGAGAAATTAGTATGGCATGATGGCGATAAAGATGATACGGTTGCGCTCCTATTTACCTCCGGAACCACCGGGCAATCCAAGGGCGTAATGCTGACTCATCATAATATCCTATCCGATATCTGCGGTACGCTGAAGAGTATTTACTTTTACACCTGGGATAATTTTCTTTCGGTGTTGCCTATCCATCATGCCTTCGAATGCACCTGCGGATTTCTAACTCCATTAGCCGGCGGAGCCAGCATCACCTATGCTCGCTCTCTTAAATCGAAGGAGATTCTGGAAGATATCAGCAGCAATCAGTGTACTATAATGCTGGGCGTTCCCCTACTATTCGAGAAGATGTATTCGGGACTGCTAAGAGCAATCGAAAAGAAACCGCGTTCCACCAGACTTATATTCAGCACCAGCATGGGTGCGGTGAAATTCGTACGCAAATCCCTCGGCTACAACATGGGGGAAAGGGTTTTTAAAGGATTGCGTGAAAAAGCCGGTTTATCATCGTTAAGATTGTTTGTGTCGGGCGGCGCTCCGCTTCCGCCCGAGGTCGGCGATGGTTTCGAGTCATTAGGTATTAAGTTCATCCAGGGCTATGGCTTGACCGAAACATCCCCCGTGCTGACTTTGAATCCGCCCGAAAAGCCGAAGCATGCGTCTATCGGGAAAGCGATTCCGGGAGCCGAGCTGAAACTTTCCGAACCTGACAGCAGAGGAATAGGGGAGCTGCTGGCGCGCGGTCCGATGGTTATGAAAGGTTATTATGAAAATCCCAAAGCCACAGCGGAGGTTTTTGCCGACGATGGATGGTTCCGTACCGGCGATTCGGCTTACAAGGATACCGAGGGATATTACTACATAGTCGGTCGAGTTAAAAACCTCATTGTAACCCGCGCCGGGAAGAATATCTATCCGGAAGAAATCGAAGCCTTGCTGCTCAGAAGCCCCTATATCGCCGAAGTTCTGGTAATGGGCAGGTCCTCATCGGATTCGGAGAAGCAATTGGTAGACTCGGTTGAAGCGGTTATTGTCCCGGATTATGAGTTCCTTGAACAGCAGGCGGAAGTGTTGGATAAGGAATTCACGCAGGACGACTTGAATTCGATTATAAAGGTGGAAATAAACCGTCTCTGCAGCGATATCGCCGAGTACAAGCGCGTCAAAGCTTTTCGCATCCGCGAGGATGAATTCATTAAAACATCCACAAAAAAGATCAAACGTTACCTCTTTGTCCAGCCATCGGTGGATGTCGACAACGGCGCAGTCGTGAATAT
This sequence comes from uncultured Ignavibacteria bacterium, assembly GCA_964563085.1. Lineage (GTDB taxonomy): Bacteria > Zixibacteria > MSB-5A5 > UM-FILTER-46-8 > UM-FILTER-46-8 > WJIR01. Next base: position 147,201 of record CAZLVS010000002.1, on the reverse strand, counting down.
CAAGAAGAAAGATAAAAAGTAATTATCCTGAAAAAAGGAATTTCACGGGGACTCGTCCAGCTTAAGTCTCGCAATTGCCTTCGGCTGCGGATTAATGGGTTTTATGAATTATCCGGGCTAAGTTTTCTTCAGCAGGATCATCGTGTAGTCATCGCTCTGAGGAGAGCCGCGGCGGAATTCGCCCAAATCCTTCAGTATCTCATCTGCGAGCTGTTTGGGAGTAAGATGCAGGTTTTGCTTGACAAGCTCAACCAGTTTCTCTTCGCCGTATTCCTCTCCTTTTTCGTTAAAAGTTTCGGTAACTCCATCGGTATAAAACAATATCCAATCGCCGGGCCGCAGGAAGACAGGCTGCTCGATGTAGATTTGATTGTAGACAATCCCCAACGCTAATCCGCCCTCGGAGAGTTTCTCTATCGATCCATCGGAGCGGAACAGTAACGGCAGGTTATGACCTGCATTCGAAAACGTGAATATCGAGTTCCGGGAATCAAGGACGCCATAGACAGCGGTTACGAAATTGCCGGGTTCCATACTCTCGTAGAGAAGGTTATTTACTTTGGATAGAATTGTCCTGATAGCGTAATTATTGCGGATTTCGGCGATCAAGCTGGCGCGAAAGGCTGCCATCAGAAGCGCTGCTGGAATGCCTTTGCCGACTACGTCTCCAATTGCGATGCCGGTTTGGTTTTCGACGATCGGGATGAAATCATAGTAATCGCCTCCCACCTCGTGATAGGAGCGATTAAAAGCCCAGACATGGAATCCTTCTATCTCCGGCTGCCGGGATGGCAAAAAGGATAGCTGTATCCTGCGGGCAATTTCCAACTCTTCTGCGAGCGTTCTTTGTTCGAGGATTTCGCTGATCAAATGAGCCCGTTCAATCGCTACAGCTGCCTGGCCCGCAAACGCTTCCACCAGGCGCAGATCCTCGTTATCGTACTTATTGACCGTGTCGGATTCGATATTCAGGACGCCAAGGATGTTCTCCTCGCTCTTTATGGGAACTACCATTTCCGAGGATGTATTCTTACGAAATTTGATATATCTGGGATCAATGCTAACATCGGGGACGATAACGCTCTTACCGGTTTTCCCAACCCAGCCGACCAATCCATCGCCGATTTTAAGGAGTAGATTTTTGAAGAGAACCTCGTCTTCGCCGCGGGTTTTGGATTTTTCCACTTCAGGGATTATATCGCCGGTTTCTCGATCCACCAGGAATATACCAGCCATGTCGTATTCGACCACTTCGGTTAAACTGTCCAGTATGTAGTCCAGTATTTCATTCAGCTCCAAGAATGTATTCAGTTTCTTGCTGATTTCAATTAGAAGCTCTTTTTCCCTGCTGCTTTTCTGGAGTTTATCGACAAGGATGGCGTTCTCAAGGGAGACCGCCATCTGCCCTGATAGCGCCATCAGCAGTCCCAGATCATCATCGGTGAATTCGTCGCCCCCCCGTGGATTCAAGGCTTCGACTACGCCCAGAATTTTATCATGTCGTTTTATCGGTACGCAGATCAATGATCCCGTCTTAAAATCCGCCATATTTTCCAGTCCGGTATAGAATCTGGGATCGGAACGGGCATCATTGGTCAATACCGGCTCGCCATGTTCAGCCACCCAGCCGGCGATCCCCTGCCCCAGAGATAGATGCGACGCCCAAATTCTGGGGTCCTCTTCGCCAGCCATCAAATACAAATCAAGCTGTTTTAATTTCGGGTTGATCAGAAATAGCGATGCCGCCGAGGCATTCAGATATTTCACGGTGATATTTAGTATATTTTTGAGAAGCGGCTTGACATTTATATCGGAATTGAGTATCTCCGCCGCTTCCAGCAAAAGAGTTGTCTTATCCATAGTCTATATCCTGAAGAGAACTTCTTCTCTTTCGAACTGTTTTTTGGCTACGAAAATTGCGAATGCTGCTAAGATGCCCGTGGAAATGAATACAACAGCAATATGGTTCCAGTATATCTCTCCCATTAGGATTTCTTTAGCAACCAGACTTACATTTATTATCGGAATGAAACCCAATCGGCTGCTGAACTCTATCCCGGGGACAAAGGAAACCATTGCGGGTAGGATAACAACGAACATTGCCGGAGTGATGTAACTCTGGGCTTCTTTATAACTCTTGGCGAACAAAGACAGGGTCATTAAAACCGAGGAAAACAAGCAGGCGACCGGTATCATCAGCACAATCAGAATCAAGAACGAAAATATGTTGACCTTAAATGCCAGTGGAGTTGCGCTCATCTGATTGAAACCGGCCATTCCCAGGCCGGTAGTTGCAGTAAGGGAAGTAATCGAAAGCAGCGCGGTTACGAATGAAGTCGTGAAGACGGTCAGGAATTTGCCAATGGATATCTCAAGTCTCGATGCCGGGGACGCCAGAATAGTCTCCATCGTACCTCTCTCCTTCTCACCTGCGGTGAGATCGATGGCGGGGTACATAGCGCCGACCATCGACAATATTATTATCATGTAAGGTAAAAATGTTGATAACATCATCCCGGACATCTTTTCCCGGGATGCCAGGTTGGTTGATTCGGTGATCAGCGGATCGAGTAAGCCCAAATCGCCTCCAATCTCATTTAATCGTCTTGCCGCGATGGAATCCTCAAATTCACCCAACAAACGATATATCTTATCCCGGGCGAATTCCGATTTAATCTCGGCGGCGTCATAATAGACCTTTACCGAAGCCGAACCGCCGGATTCCACCGTGTCTTGAGCGTCACTGCTGAATTCGATTGCGGCGTTTATTCGCTTTTCCTTAATGGCATTTTGATAATCATCGACTTTGACAATCCGTAAAACCCGACTATTTTTCAGATAGTCTGCCAACTCAGGATAGAACTCGCCTCCCCGGATCGCTATTGTATGGATTTCCGCCTGAGTCTTTTCGATTTGAGAACTGATAACCGAACCTATGCCCATAGTCATTATCGGGAATAAGAGCAGCGGTACGATAACCATGGAAATTATGGTGCGCCTGTCCCGCAGCATATCCAGCATCTCTTTTCGATAAACAATAAAGATCTTTTTCACTGCTTACTCCTAACCGATTCCATAAAGATTCGATCCAGATCATCTTCGCCGGTTTCGATTTTCAGCTCTTCTATCGTCCCGGATTTCACCATTTTGCCCCGGTGGATTATCAGTATTTCGTCGCAGAGCTTCCGGGCTTCGTGCATGACATGAGTGGAGAAGAGAACAGAACGATTCTGGGATTTAGCTCGCTTGATAAGTTCGATGATATTCGCTGATGCTGCTATATCCAACCCCGCCGTAGGTTCGTCCATAATCAGCGCCGGAGGATCATGCAGCATGGTGCGCGCAATTGATACCTTCTGCCGCTGACCGGTGGATAATTTATCAATCTTGGTATCCAAAAATTCATCCATCGACAATCTCTCGGAAAACTCGGCGAGTCTTATATCTGATTCCCGCCTGCTGATTCCATACAGCTCTCCGAAATAACGTACAATTTCTTTGGGTGTCAATCGACGATAAAGACCGGTATCCCCTGAGAGGAACCCAAGCTGCGCTTTTGCTCTCTCTGAATCCTTTAGAATATCGATGCCGTTTATGAATGCAGTTCCCGATGATGGCTTGATTAAAGTAGCTAAGATTCTCAGGGTCGTAGTTTTACCGGCGCCGTTCAAGCCCAGAATTCCGAGTATCATGCCGGAGCGGCATTCAAAGGAGAGATTATCAACTGCTGTGATCTCTCCCCTCTTTTTGTCGTAAAATAATTTTCGAAGCGCTTCGGCTTTGATCATAAGATTAATAACATCCACAAAGGTTTATTGCTTAATTGCCAAGTATAAGATATTAATGGTGGATTATCCAGTAGAAACTTTTGAAGAATCAAGGCATTTAGCCTGTATTATTCATAGATTTCATCATCGGCAGCAGAAGCCTTGCGCTTCCGGCGTTTCTTTGAAATCCTCAATTCCAATCCGCAAATGATCTACTTCTATTAAATTCCCGAAGGACGAGCAATCTGTCTCACAACCCTAATTTAGGGTATTGCAAAAAATAAGAGATTGCCGCACCCTCGACAAGCCTCGGGCTCGCAATGACTTCTGTTTCCGTCATTGCCCCGATTGCTCCGGGACACGCCGCTGAGCATTGCGACGAAGCAATCTTTCTCAGGTTATGAGACAAATTGCGAGCCTTAGCTGCCGATTATTCTGTTTTGCGAATTATCCCGGTTAATTGATGCATTGATTCGCTAAAATCGTTTCCCGTTGCGGTATTTACCTTTACCAATTTAATGGCGGAATCACTTGACAGTTGCGCCTGTTGATGGTAATTTTCAAGGTTTTGGATAGGATATGAGAGTAGTTGTTCAAAGAGTAAAATCGGCAAGCGTTCGAGTTGATAACGAGACAGTCGCTTCCATCGGTAAAGGAATGCTTCTGCTTCTGGGAGCCGGTGACGGCGATAACGACGATATTGTTCGCAAGGCAGCTGATAAGCTGATGAATCTCAGGTTTTTCGAGGATACCGAAGGCAAGATGAATCTCTCCGCTAAGAATATCGGAGCTGAAATATTGGTTGTCAGCCAGTTCACATTATATGCGGATACCGGTAAGGGAAGACGCCCATCATTTGTGAATGCTCTCGCGCCTGAGGAAGCTGAGAAACTGTATATGAAATTTGCAGCGTATCTTAAAGAGTGCGGTTTTAAGACCGAAACCGGGAAATTCGGTGCAAAAATGGAAGTGGAATTGATCAACGACGGACCCGTCACGTTTTACATTGAGGAGTAATGAAACCCAGGGCGGAATATACAATTGAAAATGCTATCGACAAACCGGCAGCGGTAAAGATAAAAGAAATTCTGGGGGACGCCGAGGTGATTCTCGCCTCCAGCTCGCCGAGACGAATAGAGGTTTTTAAGTTGCTGGGGCTCAATTTCCTTATTTATTGTCCCTTGCTTGATGAATCCTCGAATTTATCCAAGGACCCGGTTCAGTTTGCCGAAACGAATTCGTTAATGAAGGCGAAGGAAGCATCGGAATATTATCTGGATACTCCGGTTATTGCGGCCGATACGGTTGTGGTTTTGGAGAATCGTATACTCGGCAAGCCGAAGAATGCCGAGGGGGCTCAGCGGATGCTAACCATGCTGAGAGGTAAACAGCATCGGGTTATAACAGCGGTCTCCTGCTATAACAATGGTAAGGGAATGGAGAGCGTTTCCCATGAGGAAACTACCGTCTTCTTCGGAAACTTTACAGATAAGGAGTTAAGCGATTATGTGAAATCGGGAGAACCTTTGGATAAAGCGGGTTCCTATGGAATACAGGGTATGGGTAGTATTCTGGTAGACAGAATTTCGGGTGAACTGGATAATGTGATTGGAATGCCCCTAAATTGTCTGGCGCAACTATTGGGTGTTGGCTCTCATGCGCTATGATGAGTTTCAAGGCATTGGCGAAATATTAAGAAAAGCCCGGGAACGAAAGCAGTTGAGTTTTGATGATGTCCACGAACATCTTAAAATCCAACCCGGTTATCTTAAGGCGATGGAGGAGGAGAATTTCGATGAACTTCCGGGAGATGCTTACGTAAAGCCTTACCTGGAATCCTACGGAAAATTCCTGGGTGTGCGGATTGAGAAGGAAGCTGAACGGACAAGCGATGGTCGGGGAGGAGATAAGCATCCTGAGAAAAAACAGGTGAGGGAGTTACGAGATTCAGCAAACCGGCAAAGGGATAATAAAGCCAGACGATGGTTTCAGGTTTCCATTTTCCTTGTAGTTGCACTTGCAGCGGTCTACATTTTTGGATCGAGGTCGGATTTTGCGGATAAATACAAGTTGAATACAAAGGACATTTCTGTTACACCGGCGTCTGAAGTATCGGATACGGTCACCAAATTCATGGTGGAGTTGATGGCATTTGATACGCTGTCCGTACTGGTAGCCGCGGAGGATGATATCCTATTTAATGATATCTTAAAAAGAGGACAGGTGAAGAGGTTTTCCAGGTATAACTCGTATAATATTAATGTGAATCCGGCGAGGAATTGCAGAATATTCGCCGAAGGTGTCCCATTGCACTTTCCCGATTCCAGCCGGAAGAAATTGCAACTGGAGTTGAGCATAGACAATTACTCAAATCATGTTGATAGCTTGCTAATAGGTGAGAGTTTGCAATGAAGATACTGCAAAGGGCGATTATTAGACTTGCATCCTGGCGGCACAAACCGGAATGTCAATCCTTTTTGGTAACTGAGAGTAAGGAGATACTGATAGTTTTACTACCCACGGACAACGAGAGTCTTGATAATTGCGGCGATATTGTGGATCTATTGAGAAGGCTTTTTGATCGCCGGAAAATGATTTTTATTTCAGATCAGTATCCGGCAGGCAAGATTCATCGATATACATCGGGGTACCGGGTATTTCATCCGGAAGTGAATCAAAAGGGTAAGCATGGCTTACCGAACAAAGCTTTCGTAAACAGGGTTTCGCAAATCGGGGCTAAGATTGCGCTTGATTTGGATCCTTCCGAAGACCCGTATAATCCCTTTCTGGCGTTGAAGAGCGGAGCGAAGATCAGGATTGGTGTCCAAAAGCAAATCGGCGAACCGTTTTACAATCTGCGGATACGTTCCGATGGCGAGGCTTCGGTTCAGCATAAGTATAAGGACATGTTGATTTTTCTGACTCATTATTTTTGTAATAGTAATTATCCGAAATCGAAAACATCTCAACCGGAGGTATAGATGTACCTCAATAGTTTAAAATTAAACGGTTTCAAATCGTTCGCTGAAAGCTGCATTTTTAAGTTCGACGGCGGCATTACATGCGTCGTGGGTCCGAACGGATGCGGTAAAACCAACATCGTGGACTCCATCCGGTGGGTTTTAGGCGAGCAGCGCGTCTCCCTTCTGCGGGGCGAGAAAATGGAGGAGGTCATTTTCAACGGTACATCGGAGATGAAACCATTGGGTATGGCTGAGGTTTCTCTTGAGTTTGATAACAGGCAGGGGGTTTTTCCGCTGGATTATGACTCAATTCTCGTGACGCGGCGGCTTTATCGCTCCGGCGAGAGTGAATATCTTCTCAACAAACAACCTTGCAGGCTGAAAGATATAAACAATCTAATACTTAACACCGGTGTTGGTCCGCATGCGTACTCGGTAATACAGCAAAACATGGTGGAAGCTATTCTCTCGGACAAAACCGATGATAGGAGATTTTTATTCGAGGAAGCTGCGGGGATATCCGGTTACAAGATCCGCCGGAAAGAAACGCTTAGGAAACTTGAGACGGTGAGTTCCGATCTACTCCGTATCAACGACATAGCTTCGGAAATAGAAAAGCAGGTTAACTCTTTGCGAAGACAGTCTTTGAAGGCGGAGAGATACAAGAAGTATTCTCAGGAGTTACAAGAGCTGGGGCTTCAGCTTTTATCCTTTACTTACGGCAGTCTGAAGGACAAACTCGCCAAAGCCCTGGAGAGTAAGAGAGAAACATCGGACCAATTGGAGCAATTACGCGCGGGTATTTCCCGGATCGAAGCTAAATACGAGGAGAAACGATCGGTCCTTGATGAAATCAGGTCGTCGATGAACGATATTTCCTCAGATTTAGCTCCGATCGAATCGGAATTAATTGCAAAAGAGAAACAATACACGTTAAATGAACAGCGTTCTACATTCCTCGAGGATAACCTCGCCAGGCTTAACTCCGAACTGGAGAAATCGAGGATTAGAATTCAGGAACTTTCCTCCCGTGAACAACAACTGCGCAGTTTGATTGAGAAGAATGTGGTTGAAATCAGCAGGGCTGAGGCAAAATTCAAGGAGTTGGACAGCGAACTGCTCACAGCAGAAAATGAACTGGAAGAAAAAAGGCAGCAGCAGCAGCCGATCCGTGAGCAGCTTGAAAAAGCGGGTAACCAGGCCGCAACCGTTGACTCCAAACTCAATGGACTGCGTTCGCTATGCGATGAATATCAAGGTCAAATAGAGAGTCTAATAAATAAGAATAAAAACCTCACTTCCAGGTTAGAACAATCCGAACTGGATAGAACCAAACTGATCGAGTCCCGAAGTCGGATTTCCGAGGAGATGAAAAATCTGGAGTCGGAAAAGGATTCACTTCTTGAGCAGAGAAAAAATGTTAAGGAGCAATTGGCGAATATAGAGGGGGAAATCCAGCAGGAGCTAAACAAAAACAGTTCCATATCGGCGAAATTGGAAACCCTAACGGAATTGGAATCGCAATATGAAGGATTTCGTGAAGGAGCCAAAACAGTCCTGTCGCGAATGAAAGATACTCCCGGACTAAAGGGAACAGTAGCCGAAAAACTGAACATTCCCAAAGACCTGGTAGCGGCTGTGGAAACCGCGCTGGGGCAGGACGCCGAGTTGATATTATGCGCATCATTTGACGACGCTTTTGAGAATATCGATATCCTGCGAAACGCGGAAAAGGGCAGCGCTGGTTTTCTGGTTGAGAATCACGCATCTCCGCCGACTGAATTGGATATTCCCGAGCAGATCAGGAGTTCCCCGGGTTACGAAGGGAGGTTGAGCGAGAAAATCAGTAATTCCTCAAATCATCGCTTACTCAATACGCTATTCGCCAATGTAATCTTATTTAACGACAGAGCCTCAGCTAAAGAGGTATCGGAACAATTGGTTCCCGGCTTATCAATCGTGACCCGCAAGGGCGAGCGTTTCAGGTGGAGCGGCTTGGTCGACGGAGGGAACCTCGGTTCCGAGAGTTCGATTGTTGGGCGCCGGGCTGCTGTTGAAGCGTTGGATGAGCAGTTACAAGCTTCCGACAATAAGATCGCGCAGCTTCGTTCCAAAGCCGGCGATCTTGGCGCTGAGGAACTTCAAATCGGCTCTAAAATCGATAATCTGGAGCAGGAATTATCGCTGCGGGATAGAAGCCTGAAGGATATTGAGCAAAAACTGTCGATGTTGGAATCCGACCGTAAGCATTATGAGGAGTTAAAGCAAAGCAATAACCGAGAGATTCAGGAGATATCCGGGAAACTCGATTCCGTAAAGGCAAATGCGTCCGAGCTGGAGAGGTCAAAACAGGAACTTACTTCGGAGTACGAGCGCTTGAAAAATATCCTCGCAGACCAGAATAAAGAGTTAGAAGAATCGGAACGTATTTATCGGGAGGTTAATCGGAGCGCTAATTCGGCGAAAGTTCATCTGGTTAATCTCGAATCCGAGAAGAAGAGGCATGAATCAGAGTTGAACAACAATCTGGAATTGCAGACAAGGTCCGAAGAAAATATAAACCAGTATGTAAAGGAATTGGAGGAGTCCAAAGAGCAGCTCGAAAAGCTTAAAGCAGAGAGAATGGAACTTTCCGGCGAGATAAAGGAGCTGAACGTTAAAAAGGATGAGTTCACCGGCAAGCTGAATAAGGTTAAAGGGGATTACGCTGAAGTTGAATCCGAGATAAAACAGTTCGAGACGGAGTTAAATTCCCTGCGCAGCCGGAGGGATGAACTGCAGAAAGGAGAACATGAGCTCTCGCTGGAGATAAAGGAATTGGAATCCGATGCCAGGTATCAGATTCAAAAAGCGGTAGAGGAATACGGCGCCGACCTAAAAGAGTTTGAACCCCCGGGAGAGAGTTGGAATGCTCAGGAAGCACAAGAAAGAGCAGAAGAATTGAGCGGCAAAATCCAGCGAATGGGAGCGGTGAATATGCTGGCTCTGGAGGATTATGAAAAATCGAAAGATCGCCTTGATTTCATAACCAAGCAGCAAAGCGATTTGGCAGAATCCAGAGATTCGCTCCGTAAGGTTATTGGGAGGATAAACAAAACCGCTGCGGAAAAATTCTTAACCAACTTCGAACTGATACGTCAGAATTTCAGGCGAGTATTCAATGAGCTTTTCGAAGGCGGGCAGGCGGATGTTGTATTGCAGGATCCCCGAAATCCGTTGGAATCGCCTATTGAGATAGAAGCCAGCCCCAAGGGGAAAAAGATCGTATCCCTAACCCAGCTTTCGGGCGGCGAGAGGGCGCTGACCGCAATCGCTCTCCTTTTCGGAATCTATTTTGTCAAACCGTCGCCGTTCTGCTTCCTCGATGAAGTAGACGCGCCGTTGGATGATAATAACCTCAGAAGATTCCTGAAGGTCCTCAAAAAGTTCTCAGCATCGACTCAGTTCGTAATTATTACGCATAACAAACTCACGATGGAAGCCAGCGATACTCTCTACGGCGTCACAATGGAGAAGCCGGGAGTCTCCAAGCTGGTTTCGGTACGTTTCGAAGATGAAACCAACAGAGAATTAACTTCAACCGGAACGGAAGGATAAGATGGGTTTTTCCATTAAAGCGCTAAAAGAGAGACTATCGAAAACGACCGATAAGATATCAAGCGGTATTCGCAGCGTATTGCCGCGCGGGCGAAAAATAGACGAAGAGCTGCTGGAAGATTTAGAAGAGGTTTTAATCTCAGCCGATATCGGGCTTGAAGCCGCTGCTAAAATTATCGAAGAGGCGAGGCAGCAATACCGCGGCGGCAAGATAACCGAAGCGGAACAACTCGAAGAGCTGATGATTTCCACCGCTGTCGATATCCTGAAGAAAGCAGATGAACAGCCGCCGACTACCGATATGGTCAAGCCGAAAGTGATTATGATAGTCGGCGTTAACGGCACCGGCAAAACCACCTCGATAGCCAAGTTAGCAAAGTATTATATGGACGATGGTCAGTCGGTGCTATTGGCAGCCTGCGACACTTTTCGCGCCGCCGCCGTGGAACAACTGACGATATGGGCTGATCGGGTCGGCGCCGATATCGTGAAACACGGGCAGGACTCCGACCCGGCTGCGGTAGCTTTTGACGCCATCAGCGCGGCAAAATCCAGGGGTAAGGATGTGGTCATCATAGACACAGCGGGTAGGCTTCACACAAAATCCAATTTGATGGAGGAGTTAAAAAAAATACATCGCGTTGCTAACAAAGCGATGGAAGGCGCGCCGCATGAATCGCTGCTGGTTATCGATGGCACAACCGGGCAGAACGGACTTTCTCAGATAAAGCTCTTCGACGAAGCTATTCATCTCACCGGTTTGATATTGACCAAGATGGACGGAACCGCTAAAGGCGGCGTGGTTCTTGCAGCGGCAACTCAGTATAAAATACCGGTTCGCTATATCGGTTTGGGGGAGAAGGCGGAGGATTATGACCTTTTCGAACCGGAGAAATTCGCAACCGCAATTTTCCAGACGAAGAACAATGCTTAAAGAGATATCAGTCAAAACATCGAGTAGAACGGAATTAATCGACATAACTTCTCAAGTCGAATCATTCGTACGAGAAGCTGACGTTAAAAGCGGCATCGCTGTAATCTACACCCGTCACACAACCGCCGGAGTGACAATCAACGAGGATGCAGATCCATCGGTTCGCAGTGATATCGATAAATTCTTGCGCAAACTGATTCCGGTTGATTGGGGCTTTTCCCACGCGGAGGGTAACAGCGACGCTCATATAAAATCCTCGCTGGTCGGCGCATCAGAGACAGTCATAATTGAGGGCGCAAAATTGCTGCTGGGTAGATGGCAGGGGATTTATTTCTGCGAGTTCGACGGACCGCGTAATCGCACTGTTTATCTCAAAATAATGCCGGACTGATCCTGATGGTTAAGATATTCATATATGCAGGCGGAAAGAAAAAGAAGGATTGGGCTGTCCAGGGCATTGAACATTATATTAAATTACTCAAACCCTACGCGGAGGTTTCCATAGAATACTATCCCGGTGAAAAATCGCAGTCAAAGGAACCTCCCGCATCTTTTATAAAAGGAAGCCCGAGATCGATTCCGGTAGTTTTTCTTGATGAACACGGCAAGAAGTGTAATACCCAGCAATTCGCCCGGCTTTTTGAAGGTTTGACTCAAACCAATGGCAAGATAGCCTTTGCGCTCGGCGGGCATGATGGCTTTTCAAGTGAGATTATCTCCCGAGAGCAATATGTTATTTCGTTGTCGGAAATGACATTCGGTCACAGGCTTTCCTTGGTCATCCTGCTTGAGCAAATATATCGCGCATTTGATTTATCTTCCGGAGGTAAATATAGTCGATAATGTTTATATTCTAACAGTGACTATTGATTTTTTCTTTATGCGACTGATTTATGCTTCTGGTTGATGTTCAAAATATCGTTGTTAGTTATGGCGCTGATATAGTGTTGGATGGAGTTTCACTCCGGGTCGATGAGGGCGATAGAATCGGATTGATAGGCCGAAATGGCGAGGGCAAAACCACCTTACTGCAGGCGATAATAGGCAATCACAGTCCCGATTCGGGTTCGGTGGTCATGCCCAATTACATCAGGTTTGCTTATCTGCAGCAGGATCAAGTTCATACTCGGCAGCTTCCACTGTTCGAAGACATGAAATCGGTTTTCGAGGAGACCCTCCGGAAGCGTCATCGGATAAAAGAATTGGAAGAACTGATGGCTTCCGATACTGAGAATAGTCAATATCTCAGAGAATACGGACAGCTCATCGATGAATACGAAGCCGCCGATGGTGACCAGATTGAGAGGAAAATCGAGGAAGTCCTGAAGGGATTGGGATTCTACGAGCATGAGTTTACAAAACCGGTCAAGGATTTATCCGGTGGACAAAGAAACAGGGCTGCGCTGGCAAGAGTGTTATTGACCGGCGCTGATCTGCTTCTCCTGGATGAGCCCACCAACCATCTGGATCTGAACGGCATCGAGTTTCTTGAGAATTATCTGACCGGATACCGCGGGGGAGCTATAATTATATCGCACGATCGGACTTTTCTCGACAACGTAGCGAATAGTATTTGCGAGGCGCAAAGACAGAAGTTGTTCTTTTATCCCAAGGTAAATTACTCCGGATATCTACCGCTAAAAAGAAAACAGCATGAATTGCAGCTCAAGAAATTCGAACGTCAGCAGGCGGAGATCGAGAGACAAGAGGAATTTATACGAAGGAATATCGTCGGACAGAAAACCAAACAAGCGCAATCACGCCGCCGGATGCTTGCGAAACTTGAACGAATGGAAAGACCGGCAGAAGATACCAGCGGAATGAAACCCGTAGTTACCGATATCGCTCGGTCGGGATTGAAAGTTGCCGAAGTCAGCGATGTTTATAAATCGTATGAAGATAACCACGTCTTAAACGGTGTCAGCGTTGAATTGGAGAGAGGGGAGGCTGTGGGGATTATCGGTCCGAACGCCTGTGGTAAATCCACACTACTTAAAATTATCTCCGGTTTAATTGAGGCCGATAGAGGAACCGTTAAGATCGGAAGTAAGGTTTCAGTTGGGTATTTCAGCCAGCACAGAGATGATATCGAATATTCCCGGACCATCCTCGACCAGGTTTGGGATCTGGTTCCGGATTGGGAGGAAGTTAGAGTACGCGGTTACCTCGGACGCTTCCTGTTTACAGATCAGGAGCCGCTGAGGGTTGCGTCCAGCCTATCCGGAGGGGAAAGGGCTCGATTGGCATTGGCGATGCTTTTTTTGCGGAAACACAATTTCCTGGTAATGGACGAGCCGACTAACCATCTGGATATTTCCGCGCGCGAGGTGCTGGAAGAAACGCTCGGCGATTTCCCCGGCACGCTTTTAATTGTATCCCATGACCGTTATTTCCTGAACGGTATCATTGATAAGCTTTATGTCTTCGAAAATAACCATCTGAAGTGTTACGCCGGCAACTATGATTACTATCTGGAAAAGAGGAAGGAGTTTGAGGTTCCCGAACCCGAGCCAACCAAAAAGCAGATTAAAAGTAACTCGGGTAAATCATTGCAAAGCTACATTGAGAGCAAAGAACGCAGCCGGAAAGTCCAGCGGGTTAAGAAACTGGAAAAGGAGATAGGAGCATTAGAAAGCAAGATCGAGCAAAAGCGAAAAGAGATGAGTTCTGAGAACATAGCGAGCGATTGGGGAAAACTATCTATGCTGGAGAACGAAGTACAGGAATTGCAGGATACGCTGGACAGCTTGATAAAACAGTGGGAAGAGATGGCTGAGGAGATATGATAACACTGGGTTTAAACGCTTCTCCGGTAATGGATGGTAACTGCGGTATTCTGGTTAAAAATCTGCTTGCCGGAGCGTCATCGAAAGGCAGCCAGGCTATTCACTATGATCTAAATGAATTCGATATCATCCCCTGTCAATCCTGTGGTGTGAGTCCTTACCCCGCTTATTGTTTTTTTCAGGACGCTATGACCGAGATCTATCGGATTCTGATCGAAGCCGATTTAGTAATATTCGGCAGCCCGGTTTATTTCGATACGGTCTCGGCGCAAGCGAAATTATTCATCGATCGCTGCAATTGCCTCAAGCCGGCTATCTTTCCGGAGTCCCAAGAGAAACCCTCCGATAGAGTCAAGTTTCGGGACCTTGATCTTAAGAAACGAAAGGGAGTCATCGTTCTTGCTGGCGGGGAAAGACAGAAATTCGATTGCGCCAGTACGGTTATCAAAGGGTTTTTTAAGTGGGTTGGAATAGAATTCGCAGGACAGATCGAAGCGAGGAACAAGTCGCTCAAGAAAGGTACTGTGAACCAGCAACCTGAACTTTTAAAATCAGCCTTCGATTTAGGGGCAGATTTGGCGGAGAAGATTCAGCGGGATGAATTAAATTAGTCTGTCGAATTAATACGGTTTTCGCTGGAATATCCGTTTAATCGGTATCGATAGGGTAATTCGAACCGAACCATCATCTAAATACTCGGTGTCTTCGGTTACAGCGCCGGTTAGCCTTCCCGAAATTGATGCGTGTCCATCTGTTTCGTTTGAAGTAATAGACTTGAGATGAGATAGCAGATTCCGTTGTGCATCCACAGTACCGGCTCGTATCGCCATGGCACGGGCCTGGCCCTGATTGGTCACGTTAGACGGCGGGTGTCCGATACCATAAGCATACAATCTGTCGCCATCCCTCCATACCTTGCTGGTGTCCGATTTGGTTATGGATGCAAAATCAAATGCAGTCTCGTAGGCCAGTGTTACCTTTTTAATAATGAAAACCTCATTTTGCGGCGGAACTCCCGGGTCGGCGTAGAATAACAATCTTACTATATTATGCGGACCGAGCAGATCAAAAGCGCCGCCTTCGGTTTTAACCGTCATAAATTGCGGGGATCGGGATTCCCAGTTATCATCAACCAGAACTGTTTCCCATCTAATCCAGCGGTCATTAAGCTCCGGTTTGGAAAGTAAATCGGTTTCTCTTCGTTCACCATAGTTGTAGATATAAACATCAATCTCCCGTCCCGATGGATTCTCAATATCGGCGGATGCTGATATCCTTTCGGCATCGGCGCGGAATTCGAAATTATATATTGCAAATTCCCCATTGCTAATAGCATTCAATAAACAAAAGCCTTTTCCCTCACTTTGTAAGTTGAGACACCCTTTGCTGAATGGCGAAAAATCGGAGCCATTCAAAGTAACGCTTACTAACTCGGCTTTCGCTGCGGAAGGGAATATTGTGATAAACACTAAGATTAGCGAAATTACATGCTTAATCATAGCAGAATCTTAATCCTTTTCAACACGATTGTCAATAATTTATCCGTAGCAATTTTACATACTTATCTGAAATACACTCTGATATACTTAATCAAATCGTCCTTATAGCGCACAATATTACGAGAATCCCTTAAAATTAGTTGTTGCCCCGATTAATAATTCTTGCCAAAGATAATGCCTTATATTATTTTGAACCTCTTGCCGAAGTGGTGGAACTGGCAGACACGCTGTGTTCAGGGCGCAGTGCTCGTAAGGGCGTGTGGGTTCGAATCCCACCTTCGGCATTTTTATTTTCATGATTCTTTATCTTGTTGCTCGACATTTAATTATAGGGAGAATGTATTGAGTTGCAAAAACACCCCTTCATCTCGTAACCACAGCAGGGACTTATAGGATTAAAATATATCAACGCGGTAAGAATTACTATATTGATTATAGATATGAAGGTAGACGATTCCGTAGGAGAATCGGAACCTCTAAAAAGATGGCTGAGCTTGCCCTCAAGGATATCGAGCTCAAAATTGCCAGAAACGAACTGGGTATCGAGATTAAGGAAATCACCTTGATTCAACTCTCCGGCTCCGAAAGTAGTTGATATCCTCATTGTGCGCGCGCATCTTCTCACTCTATTCCGATACGTTTGGACTGCCAAATGCAGCGCCTGGCGCATTCCATTGGACAGAACTACTCGCCGCAGCGGCGATAAAACTTACCGAAAATACTTGACATTCGACCTGAAGCTTGTATCTTTAGAGGTTAACCTTCGGGGTGAGGCGAGAATCCTCGACCGGCGGTAAAAGTCCGCGAGCGTAAGCTGAGCCGGTGGAATCCCGGCGCCGACGGTATAGTCCGGATGGGAGAAGGTATAGTCATAATATATCCGTGATCGGGTGTTTGGGATATTATGCCTGTTGATGTTCCCTTGTCTCTATGTTAATCCCCCGGAGAGGGGAATTTTTTTATGGTTGTTAAATTTAGGAATGAAGATTATTCATATATGCAGCAAGCGTTTGACCTCGCTTTGAGAGGTTGGGGCAAGGTTGCGCCCAATCCTATGGTCGGTGCGGTGCTTGTGAAAAATGACCATGTTGTCGGCAAGGGTTACCACAGGCGCTGCGGCAGCGCTCATGCGGAAGTGGAGGCGATTCGGGATGCCGGCAATGAGGCGAAAGGCGCCACGCTTTATTTGAATCTGGAACCATGTAATCACCGGGGAAAAACTCCGCCGTGCACGCAGGCTATTATCCAGTCGGGCATTAAGAAGGTGGTTTGCTCCAACCGGGATATTAATCGTAATGTTAAGCGCAGCGGTTTCAGAATATTGAGAAGTCAGGGTATTGAGGTCCAAACCGGCTTAATGAGAAAAGAGGGGCGCCGGTTAAACGAGATTTATTTCAAACATATCAATACAGGGAAACCGTTCGTTACTCTCAAAGCGGCATTATCATTGGATGGCTATATCTATTCCAGCGAATTCGAAAACCGGTATCTCTCCGGTAAACCGTTTCTAAAATTCGTTCATTATCTTAGGGCGGGATATGATGCTGTTTTGATAGGCGCCAGAACCGCTATGGTAGATAATCCGAGCTTAAACCTGAGATTGGTTAAGGGGCGTGATCCGATAAGAATTATTCTCAGCGACGGAATCCCCCTTTCGTCCGATCTGAGTATATTCAATATAGAATCCAATGCTCCGACCATCGTAGCTGTTTCATCGAAAGCTGACAGAGTTGAGTATCATAAGGATGCCGTGGTCTGGACGATTCGATCGGAGACTCGGAATTTTAAACTGGAGCCGTTGATTGAGAGAGCCGCCAAGGAGGGTATCACCTCTATTTTAGTGGAAGGAGGAGGCGCTGTCTATGATAATTTCCTCAGGGAGAAGGCTGTTGATAAAATTATCCTCTCGCACACTCCATATATCTACGGCAGCGGTGTTCCTTTCAGTTCGGGAATGGGATTTAATGAATCATCCGGTATACTCACTTTCAAGGAATTCCATTGGGAGAAGATTGGTAATGATTCGGTATTTATAGGTTATCCGGATTTTGGGGAGACTGATTAGATGTTCACCGGTATTGTTGAAGAAGTAGGGCGGCTGATCTCACGCAGGAAAAGGGGGAACGGGCTGATATATAAAATTAAGGCGGATATAATAGTGGATGATGTAAAGGTCGGTGACAGTATAAACATCAACGGAACCTGCCAAACCGTAACCGGTTTTGACCGAGATTCTTTTGAGGTCGAAGCAATTGGGGAAACATTAAGCAGGACCAATCTGGGGCAATTGCAGGTTGAAGACAGGATTAATCTCGAACGTTCCTTAACGCCCTCATCGCGCCTTGGAGGTCATTTGGTTTCCGGTCATATAGACTGTGTGGGAGTAATTGCCGGTATAATCCGCAGGGAAGAACAGGTTGACGTAACTGTTAACTATCCGGAAGAATACAGTCACTATCTAATTAAAAAGGGATCGATCGCTATGGAGGGGATTAGCTTGACGGTAGTGGATTGTCAAACCGAAAGTTATCAGGTGAGTTTAATACCTCATACCTGGGAATCAACCAATATGGTTTTTAAGAAGATAGGGGATAAAATCAATCTTGAATTCGATTTAATGGCTAAATACATAGAGAAGATGATAAACTCCCGGGATTCCAAGGGCGGGATATCGCTTGAGGATTTGAAGGAGAAAGGTTGGTAATTCTATATGTGTAAATTCGATAGAATAGAGGATGCGCTGGATGCAATCGCTGACGGCAAAATGGTTATCGTAGCTGATGACGAAGACCGTGAAAACGAGGGCGATTTGATCATGGCTGCTGAAAAGGTCACCCCGGAGGCAGTCAATTTTATGGCGAAGCAGGGGAGAGGCCTGGTTTGCGTTCCCTTGACCGAAGAGAGAATGGAACAGCTCGAATTGGAACCGATGGCGCGTCATAACACTGCATTGCACGGCACGAGATTTCATATATCGGTCGATGCAGTGGTGGGAACAACCACCGGTATCTCCGCCGCTGACAGAGCACGGACGATTCGAGTTATGGTCGATGACGACTCCCGTCCGGCGGATTTGGCGCGTCCGGGTCATGTCTTTCCCATAATGGCTGTAAAAGGCGGAGTATTGGCGCGCGCCGGTCATACCGAGGCTTCGGTGGATTTGGCAAGGCTCGCCGGATTGAAACCAGCGGGAGTACTCTGCGAGATTATGGATGAAGACGGAAGGATGGCGCGGGTGCCTCGTCTCATTGAGATAGCCAGGAAGTGCAATCTCAGGCTGATAACGGTGAAAGACCTAATCGAATACCGTCAGAGAACCGAGCGTTTAGTGCATAAAAAAGCTGATGTCGATTTCCCGAATAAGTTCGGAAAGTTCAGGCTTCATTTATACAGCAGCGATATCGATATACTCCACCATGTGGCTTTGGTTAAGGGTGAAGTCTCCGGCAAGGAAGATGTTTTGGTCCGAGTTCACTCACAATGCCTGACGGGCGACGTGTTCCATTCTCTGAGATGTGATTGCGGAGATCAACTTGCCGTCGCTATGCAGATGATAGAAAATGAAGGATGCGGAGTGGTTTTGTATATGCGACAGGAAGGCCGCGGGATCGGTTTATCTAACAAAATTAAAGCTTACGAATTGCAGGATGAGGGCTACGATACGGTAGAGGCTAATGTGAAGTTAGGATTCAAACCGGACTTGCGCGATTATGGTATCGGCGCACAGATACTTCGGGATCTCGGTTTAACCACGATTAGGGTGCTGACCAATAATCCCAAAAAAATAGTTGGGTTGGAAGGGCATGGATTAAAGATTACCGATAGAGTTAAATTAGAAGTTGAGAATAACGAATTCAATCTTCATTATCTGGAAACAAAAAGAGATAAATTGGGACATTTACTTAATATCCGGAAGGAACAATAGAGGAGGATTCAAATGCCTGAATACATATCCGCTCCATTAAAAGCCGAAGGAAAGAGATTCGGTTTGATTGTCTCCCGGTTCAATGATTTTTTTACCGAGAAACTGCTTGAGGGGGCGCTCGATTGTCTTAACAGACATGGCTGTAAGGATGAAGATATCAAAATTGTCCGGGTACCCGGCTCTTTTGAGATCCCTTATGCAGCCAAGAAAATGGCGGAGTCCAAGAAATACGACGCTATCGTAGCGATCGGCGCCGTTGTTCGTGGAGCAACTCCGCACTTTGATTTCGTCGCCAATGAAGTCACCAAGGGCGTAGCCAATGTTTCATTATCGACCGGAGTTCCGGTTATATACGGCGTGATAACTACCGATACTTTAGAACAAGCCATCGAGCGCACCGGAACTAAGGCGGGCAACAAAGGATGGAACGCGGCGTTATCCGCAATCGAAATGGCTAATTTACTTGACATTATTTAGTTCGATTATATAGTTTATTTTATAATATTATCAGTTGGTCGCAAACTACTTAGTTTTGTTCTTTTAAAAGCGAATATGGGTCCGAGACGAAAAGCGAGACAGGCAGTACTGGAAGCGCTATACGCTTACGAGATATTGGGATGCAAGGATGAGGCAGATGTAATCCAGGAAATATGGGATCACTGTTCGGAGCGTTATGAATTAGGCGAGAAAGCGAGTTATTTCGGCGAGAATATTTTTCGCACCGTCTTAAGAAACCATATAACTATTGATGAGCTTATCAAACGAAACTTGAAAAACTGGCAAATGTCTCGCGTGGCTATCATCGATCTCAATATACTCAGGATCGGCGTTTGCGAGATCACTTTCTTCCCCGAAATCCCGCGAAAAGTAACAATCGATGAAAGTATCGAATTAGCAAAAAGGTACAGCACCAAGGATTCCAGCCGTTTTGTCAATGGCGTACTCGACAATATTACCGAAGAGAGTTTCGATAAACTCAGAGAATAATTGCTCTATATTATCGGTCAGTCATAATCACTGCTCCCCTTTGGATTCCACCGTAACAAACTAACCCGGACTATTCATAAAACCCATTCATCCGCAGCCGAAGGCTTGTCCTTCGGGAGTTCAATAGAAGTAGATCCTTCACAAACTGTAATTGATGATTCCAAAGAAATGCCGGAAGCACAAGGCTTCCGCTACCGGCGCCGAAATTTATGAATAATACAGGTTAAATTTGCACAAAAAAGATACTCAATAAATCTCACCTTTCCTCCGATAATTTATAATGTATAAAAGGAGTAAATATATAATACCCCTCCGGAGGTTTTTAAATGAGTAGTAAACTGCGTGAATTCAAGATTTGGTTGCCCCCCTTACTGGTGCTGTTATCGATAATCCTGGTTGTACATGCTTTGGTATCATCCAATCGCGGAATATCGCAAGTAGATAATCAGATTATAACCGTTAAGGAGGATATCGACAGCACCAAACAGCATTTGGACTATATCTCCCATGCTCCCAAACAGGTCGTGGCTACGGTCAACAAGCATATTCTGGCAGATTCCCAACCGGAAAAACAGACATATCTCGAAGAAATTACCATACTTCAAAACAACCTGCTCGATTCGATCTATAGTATTGAGGAGAAGCTGGATGGTTCCCAGTGGGGATATATTGATAGTATAAAATCGGTTGTAGCTGTTTTTATCACCAATCATCTGAAAGCTCAGGATTTCAGCTTCAACAACCTGCGGACCAAAGCCTGGGAGGTTTCGCTGTCACAATTGGAACCTCAATCAAAGAGCATTGCAGGTTTCGTAAATAAGCTGCGACAATCGCTGGACAATTTCGCCCAAGCGAATATTGCGGATTTCAATAAGGAGAAAGAAAGTATAATTTTCGCCCGCAATATTGAGTTGATAATTGCGTTGGTCTCAATTGTGGCTGCGGCGGGGCTGTTTTTCGCATCTAATCGCATCAAATCAAAAAGACTTCCTAAGAAGGGCAAACTACCTTCGTCAAAAACCGTGTCAACGCCCCCTAAAGCGATGAGTAACGCCAAGAGTGAAAGCGCAAAGGAGCGCCCTCGCAGCTTCGCTCAACCCGAAACACAAAAGCAGAGTTATGATCGCCCAGAAAACAGTCTCCGCAGCGCCGATAAGAACTCAGAAAACCAAACGGAGGCGCAACCATCATCCGATGAGATTCACAATACTCCGGATAATATTAAAAACCTCAGCAAAACCGTTAGCAAAATTTCGGCTGCCGGCGCTAAGGATACTTCGGATGTTGCCTCGCAATTTGTACAAACCTACCGGAATGCCAGCAAGATATCCGGTTTGATGAAATCGGCTTCCGATATTTCATACTCCTCGATTGCAGAAGCTCAGGAGTTGGCGGTAAAAGCCGCAAAAGTAGGTGAAAACGAAATAAGAAAACTGGTTTATTTCACTCTGCGTTTGGCGGAGGAAACCAGGGAGATAATGAAGGAAAACGACAACAGTATCACTTCCAGCATAAAAGATGTGGAAAAGACGCGGCAGGAGCTTAAGGAGATTATTAACAATGTTGACCAGGTGTCTAATCTGTTGAATCAGGTTGGCGGATTTTCCAATACGGTTGATAACTCATTGGATGAAGAACTGAGACGGTTTGCATCAAGCAGCGGGCTCAATGAACCGCTCAAGCGGGAACCGGCACAGCAAACTGAACAGCCTCAGCCTCAACATGAAACCCAATCGCAGGAACGAGCGAAACAAAAACAGTATCCTCCACAACAACAGTCGCCTCATCAAACTCCGGAATGGAATGGAACGGAGCATGACGCCAATGATAATAAGAGTTTTATGGATGGTGAATTCGATGATATAATCGGCAGCGTTGAAGGTAAAGCTGACAACGAGGAGTCATCGGGCAATGAAGAACAATCCGACAGTGAAAGCAAAGTAACTGCCCAAGAGCAAAATGAGAGTTCCAACGTTGATTCTGAGGAACTTGAGGAGTTGTTTTCAAACCCTGAACAGGATTCGGCGGATCCTAAATCTGAGATGAATACGGAAAATCAAGGGGAAAGCTCCGGGGGAAAGGAATCCGAGATCACCGATGAGAAAATGGAGGATGCGCTATCCAAAGAGGACTTGGATTACCTCTCCGAAATGGAAAACCTCGACGATGAAAACGACGATAAAAGCGAACAACTGAATAAGGGAATATCCGAAGAGGCCGACGAGGAACTCCTTCGTGAGACACCTAAGTAAATTTAAGTCAATAACGACTATTTAACCAGCGTGAGCTTTTTCACCAGCTTAGCCGAACCCGCTTTGATTTCCACAAAATAGATTCCTGAGGACATCATCGAGGCGTCCCAGGTCACCTCATGGGTGCCGGCGTATAACTCCCTGTTTACGAGGGAAACGACCTCTTCACCCAACAAGTCGAAGATTTTTACTTCAACATCCGTGGTCTCATAAAGGCTGAACTTTACATTCGTGGAAGCATTGAACGGATTGGGATAGACCTCTCCGATAGTAACCACGCCCGGCACAGTCTCGCCTTCGATCCGCTGACATTCCGAAACAACAGTACCCGAAGGAAGGATAGTATTTAGCTCGATGAAGAAATTGGGAGGACAATCCCAATCCCCACCGCCATCCTTATAGAAGGTGATCGTATCTGTATCAGTTATAAAGGGATAGCAGCCCACCTTTCCAATTAGTTGGTACAATCCCCCGTCGATACACCACGGCACATATAAACATCCGTCTTCATACATGAATGTCTCGTGAGGGCCGAGTGTCATCGATACCAAGTTCAGCGGTTCCCATTGCCTGCCGGTAGCCGGACAGTAGACTTCCGCCCATACATAACCGAGTACAGATCTGCTGTCATAGTTGTTTATGACAACATCAAAGCAGACGAATCCCCCATCGGGATCCACAATTAAGGTAGAATCGTAAGGAATTATCTCAATATCGCCCGAGCGACCTTCCGGCGGATCCTGATGATGTACTATATAAGCCGGTTGAGCAAAAAGGGTTACGGCAAAAAACAATAAAGGAACAGTTGTACTTAGTAAAATTCTCTTCACGGTCACTCCTTTGTTTAATATGAACTGTTAAAACTCAAGTATATAAATGTATCTGGTTAGGAAAACCTACTACCAGTCCAAACCACTAATACCAACTACCAACGGTATAAATGGTCATATTCGAATATAATTATAGAGATAAAATCACTACCAATGTTAGAATTAAGCAATTTTTATGCCGATGCCTGTGTACTTAAATTCGGATTGAGTTAATCTGTATAAGGTTTAAACAGATAATAGATTGCAGCTACGATGGCAGAAATTTTGCGAATACTTAACCAAATTTTTGATGAATGCCATGCAATATTATGCAGTTTGTGGTAAATTATCTGCACAGCCAACCCTGGTCTGTATTATTCATAAATTTCGTTATTGGAGCAGAAGACATACCCGCCTTAGCCCGGATAATTCATAAAGACTGTTAATCCGCAGCCGAAGACATGTCCTTTGGGAGTTTGATAGAAGTAGATCATTTACGGATTGGAATAGAGGATTTCAAAAAACGCCGGAAGCGCAAGGCTTCCTCCACCGATAACTAAATTCGTGAATAATACAGGTTAACCAAGCGCGATCCCGATTCTATCGGACCGCAAGTTGCGTCCGGTAGGGTGGTTCGCCGTTGTAAAAGAGAGCGCTTAAGCATGTCTTCATCCAGTGCATCTGATTAATGCAGCCGATACTTGCACCATTTGACCCACTCCTGCATCTTCTGAATTGATAAGGGACACCGGTTAAGGCTCTATGAGCTTATTGCGGACGCAGTACTTGACGACATCGGTGACATTCTTTGCCGATAGTTTCTTCATAATGGAGGCGCGATGAGTTTCAGCAGTTTTAGGGCTTATATGAAGTAATTCCGCGGCTTCCTTGGTGGAATAACCATTGGAAAGAAGTATAGCGATTTCGCGCTCGCGTTGAGTGATGGCGCCGGAGCTTTTGCGGAATTCCACGATAGGTCTTATATATTCCGACACGAGATTTTTGCCGAGTTGAGGAGGCAGGTAGTAATCGCCCCTCGATGCGTGATAAATAGCGTGGATTAATTCATCGAACGGACTCTGCCGAATAAGAAATCCGCGGCTCCCGGCTTCCAATGATTCCCTCAGTTGCGCCTCGTTACCAAACGGACTCAGGATAACCGAATGAGTTTTCGGATAATGCTTGGAGATCCGTTTTACTACCGGTACGCCGCCAACCAAAGGCAGCATCAGGCTGATAATCACTACATCAGGGCTTAATGAGCCGACTTTTTCGAATACCTCCTCGCCGTCGCGAGCCGTCTCGATAACTTCCAGATCATCTTTAGTCGATAACATCCGGATCAAACCATCGGATAACAATTCATGATTTTCAGCGAGAAGCAGACGTATTTTATTATGTAACATCGTATCCTATGATTATCGATTGGTAAATCCACTCGGATTAAACCTAAACCGCTTTTGAAATTAAGGCAATAGGAATTGCGTTGTCCAGCTTGAAAATATATTTCAGCTCTCGCCGAACAATTTGAGACCCTATGTAATCATTTGATGAGATTTTCCATGTCTTTTATCGCTTGGTTTAAACCTACAAATACAGCTCGGCTCATAAGTGAGTGGCCAATGATAAATTCTTCGAAAGTTCCCAGTTCGGCTACCGCTTTGATGTTATCATATCGAAGCCCGCGCCCCCCCATTACCCCGAGCTGCAGTTTGGATGCTGCCATGCTAATCGATGATAACCTTTCCAGCTCCTCGGATTCCTTTACTGCAGTATCGGCAATCGCATAGGGAATTGTGGATAATTCAACGTAGTCAGCCTTGATTTTAGCCGCTCTTTTCAGTTGATCGATTTCGGGGGCGATAAATAGTGATACCAGAATATCCTGTAATTGCAATCGAGCTGATGTTTCGGTAATCAGATCGAACTCGTTCTCCAGATCCAGACCCATCCCTTCTGACAGAGCTTGTTGATTGACCGGAATAAGATTGACTATCTCCGGTTTGGCTTTCAGCGCCAGCTCAATCATTGATTCGGTGGGAGTTATTTCCAGCATCAATCCGATATTCAGCAAATCCTTAAGAAGAAACAGGTCGCGTTCTTTGGAATAGTAGCGCTTTTCGCCCAAACGGATTGTAATCCCATTGGCGCCGTACATTTCAGCGGCAACCGCAACCTTGACCGGATCGGGCGATTTTCGGTCGCCAATCTCCCGCAATGCCGCAATCTCATCGATCCGAATACTTAATCTCGCCATTTCCTTTTATCCTTATTATTCAATAGAAGATTATCCGATCCTCAGAAGAATCTGAGAAATCGGAGTTAATTTACAATTAAATCTGTTTAAATAGTCAACGGAATTACCGAGGTTTTCATGCAGACCGGCATTGGCTTCTACAATAATGATACCCCAATTATTAAAAAGCAGTTCTTCGCGGTGGTATCGGAGTAGATCCATGCGAAGTTTATCCCGGGAATCGCTTTCCATACGCTCGGTCGTTTTAACTATCCTGCCGCCGCCTTGCAGGAATATGTCGATCTCCTTTCGATTCACCGGTTCTCCACCGGCGAATATAACAAATCCAGCCTCGCCCAATTTCCTTGCCAGCTCTTCGCTCAAGTTCCATTCCTTGCCGCGCACATAAAGATAGTTAAAATCCCGGCATAAACCCTTTAAGGTGTTCATAGCCTGTTCCAAATCGCTGACCCTCCTAAGTCCTACTATCGAAGCGGCGGCATTCATCAATCCAACAAATTTACGGCTCTCCAGCGGCACCTCGTATATAATCTGTCTCTGTTTGGAAACCAGCTCTTGTCTGGTTTTGGTAAATCCTCTTACACCGGGAGTCAATATGAACGTATAGAATGCCCCATCATCGGCTAACCTAACCCTCTGTTCCGAGGGCAGTGATTGAACGTGATCGATAATCACGGAATAATAAGAGGCTTGGGGTTTCGCCGACCGGTCCGATATTAAATTGAAACGATAGTCGCGGAAATCGGGATGAGAGATTTGAAAGGTCATAAAATCCCCATTTCTGCTTTCAATACAATCTTCTATCGTAAAACCGGTAGGCACCAAATTGTCGCGGAGTTTGAGATGAAATAGCGTTTTGGGATATAAATGCGATATCCTGATATCATTGCTGGCTCCGGTTAAATCCTCATCCGGACCGGAGAAACTAACCCGGATATTATCCGGATTTATTCCGAATGAGACCGCAGCAGCCATGATTGCATCCTCAAGCGCCGTATAATCACTTGATTGCCCTGCCCGTTCTGCCGTTAATGAATCGAAAAGGCGGGCTAAATCCTTGTGGAGGATGATAGTCCCCACGAACAATATAGCTGCTGCGATTATGACGAAAAATACTTTCCAACTAAGACTGCCGGTAGACTTCGCCCGCTGTTTGCGGCTGATCCTGCCTTTAGATGAACTTTCCTTTTTCCCTTTCGAAGCCAATTATCTGCGACTTTCCTCTTAATTTGGGATGGAGAGGTCTTCCCATACAATAATACGCCAGGTACCGCCCTCATCCTTTTCGAACTTAAATAGGGCTCTGCCGGTGGCTTCCATCTGTAAATAACCGAGATCGCCGCTTATATCCTTTAAAGATAAGTGAAACAAAACCTGACGAGCTTCCCAGTCCGGCGGATCCTCGGGTTCCGGGTCAGTTTCCAGAACCTGCCAGGTCCCCAGCCGAATCTCATCGAAAGCTTCGAATAAACCGGTCGTGCGATAGATATCACCGCCGATTCCATCACGCGGTACGGTAATTGTCTCGATTCTTCCTTCGAGGTCCTGATCGTAATAGACGAAAACGAATCCCGGCGCCAGCGTATGTTCATAGATATTTATATCTCGGTTTTCATAAGCGTATTTAAAGTTCGCCAAAACGCTATCGGGGTCGCTTTGAGCCGCAATCGGTTTATACAAACCGGAACCGGCTTCCGGGGGAGAAAAAGGATTAACACAAACCGAAACGATAGCTGACAGTGCGGCGAATATCAGTATGGAGAGGAGCCGAAGGAACATATTCACCTAAATAAAGCCTTAAAATCAGCCCAATTGAAATCCACGCCCTTAGCCGCTCTATCCGACCACAAATAAATGCTCCAGCCCTCCAGGCTTGACCGGCTCATCTTAAAAGTCGCTTCACCCTCGACGCCCAAGGTATCCGTTGCATCGGATGTGAAATCTATTGCGGTTATGTTATAGGTTCTGACCAGGGTTGCCGTAGAATCATCGATCTCATCGATCGGATTGGATGATAGGTCTATTAATAATATCATCTGCAGCGAATCTGATCCCGCCGGGAACGCCTGAAAGATACGTCGTGTCACCGATTCCTCTGTATCCGCATCCCATCCGTGAAAAAGAAATCCCTCGCCGTTTTGCTCCGCTTCTATTGAATCCTCATAAGCGGAAAACATAAAGGAATCAGACAAGCATCGGCGGAAGTTATTAATATTCCGCTCATTATATGAGAAAAGCAGATTGCTTATCACTATTTCCGGCGCCGCCGGAAAATCCCAGGTACCGGATGTCCCCACAGGTTCATCACTGGAACGGTGAGAGAAGGGATTTTTACATCCTATTACGGATAGCAAGAATATTAAAAGGAAAACTAACGATTGTATTCTCAAGCTCATATCATCAATCTACTAAAAAAACTTCATTAAAGAAATAGTAAAATTCTCATCGCGGATATGCCCGCGCCTCCATCCATTAATTATTCGATTACTGATGCCAAATAGCAGCTGCTCGGTCTCACTGAATTTATACTCAACCTCAAGCAATATGGTTCGCTGATCTTGACGATCCACCATAGTCCTCACTTTTGTGTAAGTAGTATCATTTTCAATGACTTCTATCTCCTCGGAATGATCCCATTCCCTTTTGTAATCAAAGCTGTATCCCGGCGACACCCTTACATGCGATACCGGATAATAATCAAACCCGATAAATCCCAGATGGGTTCGCCTGTCCCAGCTGGTTAGCTGCTGCCATTGCTCCTGGTAAACCAACTGTCCATAATCTTCGTATCGATATCCATATTCAAGGTTAACGGTGAGATTTCTACCCGTGATGAATGTTATTCTACTTCTGTTATCGCCCCTTCTGAATATCCGGTTTCGAGAACTCAGAATAGCCCTTTCGTAGTCATAGGTTATATAGTTGGCTTGTATTTCGAATGCCTGTGAGACGATTAGCCGAGGCGATATATACCAGCTAATTTTAGGCGCCAGCAGATAGGTATAATTGCGGTTGTTATCAGCGGAACGCTCTCCGTAAATGTATACTTGATGATAATTCCTGTAGCTGAATTGAATTGAGCTATTTAGATATTCGCTCCAGATTCGCGAGTATCGCAGGTTCCAAAGCTGACTTACAACATCCCTGTCCAGATTTGGCGCGAATTCATTCGGATGATAAAAGGAACGCACCGCTGCGAAATATTCGGATGCAACCGTATCGCTCTCGGTAATAAGAACCGTAACGGAGGAACCGAATTCCCCGAATGCTGATTTCTCATCGCGGTCATCCTGCCCGAAATCCTCATCGTAGCCGTTGTATCTGTATGATACGGATGTTTGAATATGCATCGAGTATGGTCTGAAAATCCTTTGCAATTTAAAGATGACATTCTGAGAAAGCCTGGCATTGTCACGATTCGTGATGTTAATAAAACCGCTGGCAGTATCCGTTGTCTCGTATAAATACTCCTGAAAGGCTGCATCTCCTTCGGTAATCAAATTCAGATCGAGAAAGAGATGTTTGAACACCTTTCCGTTAAAATCGTACTCGCGCTTCTTCTGTGTGTTGGTTTCCTCGAACTCCAGAGATGAGGAATAATACCTCTTCTTTGCGTTAAGACTCTCGAATTGCAGACTAAGACTGTCCCCGGTGCTAAAACTCTTCTGATAGACGCTGCTTAAAGCGAACTGATTGGAGGGGATCGCACGGAAAATCTCCTCCTCGATACCGAGCTGAATATTAAATTTGTCCGCACCCAGAATCTGCTTATCCAGAACTCCCTTCCAACTCATTTTTGCTCCCTTATCTATACGGCTGCCGATTGGTTCATCCCGCGAAGTGATCATCGCCCCAAGTAAATATTGAAACGAAAGCCAATCATTCGGTCTGTAGTCGGCTCCGGTTAATATCTCCGAATCGTCTATATTCCTGTCCCCGAGGGCGGAGTAACCCCGGAAAATTTCGGCGGTGATCCCGAAATTATCACTGAAATCGTAGAAACCCCTTGCCCTCGCGTCCCGGTTTTCCTGCCATTGATTCGCCCCGTCGGCTAATAGTGATCTTTTTATAAGAGTCGATTGGGTGTTTGTGGAAAGCTCGAGGGTAAAATCTGAACTCGGATTGTAGTTGTAGAGAAGCGAAGTGTCCCATCTGTATGTCTGATTATCCTGGTTGAATATTGCGGTTAATGAGGAACTCAGTAAATCGCCCGAAGTGAGGAAGAAGCACAGAATAAGTGAAAAAGCGGCTGCGGCAGTCTTTGTCATAATTTATCTATGTTTATCTGAGAGGTTATCACCGATGGATAACATAATAAAGCTTTATATATTCCGAAATAGATATTTTATCGGGACGGAGGTTTGAATCCAAACCGCACCTATTAAAGAATTCGGATAGCCTCTCCGTATTTAAACCTCGATACCCCTTAAGACTGTTAATTATCTTTTTCCTTCTTGCCGAAAACGCTCGTTTAACCAGCATAATGAATGCAGCTCTATCGTCAGCGCATATCATAGGTTCCGGCTTCCTTCCAAGCCGCACCACAGCCGAATCTACCTTTGGCTGCGGTTTAAAATTCTCTTTATTCACATCAAACAAATACTCGGTATCATAATCAATACCCAGGATTATACTAAGCGCGCCGAATTCTCTATCCCCGGGCCTGCCGGAAATCCTCAAACCGACCTCCTTTTGCACCATTAAAACCACATGTGAGATATGCCGGGAGTTCTCGGAGATCCATCTGAGAATTAAACCCGATATATGATAAGGTATATTGCCGCATAATGAAATATCACCGTTTTTTGAGACGGCAGCCGGATTCAGTTTTAATATATCTTCATTCACAACGGTAAGGCTGGTATTATTGCGATAGCTCTCCGCAAGGTAATCCGCTAACTTCGGGTCTATTTCAACAGTTCTTACGCTTAATCCCTGCTGCAGAAGAGCCCTGGTGAGTATCCCCCTGCCGCCGCCTATCTCAACAACATTTTCATCTGGCGAATAACGCGCAGCGATCTCAGCCATATCCCGCGCTATCTCATAATTGATCAGGAAATACTGGGAAAGCGATTTTTTGCTCAATTATATACTTATCTCGATAACTTATTTAGTGGTCTTAAGCGAAATTGAACTCCCAACTCATCTGCAAACCTCTGGCACTCGCTTATATCTAATTTGGGAATATCGACTACCGATACGATTACCTCAGGGATTTTTCCGCGACAATCACGGATAAAATCCACAACTGAATCGAACGCTTTTTCGGGAGATTCCGGTTTGCATATTTTATTGTACTGCTCCTTGGTCGGCGCATTTATGCTGATTGACACTCTATCGAAATACTTAGCGAGGTCATCGGTAATATCGCGATTGTTTAATAGCGAGCCCTGTCCGTTAGTATTTAATCTCAATTGCGCCCCTTTTGATTTCAGATACCCGGCAGCCTCCAGCATAATCTCCATCCGATAGGTCGGTTCTCCATAGCCGCAAAAGACAATTTCTTCGTAGCCGGAAATGTCGCCGACGGCATTTTTGATTTCTTCCACGGAGGGCTCTCGATTTAGTTTAAGATAATTGCCTCTAACCGTGTAATCGCTGTTTCCGGCACAGAAGAAGCAGCTATTACTACACCTGTTGGTAATATTCAGATACAGGTTTCCTTTGATTTCATAGGCAATCGTACCGGCATCGGTTCCTATTTTGAATAGCTCAGTGGCATTATCATAAGTTATGCGAGCGATATCTTCGGGGCTGTAACGGTCGAATATCTCCGAGAGTTTATCGGCAACATAACTTACATAGGATGGTTTGTTCAGTTTACCCCGGTAAGCTTGAGGAGCGAGATACGGGCAATCTGTTTCGATTATAATATTTTCAAGTCCGGCGTAAGCCGCCATACGCGGGGCTTTGGAATTTTTGTATGTAATGGTGCCATTAAAGGAGAAGATAAATCCCAATTCCTTAGCCTTATCGATATGTCTTTCTTCACCTGCAAAACAATGAAGGACTCCGCCGACTGCGCTTGCCTCGGCGGTTTCCAGCGCCTCAATCGCCTCATCATAGGCATCGCGTATATGAATAACCAGCGGTAAATCCAATCGCTTCGCCAAATCTATCTGCATTTCGAACGCTTTATATTGCTCCTTGCGCGGGCTGAGATCGCGATAGAAGTCCAGTCCGGTTTCACCAATAGCTGCAACTTTATTTGATTTCGCCAACCTCTCTAATCTGTAGAAATTGCTCCTTCCCAGCTTGCTGGCATCGTGCGGATGAAATCCGACCGCCGCCCAGATATTTTCATAACTATCCGCCAGTTGTATCGATTTTTCCGAGGATTCCATATCCACCCCAATATTAATTATACCGTCCAGACCGGAATCAAATGCCTCCTTTATGATTTCCTTACGAATATTATCGTATTGAGGAAAATCCAGATGCGCATGCGTGTCGAATAGTTTCATTTTATCTCCCGATTCTAAGCTGGCTGATTTATGCAGATAGAGCTAATTTCTCAGTGTATTATCCATATCACTGACGCACATTACTTTTGACCCGCCATTTCTATCATTCACGAATTGTGGATCAAATGGTGTAAACATTCGTTGTATAAATCAAAAATATATGATGATACATTTCTCAGCGTTTGCCCTTACAACGGCGCCCCGCACTACCGGACGCACCTTGCGGCCCGATAGAATAGGGTTCGGGTGGGGACGTTTGACGCCGCGTCGTGCAAGTCATGCGTCCCCGTATACCTTGTTTAGTTGGCGGACGAGGTCGTCTGACACCGCATCAGGTTTTTGTACCCGATAGATTCGGGAGAGCGTTAACCAGCCTCTGGCTGACAGGCGGACTCTGAAGTTAAACTAATTCGTGTACTGACAATAAGCCGTCTTTAGCTTACCACTTATCCTGCAGACTGCGGAATTTGCCCCCGGTAATCATAACTTTCATAATGGCGGTAATATGCTCTTTTTCCGCCTCCATTATCTGGTTAAGAATGTCGTTTTCACCGAGTACGTCGCTTACTGCCTGATAAAAACTTAAGGTCGCTTTCTCCAATTCAAATGCCCTACCCAAAGCATCATCGAAAGTCTCGATAGAGTCGGCATCCGCAAAAGGTCCTCTATCGGTGGAAAAGAACTCAGAAACGGACATCGCCTTCAGATACTGGGTCTTCTCCGGAGCGCCGCTTATATCTTTCTCTTCCGGGGCTTTTTCCAGCAGCGCGGAAAACTGGCGCTTGTGGACTTCTTCATCCTTAGCCAATCTGGCGAACAGCTCCGCCAGGTCTTCTTTATCCGAGAATTTATTCGCTAAGCGAGCGTAAAACTTAGCGCCATTTTCCTCGGTTGCTATTGCAAACTCTATACTTTTCTTTAATGTTACCTCTTCTAACATATTTACTCCTAATCTTGGATTTTGAATTTTGAATTTCGCATTATAAAGTTTCTAATACGCAAACGCAATGAAAATATCCTGAAGTTCCCAAAGATATCTCGGCATACTATGAAAATTTAAAAAACCGGCGGATGAAGTATGAAATAATCTGTTGCAATTATGCAGTTGTTATATGATAATTCCGATGTATTAACGGGAATGGTGAGATCAATGGATGCTGAAAGAATATTAAAAATAGTTGCGCTGTTTCTGGGACTAATCCTGGCAGCCATTATTGTGGTTGCCCTGCGGCAATTGCAGTCGATTATGCTCCCGCTTATGGTTGCTTTGCTCCTATCGTTTTTACTGGGACCTTTCGTTGAGCTGTTAGCACGAAGAAAGTTCCCTCTATGGGCGGCGATGATAGTTATGGTAATTATCGTGTTTTCGGTCATTTATCTGGTCGGACTGCTAATATACTCATCCAGCAACAGCTTTATCGAGGAGTTTCCTAAATACGAAGCCAGGGTTACCGTGATGGTGCAGGATGCATTAACCTATTTCGAGATTCCCCATAGCGATGTTAAGAATTACGTGGATCAACTGGACTGGAAGCAAGCAATGAGCGATATTCGCATTCAGAATGTAATCTCATCGACTTTAGGTACTTTCTTCGATTTTCTCAGCAAAACAATTATGGTGATTTTACTTCTTTTATTTATTATCCCGGGCAGAGGAAAGATGGGGAGCAAACTGGAGAGGATTTTCCAAAATGATCACCGCCGTATTAAGAAAGCTCAAACCGCGCTGATTGCTATCAATTCTCAGGTTCAGCTCTACCTGATAGCCAAAACCGCCGTAAGTTTGGCAACAGGGGTTTTGGCAACCATCGTATTGATGATTCTGGGGGTCGATTTTGCCATAATGTGGGGATTTTTCACATTCATTCTTAATTTTATTCCAACCGTAGGTTCAATAATAGCGACAATTCCTCCGATATTGATAGCGTTCATTCAATTTGGTTTTGGCGGTGAGTTAATATTAACCGTGATTCTTCTTACCACGATTCAAGTGATTATGGGCAACATGGTTGAGCCCAGAATAATGGGCAAACAGCTCAACCTCTCCCCGCTGATAGTGATTCTGGCATTGATATTCTGGGGATGGTTGTGGGGTATTCCCGGTATGATACTGGCAATTCCGTTAACCTCCGCTTTTAAGCTCGTTTGCGAGAATATTAATACTCTTAAGCCTATTGCGACATTGATGGAAGGCGGATAAACTATATTCGGTCGCTTCCATCCTTTGATTTTGGGTATAAATAACCCACAAACTGACTGTAAAGGGGACGAACACCTTTGTATAGGCCTAACAACAAGCGGGATATCGGATGATCATTAAAGGCGCGGATAACATAATTCTGACGGCCTTTGTTACAAAAACTTCGCTTATACCTGCTATCGCCCATCAAAAAATCGTATTCGACTAAGTTCTTAGTATGTATAGTCTTTATCATTTCCCGGTGCAAAATATACCCCGGTTTGTAATTCTTGAACTCCTCTTTGTAAGCCGACGAATAACTGAAATATTTATTGCGATATATAAATCCCAGGTTGTAGGCGATTGGGGAATTGCTGAATTTCAGTATTATGGCTATCATCTGGTCTTCTTTACTGGTTCTATCAATCAAACTCGAGGTGAAATCCGCCATATCGCGACTGAACAATCGATGTCCTCTTTTCTTTTTCCAGCTTTCATTCTCAATTGCCGCTATATGCTCGGCTAACCTGGTTCTGCTATCATTATCAGTATATAACTTAATCTCAACATCACCTTTTTTGCTTAGTTCCCTGTAAGCTTTGTTAATTAAACGGTTTAGCTTACTACTGTAGCTTTCGGGAAATGGTTTTCCATCCCTTATTATCAACTCATCGAATCTCAGATAAGGACAGTGCGAGTCCTTAGCAATGGAAATATCGATATCTACATGGCTAAATCCGTCTTTTAGTAGTTGGTAATTGGGAGATGATGAAGAAACCTGCCTTAATTCAATCATATCCCAGTGCGGCGCAACTTCAGTTATATATCTTGCCAACTCATCAACAATATATTCCGGATCCTTGGTCGCTATCAGGTCGCATCGAGGCGCGAAAGTATCTCCGATAAAGTGGATCCGTTTTATCGGAAAAGGCAGCCTTATGCCGCCGGGAGTGGTTACTCCGCTTTGGGTTATAGCCAGGGGAGCCGCGCCGATCAGCCTGCCGCCTTTTTTGATAAGCAGGATTTGTATCAGCTCGCCGCTGGATTTGTGAGTTAGATAGTTGGATAACCAGGTATGGCCAAGAAAGAAATCATCATTGCAACAACGGCTTAAAAGCTCTGTCCATTCTTTTCTCAGGCTATCAAAAGCGTTTAAATTGTCTATAATTTCAATTGCCAAAATAAATAACTATTTAGAAGAATTCACCTTAGTTATAAAACTAATTCGGCATCCCTGCTTGCCCCATTGAAAGTATTACTCCCGGGCTTTCAAATCAATCTAAATATAATCTCAAATCCTTTTTTCGCAAGTGTTTAATCCGCATTGTGATACTACTTCTACCATAATATTCGTCTTATTCGGAGCAAATTAAACACTATTATACGCATTTCTCACATTTATCGCTTTACAAAATTTGACTTGTGATTTAAGTTGAGGGCGAAATAGTTGCAAAAATTATCGGGATTAGAAAAATTGGCGGATGAAACAAAAAAGATAATAATAATTTCCGATGGCACCGGCAAAACCGCAAAAAGGCTGATGGATGCCGTCCTTTATCAATACAATACTCAGGAGGTCAGGTATAAGCTGGTAAAAGTTTATCAGGAAGTGCGGGATCGCCAAACCTTCGACGCCGCTTTAAAGGAGATCGGCGATGATTATCTGGTGGTGGTGTCGATCATATCCGACGATCTTCGGGCTCATGCACATAATGCGCTGATGGAGAGGGAATTGCTTCATTTGAACGTACTGGAACCGATGTTGAAAACCATGTCTAAATTTCTCGGCGTTCATCCGGATTATCAACCCGGAATACTGCAAATTGTGGATGACAGGTATTATCGTAAAGTGGATGCAATCGGATTCACCGTTGAACATGATGATGGCATGGGGAATTACATAAACGAAGCGGATGTGGTTTTAATCGGCTTATCCCGCACCTGCAAAACACCCATCAGTGTTTATCTCGCCTGTAACATTGGATTAAAGGCGGCTAATATACCGATAGTTCCCGACCCCGCAATGCGGGATTCATTATTGAAGAGGCTGCAAAACGTGGAGCATGGCGCTGTTTTCGGACTGCTTATGAAACCCGACATACTTCTGCGGGTTAGAGAAGAAAGAGCCAAGGTGTTATCCGGTGACCGGTATAAATACACTTGCCTCGACGAATACGCCGATATAAAGCAGATTCAGAAGGAGCTCAGGTTTTGCCGTGAACTCTTTGCTGAAATAGGTTGTCCCGTGATTGATGTCAGTCGACGCGCAATCGAGGAAGTTTCGGTGGAGATTCTGAAATATCTTCAAAGAAATGGGTTTGATTCTCCCTCTATCGAGAATCTCGAAATTTAGCCCGGATAATTCGTGAAAAGAATTTATTCACAGCCGAAGGCTTGTCCTTCGGGAGTTCAATAGAAGTAGATCATATCCGCATTTCCGTGAATAATTCGGGTTAGGTCAGTTTTTAGATTGATCTAATAACCTTAATGGTATCGTTCAATTAACCTTTGATATTGGCTTCTGAGGCTCGATCAGCAGAGATTTAACATTGCTGTAAATCGCCTTTCCGCGGGGAGCTCCTTTCGGCTTCCGTACATAACGGACCTCCGTATAGATAACCGATACAGCGGAAGAATTGCGGGCTTTGCTATAGTATGCGGCGGCGGCGGCTGCCTGCTTGATAATATGTTGGGGGAATTGGTAGTTTTTGTGGGGGCGTTTTAGGACCACATGAGAACCCTCCGATTGCTCGGTATGAAACCATAAATCATACTTGTTTGCGAATCCAAAAGTGAGTTCATCATTCTCTTTGCTGTTCCTTCCCACATATAACCTCAGGTCATGGCTCAATTGAAATTGCCAGAATTTCTTTGAACCATCCTCGCTTTTAGCGCTTTTTCTTCTCGTCTTCTCATCCGATATCAGGCCGATTTTCTTACACTTACTTCTGATAATTTCTAACTCATCGGGCGATTCGCTCTGTGCCAGATCGCGCTGAATGGTTTTAAGCTGATTCTTACGGTCGGAAATCTCGGCAAGCCTTTTTAAGGTTACTTTTAGTCCCCTTTTGGCTTTTTTATGCCTTTTATAGTAGGCGACGGCATTTTCGGGTAAGGTTTTGGCTGAATTTAGCGGGATAGCTATTTCCTTATCTTCTTCTTCAAAGATATCATTGACAACTACATGATCCTTTCCCTTGGTTTTCCGGGGATTGGCAAGCAGGAGATCGCCGTATTTCTTGTAAAGGTCGGCATTTTCATAATCCTCCAGGGTCAAACTCAACTCATTTATAAGCTTGTCGGATTTGGATAACTCCCTATCGAGAATAGAATTCAATGATTTTCTCAAGCCCTTGGTGGCGGCTTCTTCTTCCAATTGCCGACCCATAATGGAGATCGCCTCCGAAGGCGACTCATATATTCGCAGGTTTTTGAGCAGCTGAGAATTGAAATCTATGAGTATCATTCGAGATGGTTTATCATTATAATACTCTATCCCGAAGTTCCAGGTTTCGGCAATCGGTTTTAGCTCAGACAGTATCTTAGTAATCCTATCCATCTCTAAATTACTCAATGAATTGACTTTTCTATCATCCTCCAATTCAGATATAAGGAGGATTAACTTTGCAGTTGGTTTATCAATCCCGCGAACGCTGCTGTGCAGCAGTTTAAAGACGCTCAGATCCGGCTTGGATAAGCTGATTTCCCGCAAATATTCCAGACTGATTTCATCGGGCGCGGGTAATGGCGGGGGCGAGGGAAGTTTTAGAATTCCTTCATTAACCAATCGACCTCTAAATAAGGACCATTCAACTTGCGAAGATTGAGAATCTGTAAGGATAAGATTAGAAAAAGACGGCGCCAGGGAAAAGTACAAGAAATGCTCGTTATTCTTTCCCTCATCCAGCAACATCATTCTTACAATGCGATCGAAATTCACCTGTTCGCATTCGGTTATTTTGAATTTACGAAAGGGTATGGGAATCGAATTTCTTTCGGTTTTAGGAGGCAAGGAGTTATAATCAATAAGGTTCAATCGGCAGGCTTTACCTTGCCCGGCATACATAAGCCAAAGGCGGTCGGAAGGACGTCCGATAGATAAGTATAATTTGGCGGTTTCGCTTGCGGTGAAGATATCGTTAATTAGTTTTCCAACAAGCGAATGCCGAAGTTCATCGATTAATAAGTGAATATGTAATGAATTTAGCCACATAATCAATACTCGTAACTAATATATAAAATTTGATTGACAAAGCCTTAGGAATTTTTATAATGAGGGATTTATCGGAGGTGGAAGTTGATATACAGCATGACAGGATTCGGTAAGGGAACCGCTGTGGAAAGCGGCCTGTCGGTGGAGGTGGAGATAAATAGTCTTAACTCCAGGTTTCTGGACGCCAAGTTCAAGCTCCCCGGCTACTTAAGCTCATTAGAGTACAGACTTCGTCAGATAGTGGCGAGTAAAATCAGAAGGGGCAAGCTGAGTATTTTTATAAATGTTAACTCCACCACAGCAGACCTCAAACCGATGAAAATCGATATCGCTTCGGTAGAAAAGTTTTATAATGAAGTCGTATTATTGAAAAGTAAATTGGGATTGTCGAGCGAGATCGATATAAATGTTTTGCTGAACATGCCCGATGCAGTTGTTAACAGTTATGATGAAAGCGAATTGGAAATTGCGTATGCGGTAGTTGCCAGGGCAGTAGATCAGGCTCTGGATGAGCTTAATGTAAGCCGCAATCGCGAGGGCGAAGTTCTCGCCGCCGACATCCGCCGGCGGCTGCAAAGTGTAAAGATGGAATGCAGCAATATCGAAACATTGGCGCCAGCAAATTCAGAATATCAACTGAACAAGTTGAAGGACAGACTGAAGACGGTTCTTGGGGATACTGAAATTGATGAATCACGGCTGATAATGGAAGCGGGGATACTCGCCGAGAGATATGATATTACCGAGGAGTTAGTGAGGCTGCAATCTCATCTTGCGAATTTCGATTCCGATCTCAAAACCGGCGGAGATTTGGGCAAAAGACTATCATTTATTCTGCAGGAGATGGGTAGGGAAACCAATACTATCGGATCGAAGTGCGGAAACGCCGAAATCTCTTCTCATGTTGTGAGCATTAAAGAGGAGCTGGAAAAAATCCGCGAGCAAGTTGCAAACCTGGAGTAGAAAAAGGCGTCGAAATCGTAAATTTCCATTACAGCAATAAGAATAATTCAGGAAATCAAGTTTGAACGATAATCGGTTACGAGGTCTGTTAATAGTCCTTTCCTCCCCATCCGGCGGAGGCAAAACTTCGGTATACGAGGAACTTTTAAAGCGTTTTCCGCAGTTTAAATACTCCGTATCGGCAACTACAAGACCGAAGCGAGCGAACGAAATCGATGGTGAATCGTATCATTTCCTCGACAGAGAGGAGTTTATAAGAAAAAGGGACGCCGGAGATTTCGCCGAGTGGGCGGAGGTTTACGGGAATTATTATGGCACCTATAAGGATTTCATCGACAGTTCATTGCAAAATGGCGATGTCATACTGCTGGATCTGGATATTCAGGGCGCTGCAAATTTATCGAGCCTATATGAAGAAGCGGTTACAGTATTTATTCTACCGCCTTCGTTAAAAGTTCTGGAAAAGAGGCTGATCAATAGAAAGACCGATGATCCCGAAGTCTGCAAAAGGAGATTGCAGGAAGCTATAAAGGAAATCGCCGAATGGCCGAATTATAATTATGTTGTTATCAACGATATTCTCGATGATGCCGTCGAGGATGTTGCGGCTATAATCAAGGCGGAATCCCTGAACTCCTCACGATTTCCTGAAAAATATTTTGAGAATAAGTTTTTTAAGTAGTAATAAAGAATTAGGCGTTATTGCGGAGGATAAAAAATGAGACTGATATCGATAGATGACACTGACAAGGTCTGTCGCAACGGGTATGAAGCGGTTTTGATTGCCGCTCAATACGCCAGGAAATTAAATGCTATCCGGCTCAACAAGGAACGAAATGAGGAAATAGATATGGAAGAAGGCAGCAAGCAGTATTTGCGGGTAACAAGTCAGGCGCTTTATGATCTTGTTGATGGAAAGCTGAAATTCGAAAGGTCCTGGGAATAAGGAGCGAGCATAAATAATGGCATCAGCCGAAAAATCATTAGTAATCGTTGAATCTCCGACTAAAACCAAAACCCTCAAGCGGTTTTTAGGTAACGGATTCGATATTCAAGCCACCCTGGGTCATATAAAAGACCTGCCCAAAAGAAAGTTAGGCGTGGATATCGAAAACGGTTTTGCGCCTGATTACGAGATTATTTCCGGAAAGAATAAAATTATCGAACGTTTGAAGAAATCGGCGAAATCCGCGACCAATATATATTTGGCGGTCGATCCGGACAGGGAGGGCGAAGCAATCGCTCAGCATGTTGCCGAGGTGCTTGAAAACGACAGAGACAAAATAAAGCGCGCCGTTTTTAATGAGATCACCGAAAAAGCGGTTAAAGAGAGTATCTCCGCTGCTGGCAATATAGACCAGAACAAAGTCTATGCTCAGCAAGCGCGAAGGATTCTCGATCGCATAGTCGGCTATAAAGTGTCACCGCTATTGTGGAAAACTATTTCTCGAAGACTGTCAGCGGGGCGTGTTCAATCGGTGGCGCTCAGGCTGATTTGCAAACGGGAAGACGAAATCGAAGCTTTTAAACCGGAGGAGTTCTGGTCAGTAACTTCTGAGTTTAAGTGTAAGAACGGTAAGTTTGCGGCGAAACTCCAGAAGATCGACAATAGAAACTTTAAAATCGGAAATGAAAAAGAAAGTTCATCGATAGTCGATGAGGTCAAGGCTGAGAATTTTGAAATTTCCAAACTCAAGAAGGATAGAAAGACCAGGAATCCGTATCCTCCGTTTATAACATCTACAATTCAGCAGGATGCGGCAAGAAGGTTGGGATTCTCCGCCAAGAAGACTATGCGAGTGGCTCAATCCCTTTATGAGGGAGTAGAGTTGGGGGATTCCGGCTCAGTCGGTCTTATTACATATATGAGGACTGACTCGGTGCGTTTGGCTGAAGAAGCTTTAGCCGGAGCCAGGAATATTATTTCCGGAATCTACGGAGATGATTATCTGCCTCCCAAAGCCCGCAGGTTTAAGAATAAGAATAAAGCTCAGGATGCTCACGAAGCGATTCGCCCCACGTATCTGGAATATTCGCCTCAAGAGATCAAGAAATTTCTAACCCGTGATCAGTTTAGATTATACTCACTCATTTGGGCGCGTTTTATGGCGTCGCAGATGGCTCCGGCGAAAATCGCACAGACCTCCATTGATTGCACCGGCGGAAGATTTCTTTTCCGGGCAACCGGCAGCCGGGTGGCGTTCGATGGATTTCTGAAGGTTTACGAGGATATTAAAGAGAAGAACGGCAACGGCGATTCTGAGACGCAGGATATGCCGGAAGTCACCGAAGGTGAACCGCTTAAGACTCTGTCGGTGACGCCAAAGCAGCATTTCACCAAACCTCCTCCGCGTTATACTGAAGCGTCACTGGTTAAGGAATTGGAGTCCCAGGGAATAGGCAGGCCGTCAACGTACGCCCAGATTATAGATACTCTTGCCTCTCGAAAATACACAGATATCGAAAATAAGAGATTCTTCCCGACCGAATTAGGAAGAGTGGTCAATAAGGTATTGACCAAGAACTTCGACCGGATATTCAATGTGCAATTCACCGCTGAGATGGAAAATGAACTGGATAAGATCGAATATGGAACTCACGAATGGAGGCAAGTACTGGAGGAATTTTACGAGCCGTTTTTGAAAAACCTCAAGGAAGTGGAACAACGGCGGGATGAGATAAAAAAGGAAACCACCAAAGCCGCCGGTATCAAATGTGACAAATGCGGCGCCGAAATGGTGGAAAAATGGGGCAGCCACGGCAAGTTTTTAGCATGTTCAGCTTATCCTGATTGTAAAAATACCAAACCTATCGAGGGCGATGAGAATAATAAACCTATCGGTGAAAAATGCCCGGAATGCGGTTCGGATTTGGTGGCGAAGAACGGTAGATTCGGTAAGTTTATAGCCTGCAGCAATTATCCCAAATGCAAATTCACCAAATCATTCTCCACCGGCGTGAAATGCCCCGAAGAGAATTGCGATGGCGAAAT
Organism: uncultured Ignavibacteria bacterium; assembly: GCA_964563085.1. Taxonomy (GTDB): domain Bacteria; phylum Zixibacteria; class MSB-5A5; order UM-FILTER-46-8; family UM-FILTER-46-8; genus WJIR01. Next base: position 104,614 of record CAZLVS010000002.1, on the reverse strand, counting down.
AGTTGAGCGCAGGTCTCGACGCGGCAAGGTTTTCTACTCCTGCAGCAATTATCCTGACTGTAAATTCGCAGCCTGGAACAAACCGGTACCGAAGACCTGTCCCCAGTGCGGGAATAGCTTTATGGTTGAAAAACACTCCAAAGCAAAGGGTAGTTATCTCGCTTGCCTGAGATGTAAGCATAAAGAGAATATGCCGGAAAGCGAAACCGTAAGTTAATTGATTTGAATCAGTCAGAATTTAGTTATATCCCTCGTTTAAAGGCATTTGCCTCCTATCTTGAGAATCAGAAAGGGTATTCTATGCATACGATTTCCGCATATATGTCTGATATAACCCAGTTTTATAAATATTTCGCTCAAGGAAATAAAGCGGCCGGGTACGGCGACCGAACCGCACGATTACACGGGGGTGAGGAGTCGAAGGCGCAACCGAATGTTCCGGTAGGTGTCTGGAAAAAAGTGAAACGTCTGGATATACGGAATTTCCTTTCGGCATTGATATCAGCGGGATTGATGGAATCGTCTCTGGAAAGAAAACTTGCTGCATTGAAGCATTTTTTCAATTACCTGGTCAAGGAGAACCATATAGATACAAATCCGGTGTCGGGTACATTCAGGATGCGTAAGAAGCGTAAATTGCCCCCGATATTATCGGAAGAGCAGATAAGAGAGCTTTTTGGTCAGGCTTTTGCCGGCAATTTCTCCGGCATGCGGGATAGGGCTGCGCTGGAGTTGTTCTATTCCAGCGGTCTGAGATTGTCCGAACTTTTGGGGATAAGGATATTTGATACAGATTTCAATTCCGCGGTGGTTCGCGTACGCGGAAAGGGAGAAAAGGACAGGATAGTACCTATCGGTGAATATGCGGTAAATGCAATCAAGGTTTATCTGGAGTACCGGGAGTTGGTCTTACCGATGGAAAAACAGGAGGATAATCAGTATCTTTTTCTTAATAAGTTTGGAAAGCGAATATCCGCGCGGAATATGAGAGAGAGGATCAAAAACTCCTTGAAAAGAGTCTCCAATAATCCTGCGATTTCGCCGCATACATTAAGGCATAGTTTCGCCACACACATGCTGGACAGGGGCGCCGATTTACGGGCGATACAGGAGATGTTAGGGCATTCATCCTTGAGCGTGACTCAGAAATATACTCAGGTTTCATCTTCGCACATAAGCAAGACCTATAAGAAAGCATTCCCCAGGGCGTGAAAAGTTGAAGCGGGGCTTGTTGAAAAATCCCAATTTCCGTCATTGCGAACGAAGCGAAGCGATCTTTTTCCATCGAGAACGGCGGTATGCTTAGCCCGGATAATTCATAAAACCTATTAATCCGCAGCCGAAGGCTTGTCCTTCGGGAGGCTAATAAAAGCAGCTCGTTGACAGATTGGAATTGAGTATCTCAAAGAAACGCCGGAAGCGCAAGGCTTCCGCTACCGGTGATAGCAAATGTAGATACTAAGGTATAAAAGAGTAAAAAAGAGAAGGCTGCCATTTTAAATTAAGGAAAATAAATTAACCACGTGGTCGCGATAGCGCCACAAATTTAATGGAGGCAGCCTTCATAAGAAAGATACAGGGTTACATACAGAAAGGCAAGGGGATTTTTGGGTTTTTTAGGCAGTTGTGTCGCCGCACCTGACCGCATCTTTCAAAGCGCCGTAGGGATCCCGATAAAATCGGGACCCCTGCACTTTATTAACACCAGGGTAGCCGCGAGGGCTACGTTATGAATAAAATTACTTCAGCAATGTCATCCGTTTCGTGAAGACTTTGTCGCCAACGATTAGCTTGTAGAAATAAATCCCGCTGGATTGATTCGATGCATCCCAGGTTATGGTATGGTGGCCGGCTTCTTTATGTCCGTTCACCAGGGCGGCGACTTTCTGTCCCATTAAATTACATACTTCCATGCTTATGTTGCCTGATTCCGGCAGAGTGAAGCTGATTTTGGTCTTTGCATTAAACGGATTGGGGTAATTGGCGTCAAGCGTGATTTCATCCGGTATATTACTATCACTATCATCAAACCAATCGGACAATTCCCAATTATCACCTTTGCCTCGGGCAGGTGATGTCACCGCAAACCTGAATGAATCGGAAGCCGCCTCCAGCGCAGGATAATCGCCGCAGAAAGCATAATAATTATAGAATCCGGGAGGGGCGAATGCCGGAACCTGCTGAGTTATTCTATGCACTACAATGGTATCCAGCGGCGCAATCGGAATCGCTTGATACAGCTTAACCGGTCCATACATCTCGTAATCGGGCGCTTCAATCATCACCCAAATATCGATTTCAGTGGGTTGACTTAACTGGTTTATCAATCCTCCGGTGTACCGAAAGGAGCCTCCTGCGGGAACAACAATCGGAGGATTATGCGGAAACATAGAAATTAAAATGCTTCTTTCATAATAGGTTACGAATGCTCGAATATTGAGGTCGTGGGGCAAACTTGACCACTCGTCTACCGGAAAATACACCTTGCTTCGTTCCTCGGTCGCTCCGTCGCCGTCTGTAGTCGCGTATGGAGGCGGAGTATTTAAGTATTCGAAACCTGCATGGAAATCTGCGTTTCCAATGTCTACGGGGGGATTTATATGGATGGTCTGATAGGAGAGATCTCCTGATAACGTTATGGTAAAAGGCGATATTATATCATTGCCCGGACAGCCGCTCCCGTCATCCTCCCATATATGAATCGCAGCGTTTCCCGCGCCCTCATAGGTCGCTATCTGAATATATTTCAGGGAACAAAATCGTTCCGGCGTGAAGCGAACGCTCCACATAATTGCGGATTCAGTCCAATTAGGATAATAACGTATTGGAGCGTTATCATAAGCGATCATATCTTCGGGGCTAATTAGTAGTTCCCCTCCCGTCTCTTGCCGGTGCGCGGTCATACGTTCAATCGTAGTAATATTATCTGCTTGGGTAGTAAGCGAATTTGCATGTGCTAACAGAAAGACGGCCAATGCTATAATACAGAAAATGGGAATCCTCATAATTTACTCCGTATCATTTTAGTTAAGTCTGCCTGTCTTATTCGGCGTCATTTATCTTGTGAGTGTTCTTCCTCCCGCAGCGAGTTTGCAGAAATAATGCAGCTGGAAATTGATTGGCTCTTCTCTTAAACGTCATGTCATTCCTGGGCGCTTTCGGGATCAAGGTGCAATACTACATGGAGGTAATATTTTGCCAATGACGCCGATATTCTCATAGGTCAACTGCTAATAGTTGTTATTTATAATGGATACCGGATTGCAGAGAACGCCCCCTTGGGGTAAATCCATTTTAGAGAAACAAGGGGAATGCTGCTTTATATAAGCAATTTACTCGCGGAAATCAAGCGAAATTTGTGGGTTTTGGTATTTGTGAGGGTGCGCTTATCCATTGCTGTGTATTAAGTGAAGCAATTCATACGATACCGGATAGTCCCTGGCTGACGCAAGCTCACCATCCCCCATTAATCAAGGCGATGAAAAAATAGAAGACGTTGCGGAACCGAAAATTGCTAATGGCGCGGCAAGCTCCGGTTCTCAGGGAAATTCCTGAATAAAAGTTCTAATCTTTATTAATAACAAGCGTCGTTATCGGCAGCGGCAGGTTTATTTGCTCACGGCATGCTTCTACGACCGAAAACGGATTTCATGGGTGACTCGGGTCATAATAACCCAAATTACTCCGATTTTTATTTGACACTGCGGATTATCTATGCTAAAAGGGAATAGATAATAACACATCGGTTTATCATCGGAAGGTACTATTTTCTTCCGCACATCGAACCGCGATCTAAAACAATATATAAAATGGAGTTAAGAAGTATGTACGGTAATACCGACTCATCAGGTAATTTCGGTGTTTATAATCGTTCTAATTGCCGCAAAATAGCGATTGCCAATCAAAAAGGCGGCGTTGCCAAAACCACAACCGCTGTCAACCTTTCCGCAGCGCTGGCTAAAGCAGGCAAGAAAGCGCTGCTTATCGACTGCGATCCTCAGGGTTCTCTGTCCTCCTGGTTTGCAGCCAATAATGGTAAAGAGCGGCTTCATCTCGGCCATGTTCTCACCGGCAGAATCCCGCTGGTGGATGCTATCAGCGAAACCGGATTGGAAAACTTGTTTCTCGTGCAGGGGATAAGCGATATCGATGAAGTGCGATCAATATTCGAAATCAGCGGCAACCGCCACTCAGTACTAAAGGAGGCGATCGAAGCTGTGCCTACCGATCACGATTTTGTTATTTTGGATTGTCCGTCATACAATGGTGATTTCCTCGTTAACTCGCTGGTGGCGGTCGATGAAGTGATAATACCGGTACAGACGGAGATATTGGCTCTTAATAGCACCTTATCATTTTTGGAAAAGCTGAGCCATATACGTAATGCATATAATCCATCCCTAAAGATCAGCGGATTCCTTGCGGTTATGTTTGACGGACGCACCAGGCACTCCCATGATGTTTTGGATAAAATGCGTCAGTCACCGAATCTGGGCGGCAAGGTTTTCAGCACGGTTATACGTAAGAATGTACGCCTTGCCGAAGGCGCCATGAAAGCCGGGACTATTTTACAGACCTCTCCCTCGTCATTCGGAGCGGAGGATTACCTGGCTCTTGGGGATGAATTATTAGGCGGCGTTGCGCAGAAGACTGATTCGGAAAAGGAATCGGAAAATAATGAAGGGCTTGCTGTAGACGCATCTATACAGTAAAACGCTTGAAGCATGGTCGTGGATGGCGGATACATTCGTTCGCCCTTATCCGAAATGAGTAGCGCCCTAACTATACAATATCTTAGTATGAGGCGCTATCGGGTTGCGGCGCCCGATAGCGCAAAGAGCTTGTTAAATTCTATTTCAATAATGTCATCCGCCTGGTGAACACTTTCTCCCCGGCGGTAAGTTTGTAGAAATATATACCGCTGGAGTAATTAGACGCATCCCAATTAGCTCTGTGATTCCCCGTTTCCATCAAACCGCTCACCAAGGTCTCAACTCGTTGTCCGGCGATATTATAAACGCTCAGATTTACATCTCCGGATTCGGGAAGCTGATAAACGATAGTGGTCGCGGCGTTGAATGGATTGGGGTAATTAGCTATAAGGGCGTAATCTGTCGGCTTTTCGGCAACACCTCCCCAGCCTCCTTCCAGCGTCCATTCCATTGCGCCGCGCGCTAATGGCGCTCCGGTTATGGTGAATTCAAATGAAGCGGAATCGCATACCGACCACCCATCGAAGTCCCCGCAAAAGGCGGCGTATCCATAAACTCCGGGATCGGCAGAGACCGGTACGTTCTGTACTAAATGAGCCGACACATACTGACCAGCATTGAGAATAATATTCCGAAAGTCGTAAAGCTGTATAAAAGCGCTGCCGTTTCTTACTCCTACCCAGACATCTGTAATAATCGGTTCCAACGAAGGGTTTCCGATAATGCCGGTGAGTCCGAAGGAGCCGCCGGGAGGAACATTGATCGGATAACTATCGGTTTCCATGTCCACGTCGCAGCATAATGCGGGCAGGACAGTGTATGAGAGAGTGTCGCTAACGGTGGAGTCTCCGATTTCGTCCACCGCTGTTATATAGTAGAAGACCGTAGTGTCTTTGGGCAGTCCGGGGATGGTGGCGAAAAACGAATCCGCAACATTACTCATCGGAAATAGGTAGAAACCTGAACCCATGTCCGCATATAGACCAGCATGGTCGATCCATCCGGTTTCATCAATTATAATTGCCGAGATCTCGCACTCTTCGCCCTCGACGGGATTCTCCGGATTGCGGCTCATATTGCTGATAGTAGGAGTCCTGTCGCCGCCACCGTAGGCGCCGATGTCGCTAATTCTCTCGCCCAGTCCCCATTCACAGCTCAGTGTCGCATCGAGTATTGCGGGATCCCCGGCATCGATACAGGGAGAGTAAAGCGTATCGCCGCAGTTGATATTATCCTGGAGGTGATAATCCCCGTTATCGGGATCGCGGAATAAGGGATCATCGAATATGTTGCCCTCGCCGGGCCAGTAGCCTTCAATACAGGAATAGGTCACATCCGGATCGGAACCGTTAGTGGGCCAGATTTGGGGACCGTTGGTCGCAGTATTTAAAAATATTATTGAATTGATGATCCGGGGATCGGACGCGGACAGGTAAATCCCACCACCGTCAGAACCGGCTATGTTTTCGATAACTGAATTATTCAACAAAATAAGATTAGAACCGGAATTAGTAATATGAATTCCACCACCGTTAGATCCGGCGGTATTATCTGAAATAGTATTATAGTTAACAATTCCATGATACGAACTTACGGATATCCCTCCGCCGTCATCGGCAATATTGGAGGTGATGAAATTGTTACTTATTACCGGCGAACTACCCGAAGTCCGAATCCCGCCGCCATAATCAGCCGCTGAATTCGCAACGAAGTAATTCCCGTCAATATTTGCGTTGGACCCAATGTCGCAATAAATTCCTCCGCCATCCCGGTTCGCGCTATTCCCGTCAAGGGTGTTATCGCTGATTGTGGGACAGGAATTATAGCAGTAAATACCACCACCGCTGTAATTCACTACAGAATTGCTATTTATGATGTTGCCACTAATTATGGGGTGGGAGTCAGCCCTGCAGGAGATTCCGCCTCCATAATTCGATGCTGAATTATTATCAACGGTGTTGCCGGTAATTGTAGGACTGGAGTTACTTTGGCAGGAGATTCCGCCTCCATAACCATAATAGGCATCAGTCCAGTTTCCGCTGATGGTATTTCCGGTAATTGAGGGGCTGGAGTTGATACAGTACACTCCGCCGCCACCTTGAAAATATACGGTCCAGTTCTCACTGATAACATTATCATTTATCGTTGGATTTGAATTTTCCTCGCAACAAATGCCGCCACCGCCGTTGTATCCTCTATTTCCAGTAATGTTATTTCCATCGATTATCGGACTGGAATTGCTACAATAAATGCCGCCACCATAGCTGTCTCCGCCGGTTTCATTTGCACCAATCGTGTTCCCCATAATGGAGGGATTGGAATTAATTCCACAATAAATCCCGCCCCCGCCGTCATTGGCTTCGTTTCTAAGGATGTTGTTCCTAATGATAATGTTGTCGGATATCATAGGGCTAGACTGTATACAAGAAATGCCGCCTCCGCGTTCTTTTGCGGAGCATCTATCAATAAGGCAATTTTTAATGGTAATATCGGAATGACTGCAAAAGATGGCGCCGCCATAAGCGTCATCGCCGATACCTGAAGCCTTGCCGTGTATTAGGCAACAATATTCCAATATGCACGAATCTGAGGCATTGAGAAATCTTATCCCATGCCATTTATTCCCCGAGAAATATTCGTCGAACCGGATGGAATCCATTTCCGTTCCAACCGCAATCAACGTAGCAGCGCTATCCACCACGAATTTATCATGCGCCCAGAAAAGGACTTTGGTTCCCGGATCGATAATAAGATTGCTATCAGTGGGAACACGAATAGAATCGGTAACTAACACCGTATCCGCGCTCCATTGCCCCCAGACATCTCCCTCGACATATATTGTGCTGCTATTTGCTGGTGGATTGATCGCCAGAATCAAGAAAAGACAGATGAAAGAAATGGTTAAGGATTGTGTAAGTAGCTTCATGGAATTCCTCCTTCACGCACTTTAGGTTTGAATTAAAGTATGAAATTATGAAGAAAATATTGGTTTCTTGAAAGAACATGCATCAAGCATAATTGCTGTTAATACAACAGAAATTGCGCCTTTTCCCCTGCGTGCCTTGATGCAACTTCCCTGGATGGCGTCTAAACTCCTTAACTATGAAAATATTAAATTTATAAAATTATTTCAAGTGTTAAATCAGCAGGTATCAACATTTATCACCAAATATTTGCCGATAAAATTTAATACAGTTATATTGGCGGGATGGAGATTGAATATTGGCAGATTTAGATTATAAAAAGATATCCAACGGTCTGTTTATCAGTTTCGAAGGGATCGATTACTGCGGTAAATCGACCCAGGTTAGGCTGTTGTCGTCAACGCTTTTGCGCAAAGGGTACGGGGTGGTGGTGGTACGAGAACCGGGCGGTACCGAGATATCCGAGAAGATCAGGGATATACTTCTGGATACCGCCAACAAAAGGCTTTCGGCGGAAGCGGAATTGCTTCTGTATGAAGCTTCCCGCGCACAATTAACCCGCGAACTGATTATCCCGGGCAAGCAGGCGGGTAAGGTCGTACTCTCGGACAGGTATTTCGATTCCTCGACCGCATATCAGGGCTACGGGCGCGGGTTGGATATCGAATCGATCAAAAAAATGAACCTGGTAGCGTCCGCCGGCATAAAGCCGGACGTGACTTTTCTTTTCGATCTCCCCGCGGAAACCGCCCAGGCGAGATTCTCCAGCGTTCCCTTATTTAAAGACCGTCTGGAAGAGGAAAAAATCGATTTTCATCGTCGTGTCAGAAACGGTTTTCTGGAAATTGCGAAATCGGAGGCGGAGCGGTTTAAAATCATCTCTGCCGAAGACGATATAGATTCTATATCGGAGAGGATTTATTCCGAGATACAAAAATTACTGTAGGTCGAAACCTGAATCCGCCGGTCAGCGCTCATGCGCTGACGGTACGGCTGCGTCAGCCCAGAGGGCTGACAATCTGTCTCACAAGCTTCATTTGGGGAATTGCATGAGGATAGGAGATTGCCGCGCCCTCGGCAAGCCTCGGGCTCGCAATGAATTATTTTCCCGTCATTGCAAGGAGTCCCGCGAAGCGCGGGACTACGAAGCAATCCTTTTGACGTTATGAGACAGATTGCTGACCACTGGAGCGCACGATAACCTATCCGGCTTAGGGCATCTATAATTGTCGAAACCATAAAGGTTTCGACCTGCAATGCCGGAACATATACTTCTATACGCATCAAGGGGGGATATTGTCACCACAGATGAAGAAATGGTTAATGCTGTTTCCTTATGTTCTGCTGGCGTTAGTTATCTTCAGTTTCGTTTATGCTGATTATGATTCTTATGACTACGATCTAAAAAAACTCTGCCGGGTGGCGATGACAATCGAGGAACGTTATGCCGAGGAAGTGGAGCTGGACAGCATTATCGAGGATGGAATAAACGGGATGCTGCATTCGCTGGATTCGTACAGCCGTTACCTGAAGCAGGATGATTATCGCGATATCCTGGATTATACTCACGGCGAATTCGAGGGGATCGGGATCGAGGTCGATATGCGTCATAACAGCTTGATTATAGTATCGGTGCTGGAGGGAACGCCGGCTTATCGCGCCGGATTAAGACCGGGCGATAAAATTATCTCGGTGGGCGGAAAACTCACTTCTGAACTTTCCCGAAAGAAGGCTTTGGAGTTGATGCGAGGACACGTCGGCAGTTACCTATCATTCTCGATTCTCCGTCCCGGATTTCCCGATTTTATTAGCTATAAACTGCCCCGGGAATATGTAGAAGTTAATTCAATACCGTTTTATACTCTATTGCCGGATGGAATCGGTTATATACGGCTAACGCGTTTCACGGAAACCAGTTACGTGGAGATGAAAGAAGCTCTCCGAAGCATTTCGGAAGATGGCGCAAAGTCGCTGATCGTGGATTTCCGCTCCAATTCCGGGGGACTATTGTTAGAAGCGGTTAAGGTTACCGGTCTATTCTTGGAATCCGGCAAGGTGGTGGTGGAAACCAGAAGCCGAAACGGGGATGTCAATCGGCATTACTCCTCGAATGACGGAATTGTTTACACCGGATTACCGCTTGTGATTTTAATCGACGGCGGGACGGCATCCGCCGCGGAAATCGTAGCGGGCGCTGTCCAGGACTGGGATAGGGGCTTGATTGTAGGGAGCAATTCCTACGGAAAAGGGCTGGTGCAGCGGATACTGAGGCTGGATTCCTATTCGGCTCTTAAACTAACAACCTCCAAATATTATACGCCATCGGGTAGATGTCTTCAGAAAGATAACGAAGCGGGAAAACTGGATTTGAATGACTACAAATGCACCGGTGATTCATCTCATTCTTTGTATTTCACATCAACAGGTCGGCAGCTTAGCGACAAAGGCGGGATACAGCCGGACATTGTGGTGGAGCCTGTCGATGAGACCGAATTGATAAAAGCATTAAAACGGAAAGGAATGCTATTTGATTTTGCGGTTTATTATATTGCCGAATACGGGGTGAGTATCGATTCGAATTTCGTTGTTAATGAGAACATAGTCAGCCAATTTAAAGAATATTTGCAGGAAGAAGATTTCGATTACAAACCGGAATTCGAAATACGATACGATTCCTTCCTGACCTCGTTTTCGTGCGAACGGCTTTCCAGCCGAACGAAGGAGTATCTCGAAAATTTCCGTGACAATTTTAAAAAACTCAAATCGGAGATGTTTGACGCTGACAGAGAGTTAATTAAATGGGCATTAACCGAGGAGATTCTCACCATCAAGCTGGGATCGAAAGCGCGTTACCGGTTGGTTTGGTTGAAACAGCACCCGGAAATAAAAAAGGCTCGGGAGGTACTGAATTCACCGGAGGGCTACAGCGACGCGCTGCTGACTGGCTTGGAATAAGCCGATCCATGCGCAACAAGTGAGTTTAAGTGAAGCAGGTCGGGTTCCGAGTGAGCGTAGCGAATGAAAACCCGACACCGTTTTTCAATCCTCCGTCGGTCAGCGCGCCAGCGCTGACGCCGCGCGGTTTCCGAGGGCGCGGCAATCTCTTGTTCTACTGCAATACCGGAAATAAGGGTCGTGGTAGCGGATTGCAAGCCCCTGCCCGCTCGATGATTTCTATTGTGTTTTGTCAACTGATTACTTAGAATCCCACTTTATTCGATTCCGTGAGGTTTGTTTGGATTTTGTGATTCTTATCGGCGCCACCGCTTTTGCCGGTTTTGTGGGTTCGATTCTCGGTCTGGGAGGAGGGATTATCATGGTGCCGGTGTTGGCGATTGTATTCGATTTCCCTATTATATCAGCGGTCGGGACAAGCCTGGTGGCGATTGTAATCACATCGGCCGCCGCTTCATCGGTATATCTCAGTCGGGGAGTTGTCTCGCTGCCGATGGCTTTCAGTTTGGAGCTATATACCGTATTGGGCGCCACCATCGGAGGTATGTCCGCGCCATATCTGCCGGCGCGTGCGGTGGCGGTTTCCTTCGGAGTGGTTTTGCTGTGGACCGCTTACCAGATGGCTAAGCGCTCTGTTTCCAAAATCAAGGAATCATCGGCAACAGGGAACGAGAATCAAGGTGAATGGGATTTCAAGAAAATAAGCAAAAGTGCGCGGGGGAAAAGTTACTTTTCAGGGATAATGGCGGGATTGGTTTCAGCAATTCTGGGAGTGGGCGGCGGCGTGATAAAAGTGCCTGTAATGCATCTTCTTCTGGGTGCACCTATCAAGAAATCGACCGCCACATCGGCGTTTATGATCGGTATAACGGCATCGGCTGGAGCGGTGCATTATCTCACCGGAGGATATGTAAATCCAATGACTGCTATAATCGCAGCCGGATCGGTTTTTATCGGGGCGCGGATCGGCGCCTCCATTGCGCCGAAAATCAAGTCTGATTACATTAACTTAGCATTCAGCTTAATTCTGGTTTATACCGCGATACGAATGTTTTTGAAGGGATAACTGGTATGAACAATGAACTGCAGCGTAAATTGGCAAAATTCTACAGGATATCGGTTGCGGTAGTCTTGATAGGGATTGTATTCAGCATTGTTTTGCATTGGGATTATATAACCGATGCCGATAACTATCTCTCGGGAGCGGAGGTTGACCTGTCGCCTTCCTTTCCGGGATTGCCGGTAACGTTACTGATACTACTAATCCCCATCATCACCATAATTGGTTACTTGACGCTATCTCGCCGCAAAGATAAAACGACCTTCATTTACGCCGTAATAGTCGCGATATATTTAATCATTAATGGTCTATTTGCATTGATTTGACGCCGTAGGACTGATACTCATCCGTGCTTCTCAAATTCACAATTTGGAATGTTGCGAGAGAATAAAAGATTGCCGAGCCCTCGGCAAGCCTCCGGTTCGCAATGAATTCTGTTTCTGTCATTGCCCCAACTTCATCGGGACACGGCGAGCTGCAGGTCGGGTTCCGAGCGAATGAAATGAGCGAGAAACCCGACACCGATTTATAACGGATCCCCGGTCAGCGCTCCAACGCCGACGGTTGTAGGATAGAACACCGCCGTAAGAGAGAACACCGCCGTAAGAGAGAACACCGAGGATTGCTTAATCAAATGCACTGAATTGACAATTCGGATGATTGTACCTTATGACCCGCTATGGGTGATCCGGATGCGGCGCCGTACACGCCCGTACGGCGCATTCGGTCGGACCTTAGTGGATCAAATCCACTCTTAGCCTGACATCCTCTTGAGGAATACTATTTTCCTCAACCAAATATTCCGCTCTTAGCAAGGGTAAGCATGTTTAGCTTATAGAAGAATGTCCGAATCCTAAGGGTTCGGACATTCATATAATAAGCAAAAGCTAACAAGTAATGGCTACTTCACCAAGGTGATTCTCTTTGTAATGGTCTCATTATCGGTGGATAATTTATAGAAGTATACTCCGCTGGCATACTGAGAAGCGTCCCAATTAACATTATGATTACCGGCAGAATAAGAGCCATTGGCTAAAGTTGATACTTTGCGACCCATCAGGTCGAATACTTCCAGAGTGACTTTTGATTCATCGACGAGATTGAACGATATCTGTGTGGAGGCATTGAACGGATTAGGATAAGCGTTGGTGATTATTGCTTCGGATACGACATTACCTAATCCATCTGACCAGCCCTCGGCATTCCAGCTATCAGCATCGCCGCTTCGGCCCGCAGCCACCGTGAATGGGAAAGCAGCCTCATCTATTACATTGGTGTCAAAGTCCCCACAATAAGCCATATAATTGTAATCTCCCGCAGGCGCAATGTTGGGAACGTTTTGTCGAATATTCGGTACCGTCAAGGTTTCATAGGGATTCATGAACACATTGTTTACTCTCATCACCGGACGGTACATTCCATAGCCGGGAACATCGATCATGACCCAGACATCTACCCATTGGAACAAGTTTTCATTGTTGGTCAGAACACCTGTATACGTGAAATGACCGCCGGGATTGACGATAACCGGATCATCATCGGGGATCATGTCGATCGCCACCGAGCTGAACATATCCTTCAGGTACGCTTTCGCTCCCTGCTTTATATCCCTGTGGGCATAGTCTTGTACGAAGGCGAAAATGAATGTCTGTTCCCAATCATAGGAGTTGTTCAATGTGAATGTCTCGCTGTATGAATATGATTCACCTTGCTCGTAAGTAACAGGATCGCCCGAGGCGGAGGTCAAAAAGTCTCTGAATGTCTGATGATGCCAATCCAAGTTATTTGGCGCATTAAAATATATACTATCTTCTGCGATGCCGTAGAAGATACGCAGGCTTATGCCGGGATCATCAACCGCATTGACATTGATGGTGATATCCACTTCTCTTGTGTCCTGATCATAGGAACCATCGATACTCATCTCCAAGGGAGAGGAAACCCCCATTCGACCTTGAATATAGGATGCCCATCCACTATATCCCGAACCTCTATCCACTCCGTCAACCCAGAAATGAGGAACATAATCGGCTCCATAATAGTTGGTTCGAGTCTGGTTTTCGGCAACGTTGTGTTGATAAAAAGGATCGCCGGATGAGGGCCACCAGGTGTGATATCTAACTACCAGCAATTCATCCCAATGGTCTTCAACAATGCCGTCAAGCGCTATGTTGGCGTTATAACATGGTCCGCATGATGTGTTGGTGAATAATTCCCCCACCGGCATTCTTTGCACCGCAAGCACATTAGAAGCCGTCAACGTAAAAATACAGATGGTGAGAATGAGCAAAACTTTTTTTGACATTCCTTTTCTCCTTCAATTAGAATTCGACATATAGTTAATAACAGCACCAGATGCTAATAGGAGTATTTATTGTATATCACCTCCAATCCTATTTTGAAGATTAAAATTTGTTACTCATTAATATTGTTTTCTAACCAATAAATGGTGTAAATAAACCATCGCTGTCTGCTCTCGAAGTCTCGTATTGAAATGGCAATGAATCAGTAGAAAATATGATTGAATTACATAATAGCATTATATACCAAATTTGTCAAGATACTTTGTTTATAGTATTAATAAAAAGTCGCTTATTGGATAGATATATGCCATAATTATACAATTCGATAAGTAAATCAACTAACCCGGAGAATTCATAAAACCGAATAATCCGTAGCCGAAGGTTTGTCCTTCGGGGGTTCAATAGAGGTAGATCGTTTGCAGATTGAAATTGAGTATTTCAAAGAAACGCCGGAAGCGCAAGGCTTCCGCAACCAATAACCAAATTGGTGAATAATACAGGCTAATATGAATAGGATGGCGAATAAGTTCGACAAGGCTGCAGGAGATAAAACTGACAGGAGATACCGACTACGCTTCGAGGAAGCTGCCAGTCTGGTTTTTATGATTCCGATTCTCTTCAATTTACTCCGATTAGGGCAGACATCAAGACTATTTGGTGATCCGGAGAAAATCAGCCTGTTAATTGCCTTCGTGCTAATTGCTTTTTTTCTATACAAACCGGCATACAGCGAAGCGAATAGTTATTTGAAAACCATTCGGGATTTCGCTCCTTTATTCTACATTCTCGTTATCTATTCCAATCTGCCGGTTTTAATCCAAGCCTTAAATCCGAAGGATGCAGATCATATTTTACTTGCGATTGACCAGTATTTGTTCGGCATGCAGCTTTCGGTTTTCTTGCAGGAATATATGTTTGAACCGCTTATAACCTTCTCCACAATTTCTTATGCTGCGTACTACTTTTTCCCCCCGGTCCTGGCGATTCTGTTTTACGTCAGGGGAAATTATGGGATTTTCCGAAAATTATCGGCTGCGGTGTTCTTGAGTTTTTTTCTCGGGTACATCGGATATGTAATAACGCCGGCAGTCGGACCCCGGTATGTAATCAGCGATAGTTATACCAACCAAATCGGCGGCTCTGAGATGTCACAGACAATCAGGCAAAAACTCGATGATTGGGAATATACCAAACGGGATTGCTTTCCCAGCCTTCACAATGCCGCCATATTGGTTGCGCTCATGTTTGCAATCAGGTATGAACGCAAATTCGCATTGTTTTTTCTACCATTTGCCCTGGGGTTATTCTGGGCAACCGTTTACCTTCGCTATCATTATCTTATTGATGTAATCGCCGGCTGGTTATTAGCTATAATCTGCTATTTTTGGGGACCTCAGATATACAGATGGTGGGATAGAAAACCTAATATTCCTAACTAATCTAACGATTACAACTTCAGGTTTTTGGAAATCAAATCGCAAATCCCGGATTCGAAATACTTTCTCGGGAGTTTTAGCAGATCCACAGCTGTAAAATCACCCAGCTTGGAGTATTCATCAATCAATTTCAATCCAATATAGTAACCTGAACGAAATTGATAAATATCCTCGGGATTTGAAGTATAAAAAATCTCCAATTTCTGCTCCGTTTCATGCCGGTTTTCATGGATTATCTTAAGGAGATTCTGAGTTTCTCTTTCGCATTCATCTATCCAGTTCCTGGCTTTATTCTCATCCAGATAATCCGCCCAGAGCGCTTCGGCTCCATTAATCGCCAGCCATTTGATCAACTCGGGAAAAGAATTCTCATATTCTGCCCTGTTTCCATCCCGAATAAAATCATCAAGATATGATGTGGTCAGGTCAATGATTTGCATAGGATTAAGGAAAATCGAAGTGGGACTATTGTCAAGATGATTAGTCGGTGGATATTGGATGATTTCGTGAAAATTCCGATAAAAAACATTGACAGCTGCCTGTTTGTGCAGTATATTTAACACAGGGAACCGAAGTGCGAAATAGGTGCGGCAATTGGCATCTCACAGCGCTAACCAAACAGATTGCTTCGCTTTGCTCGCAATGATTCAGTATAAGAGCATTCAAAGATTGATCAGGAGAAATTCTATAAACTGTTGTGCAATGAGATTTGCAGAGGTGCGACATGTACCAGGACATTAACGAAGCGGTGAACGTTATCGCGCTTTTTACCAAAGGCAAAATAACCCCTATTAAATTCCAGTGGAACAATAAGCCGGTGAAAGTGATGCAGGTGACCGGCAAGTGGAAATCCTCGAACGGAAGATTCAATATCCGTCATTTCACGGTAATCGATGAAAGCGATAATTTCATGCAGCTTTCTTATGATGACCAGCAGTTGGCTTGGACTCTGGACAGGATCTGGGTGGATCCGCCGGAGCGGGGAAGAGCTGAGAAGCCCAGGTAATAAAGGAATCAAGCGAAATGCTGCAGAGTAATATGAGCGCTAATGATTCTAAGCGCAGACACTTCGGGTCAAACGGCTCATTCGGCAAGGGGAGACAGTTAACTCATGTCATTCAAGGGGAGCATTCAATAAGGGATATTAGGCAAGCGGATGAATTTCCTCCCGAGCGGAGATTACCTCGGAGCGTGTCGGATAAGGTTGCCGGTCGATGGGAAGGTTACAAAACCATAGTGCATCTTGATATGGATGCATTTTTCGCGGCGGTAGAGCAGCAGCATAATCCAGCCCTGAGGAATAAACCGGTAATAATCGGCGGGCTGCCGGGCTATCGGGGGGTGGTGTCCACCTGTTCCTACGAGGCGCGGGTATACGGCGTCAAATCGGGGATGCAGTCGGCGGAGGCTTATCGGTTATGTCCGCATGGAATCTTTTTGCAGACAGATGGTCATAAATACACCTGGGTTTCCGTTGAGATACTCAGTTTGCTCAAGCAGTTTTCGCCCACGGTTGAACCGTTTTCGATTGACGAAGCGTTTATCGACATAACCGGTATATGGCAGCGGTACGGTTCCCCGGCTGATATGGTAAATGTAATCAAGGATGCCATAAGAGCAAAAACCGGCTTGACCTGTTCCGCCGGTATCGGTCCCAACAAGATGATTGCGAAAATATCATCGGGGATGGATAAGCCTGATGGTTTAACTGAGATTTTCCCTCAGAAAGTGTCTGCATTCCTGGAACATCTTCCGGTGGAAGCGGTTTGGGGGATCGGCAAAGCGACCGGCAAGGCATTAGCGAAAGTGGGCATCTATACAGTCGGCGAACTGGCGAAAACCGACAGGAGTCTTCTCAAGAGACTGTTCGGCGTGTGCGGATTGGCGCTGCATGAGATCGCCAACGGCGGCGGCGACACCGAGGTGACTCCATTCTATCAAAAGCCGAACGAGAAATCGATTGGTCATGAAACCACGCTGCCTAAAGACACTGCATCCGATGCAATCCTGACGGCGAACCTTCGGATGCTATCAGAACGTGTCGGCAGGAGAATGCGCAAATCGGGCTTCGAAGCGCGGCGGGTGACGCTGAAATTCCGTTATGCCGATTTTTCCACATTCACCAGGGCAAAAACACTCAGCGGATATGTACGTTCCGATACAGCGATTTTTCATCAAGCGGTCAGGCTTCTGAAGGAAAACAGGCAAAGGACCGATTCCATCAGGCTGGTTGGTATCTCCGTGTCGAAATTAAGGGATACTTACAACAGCTTTCAGGAGGATATCTTCTGCTCCAGCGGCGAAAGCAAACTCAGCCGTGTCTGCGAAACGATGGACAAGATCAAGGATTCGTACGGTGATAATGCCATAACCTACTTGTCCACGATGACCCGGTATGTGTGAATGGAAGTAGGCGCCGCGACATGTCTACAACCGAACATCGAGATTGCCCGGCGGGCGTTTCCTTTCCCGCAAGCCGGAAGGAATCCGGCTGCTTTACTTTTTTACCCGCTCCACATCCCAGTCGCCATGATTATCTACCAGCCGAAAATCGACCTTGCATTTCTCGCAGGTTACCACAGCTCCTTCATCCGGAGAGGATCCATAGTTTAGTTCCCATCCGCAAACCGGACATATTACTAATACCGGGAATTTTCCTTCTTCTATAGCTTTAATCAGTTCTCTGAAGATTTTCGTATGCCCTGCCTCCGATTTCACCAGTTCCTTGAATTTCGCTTTCACGTTTTCATCGTCTGTTTCCCTGCTGAATTTAGCGTAGGTTGCGTTGGCGAAACGTTCAAATTCCAGGTTCATATAAAGGTAAAATAGAGCGGTGCGGAATCCCTTAACATCGGTTTTAAAATCCTCGAGCAGAAAGTCGCTGGAGATATCGATATGATCAGCCTCGTTCCTCATTATCCCGTCTATTATCGCCACTAAGTGAGGATTATTGAAAATGGCGGACTGCATTTTATACCGATAAGTTGCACTCCACTCCAGATTAAGAGTCTCTGTCCAGTTTTTACGATCTGTTTCTGATAGACTCATTGCCAATCTCCTATTGTATCTAAAGATATATGAATTTCCTACGGAAGCTGTTTTCTTTTGCGAACAGCCCATTCAACTACTAACAGCAGCAGCGCTGCGATCAGCGCCGCAGGGAGCGATGCCAGATTAATCGGATTCTTCTCTGTAATGGAGTCTTGCTTCAACGGGATCGGATTTTCAGCATCATCCTCAATATCCCAGTATATCCCGCCGCTTACATCAGCGATCTCTCTGAGTAACTTGCGATTTGCTGTTACGGTTCTATACTCCTCACTGAATTGCTCAACCTGAAAACCGCCGTCAAGGGTTTCTATCGTATCCCCTGACACCACGGCATAGGCTCGATAGTTATAACTACCCGCAGTTAGCCTCCATGGAGAGCCCTCGAAATTGCCTTCATCAAGCCTGGCAAGCTCGAAACTTATCTCATTGCCGGATTCATCGCGAAGTTTAACGAGGATCGAGCTTCTATCGATAGGTCTGTAATTCTCATCCAAAACCCGTCCCCGGAATTTAACTTGCTCCCCTGACATATACAGGCGTTTATCAGTATTCAGATCGATTGGTTTGGTCTGCCCGGCAACTGTCAGCCAGGTAACTATATTGTTAATCAGGTGACTGTATTTACGGTCCGGTTCATCTTTGCGGTTCATGTAGAAATGCCATCTCCAGGTCGGACCCCCGTTGAAAACCGTCAGCCTGTTCCCTGAGGCTGTGCTTTTCATTAGTAGAGGCGAAATACGGCCGTCCTCGGTGCGTCCATTTATAACGATATCCCACTGTTCGGCAGGTTGGAGCATAAGGATTTGATACTGAATCGGCGGCATATCCGCGAATTCATTGTGCTTTTCTCCGTCGGGGAGCCTGAGCAGCGGATCCGGGATATTTTCGTTAACTACATCGGGAATAAACTGCCCGTTTTGGGCGATCGGAGAAGCGCCTTCGTATATAAGCTCAGTCTGTCTCAGTATGCGCCGGAAAGGATTTTGGGCTGAATTGGGCGACAGGAAAAAGGCAGCGTTGAGATTGCCCGAGCCGTACAGATTACCAATATCGCGTCCGAATCGATTGTAGGTTTCAGCGCCGCAGCCGATCAGGATAACGCAATCGTAGGCATCCAGTTCGACGGTTTCCGGCGATTCAATCATCCTGTTTCCCGGACCAGGAACATACGAAGAAACCTGATACTTGTCATTGGTTAGCAATTCACGTTTTAAAAATGAGTATTCCCAACCCGGTTTTTCAGCAATTAATAAGATTTTCAATCGGTCTTTCAGAACCTGAATAGATAAAGAGCGGGTGTTATTCTTGGTAAACTGCTCTTTGAAATCGCTGCTGATTGATAATCGATAATTAAACTGGCCTACGGAATCGGCATCAACCGATAACTCGACTTCCTTCTCCGCGCCTCCTCCGGGCAGCATAACGGTTTGAGTCTTAATCCGTTTCTTTCCCTGGTACAAGCTGAGATTCGCCGTGATCTCATCTTCGATGTCCGATTTCAGAATGGCAGTGATATCTATCTCTTCGCCCCTGTAGACAATTTCCGGCGCCCTGATATCCTCAACGGATATGTCGGGAATCGGGATAGTATCCCCCACGCCGATTGCGGAGATCGGTATGTCGGCGCGAAGCGCTTCGCGTAATGCATCGGAACCAAGGTTGGAATTACCATCGCTGACTATAAGAATTCCCCCGATATCCAGGGCATTATCCGAGTTTCGGAGCGCCTTGATGGCGTTCCCCAATGCGGTTAAATTACTATCCGGCGAGATTTCATCTACCGTTCGGTGATTGAGAATAGAATCGGAGAATGAGTAAATCAGGGCTTCCTTATCGAGCTTCGGTAAAACCTTCGATTCGAGACTGCTTTTGACCTCCGTTAGCCTCGATTGAGCTTGTTCTTCGAATTCCATACTTCCCGAACGGTCAATCAGGATTGCAAGTTTATCCCCCGTACTTCTGGTTTCGGTCAAAATTAAGGAGGGAAAGCAAAGGAATATAATAACCAGGATTATGGCAAGTGATCTCAAAGCGAATAGGAAAACTCTCATTCCGAATGACAGTTGCGGGATAGTTCTGCGGTAGTAAAATGCGCTAAGGGCAATAAGCAAAAAAGCCAGAGCAAAAAGATAAGGATATGAGCTGTTTCCGAACTGTATATACCAGTTGTCCATAGGTCAGATTATAGTTGTCTATACAGAAAGAGTTCCCCGATAAAACATAACCGAAGGAGAACCTTCGGCTGCAAAAATTGGTACTTTTTCGAAATCAACGATATGTGCGCATCATTTTTCACGGGTGACCGTGAAATCGGTCAAATTTATCAGCGCGTCCTTAAAGATAGAATCTTCGATTCCCTCCAGGGCATCCAGCGCTTTGTTCCTGAAATTTTCGGCGCGTTTACGGGAATATTCGATTCCTCCCGATTCATTGACGAATAAAAGGATCTTATCGAATTGCTCTTCCCGAAACCCATTGTTTAAAATATCCCTTATCTCCTTACCGGCTGCGGGAGTACAATTGTTGAGCGAATATAACAACGGCAGCGTAAACCATCCTTCCTTCAAGTCATTACCGGTGCCTTTACCCAGCTTTTCTTCTTCGCCGACAAAATCCAGTAAATCATCGGTTATCTGAAAGGCAATGCCCAGATTTTCGCCATATTCATACAATGACATAAGAATCTCGCCGTTTGTACCGGCGACAATTCCGCCGCATTGCCCGGCGCAGGAAAAAAGCGATGCAGTTTTGTCGGATATTATCGCCATGTATTCCTGTTCCGTCAGGGAGGTGTTGTTAAGTTCTTGCACCTGAGCCAGTTCGCCGACACTTACTCGTTCGGTGGCAGTTGAGACCGCTTCCAGCAAGCTTTGCTGTTTGGTGTTTACCAGTATTCTCAATGCTTTGGCGAAAAAATAGTCCCCCATCAAAACGGCTACCAGGTTACTCCATTGGTAATTAACCGTCTCTATTCCCCGTCTGAAATTCGATTGGTCGATAACGTCGTCGTGCATCAAGGTGGCGGTATGGATTAGCTCCAGAGCTATCGCCGGTTCCACCATATTTTTATCGCTGCAACCCAATGCGGATGCTGAAAGAAAAAGCGTGATCGGCCTGATCATTTTACCTGTTGAAGAGAATATGTGCTGGGTTACGGCGGAAATCAGATTAGTTTCCTCAGCTAAATACTCTCGCATTTTCAGGCGGTAATAATCGAGGTAATCCGCTACGGGATCTGAAATCTTTTCAATCGGGGACATCACCATTATTCTCAAATACTTTCTAAACTTCCGAGTATACGGAGATGCCGCGTGATTGTCAACCCAAATTTACAGTTTTTGAAGCGGTTGCAGCTTTGGTGAATGGACATTGATATTTCCGAATTTTACCCGATATAAAAAGTAAATAAGGAGGTTAAATGCTGATATCTGAATTAATGATAAATTCCGCATATAAATTCCCGTTTAAAGATGCGGTTATATCCGAACAGGAAAGGGTTAACTATTTCGACCTTTTAGACCTATCCGGGAAATTCGCTTTCGCCGCAAAAAAGGCGGGAATGAATCCGGGCGAAAGAATAGTCCTTTATATCGATAATTCCATCGGATATGTTGTCTCATACTTCGGCTGTCTAATGGCAGGCGGAGTAGTGGTTGGACAATCCACCGCAAATAAAGAACGTCATCTTAAGAATATAATAAATCATTGCGAGGCGACCGGAATCGTAACCTCCGGAAGACATATACAAACGGCTTTGAAGATTGCCAGGGAATGTCCCTCGCTAAAATTCGTTTTCTACGACGACAAACTCCCGAATTCGCTATCGACTGAGAATATACAGCTAAGGGAGATGCTTGATATATATTCAAGTCAGCCGACCGATTTTAAGCCGATGACGAGAGACGAAGAGGAGTTGGCGCAGATTATATATACCTCCGGTACAACCGGTAATCCCAAGGGAGTGATGCTCTCTCATAAAAATCTTAACGCTAACACTCAGTCGATAATTCAATATCTCGGTTTGAGTTTCGATGATCGAGTCATGGCTGTCCTGCCGTTTTATTATTCTTATGGAAACAGCTTGCTTCTGACTCATGTAGCTTGCGGGGGAAGTATTGTTATTGATAATCGGTTTGCATATCCGCAGAAAGTTCTGCAAAGGATGGTTGAGGAAAATGTAACAGGTTTCGCTGGCGTGCCTTCGACTTTCGCGGTTTTGGCGCATAAAGCAGGTCTTAAGAATTTCGATTTATCAAATTTGCGGTATATAACACAGGCCGGCGGTCCCATGTCGCCGGCGTTAGCCGATGAACTCCGAGGCGCGTTGCCGGATACCCGGATTTATATCATGTACGGGCAAACCGAAGCATCGGCGCGGCTGTCATACCTTGAACCTGAAATGCTTACCAAAAAATCCGGCTCAATCGGGAAGGCGATTCCGGGAGTGACGCTGAAGGTTAAAAACGAGATGGGATTGGAGGTGGCGCCGGGAGAAACCGGGGAGATTATCGCCAGCGGCGATAACATAATGATGGGATACTGGAAAAACGAGGATGACACCCGCATAGTATTAAAACCGGATGGACTGCATACCGGTGATCTGGCAACAATAGATGAAGACGGTTACCTGTACATTGTATCCCGAAAATCCGACATGATAAAATCCGGTGCGCATCGGATCAGCCCCAAGGAAATCGAGGAATTGATAATGGAAGATGAGCGGGTGCATGAGGTGGCGGTAATCGGCGAGCCGGATGAAATACTCGGAGAGGCGATAGTTGCTGTGATAGTGGCGCGTCCGGGAGCGGTTATAAGCGAGGCGGAAATTTTGAAATTTTGTAACAAGCACCTTCCCCATTACAAAATACCGAGGCGTCTGGAGTTTAAGGAATCCTTGACAAAGACCGCATCGGGGAAGGTAAAGAAACACGAATTAAAGAACGAACTCACAAAGGTGTAGGTCGCAACCTCTATGGTTTCGACAATCTTACTTATAAGGAGCGATAATGGAATTCAACAGAGAAATACTTAATCTCGATTGCGAGAAGGAAACCAGGCGAATTGTCAATTTCCTTCGTGAGCATGTATTGACCAATTTCAAGCGTGCCGGCGCTGTAGTTGGAATTTCCGGCGGAATCGATTCCAGCGTGGTAGCCGCTCTTTGCGCCCGTGCTTTCGGAGCTGAGAAAGTGATCGGCATCGCTATGCCCGAAAAAGAATCCTCCTCGGTTTCCTCCCCGCTGGCGGAGAACCTGGCGAACAAATTCGGCATAACCTACCTTGTCGAGGATATCACCCCGATTTTAGAAGGCGCACAGGTTTACCGGAAGCGTGATGATGCTATCAGGCAACTGATACCCGAATACGGCGAAGGATGGAAGTGTAAAATCGTTCTACCTCAGAATCTTCTGGAAACCGGGGGACTGAATTTTTTCTCCGTGGCGGTTGAATCCCCTGATGGCGAGGTTATCACGAAACGATTGCCGCCCAAAAACTACCTGCAGATAGTCGCCGCTTCCAACTATAAGCAGCGTACACGAATGATGACGTTATACTACCATGCGGAAAAGCACAATTACTGCGTTATCGGAACCGGCAACAAAAATGAACACGAGCAGGGCTTTTTCGTTAAATACGGCGATGGCGGCGCTGATGTAAAGCCGATCGCGCATCTTTATAAAACGCAGGTGTTCCAGCTCGGTAAATATCTCGGTGTTCCCGAGGATATCATCAAACGAACTCCCACCACCGATACCTATTCGGCAGAGGTCACTCAGAAGGAGTTTTTCTTCCGGTTGGATTTCGAAACCATGGATTTGATCTGGTATGCGCTGGAGAATAGAATACCTAACGAGAAAGCGGCGTCGGTATTGAATCTTACTCCGGAGCAGGTGGAGAGAGCACAGAAGGATATCCATCAGAAATACAAAAGCACCGAGTATCTGAGAGCATTGCCGGCGGAAGCGTAGATGGAGTTCCTTGCCGGTTCGACAATTCTATCTGTTAAAACCACAAAGGTTTTGATCAACGGCGTATTCGAACAGACGTTTCATTGCAGCAACCGGCGCCCTCACCTGTCGTAATCGTTTTGTGCGATCTCTTTACATCACAGGTATCCAGTAACTCACTTTAAGAGCGATGAAATCCTCACCGTCGGATTTTACCGAATTCCACAGGGATTTGATGCGGATTTCCTTATCTGTATCCCTGTCCTCATCTCGATTCTGCTGCCAAACCAGATATAGGGTGCTCCCCGGTTTGAATTCCCATCTTAAGACAATATTACTGCGGAAGGAAAGATAGCTGAAATCCCGGTCGGGAACGGTGAAGGTCTCGTTGCCGTCGGTTACCGTGTATAACCCGTTTGTCCGTATGATGGTCGTGCCGTCTTCGCCATATATCCTCATATCTCTGCTCCGCGGCGCAGGGAGTTCGCCATAATCGAAATAGTCGCCGCTGGATGCGAACGGTTGGGCATATATTTCCAGACTTAAATCCGGCGTGAAGAAATAATTAATGCGGAACTGAGCCGAGAGTTCATTTCTATCAATACGCGCGAATATATAACGCTTGCCGTAAGTCGAAGGGGAACCGTTGTCCAGTGTGGCGACATATTGTCGGGAGTTCTCGGAAAAGTAATATTCGGGATTAATCGATATCTCCAGGGCTTCGCCGATGCGGGAAGAAAAACTCAGTTCAAACTCATGATGGTAACCATCGAATTCATCCCAGGAATTCTCATAATCAAATCCATAGCGCCTATCAGCGCTGAAACTGTTGTGAATTCCGATTCCGAGCCATCCTCCGCGGGGTTTGCCCATTAACGGACCTCCGCGGGTCCAGTCATCGCTGACGGCACGGAGCCCATAACCCAGATCAAGATATGTCTCCCAATAATTATTCCAGGTGAATGCGGGATTTATACCCCCGTATGTGTATTGCCTGACACCTCCGAAATTCCAGCCCGATTCGGTATAAAAGTCTATGTCGTATCTGTAAAACAGACTGCCGGGTGTATTCTCCCGATAAGTCACCCGGTAAGTTGCGCCGATATCATCGGCCGATTGCAGCACCCCCGCATCATTCAAATCCAGCCCCGGAGATTCAGCCGTAAAACCGCCATTCCACAACCAATGTTTACCGCTGTTCCTGCTCAGGTTGACAGAGAATCCGAAGCCCGACAGGGATGTTCTACTGGAATCCAGCGTAACATGATCCGCATCCGGTCTTTGGTAGTAATGAACACTGGATTTTTGAGTACTCAGCATAGCCTGTTTGCTTCCGCTTATATGACTCACACCTAATAAACCGCTGAGTGAATAATCTCCTCCGCGGAAACGGAGGTTGTAGTCCACTGCGCTGGTTAAGGCTTTATCTCGTAGTTGCGAGGCTAAAGGATCTTCATGGGATATATCCCGCGCAACTCCGGTGATGAGCCATCCGATGGTGGAACGCGCTTCTCCAAATTCCTGTTGCAGCTTGGCTACACCAAAAAACGCAGCCGGTTCCACCTCCACCTTACTTTTCACTCCGGTCGTGGTATCGTATGTGCTCGCATATTCCCGCTCCGTTGCCGCTGCCAGAGCCGCAATCGAAAGCCCGGAACTCAACCGCCCGGACATCTTTGCGGCTCCCAATATTGTAGTATTATTCGGCATATCCACATAATCGCCCGAGGCGCTTCCGTGCGGCGGGGCTCCGATACGTCTGGAGTAAAAACCTACACTTGAGCTGAGCAGTTGGTTACCCTCTATAAAGAACGGTCTCTTCTCTGAAAAAATAGTCTCGTAAGCAGAGAGATTCACGACTGCGGGGTCCGCTTCCACCTGCCCGAAATCCGGATTGATAGTGGCTTCCAGTGTAAGGTTGGGACCCAATCCCATTTTCAGATCGCCGCCGATATTGGTTGAAAAGTCGCTGCCATCATGGAATGGATCGTCCTCTGCGTAATCATCGGTTAAATGAGAATTCAATGCGAAATAGGGCAGAACCTCAAGCCGGCGAGAGGGATTGATACCTTCAATTCCCACCAACTCACCAAATCGCGACGCCCAGCCAGTGGAATCCTTGGGGACTACTATCCAGTAATCATCTTCAAATCTTGAGGGTATCCATCGGTTGAGATTTATTCCCCAAACCTGCTCATGTTCATCATTGAACCGAAGCTGTGAGAACGGTATGCGCATCTCGGCAGTCCATCCCAACGAGTCGACCGATGCAGCCGCATCCCATACCGGATCAAAAGAGTAGTCCTTATTCCATTCCACATCCTTCGGGTAGTAACGATCGAATCGGACACCGGACGCCGTTACTCCAAAACCGTAAGCGGTCCGTCGATCGTGATAGGTATCCAAAGAAATTGCGAACTGCTCGGTCTTCCCGTGGTTGTCCCTGCGATTCAAATACAACGGTATTTCACCGGGATTATCGCTATACATCCTCGCTGCCACGTAGATTGCGTGGTTATCGTAGAGTATTCCCACTTCGGTTCTCTCCGTCGGCGCCGCCCCTTCTACAGGCTCTTTCTGGACGAAACCAGACGCAAAAACCGCCTTATCCCAGGCGGGGTCGTTCAACTTTCCATCGATTTGCGGAGGATATTGAGTGATACGAACAGCAGATATTTTCTTGCGGGGCTTTTCGATTTTCGTCTCTGAAAGAACGAAGTTTGGGAGAATGAGAAGAGAGAGTATCAGCAGTAAGAAGCAGGTTCCGTATAATTTGAAGAGTCGCTCAAATTTCTCTTTCCCATCCCGCCCAATGCTATGCTGTGAATCGCAATTCGATCGAGACATTGAATACATTACTTACCTCTGCTTCCAATTTAAGTATTTATATAGCAGAAAAATGCTGAAGGCAAAAAGAAAAATCATTCCTTATGAGGTGATTCTCAAACAAAATAAAAAAACGCACAAAATTTGAAAAGGAACGTAAAAACAGATAACAACCAAACAGAAACGTTCTTTGGAGGAGATTTGCTATGAACAAACTACTAACCGCAATGATGCTGGCTATTTTGCTGGCAGGTTCGGCTTTAGCCGATGGCGTCCTTATACCGCGCCCCAGTCCGATCTTACCGGAAAGACCACTTGTGGATGTAAAGTATCATCATGTCGATGTGGAGATCGATGATCCGGTGGCAATCACCCGCATCGACCAGGTTTTCGTCAATCCGCATCATTTGGAACTCGAAGCGGACTACATCTTTCCGATTCCGGAAAACGCCGCTATCGATGATTTTACGATGACGGTTGGGGGCCGTAAAATGGAAGCGGAATTGCTCGATGCCGAACAAGCGCGAAAAATTTATCGTGATATAGTGCGCAAGCGAAAAGATCCGGCGTTGCTGGAGTATGCCGACCGGGGGATGTATCGCGTGCGTGTTTATCCCGTACCTGCTCACGGGGAAGTGCGGGTTCAAATCGAATACAAACAAACACTGCAGTCCGATTTCGGCGCTGTTGAGTATCTTTATCCTCTGAATACTGAAAAATACTCCCGCTCGAAACTGCAGGACTGTAAGGTCGAAGTGAATGTCAGGTCCTTCGAAGATATTACTGCCGTGTATAGTCCCACGCACCAGATTGAAGTAAACAGAAAGAGCGAAAGGGAGCTAACCGCCAAATATTACGAGGAAAATGTTAAACCCAGAAGGGATTTTATTCTCTACTTTGCTCGCCAGAAGAAGGACTTTGGATTTTACCTTAAAAGCTATCGCCAACCGGGTGAACGATACGGACACTTTTTTGGAATACTTTCTCCACCGCTGGAGAAGCAAAGCCGTAAGATTGATAAAAATGTAATCTTCATCCTGGATAGATCCGGCAGTATGAAGGGAGAGAAGATTAAACAAGCTAAAGACGCTCTGGAATTTTGCTTGTTAAGTCTGCACGACGGCGATGAGTTTGCTCTGCTCGACTACTCCGATAACGTCAGCGCATTCTCCGAACGTATGATATCTGCGGGTAAGGATAATATCGAGGAATTGATTGAATATGTCCAGGGCTTGGACGCTAACGGCGGCACAAATATTTATGAAGCATTGGAAGTCGGATGCGAGATTATTGAGCCGGATGGCGACCCGACTTATATTATCTTCCTGACCGATGGACTTCCCTCGGTGGGCAATACCGATATCAACCAGATCATCGAGAATACCACCGAAAAGAACGAAAGCCGCGCTAAACTCTTCGCATTCGGCGTCGGGTATGATGTCAACGCACACCTGCTGGACAGACTAGCGCAAGAGAATGGGGGGCTGCCGGATTATGTGAAACCTGATGAGGATATCGAAGTGAAAGTATCCAGATTGGCAACCAGAATCAGCCGTCCCGCGCTTGCCGATATTGAGATCGATTTCGAAGATATCGATTTTGAGAACCTGTATCCGGATCCGTTTCCCGATCTCTTTTATGGTTCCGAAATAATCGTATCCGGTAGATTTAAAGGCGAGGGTAAGTCATCGGCGAAGATTACCGGTCAAAGGGGAAAGGAACAAGCCAAGTATCATTTTCCGGTTGAATTCACCGATGGTTCCGATGATGACAGCTATATCGCTCTTCTCTGGGCTAACAGACGTATCGGATATCTTCTGCAGCAGTTAAGATTGCACGGCGAGTCAGAGGAGCTGGTCAATGAGGTTATCGACCTTTCCAAGAAATACGGAATCGTGACGGAATACACTTCATTCCTCGTCATCGGGGATGATTACATCCGGGCGAGTTCATCCGAGCGAGCTAAATCAATGGCGAAAAAGCAGCTGGCATATAATTTGGATGCGATGAGGAGTGAACAGACCGGAAAGGGAGCGGTCGGTCAATCCATGGCATTGAAAGCGCAGCGGGGATCCAACCGGGCGGGTTTTATGGATGGGACTGAGTTCAATCAGCCGGGCGTATCCAAAGCGGTCGATACATTACTGATCCAGGTCGGCTCCAAAGCTTTCTTCAAAGCGGGTGACGATATTTGGGTGCAGGGGGATATCGAATCGGATGAATTCGACATTGAAATAGAAAGGTTCTCCGACGCATACTTCACCATACTTGACAGAGCCCCCGAATTGGGTAAATATCTCGCTGTGGGTGATAACGTCCGGCTTAAAATCGGCAGCCTTATCGTTCAGGTATCCGATAGCGGTAAGACCGGGTTAACAGGCTCGCAGTTGAGGCGAATGTTCCCATAGGTGAAATCGGAACCGGGAGGACCATTATCATTAATAATGGCGGGTTTTTATCCACTTCGTCATCAATCTGGGTCGGCGGACGGGCTTGCCCGCCTTTGGCGGGGACGTCCGCCGACCTGCTGTCATCGCACCAACTTCAACGGGACGTAGCGAATTAAAACCGAACCTTCGCGGTTCCGTCTACGCTCTATAAGTGTTTGGCAGCTACTTTAACAATGTCATCCGCCTTGTGAATACTCTATTACCAACCTCCAATTTATAGAAATAAACTCCGCTGGACCGATTAGCGGCATCCCATTGCACTTGATGTTTACCTGCGTCCTGTACGCCCTCCACCAACGTAGCCAGTTCCTGACCCATCAAATTATAGATGGTAAGAGAAATTTCACATGCTTTCGGCAGCTCGTAGGTGATCGTAGTTTTCAGGTTAAAGGGATTTGGATAGTTACTATCGAGTATGCATTCGGTCGGAGCAAGTTCATCCTCCTTCCATCCTCCCTGAAGGTTCCATTCTTCGGCGCCGCCGTTAATACGAGCTCCGCTTACTGTGAATTGAAACTTTGCTGAGTCGCAGACTTCAGGTTTGTCGCCGCAATAAGCGACATAGTCATAAGTCCCTACCGGAGCATTGCCCGGAACGTTTTGATTAAGATGAGAATTCAGATACTGATCGGAATTAAGCTGAATGTTCGGGAAATTCCAGAGCTGGTAGAAACTCCCCATGTATATTACGCCTACCCATACGTCGGTTGTAATCGGATCATCAGTTGGATTGCCTATAATGCCTGTCAAACCAAATGAACCGCCAGGAGGAACAATGACAGGATCATCATCTGGAATCATGTCGATATCACAGCAAATGCCAATCGCCTCGCATCCGATCCCATAAGCCCCTATATCCTCGCCATTTTGACCGCTTCCAACACATGGAGAATTCTCTGCAAGCCAAAAATCCGGAAGCTGCGGATCGCAGAACAAAGGATCTGCGTTAATATTTCCTTCTCCTGTCCATCCGCCTTCCACGTCCGAATAAGTTACGCTCGGATCGCTATCAACTGTATAGATTTCAGAACCATAAGTAGCCGAATTCCCCCACAGAATAGTGTTTGTTATTATTGGATTGGAATTGTAACAGTAAACACCGCCGCCTCTGCCGGCTGAATTATCGGTGATGGTATTGTGATCAACTTGGGGATCGCTATGGGAACAGAAAAGACCTCCGCCATGCCCGAATTCCTGATTGAGGGTGATAAGGTTATTTCTTATTGAGGCATCTGAATTAACACATGCTATCCCTTTCCCCGAAGAACCGGAATTACCGGTAATAGTGTTGTTGATAATGATAGGAGTTCCGCTATCTGCGAGTATACCGCCTCCGGTTTCATCGGCAGAGTTGCCGTCGATGTTGTTGTTATCGATTATCAGTTCGGTAATTTCATAACAGTAGATTCCTCCGCCAACATATGCCGAATTGTTTTCGATGGAATTATCGCTAATAGAAGGTTCGGCTCCCCAGCAGTAAATGCCTCCGCCTTTATTGTTGGCGGTATTACTGGCAAGAATATTGTTAGCAATGGAAGGCGTTGAATTACCGACACAGTATATGCCGCCTCCATCATCGGTCGAGTTATATATGATAGTATTGCTGTCAATCCAGCCCCCCGAATTCTCATACATTTTAATCCCCCCGCCTCTTTCGGCGGAATTACCGAGAATCTCATTGTTGGTAATAGTAACCTGTCCAATCCTGCTGCAACTAATCCCGCCGCCATCGTCAGCCAAATTGTAACAGATCGTATTGTTGTTAACCCATTCATCGGAGGTATCATCAAACCCAATTCCTCCGCCGGTTGAAGCGGTATTGTAGGAGATAACATTATTGGTGATCTTCGCCCCTGAGACTTGATTGCAGCTTATTCCCCCTCCCATTCCATCATTTGCGGAATTATTGGCGATTTCATTGTCGGAAATTATCGGACCACTACCGCCATACGCACAGCATCCACAACCGATTCCACCGCCTTCGCCAGCGGCATTATCGACAATTTTATTGTGCGTGATTTTTGGACCGGATTCCCAGCACTGAATTCCTCCCCCTAATCCCATTGTGCTTCCATTCCGGATTGTGAAGCCGGTTAAAACAGACAGACTATCTTCATAATTACAAAATCGAACTACTGAACCGTTCTCTCCCCCGTCAATGATGGTCGATGTTATGAAAGCTGTGTCACCGGTGGTGAAATGATATGATGCTACGATTATTTTGCGGCCATGGAAGTTTATGTTTTCATTATAGGTCTCCGGTGCAACTAAAACCATGTCGCCGTCTGTGCTGGCGTCTATCCCTTCCTGAATCGTTTCATAGTCTTCGGGGATGTTTATAACCTCCGCCCCGCTTGTGGAAACCAGGATAGCAAGTATCATTGCTATTAGAATTTGTCTCTTTTTCATTTTTGTTTCTCCTTTGATTGATTTGCGAATTAGTCTTGTTTAAACTCTCTTCTCACATTTTTCGAATGCTCTGTCTGTCACATAGGTAAAGTTTGCGAAAGGTTCGATTCTTAGAGGAATTGTTGAAAAACGGGGAAGATGCTTTTCTGAGTAGATCATTTACATTAGGAGATTTATGTTATCGGATTGCTCCTCAAGCTTCGCGCAATTCGGAAGCTTTTCTACGGCTGTTAATGTATAGATTGGTATTACTCAAGTACTGTCCACAGAAAACGGACCATAATACACGGTCCGTTTTCAAGGAGTATAACGCTATATTATTTCAACAGCGTCATCCGTTTTGTAAACATTTTGTCCCCAACGATGAGTTTGTAGAAGTAAACACCGCTGGAATAATCGGATGCATCCCATGTTACGGTATGCTCCCCGGAATCTAAATTACCATCCACGAGTACGGCAACTCTCTGACCTAATAGGTTGTAAACTTGTAGTTTAACATTACCCGCGATCGGTAGATTGTAGCTGATAGTAGTGGTAGCGTTAAACGGATTAGGATAGGCTTCATTCAGGGTATAGTCCGCCGGGATATCAGGCGCGGTTTCATTCTCAAACCAACCTCCATCAAGAATCCATTCGGTGGCGCCATCCGCTAAACGCGCTCCCGTTATCGTGAAAGAGAAGTAAGCGAAATCACAGGTTGTCCAACTACTAAGATCACCGCAATAAGCTTCGAACTGGTAGATTCCCGGTGGGGCGCTCACAGGAACGGATTGATTTAAGTGCGATTCCAAATATTGCCCGGGATTAAGAGGAATGTTCGAGAATTCATATAATACTATAAGAGAACCAAACGGATTTTTCACGCCGACCCATACATCAGTTATAATCGGATCTTCAGTTGGATTTCCGATGATTCCTGTAAGTCCGAAGTTTCCCCCAGGTGGAACTACAACAGGATCATCGTCGGGAATCATGTTGACATCGCACCAGGGAGGATTAAGATCGTTTTCCCACCAAGTCATTTGATTGCCGGCTGTGGCAGACCCCAAAACATCCAAATCGCCATCATTGTCAACATCGATAGCATAAACATCACGTCCGTTATCGAAGTCTCCATCGATAGTGTGCATGATAAAGTTCTGGTCTCCATCATTCTCGAACCACGCAACTTTGCCGAAATCCGGGGAAGCGGAGGAACCCAAAACATCTATGTCGCCGTCATTGTCGATATCGCCCGCATGAACGCCGTAAGCCCCCAAGAAATCGATACCGATGCCGCAGTGATGGCGGTCGAAAACCATGTTGCCCTGGTTTTCCCACCAAGTGATACAGCCGTTGCGTTCTGCATCCAGTACGTCCGTATCGCCATCATTGTCTAAATCGATAGCATATATACGTTCGACATCCGGCGCTCCGAAGAAGGGGTAGCAGAGAAAATTACCGGCGCCGTCATTTTCGCACAAGTATATATTATCCGCCCAGGAGATCAAGATATCCAAATCGGCATCGTCTTCCAGATCTGCAACAATGAGGTTTTTGCCAAGTTGGTCTGAGTCAATGGTGTGTTCGGTGAAATTCTGATTGCCGTCATTTTCCCACCAATGCAGTCCAATGCCCGCGGCCGATGAAACTCCCAGAATGTCAATATCGCCATCAATGTCCAGATCGACCGCTTTTACATCCCCCGCCCAATGGAAAACCGCATCGATGAGGTTCATACCGCCGAAAGTCCCATTACCGAATCCCCTCCACCAAGCCACATCGCCTTCTCTGGAAGCCGCCCCCAGAATATCGAGATTCCCATCGCCATCGATATCCGCTACGTCCACAGTATTGGCGCCTAAAAAGCCGCCTTCGATTTGACTGGAGTTGAAATTCTCATTGCCATCATTACGCAGCAGGATTATTTCATTGCCGATAGAATCGGCTCCTATGATATCGGCATGCCCGTCGCCGTTGACATCCGCCGCACAGAAATCCCAGAAATTTTCATAGAGTGTATGTTCGGTGAAACTCGCTATATCATTTTCCCACCAGGCGATTTCATCCCCATAGCGAGCGGCTCCTACGGCATCCAGATCGCCGTCGTCATCCATATCGGCGGCGCAAACGTAATTAGCTCCATTGAAAGCTCCGTCGATAACCTGCTTGCTGAAGGTTTGGTCTCCATCGTTTTGCCACCAAGCGATTTCATCATCGGCATTCGAAGCCGCCAGAACATCCAGGTCGCCATCGTTGTCAAAATCGACGGCGGCGACATGAAAGGGATCATTGAAGTTCTGATCGATAGTGTGTTCCGTGAAATTCTGGGCGCCGTCATTTTCCCACCAAGCGATTCCGCTGACGCCGACAGCGTGACCGGCTCCCAAAATATCCAGATCGCCGTCGTTATCCAGATCATAGGCATACGCTTCCACCGCATTTTCAAAGGCGGCGATGACAATAGGTTGGCCAAAATTACCGTTGCCGTCGTTTTCCCACCAGGTGATTTCATTGTTGATGCGAGCCGCCCCGATTACATCCTGGTCGCCGTCGCCGTCCAAGTCGGCCGCATGGACATGATGAGCGCCGAAGAAGGTAAAATCGATGAGATGCTCGACAAAGTTCTGATTGCCGTCATTTTCCCACCAAGTTATAAAACCACCCACATAGACGGCTCCTAACACATCGATATCGCCATCACTGTCTAAGTCGATAGCAAAGAGTTCGGAGGGGCCGTCAATAATACCGGAGATTAGGCGTTCGGCGAAATTCTGGTTACCGTCGTTTTCCCACCATGTGATCTCGTCCCCATCGTAGGCGGCGCTTACAATATCCAGATCGCCGTCGATATCCAAGTCGACGACAACAAGTGAATAGGCGCCGAGATAGTTTTCAGCGATAATGCGTTCGATGAAATTCTGGCTGCCGTCATTTTCCCACCAGGTGATTTCATCGCCATCGCGAGCCGCTCCCAAAACATCCATATCGCCGTCGGAATCAAGGTCGACGGCATAGGCGATAAATGCCCCATCGTAATTGCCATCAATAGTCTGTTTGCTCCAATTTGCGTTCGCCGGCATCGCCGCAAAGACGCAAACCCAAATTATGACAGCGGGGTAAATTAATCTCTTTTTCATTTTAGTTTCTCCTTTGATTAATTTTAGGTTTGTGGCATTTAGTTCTCATTCTCGTATCTTCATGCGTAATCCGTCTTTCACATGATTTAAGTTTGCCGGAAGCCCGGTTCTTAGAAAAGCGGCCCCAAAATACATATTTTATTGAATCATTGGTCTCAAACAGAATGCCGTGTGAAATCTATCCTTGCATTCCCGCCTCTAAAGGAATATTATAGTAGTTAAATTTGATCAGGATTGTCGTTTTGGATATTGATGATTTATTAAGAGAAGCTCAAAACGGGGGTAAAAGTTCGGAAAGTCGTCTTTTTGAGATATTGACTCTAAGGTTTACCAGATTGGCGAACTATAATAATATGAAGAACAAACAGGATATCGAGGATGTTGTCCAGAAAGCTCTTATGACAGTGGCAAATGAATACAGAAAGATGGATTTCCAGACAGGCTTTTTAAAATGGGCAGACCGTATTATGACCCTTAAACTATGGAATCATTTCACCAAACAGAAGCGGTGGAAGAAAATTCAGATACCTTTGAGTGATTACCAGTATGAAATTAATGCGCCATCAATGGATGAAGATCCGGAACTGAGGCGAATGATCCTTAGGTGTTTTGAAATGGTTGTTGGTTCAGAGAAGCTCTATGCCAATGTTCTTGCCCTGAGTTACGAAGGCTACAAGGCGCCGGAGATAAGCCAAAAGATAAGCATTACAACAAATTACTGTTATTACCTTTTATCAATTGCCCGGGCTAAAATCGAGGAATGTCTTGAAAAGGGGAAGGTGGAATAGATGAAAGAATGTAATGATCCATCCATCGGACAATTACTTCATGCTTTTGAACTGGGTATTTTAAATGATAAGGAGCGAGAATCATTCGAACTTCATCTGGCTCAATGCGAGTACTGTTTCGAGAAATTCATGCAATTCCAGGAGGTTACATTACAAATCAGAGTCGATGAAGAAGCGCAAGAGATAGTATCCGATATGGTATCCCCTCCCACACCGCCGATTCGGTCGAGAATCCGGGTATGGTTGTTTGAACTGATTCCCCGCCTTAAATCCCCAAAACTTGTATTGGCGCAGATGATACTAATTGTAGCGATATATGCCGGTTTCACAAACTGGTTAGGCACAGGAGTACAGCAGACATTATACTTAATGCCTGAAAGAGGCGCAGCCGGAAACATCCTTTTATTAGATAAGGGAGAAAAAGCCAAAATCATCTTCGATATGAGTAAATCGAACCCGCAGAAGCAATATCTAATAGGAGTATTTTCACCTGATGATGAGATAGTCGTCTCCAATATTGATTATTCTCTTAATACGGAATTTCAAGGGAGAATCATTGGAAGCGTTAGGATACCGGTGGATAATTTTGCGCCTGGAAATTACATTTTGAGGGTATCTCATGAAAACGCTGCATACGATTCCACCCTGTATGAATATGAATTTGCGGTTAAGTAGAAGGGTTTGACTACTCTTCGAGTTCAATTTATGGGTATAAGATATAGTAACTGGTCATTCAAGCATCGAATTAAATTCACTGCGATCCTCATGGTAATCTCGGCTGTTCTGATAGTTTGCCTTCATGCTCAAATTTTGGCGTCAGACGAAAGAGATATACTAACCACACTTAATTTTGCCGACTCCCTGAGAAAAGCCAATCAACCGGATTCGGCGTTGGTTTATGCTGAATCAGCTCTTAAGGAAGCGGAATCGGTATTCGGTGAACGTGATAGGATGGTCGCTTATGCTTATCACATAAAGGGCCTATGTTATTTCGATAGTAAGAACTTCGCTTTATCCGAAAAGCTTTTTGGAAAGTCTGCAGCCTTAAGAAAGGAATTGCTTGGATCAGATCATCTCGAAACAGCGGAGAGTCTGATTTATCTTGGATTGACCTATATGAATTTAGGAAAATACGCTGATGCCGAAAATGCTTTGCAGGAAGCACAGGATATAAAACGGGGTAAACTGGGTACAAACCATCCGGATGTAGCAGACTGCCAAAGTAAGCTGGCTGTGATCTACCGGATACGGGGAAGCTACACCGATGCTGCGAATCTTGAAAGACGGATTTTACATATCTTTGAGGAATCGCTTGGACCTGAACATGACAAGGTAGGGGTGAGTCTATTTAATTTGGGCACCACCTACCGTTACTTAAGCAGATATAACGAGGCTGAGTCGCTTTATGTAAGCGCATTAGCAATTCGCGAAAAAGCACTCGGCTCCGATCACCCGGATGTAGGAATAATCCATAATTATCTTGCCCAACTCTATAATGGACTCGATAGGCACACCGAAGCGGAGCAACATGCTAAAAGAGCCTTGAAAATAGCTGAAGAGCATTACGGTTCAAACCACACTACGGTTGCGATCTGCATGAATATCCTCGGAGATATATATTGCGACCTGAGAAAATACCGTCAAGCTGAGCAACTCCAGAAAAGGGCTCTGGAAATTAATGAAAACGTACTGGGCTTCGAGAATATTCAACTGGCGCCGATTCTTAATGATCTGGCAAATATATATTACCGCACCGGTAGATATTCGGAATCTGAACCGCTTTACAAACGCGCGCTTGCTATCAGGGAAAAAGCCCTCGGTTCGGATCATCCTCGCACTGCTAACAGGTATAATAGTCTGGCGAAGTTATACGCCTGCATGGGTAAATCAACTGAGGCGTATTTATATTTTAAAAAGCTCCATCGATCAAGGCAGAACTTTATCGAATACGCATTCTCCTATGCATCCGAAGAACAGAAAATCAGATTCGCATCCAAACACTCTCCGATAATTGACACCTACATATTCTGGGCATTGCAGAATGATTCGAAAGATGCGCGTGAATTCGCACTCGATATGCTGTTAAAAGGGAAGGCGGTGGTTTTAGATGCCGTATCCGCTGAGCATGAAATCGCCTACTGCTCCGATAACGATGAGATCGAACTGATGGCGAAACAACATGCTGACATCTGCGGGGAGATTGCTGCATTGACTCTCACCGGAGCAGGGAGCTTGAACCCGGAAATGTATCAAAATAGACTGCGAACTCTCAATGAAGCCAAGGATTCGCTTGAAACCGAACTCAGTAAAAACTGCTCCGAGTATCGCGACGAGTTTATCAGGAACCGGTTTAGCTTGCATGATATCGCTAAAGCGCTGCCCAAAGGAAGCGTACTTTGGGAATTCCTTAAATATAATCCTTACGATTTCAAAAAACTCGGAAGCGACGAGGAGAGAACTGGAGCGCCGAGATATTTCGTCATAACCATTGACCATGAGGAAGAAATTGCCATGATCGACATCGGCGATGCCAGGGAGATCGATGAGCTAATTCTTACTACCAGGGAAATGCTTTATAATGCGCGTCGCGAAATTTATAAATATGGAGATAGGAAAGCGGAACGAATGCTTAACAAGTTTACGCGTAGGCTGTATAATATCATTTTTAAGCCCTTAATAGCCTCCGACAAAAATATCAGTCAGATATTCATATCTCCCGATGCTCAGCTCAACCTATTGCCCTTCGAGATACTACCCGGTCCGGACGAGCGATTCAACATTGAGAAATATAAAATAAGCTACCTTTCATCCGGACGCGACCTGATGAAATACAGGGGCGGACAGAAATACGAAAACTGGGCGCTTGTAATGGCGGAGCCGGATTTTGCGCATTCTCCGGAATATACGGTAACAGGCGAAGAGCTCGCTACACCTGGAATGCCGAATATTGGCTATCGATTCGAATCATACCGAGGCAGCAGTGGATGTTTAAATTCCGATTTCAGCCCGCTGCTGCCTCATACCAAAGCCGAAGCGGTAGCGGTTACGGAGCTTCTGAAGCTCCGAGCAGACCTCGAAGTGCGGGCTTATTATGGAGCGGAGGCACTCGAGGAAGTACTGAAGAGGATGACCAGCGTTCCCAGAGTAGTTCATCTGGCAACTCACGGCTTTTTCTGCGAAGATACCGATTTGGGAGGGGAGGGTTTGAGCGAAAACCCGTTATTGCGTTCGGGCATCGCCCTTGCCGGCGCAAACTGTTTTAGGAATAAGAAAGATATCGGAGAGGATATCCAAGTTGAGGACGGAATCGCAACTGCTTTTGAAATCTCGGGATTAGACCTTAACGGGACGGAGTTAGTAGTCCTTTCGGCATGCGAAAGCGGAGTTGGCGAAGTCAAGAATGGCGAGGGGATTTATGGATTGCGAAGAGCGTTTCAGCATGCCGGCGCCCGCAGCATCATAATGAGCCTATGGGATGTACCTGATAGAGAAACACGCGAGATAATGGTGCGATTCTATGACTATTGGCTCAACGGTCAGACTAAACAGCAGGCTCTTCGCTTATCCATTTTGGATGCTATCGACGAATTTAGACGATCATACGGAGCCGCCCATCCCTATTTTTGGGGCGCATTTTTTTTGCTGGGTGATCCGAAGTAACCGGAATCCATGATATAATCTAATGTCTATAGTTAATCTGGTGCGTCAGGGGGGACATACTGTCTCGTAACCTCAGTAAGATTACCTTAGGAAATCGAGGTAAGTCTTCTCCCTCACGATCGGTAGGCGGGACATTCTTGTCCCGCGCATCGAAGTTGCAGCCGTCGTTAATTTACCTTCAATTGACAGTACGATCGCAGCGAAGCAATCCCTCTCCCTCAGCGTAGGTTAGCAACTTACAACCGACATGGATTCTTCACGGCCAGGTTAGAGGGTTGTCCCCCTGACAAACTTAGCGCCAGGTGCGGCGACCTGGCGCCACTTTTCTGTACCGTAGCATAGCCTCAGCATAAAAAACATGAGTGGCATGCTTAGCTCGTAGCCGCAGGCGTAGAGACAAGCATGTTTTTGTATCCATTAGCATGTTTATCTGATGCATTATTGCGCATCCATCAGCTAAACATGCCGCGCTCCAAGAAGTAAAACGACGAAGCAATCAAATTCCCTCTTGAGAGAGGGGTGGATTCATCCCGCATTTTGCAGGATAAAGACGGGGAGTGTTATATTACTTCAGCAATGTCATCCGCTTCATGAACACCTTATCGCCAATTTCCAATTTGTAGAAATAGATTCCACTGGAATGCTCCGATGCATCCCAGGTTAACGAATACTCGCCGGTCTGTTTATAACCGCTTTCCAATGATGCCACTTTCTGCCCGAGTAAATTGAAAATATCGAGATTAACAACAGATGCCTCCGGAAGATGATAGCTTATTGTAGTTTTGGTGTTGAACGGATTGGGATAGTTATTAACGAATACAGCTTTTTCAGGAGTTTCCCGGTCAAGCTCCCATCCGCTTAATACCCAATCCTCGGAGTCGCTTTGCGCTGGCGAGGTTACGGTAAACGGAAAGGTTGCCCAATCGATAACCGAGGCGGGGTAATCTCCGCAGTAGACATTGTAATCGTAATCCCCAGCCGGCGCGTTCATAGGAACCGATTGGTTTATACCATTAACGCTTATAGTCTGATCAGGTGAAAGCGATATATTATTGAACCGTTTAACCGGTCCGTACAGACCGTAGTTGGGAACATCGATCATAATCCAGACATCAGTGGTCTGAGCCTGGTCGGAATTATTTGCCAATATTCCGGTGAATGTAAATGATCCTCCCGCAGGTACAATCACAGGCGGATTATCGGGAATCATATCTATACTAAGCTCGGAAGGTATGTCGCATTCCTGTTGATAGGTTATATCATCACCGCTGATAAGCAGAGCCTGGAATCGATACCAGGATTCCAAATCATCCTTGAGCATAAAATTCAACCATGGAATTAAATAACTGTTTATTATCTCATGCTGTTGTGCGCGGTTAATTCCCGGAGAGGGGCAAAAGATTTCGCCCAGAGAGCAATTGAA
Organism: uncultured Ignavibacteria bacterium; assembly: GCA_964563085.1. Taxonomy (GTDB): domain Bacteria; phylum Zixibacteria; class MSB-5A5; order UM-FILTER-46-8; family UM-FILTER-46-8; genus WJIR01. The sequence goes on along the minus strand of CAZLVS010000002.1, from coordinate 63,550 downwards.
ATTATATTCTGCGAATTGACAATGGCTTGCGCCTATGATTCCTATATAGGTTTTGCAATCGGATGCAAATGCGTTGTACATCGGTATTTGGTGATCTTCTGGCGGCGTAACGCAATCGTCGGAGCCGGCGAACAGCAGCGTTGGGGCGGTAACATTTTCGGCTGCGGCGATAGCCGATGGATTGGTTTCCGCTGCGGCAAGATTAAATACCGCTGCGGCATTCTGATTGGCTTCAGCGGCGAGTACGCTGGCTCCGCCGCCCATCGAATGTCCGGACACCGCCGATGTCGAAGCAACTTTCTCGAAAAATATCGAGGTGGAATCCTCGCCTTCCGCTTGCATCGCATCTACAAGAAATGCTAAATCCAATCCAAAATCGAGATGGTCGGGAAACACCTCCCCTTCGGTGCGCGGGAAAATCGCTATATATCCTTCGGGAACGACACCTTCCCATACGTTTTGATAAGCGCTCCATACCATAATATAACCATGGCCGAATGCCACCGTCGGAAATCCATCGCCTTCGGGAATCGCAACCGGAACATCGTTACCCGGCTGCTCGGCAGGATAGTAAATCTCGGTTTGAATCGCACGATTGTTCCGGTCCGGATCATAAAAAGTTATGGTGGTGTGTCCTATCTCATACGAGAATGCTTGCTGCGCTAAAATGGAGAAAAAGAGGATAAGAAAAAGGAAAGTCAATAATCTTGAGCTCATAATCTACGCCTTTCTTATTGCATGAAGAAAATTAAAATATCAATATTTCAAAATAATGTGTTTTCCTTATTTTTCCAAGGTTATTCTAAGCAATCGTGAAAGTTCTACATGAACCGTATCCCGATTTTTCACGGTTATCTCGACTAAATGAACATCTGAACGTTTCTTGATATCATCAATAAGTCCGTCTCCTTTACGCGCTATAGTGGCTAATACGGATTTCCGGGAATCGAGGACCTCGTCAATTAACCGAAGGAATTCCCGCGATTTACATTCCATCTTACCGATTTCATCGATGACAATCAATCCGGCATCAGAACTAAAAAAATCAATATTATCAAGGAAAGATTCGAATCGGCTTACATCAACCCCGTATTTCCCGACGCGCTTGCTGCTATCGATATCCACGTGTGAAAGGATACTCTCAGCGCCGCCAAGAGATACCAATTTGAATCCCTTCCTGACGCCTTTTTCGCGAATTTCTTCGGTGTAGAAACCGACCGGATTCATATCCTTAAGTGTTTCCGCTAATCTGCATATTAATGTGGTTTTGCCAACCCCGGGAATGCCGGTGATCAGGATATTTTCCTTTTTCATTTTTCTACAGTCTGAGCCAATCTTGATACTACGAATTGTATATTACTAAGTAATATAGTGCAAAACTCAATGGAATAAAACAGATTGGATTGTTTCGACATGGATTTAGCGCGATTCGCGGAGAAGATGGAAACCCGGGTATTATCAGGCGCTGTAAGCGATTAGTTTATCGGCACGAAGAATCCAATGTTTCTTGGATAATCGCATTGAAAATCGGAAAATCGCGATCCGCAGGAAAAGCAAGCGGCAATAGCCGTTCCTGTAAGGAATTTGATATTTCTGTCGATAAAACAATAGAGAATTTCAAATGAAAACAGGTATTAATCGGAAAGCAATATGGACCGACCTACCAAGGAAGTATTAAAATTAGTTCCGCTATTTTCGAAGTTCGATGATGAAAGTCTTGAGAAATTAGAGAGTTTTATCGAGGAAAAGACATATCGCGACGGTGATATCCTGTTCCGCGAAAACAGCTTCGGAGATACCTTTTATATTATCAAAAAAGGCTGTGTGGAGATAATCAAGGAGGATGACGAAGGCAGGGAAAAGGTGACCTTAGCCATGCGGCGTTCCGGAGATTTCTTCGGCGAAATGGCGCTGTTGGAAAACAGCCCTCGATTCGCCACCGCTCGCGTTTCCACCGAAAGCCATATATTGGAGCTTTCCAAGGCGGCATTTATTTCGCTGTTATATGAAGTCCCTATTGTCGCATTCGAAATAATGGGAGTTTTAGCTTCCAGGCTGCGCCAATCCGATATACAGGCTATAAAGGATTTAAAAGAGAAAAATGTATCTCTGGAGAAAATAAGCAAGGAACTGGAAGATTCAAACCGTCGGTTGAACCGAACCAAAAAATTTCTGGAGAGAATCATATCAGTTTCTCCGGATATCGTAGTGGTGACGGATAAGAATGGAGTGATTTATATCTTTAATCAAGTAGCTCGCGATATCTACGGATATTCCTATGATGAAATACGCGGGAAAAACATGGATGCACTCATCTCTCCCAACTGCCCGACCGAAACCAAAGTTTCAATCGACAATCATCTAAAGAAAAATGAAACATACCATGGCGAGGTTCTTGGCGTAAGAAAGAACGGTGATGAATTTATCCAGGAGCTAACTGCCTGTAATATAATCGGGGCTAATGATAAACTTATAGGCATACTATACTTGAGCCGCGACATTACGGAGTCAAAGGAATTGGAGAGACAGGCGCAGACCCTGGATCGCATGGCGGCGCGTGGACAGATGGCGGGAGAGGTTGCCCACGAGTTAAATAACTACATATCGGTGCTGAGCGGAAATCTCGAACTGATGACTTTCGATCTGGAGGATGTAAAAAACGAAGCGCTTGAAAAGAAAATGAACGCCATGCGCACGGCGATAGAGAGAATGACCATGTTTACCAATGGACTGATGAGTTTTGCTCAACCGCAATACGAGTTCACGGATGTCGAGCTAAATAAATTCTTAGAAGCGGAATTGGCATTCCTGAGGCCGCAGAAACGGTTCCGTAGGATTCAGATTACATCCGATTTCGATGAGAGGATCGAAACAATCGATGCCGACCCGGCGGGATTGCAGCAAATTCTGTATAATCTGCTTAACAATGCGGCAGACGCCTTGAATAACGCCAATCGAAATGATGGCAAGATTGACGTCATTACCAGACTTCTTGATCAGGAAAATTGCATTGAATTCTGTGTGAGTGATAACGGTCCGGGAATGTCTCCGGATGAAAAGGAACGGGCATTCAAACAGAGCTTTACAACCAAATCCAGCGGTCATGGTTTCGGTCTGATCACGATTAACAATGTAACCAAGGTGCACAAGGGAACCGTGAAGGTCGAGAGCGAAAAGGGAGTGGGAACCGAGTTCATAATAAAACTCCCGATATCAAGAACCGCCGGTGATACGACGTCAATGGAATCCGAAAAAGAGTTACAGAAAACCAACTGAAGCACCTGAACATCGACGATGGATCTGATAATATTTCTTTTAATCGGGCATTACGTGGGGGATTATGGTCTGCAAAGCGACCGAATGGCGGCTATGAAGAAAAGCTCTGTGGGGACTTTGACCCTCCATGTCTTCACATATACAATCACTATCGCATTAGCGTTCACACTGTTCTGGATACTGGAGGGATTTAGTAATCATCCTCCGGCGACATTGCTTATTTGCCTGGCGGCTATTCTTTTCGCTACTCACTGGGCTCAAGATTATGTCAAAAGCAGGATATCCGGTCCGACCCAGCTTTATTATGTCGATCAATCACTGCATATTTTTCTGCTGGTAATATTTAGATATATACTCGTGGGTTAAAATTGTCATGAAAGATATTCCGGAAGCCTTAAACAAGATTAAACCCTATCTTCCGAGACTCATCATCAACGCACCGCGAAGCGCTGATTTCTCTTCCGTGATCGATATTCTGGAAGGCGCCCTGATGTTTGCCGATATCTCGGGATTTACGGCGATCTCGGAGAAATTGGCTACTACCGGAAAAAGCGGTTCCGAGGAACTCACGCAGGTTATTAACAGACACCTAAGCGGAATGATATCAGTGATTCTGGATAACGGCGGAGATATATTGAAATTCGGCGGCGATGCGACCTTGGTGTATTTCGAAAGACCCGAGGCGGCAGCCAGAGCCGCATTCAAAATAAACGATTGGGCAATGGCAAACAAAACCGTGAAAACCTCCGCGGGGAAATTCGACCTCACGCTTCATACCGGGTTGCATTACGGGAAGTTTTTCTCCGCGGAGATCGGCGATCCCGAAACGAAATTAGAGCATCTTGTGACCGGAGATGCCCTAAACGAGGTCTTCAATGCCGCTGATTTCGCGGAAGGCGAACAGGTTGGAGCCACGCGAGAGTTCTGCGGGATGGTTGAGGACTATATCGAGCAGCGCAGAAATGATAATAAGTATATTATTATTGAACCCGAATCCGAATTCCGGGCTATCGACAATCAGATCGCCCAACTCATCCCTTCCGACTGCAATATCGATATGCTCAGCAAATTCCTACCATCCGGTTTGCATGATAAGCTCTCAACCGGGCGCGATGGCTGGATATCCGCCGAACACAGACGTATCACAATAATGTTCGTCAATTATACTATACCCGGGAATAGTTTTCTGGAGGCGCCCGAGGAATTGAAAGAGCGCCTGGATAAGTATTACCGGATGGTTAACGAGTCGATCTCATCGATGGGCGGCGTCATCACCCGCGTCGATTGCTATAGTAAGGGAGATAAAATACTGGCGGTTTTCGGCGCGGTTAAAGCGCATCAGGATGACGAAGCCCGGGCACTACGGGCGGCGCTGAGTATGCAGAAAGGATTAAATGAGATAAACGCAGAAACCGGTTGGGATATACAGCATAAAATCGGCATTAACGCGGGAAGAGCATTTTGCGGGGATGTCGGCGCCATTGAACGTCGGGAATATACGGTGATGGGGGATGATGTTAACCTGGCGGCGCGCTTGATGTCCAAAGCCGAAACCAACAGCATTCTTCTTGGAGAAAAGGTGAAATCCAAACTGGACAACCTGAAAGTTGATTCCGCCGGAGAAGTTACCGTGAAGGGTAAATCCAATCCTATTCCCGTGTATACGGTATCAGATGAGAGCGACGAAGAAACGGACCTGGTAAACGAGGCGCTATCGGCGCATTCCGGTCCGATGGTTGGCAGAAAGAAGGAAACTCAGAAGTTAATCGAGAATATCGAGCAGACTCTCCGGGGAGAATTCCGGTCGGTAGTAATTCAGGGGGAAGCCGGTATCGGCAAGTCTCGATTGACCGCAAGATTTTTGGAGTTGGCGGAGCAAAAAGGCATTCCCGGATTCATCGGGGCATGTCAATCCTACGGCAGCGCCATTCCATTTTTACCCTGGAAGCCGATTTTCGAGAAAATATTGCACGTGAAAGGCAAAGATTTCGATAGGGAGCTTCTCCACGAGATAAGTTCCGGCGCATCGCTTTCCGGATGGGAACCGACACTGAATGATATTTTAGAACTTGGATTACCGGAAACAGCGGAGACAACGAACCTGGATACCAGAATCCGTCACCAGAGATTATTCGATTTGCTTCATGCCATATTGAGATATCAGGCGAATAACCGGCAGTATTATGTAATACTGGAGGATATTCACTGGATAGATGAAACCTCCTTCGAATTCCTGAATTATATCTTCGAGGAAGAGCCGATTAAGGGGCTGATGATAGTTTCGGTAACCAGGCCCGAAAACAAGATTGAGAACTCGGTTGCATATAGACAATCCTCCCTGATTAATCTTGAAGCGCTTCCGCCGGAGGAATCTACTGAGCTGATTGTATCTATGTTGAATATCCCTGATATCCCGGAAGAAGTTCAGAAGATCGTTGTTGAAAGGGCGCAGGGGAACCCATTCTACGCAGGCGAGATAATCCGTTCGCTTATAGATAATGGCTTCATTCAGACTGATGAAGACACCGGCTATTTAAGTTTTGTAGGGGATATGAAAAATCTGGAACTGCCGGATAATATCAACAGCCTGGTGCTTTCGCGTATAGATCGGCTGCCTGAAGCATCCAAAGATGTAATAAAGACCGCGGCGGTAATAGGACGCTCTTTCGATCTTAACCTGCTCGAGAGTATCTTCCCCTATAAAGTATCCAGGGATGCGCTTATCGACCATCTGAGTAAACTGGCGTCGCTGGATTTAACCCCTATCGATAACCAGGGGGCTAATCCGGGATATATATTCAAGCATATCATGACGCAGGAAGTTGCTTATCAATGTCAATCCTTCTCAGAGCGTGAAAAGCTCCATGGAAGAGTTGGCGAAAGGCTGGAGAATAAATACAGGGATAATCTCCATTCTCATCTCGAGCTGTTGGCGCATCATTATTCCCACAGCAGCCGCAAAGACAAAGCCTTCAAGTACTTAATTGAAGCGGGGGATAAAGCGGTATCGATTTTCGCCAACGGGGAAGCGATACGTTTTTATAGCAGCGCCGAGAAGATGTTCAACAGGCCCGGGAGATTGCCCAATTACATCGATAGCGATAAAGTCTGCCATGTTATTAAAGCTAAAGCTAATGTTTATCTTAGAACCGGCTCCTATGATGACGCCGAGCAGGCGTTCGAACAACTCAAAGGAAAATTGAAACGCTGGAAGATGAATCAGCAGGTCCCGATAATCCTCAACTTCATTGCCGAATCGCGCTGGCTTAAAGGGGAATACGGTTCGGCTCTAAGATCGGCTCAGACCGGACTGCGGTTATCGGAGAAGTCCAGTAATCTCGCCGGTAAGGCATCCAGTGTTTTCTCCATTGCGGAGGTAGCCAGGCGCAAGGGAGATTTCAAAACGGCGGCCGAAAAATTCAGGATAGCGGCCGAAATCTATCGGGAGATAGATGACGATAACGAGATAGCGAGCAGCTTAAATAGCCTGGGTATTACTCTCTGGGCTTTGGGAGAGCTGGATGAAGCGCTCTCGATTTACATGCAGGCTCTGGAGATACGCAGCAAGCTTTCCGATATCGAGGGCGAAGCCAAGATACTTAATAACCTGGGGCTTATCTATCTGGATACTGGCAAGATAGATTTGGCGATGGAGAATATCCGAAAAGCCGCCGACGCTTTTGAACGGGTCGGCGACCGTCGCAACAGAAGCTACTGCCTGGGCAATATCGGCTATGTCTCCAAGAATCTGGCTAATTACTCCGATGCTGAGGAGGCGTTTACCGAGGCGCTGAAGGTTTTAGAGCGCATTGGCGATACTGCAGGAACGGCATATACATATTCGAATCTCGGGGATCTTTATCTTCAAATGTATCAACCGAGGCTGGCGCTTGAGAACCACGGCAAAGCGATGGAGTTAGCGAAATCTCTGGGCGATGAAGAGCTGATCACCGAACTGCTCGCCGGTTACGCTTTTGACAAATTGGCGCTGGGTGATATTGAAGATGCGCATCGTGACGCTTTGGAAGCCACGGAAATCGGAGAGCGCATCGGAGCCAGGATATATACCATCAAAGCATTGAGCGCATTGATGGATACATTCTCGTATCGTAAAGACCAAAATGCCGCCGCCTATGCCGAAAAACTGGAGAGTTTAGCTGAAGATGATTTCAGCGAGTATGGCGCTTATGCCTTCCTTTCGTTGGGTAAATTCTATCAGTCTATCAATCGGAAATCAAAAGCGCGTGAAATGCTGCAGATTGCGCTTGAGCGCGCCGCCAAGGGCGGCTACAGGCAACTGGAATGGGAAAGCCGATATATAATCGGGTCGCTTTTAACCTCGGACTCCACTAACAGAGAATTCCTGAAGCTCGGTACGCAGGAGATAAATTCCGCACGGGAACTAATTGAAGAAACCGCTTCTAAAATCAAACCTCGCGAAATGGCGGATTCATTCCGGTCGGCCGAACCTATCAAAAGGGTTTTAGATTCCGCCACCGCATAATTGCTTCTCTACTGCAGCAGTTTATCGGCGATTTTTTTAATTGACCGTAAATAGCGGATTTGCTTATTTGCGCTTATGAATACTTCGCAGGATCGACATCATTCGGTGACAACCTTATTCCTTTTTACCATCTTAATTTCAGCCTTCCTGTTTACAAATGGTTTAGCTCGGGAAACCGATATTCCCGACACTTCATTTGTAATTAAACCGCCGGTAATCTACGACGCTTACGACACCAAAAATGATCATGGAAGGAGTATCACCGTAGTATGGGAACCGGCAGTGGTAGATTCTTCATTTCCGGGAATCGGTTACAGAATTATGCGTTCCCGTTCCGAATCCGGTCCTTTCGATTCGGTAGCATTCGCCTCTATCGGAGACTACAAGTTCATTGACAGAAATGAGTTTGGAACCGGCGAAGACCCAAATGGCGTTTTTGATGGTGTCGATTACTACTATAAAATTGATATTCTGGACTCGGAAGTATCATCGAACATCTTAGGGCCGGTTCAATCGAGCGGACAGTGGTTCCATTCCGGCAAGACCGCCACTTTTGTGGTAGCTTTGCTTTTTTGTCTGGTGGTTCTGACTGTTCTGCGCATCGCAAAACATGGTCGCGAATTGTACATCCGACCTCTATCCGGTATCAATGCCATAGATGACGCTATCGGGAGAGCTACCGAGATGGGAAAACCGATTTTGGTGGTTCCGGGACTGGGTGTGGCTTCCGATGTGGCGACTATAGCCGCAATGACGATTCTGGAACGTGTTGCCAAGCAATCCGCCGAATACCAATCACGCGTTATCGTTCCCTGCTATTATCCGGAAACGATGATCGTGGCGCAGGAGGTGGTCAGGTCTGCGTATCTCGACGCCGGCAGACCTGATTTATATAATGAGAAAGAAGTGTTTTTTATCACCCAGGAGCAGTTCCCCTATGCCGCCGCTGTCAATGGAATCATGCTGCGCGATAAACCGGCAACCAATTTCTTCCTGGGCAAATTCTACGCCGAGTCATTAATGCTGGCCGAAACCGGGTACGAAGCCGGCGCTATTCAGATAGGGGGAACCGATGAAGCGATTCAGATCCCGTTTTTCGTCGCCGCCTGCGACTATACGCTTATCGGGGAAGAGCTCTATGCCGCATCGGCTTATCTCTCTCAAGATCCTTTAAAACTGGGCATACTCAAAGCTCAGGATATAGGTAAAGCGGCAATTGTCATTTTCCTCATTGCGGGATTGATTGCCGCCTCAGTTTTCGGGAGCGATTTCTTCATCAGACTATTGGATGTAACGGTGAATTGATATGAAACGACAACTGCCTATTGCCATAACTTTTGTCTGCGCTTTCATTCTGACGCTGCAGTATTTTATCCCTCATCGGAGTTTCGAGATAATGTACGAGGTGAGTAACATCTGGCTCCAGATAATCGGTATTTTCGCCCTTTCGATGGGAATACTCAGTATCATCCTGGTACATTACGATAAAATAAATTTCAAGAAGGAGAACTGGGGTATTTCGGTAGTACTTCTGGTCTCGCTTTTCGGAATGACGACGGTAGGATTGATAGACACTGAAAGCGGTCCCGTTTTCGTATGGCTGTATAACAATGTTTTAGCGCCCATCTCGGCGACGCTGTTTGCATTGCTCGCTTTTTTCATCGCATCTGCCGCATACCGCGCTTTCAGGGCAAGAACCGTAATAGCCACCATCTTACTTTTGGCGGCAATAATCGTAATGATGGGCAGAGTGCCTATTGGTTCGATAATCTCATTCGGTTTATTTCCAAAACTGGCTGATATATTGATAAATTATCCAAACGTAGCCGCAAAGCGGGCTATTTTTATGGGAGTCGGGATGGGCGCCGCCGCCACGGCGCTGAAAGTGATGCTGGGTATAGAACGTTCCTATATGGGGTCCGACTGATATGGATTTCTTTGAACGACTCACCAAAATCGACCGCCGTATAATATTCCTGATTATCATGCTGTCGGTAATATTGCCGCTGCTTCTGAGGGTTGATTTGCCTATTACGGTGACCAAAGAAGTGCAAAATGTATATGACCTTGTTGATGAATTACCTCCCGGTTCCACCCTTCTTTTACCTTGCGAATACGCGCCGGACACTATGGCGGAACTCGAACCGATGTTGTATGCCATCCTTCGTCATTGCTGGAGCAAGGATATTAATATAATAGCTGGACTGTTCTATCACACCGGCGTAACACTAATTGAGCAGGAAATACTTTATATGGCTGAGAAGATGAATGCGGAGTATGGAAAAGACTACATTTTTCTCGGTTACAGACCCTATCCGGCGGTTGTGATAATGTCGATGGGGCAGAATTTCCGGCAGAGTTTTCCCACCGATCTTTACGGGACTCCGTTGGATGGTCTACCCATGATGCAGGGGATAAAGAATTATGGTGACATCGACCTTGTGTTAACCATTAACGCTACCTCGGGCGTAGACCAGTGGATAATCTGGGGAAGGGAACGTTACGGTTTCCCATTCGCTATCGGCGTTACAGCGGTTATGGCGGCCGACTATTACCAGTATCTTAATTCGGGACAGGTTATCGGTATTATCGGAGGTCTAAAAGGGGCTGCGGAATATGAAGATTTGGTGAATTATAAGGATATGGCTACCATGGGTATGAGCATTCAATCATTTGCTCATATCGTAATCGTTTTGTTTATCATAATCGGTAATATCGGTTATTTCGTTACGCGTAAGAAGAAAGGTACCCGGCTATGAGTACCGATCCCGGCGTATGGCTGGCTGCGATTCTTACCTTATGCGTCTTTTCCTTTCTATATAAGGATAATCTGCTTTATAAATTCGCTGAACATCTATCGGTCGGTATTTCCGCCGGTTACGGTTTGGTTATCTATATAAGAGTGACGTTCATTCCTATTTTCATTGATCCTCTGAGCAGGGGAGAGTGGCACATGGTGCCCGGGACTCTGGGAATTTTTCTCTTGATTTTTCCTGCATTGATAGGTATATTGCTTTTTAGCCGATTTTCCCCTAAATGGGCATATATAGCTCGATACCCGATTGCGGTGATATGGGGAATCGGGACTGGAGCAGCGATACCGTTGGCTCTCCAGAACTTTATCATAAGACAATTACAGGCTACCATTGTGCCGATAACTTTCAGTTCTTGGCAGGATTTAGGCAGCTTGTTTATAGCTGTAGGCGTCGCTTGCGGCTTAGTATATTTCTTCTTTTCCAAAGAACACAAAGGTGTCTTTGGCGGAATGGCGACCGCAGGAATCTGGATTCTTATGATAGGTTTCGGTTCCACCTTCGGATTTACCGTTATGGCTCGCGTTTCTCTGCTTATAGGCAGGGTGATCTTTCTCATGAAAGACTGGACGGGAATTATAGGATAATTTTTACGAAATCCTAAAATTCTCCTTATCAGGAACAATTTTTATTATCATAATATTAAAGGGTTAGAAAAACAGATGTTTTATTTTCAAACATTCAGCAAAAGAACAATAGAGGTGCATGATGCCAGAACTACCGGAAGTTGAGGTGATCGTTCGGGGGTTGAGAGAAAATGTCGAAGGATTGACGATTGCAAGGATCGGAATTAATTTTCCGGAGATTATCAATGGTGGTAATCAAAGGGAAATGCACAGGTTAAAAGGTAAACGAGTCAATCATATATCCAGAAAAGGCAAGTATATTCTAACGGAATTTTCCGAAGGTGAAAGAATGCTTACGCATCTGGGAATGACTGGCAAGCTGCTGGTTGTTTCTTCGGGTAGCGAGCTACCCAAGCATTCGCATGTGATAATAGAATTCAAGGAAAATGGTCGCTATTTGGTTTTTAATGATATCCGAAGATTCGGGAGAATGGTGATCGACGATGACGGCGGCAAAATAGAGAGTATTATCGATTCGCTGGGAGCAGACCCATTAAAGATTTCCGCAGAAGAATTCGTCGATATCCTTTTCAGCCACAAAAAAATGATTAAGAGTCTATTATTGGATCAGTCTATTATCGCCGGACTCGGTAATATTTATGTTGATGAGTCCCTCTACGACGCCGGTATCCATCCCAGAACCATTAGTTGCGATATCAAGCGGGAGTATGCCGAAAAGCTGCATGCTTCTATCCAAAAGATTCTAAAATCAGCAATAAAAGCAGGAGGCTCCTCCATACGGGATTTTGTCAGTGAAAATGGCGATGCAGGTTATTTTCAGATCGAGCATAAGATTTACGGCAAAGCCGGTCAGGAATGTCTTCGATGCGGAAGTATCATCGAAAAAATCAAGGTGGGAAGCAGAACCAGTTCTATCTGTGTGAATTGCCAACCTCCTCCATTGCCGAAATCATCCCCGGATGTTTACCGCGATTGCTGGTGGGGCCAATAAAACGGTTGATAACGAAATAACCGCTTAACCCGGATAATTCATAAAACCCATTAACCCGCATCAAAGGCTTGTCTTTCGGGAGTTCAATAGAAGCAGGTCATCTACGGATTGGAATTGAGGATTACAAAGAAACGCCGGAAGCGCAAATCTCCCGCTGCCGGTGATAGGATTTGTGAAGAATACAGACTAAGGTTTTTATCTAATTAATGTGATTCTATTGGTTTCAGCCTCATTGGGTGTACTCAGTCGATAGAAATATATACCTGACGGCTGGTTTGACGCATCCCAACGGATATTGTGCGCACCAGCGTTATAGTTACCTTTGGCAAGCGCTGCAACTCGTCTTCCCAGGATATCAAAAACAGTTATTTCGATATAGGAATCATCAATAAGCTGGAATGATATCTCGGTAAAAGAATTAAATGGATTAGGATAGTTTCTGACATTTTGTAAGCTCTTTAGGTTTGATACACTCCGGTCGAAACCTCCCCTCAGAACCCACCTCCGATTATGATCGCTGAAATCTCCTTGTTCGGAATTCTGAAATACTGTGAATTGAAATGTATCAGCATCGTAAATTGTATCGGGAAAATCTCCTGCGTTTGCAATGTAATCATATATGCCTAATGGGGCGTTTATCGGCACCTGCTGATTAAGGTGCGCATTGATTGTTTGCCCCGGTTGTAGGGAGATGTCATGGAAAGTATGTAGGGGACCATGTTCCCCTATTTCCGGCGCAATCAGCATTATCCAGACATCCGCTGTTTCGCTGCTGTCTCCGTTGTTTGTCAAAATTCCTGTAAGCCCGAACTGCTCGCCCGGCATAACTTCAATCGGATTTTCATCCGGGATCATTGCAATAGACAATTGTGAGCCGGCGGATTGAATCCAGCCGGAAAGAACGGCATCAATCCAGCAATGCATCCGTCCCCATTGCTGCGGCGTAAACTCGGTCCAGCAGGGAGTTCCTCCCAGAGCGCTGTAGCTCATATAATTTTGAGGAGACGTTTCCCCCCATGGAGTATCGCAGCAGGGATCGACACCGCCTGGATCTCGGCAATCGTAGTTTCGTGGAGTCGGCGGCGTATCCGAACAGAGATCTCCGGTAACATCGGCATCTTCCCCATTTGCCATTTCATAACAGTCTCCGCACTCCGGTACTTCAAATACACCGTGGAATGTATGCCATAATCCAAGACAGTGACCGATTTCATGTGCCAGTGTATTATCGTAATATGGAGCCGGATAAATACGATCGTGACGTATAACTATACCGCCCTGATCGGAAAGCGGTAATCTTACGTCGTCCCAGGGATATGTTCCAAAAGAACCGGCGCCCTCAGTAATGTATACATTAAGCTGATATTCGGGAGCCCGGGCATAAATACTTTTCATCTGTTCCACATCTGGATTATATCTATACTCCGTTGAGTTTATGAAGGTATGATCATAAACAAACTGGATTCTTGAGGGAGAGAATGCGCTATTGAGTTCCCTTATCTGCAGGTCGAGTATTGACTCGGTTGTGCCGCAGTTGCTGCCGTCATCTTCACAGAAGATATTGAAATACAGGCGAATATACAAATATGGGTCATCGGGTTCCGGTATTGATTCATTACGATTTCTGGGGATATCACAGTCTCCATTATAGCATGGATCGTACAATCTCCCATATTTCTTTATCTGATCTCTTTTGTATACTTCCCAGTTATTACAGAAATCACTTTCGTGTGAAAATCCCCTTGATGTAGAATCGGATGAAATAAATATGGTCAAAATAACTGTAAGCGAAACCACAAGAGTGATGCGATGATAGCCAAGCAATCTGTAATTAAATATCATTTTTATCCCCTCCGGCAGTGATTTACTTCATTAATATAGTATTCAAAGCTATGATTGTCAAGTCGCTCGGGCGCTGGTATAATTTGCTGGCGAAGAAAGCTTAAGATGGGTGTGCCGGGGGGGGGTACGCATACTCCATAAAAAATCGGGTCAGGTAATCCTGACCCGATGAAAAAGCCGCTAAACGAACCTATTTCAGTAAAGTTGTTCTCTGGGTTTTAACCTCGTTGGGCGTACTCAGGCGATAAAAATATACGCCTGACGGTTGTTCTGATGCATCCCAGTTTATATTGTACGTTCCCGCATTATAAACGCCTTCTGCAAGCGTGGTAACTTTCCTGCCCAGGATATTATAGATTTCCAGCTTTACATCCGACTTCTGCGCCAGTTCGAAAGTGATGTTGGTTGTAGCGTTAAAAGGATTCGGCGATGCAAATAGATGGATAGTTGAAGTGTTCTCTCCATTACCCATTTCGCTCCAATGATCTAAACCGTGATACCTACCTTCGGGATCCACCAGGTAAAACTCCCACATCCCGGGAAAGAACACGGTTTTGCAGTCAGGAAGATGGTTATTGGCTTCGCTGTTTGTAATGAAAACGCGAGATTCGCCATAACCCAGAGTGTCTTCTTCCACATAGGCGATGAGTCTATACTGGTAAAATCCTATGTAGGAGCAGTCTGCGACAGGATGCTCCACGTGACCGCAAAGGCTCCAGCCGGAAGGTATGCCACTCACGTAAGGACCGACATATGGTCCCAGCGTAGCGCCGGTGACTTCGCTATAAACCTCGGTGCGAAACGTGAACTGAAGGTAATCATCGGTGGTGTTATTTATGCGGATATCAGCTATATACTGCTCTACACCACGGACTAATAGACTATCTTCACGTTCAATAATCACTTCCAACGGGTAATCATTATCCGGCTGCGGCGGGGAAAGATTCACGTTTGCCACTGCTGCATGCGGAACTAAGATCAAGATAGGGAGAACAGTTAAAATCACTCCGATTAATTGTGATTTCAGTTTGTCCATTTGTTTCCTCCTTTTGTTATTGGTTTACTCGTTTCTTTTCTCAAATTCTGTTGTTAATAATGACAACCATTATCACTATAATCCAAAAAAAGAACGCCTCTTGGTAAATTCCCTTTAAGGAAGAACAATATCTGCTTATAGAACATCGGTTCGATAAGCAAAAATTACCGAATTTCCAAAGATAACGGATTCGGGAATAAATATGTTTATGTTCTTGTGGGGTATGTATCCTACCTAATACAACTACCTTATACTACCACAATTGGAATATACTACATGCAAAGTCTAAAATCAACTAAAAAATCGATTTTTTGTAATTATTTTCGCATCAAGAAATATTTAGTGTCCTTAGTTTCTATCGTATTTTGAGTTACGGAATAAAAATGGTGTTTGCTATAAAGCGACCTTTCATCGTATATTGAAACAACGTTAATTATCTATTCACTTACTAATCACACGAACTAAAAGCGGTGGATTTAGAAGCGGTTGGTTTATACAGATATGAATACTGTATTTGATAGTCTATCTTGTCTCTGAGGCAAAGGATGGAATCTTAAGTCACTCCAAGCATGGAACCTCGGGATTTCAACTCAAGTGAAGGAGGTTAATCATGCCTTATGATGGGAAACGTGACCACAAAATAACCGCTGCGGAAGCCGCTGAATTGAAACAGAGATATGTCGATTCGATAAGCGGTCAAGCGAAATTGGAAGGGAGAAGGGGAGGATATTTCGAACGACGCATTTTTGATGAGATCCTCGAGCAGGGGGATTGTGTTGGCGTAAGGATTTATTATGGTCTGCAAGCTAACGGCGTACCGGAACTGGTCATAGTCGGTGTGGATAGCGGGGGTCGTGATATGGATGGCGGCGGGCAGATTCTTGGAAATAGGTCCTGGCCCTGTCCTCCAATCTGTGCGTAATTCTTGGAAGCGCAGCTTATCCGAGTTGGTGATTATTACCCCAATCGATAATTTGTTCGTTTTTTGCTCAATGGAGATTGCCGATTATCGCACAGGTCGGCAATCTCCATTTCGCCTTTTATCGGAGCAAAATCATCCGTTTGGTTGTAAGATCATATTCCGTGCTAAGTTTATAGAAATAGACGCCGCTGGTCAGGTTTTCAGCATCAAAAATGACGTTATGGGTACCGGAATTTAATGTCCCATCAATTAGCTCGGCGATTTTCTGTCCCGCGATATTGTAAACGCTGAGGTTCACCCGGGAATCACCTAATAAATCGAATGATATGGTAGTTTTAGCATTAAAGGGATTGGGATAGTTTGAGAGTCCCTGAAACTCCGGTTGCAGTTCCACGATATATCCATGTTCCCAGCTATAATTGTTCCATTCCCAGCATTGGCGATTTTGATGTTGATCTTCGGCATGAGTCACTGATACTTCGAATGAGTACGAATCCCAAACATCCCACAAATCGACTTCATCGGAGTAGTTGCCGCAATAGGCGACATAGTCATATACCCCAACGTGCGTTTGCTCGCTGGCTGGGACCAATTGGTGAACCAGCCGCACCAAGAGTATGGAACGTCTGGGAATATACTGATTTTCGAGCTGCTTGAATGGCCCGAATATTTCGTCGTCGCTGCGTCGAATCGCCATGGTCCACACATCGACTGAATCGAGGGGATCGCCTGAATTATTGTAAACATATCCGTCATAAATAAAGACATCCCCTATCGGAACTTCCAGAGGCCAATCGTGAGGATACATACTTACCTCCACCGGCTCGGCGGAGAGATTAATCGAGAATATCGATAGTACCAATGCGATCCCGAGAATAGATTTACAAACCATGTTTCGCTCCTCCCCCTGTTCTTGATTTATTAAGCCTGTGATAATGTTATAAATATCGCGCTATTGGAATATTTCGCATTAAAATGGGCTAACA
This sequence comes from uncultured Ignavibacteria bacterium, assembly GCA_964563085.1. Taxonomy (GTDB): domain Bacteria; phylum Zixibacteria; class MSB-5A5; order UM-FILTER-46-8; family UM-FILTER-46-8; genus WJIR01. The sequence continues at coordinate 46,593 of CAZLVS010000002.1, read as the reverse complement.
ATTTACATTATAGTAATCGGTTTACTTTTTGAAGTTTTGACGCACCACCGGAGAAAAATTATTTGGCGAAGATGATAGGGAACAGTATCAGTTTTATAAAATATAAAATATTGTATAATTTGCGATTTTGCAGTAAGATTACCCCTAAAAACAGTTCCTTCCAGCTCATCTCAGGAGGTAAGATGTCTTTGTTAATTAACCTGCCCAATTTCATTACAGTTTTTCGCTTGGGATTGGTTTTCGCCCTGGCTATCCTGGTGTATGGTAATACAATCTGGGAAAGGGCGATTGCGGCGACTATTGCCGTTTTGGTGGTTGTCGGTGACTGGCTCGATGGTCACCTGGCGCGAAAACTGAACCAGGCTACTACTCTGGGGAGTATATTGGATATCGCTGCAGACAGGATATTCGAGAGCGTCATGTGGATTATATTAGCCGATTTACGTCTGATCCCTATTTGGATACCTATTTTAGTAATCTCACGCGGCATATTAACCGATAGCATTAGAGCTTACGCTTTGCGGTTTGGCTATTCCGGATTCGGTGAGAAGACAATGCAGCAATCAAAAATCGCCAAATTTCTCACCGGATCGCCATTTATGAGAGCATCCTACGCATTTATCAAAGCCTTTACCTTCGGCTGGCTGCTATTTTTATCAATTTTGGATAAAATAGCTGCTCAATTGCCGTCGATTCCAACTACCTGGATTCCAGCCGGAATGGAATTCGGATTTTGGTGCGCAGTCGTAGCCGCTGTCATGTGTTTGGTGAGGGGCGCGCCCGTGGTTATAGAAGGTGTCGAATTAGTTAGACGGGAAGATGATAATGCCTGAGCCTTTAGTTATTTGGGATATAGATGGCACCATTGTCCATAGCAGCCTTGAAAGGCACTTTATCGGGTATCTCCTCGGAAAGCGATATATAAGCTGGAGTAGTATAGCCTCAAATGTACTCAGTTTAATATTAAAAGGCTCAGCTAATCATTTTTATCAACTCAAATTAGCCTACTTGAAGGGGAAAACCGAATGTGCTGTGGAGCAGTGGATTAGTTCCTGCTGGAAACAGGTTATCCGCGCAGAAATTAAACATGGCGTGATACCAGCGGTCAATCGGCTGCATAAATCAGGCTACAAGCAAATTTTAGTGTCGGGAACACCGAAACCGCTCGCGGAAATACTGGGCAGAAATCTGGCTATCGACGATGTCCTGGCAGCGGAGCCTGAGACTGAAAGTGAAGTTTATACCGGAAGGCTGACCTCACCTCACCCCAGGGGGATTGTGAAAGTCGGAGTGATAGACCTGTGGCTGCGGAAACAAGGCCGAGGCTGGGATGGAACCGCAGCCTTAGCCGATCATTGGAATGATAGATTCCTCTTGGATAAGGTCACTCTGCCGCTTCCAGTTGAACCAGGGAGAAAACTCCGGAAATATGCTTCGAAAATGGGTTGGTTCTGTGCTGTGGGAGAAAAAGGATTTTCATCCGCAGTTGAAGTAATTGAAAATGCCAGGAAAATAGGTCAATTCGGATAAAATATCCTGTAATCAGGTAGTCTGAGCATCGTTTCTAATTCCCCATCTATTATTAAAATAACGATTACCATACCCGGCTATTATAAATATCGCTTGACTTTTATGAATAAAGGGCTAATTTTTATAATATATTTCCAATAGGTCTTCAGATCAACGCTTGCGTTGTGTTCTTTCAAAAGTGATATCAATAGCTCGTGAAATATAGAATGGTATTTTCCGCGCTAAAAGTAACTTCGAGAGTAATCTGCTGTAATTTTGATAATCGAAAGGAGGAGTTATAACGTATTTCCGTTGTTGGATCGATTTCTTAATCCAAACATTTATTCAATCAGGAGTAATTATGAAAAGTGTTTTAACAACTATCTGTATTGTTCTGTTTGCCTTTGGAACAGTAAACGCGTTGACCGTTCTCGATCTTGAGGACGTACCCGAAACCTATTGGTATTTCGGCGGCGATCAAAACCTGGGCGACTTTTATGAAGGACTGTTTTTCGGTCCCGATGCGACAATCCTTGAATCTGTTGTCTATGGATATAACAATACCGGCTACCCGCCGCATTCGGGAAACCAGGTGCTTTTTACCGATTCGGATAACACTATCAGGGTCGACTTTGAAGATCCGACCAACCATGTAGGCGTTTGGTATACCGCGGGAACCGGTTCTATGTTTTACCTGGAAGGATATGATTCCGATGACAATCTGTTAGCATCGATATCGGGACCAGATAACTACGGACAGAACGACTTTCTGGAAATTAATGCCGATGGCATAGACTATGTGTTGATGCATAATTCCGGAAATTTCTATACCATCGATGACTTCGAATATGAGGAAACACTCTGCAGCGATGTGGATATGGTTCCCGATGATGATCCCGTGATGGTTCCGCCCGGCGGTACTTTCGGATTGACCGGTTATATCGCCAATCCCAATCCCGATCCGATCGTTACAGATGTATGGGTGGGAGTTATCTACCTGGGTGATTTTTTCCAGCTCTGGAATTTCGGCAACATACCGCTTGATCCCGGAGAGGAATTATCCGCTCATCTTAATCAGAGCGTACCGGTATTTGCCCCTTCCGGTACCTATACCTATATCGCCTTTTCCGGGGAGAAACCCGAGGCTTGCGATTCCGCTATGTTTGAGTTCACGGTAACCGCGGGTTCCTTTAGAAACGGCGCCGAGAACTGGGCGATTGAAGGTGGATGGGAAGCCGCTATGGTGAATACTGCGGCATCCCCGAGTTATGCGCTCTCACCGGCTAATGAATCGCAGGTAAGCGATATACTCGATTATACTCCGGAAGAATGCATGACCTTTACAAACAGCCTCGACGTCACCTTGATGTCCATAGCGTGTAACGATGAGTATATGTACTCCGTCAATGGCGGCATCAGCAGTCTGGGCGCTGTGGAGAAATTCGATCTGGAAGGCAATAGTCTGGGTCAGGTCAGCTTGACGCTGGACATGAGGGCTATCTTCTTCAACCCGAATGACGGTCAATTCTACGTGAAGATTTATGGAACTGACCTCTATCAGATAGATCCGGAAGCCGGCACATACAACCTTGTTTGCAGCGGAGTATTCCATGATTATCAGGCTAAAGTATGTTACGATCCCGCTGCTAATTTAATGTACGAGCATAGCGGAGGCACAGTCTGGGTAATTGATTTCGAAACCTGCGAGCTGGTGGATACCATGTATGGATTTACCACCAACGGTTGGGGATTCGAATTCTGCATCGCCACCAACGGCTGTAACCTGTTCACATGGGAAGACGGCGGTGACGTTCATGTCTATGAGTTTGACGGCACTTATGTTGAGACTTTCAACATTCCTAACGGTTGGTCGAGCAGCTGGGGATGGACTCTGTCGGTAACCTGTGAAAAACTCTTTACCGGAACCGACGGTCCCGGCGGAACCTGGTACGGCTATTGCGGTCTGGAATGCGGACCCTGCTGCGATGTTGATATGACTCCCGACGATGACCCCGTTATAGTTGAACCGGGCGGCCGCTTCGGTTTAACCGGCTACATCGGTAATCCTACCGATGACCCGATTACCACGGACGTCTGGGGCGGAGTGATCTACCTGGGTGATTTCTTCCAGCAGTTTGCGTTCAATAATATCCCGTTAGACCCGGGCGAGTCGATGACTGCGCATACGTGGCAGAATGTGCCGGGATTTGCGCCCTTGGGTACATACACCTATATGGCATATTGCGGCGATCGCCCCGATGAGGTCTGCGACAGCGCCTCTTTCCCGTTCACGGTGGCAGGAGCCAGGATCGCTGACGGCGCCGCCGAATGGTCGATCGAAGGCGAGTTCTTCGGAAGCGAAATTATTCCTACCGAGTATGGATTGCAGACCAACTATCCTAATCCGTTCAATGCTTCCACCAATATCAGCTTTAGCTTGCCGGAAGCCGGGGAAGTAAGTTTGGAAGTGTACAACTTGATGGGACAGAGAGTCGCTACACTGGTGAACGGCAATAAGGTTGCCGGACAGCATACTGTAACCTGGGATGCTGCCAGCTTCTCCAGCGGAGTTTATTTCTATAAGCTAAGCGCTGGCGACAATGTAATCACCAAGCGGATGACGCTGCTTAAATAAAATATGAATCTGTCGGGTGCGGCGGCCCGACGCCACATTTGCAGGAGCCCGACAGCACCGAAAAGCGGCGCCAGGTCATTCGACCTGGCGCCCAGATAAAATCGGGATCGGGTGAGAACGCCCGACGGCAAAATAAACCCACAGACTTACTTCAACAGCGTCATCCGTTTCGTAACGACCTTATCACCCGCTTCCAGCCGGTAGAAATAAACCCCGCTGGATTGATCCGAAGCATCCCAACTCACTGTATGCCTGCCGGCATCGTAAGCGCCGTCCGCCAGTGCAGCCACTTTCCGCCCCATGATGTCATATATCTCGAGCTTTACATTAGCTTGCGCCGGTAAAACGAATTCGATAGACGTAGCGGGATTGAACGGATTGGGATAATTAGCGTGAAGCTGGACTGCAGCGGGATTATCATGGGGAGCCATCTCAATGGATATAGACGTTGGCTCCTCCCCTGAGTAGCTGATTTCGAGAAAAGGAATGAACTCGGCAGTCTCCCACTCTTTCGTGTAGAAATATATCCTGGGGATATTGTACTGCCCCCAGTACTCCTCATCCATGATTTTCCACCCATAATTCTCAGTCTGTCCATTGACATAATCCTGGACGTCTTCGGAAACATCCCAGCTCATCCAACCGTAATCGGCAGGCACGGTCGAACTCGCTGACAGTTCCGGCGCAGTAGATGGCTGGTTATTGAAGGTAACCGTCATTTCATCCCAGTCTTCGATGATCTTATACGCCGTTAACTCCCTCCCGGTGGGATTGTTATCTTTCCAGTAATAATAGTACATATTCAAAGTCGCCGAGTTTATGTTTGCATCGGGGGGAAGATTGGATAAGTCGAATTTCAGCAGTGCGTCGCTTTCCCAGTGGTCCGGATGGTATGGCGACCCATATCTATTCCTTATCCAAAGATTTGAATTCGAGCCGTAATTCGTATCCGGCTTACTCATTTTAATTCGAGCGTCGTCCGTTGGATATAAAATATCCACATTGTACTCCACTGGATTACCGGGAAGCGGATTTGCCCCCGCTAATGAAACTATTCCTACACACAGGAACACTGTTAGAAAAACCGAACGTACATACATAGCATCCTCCTTTTGTAGTACCTCTTATCTGATTAAGCAGTTGTTCGGATGGAGCATTCCATCCGAACAACCCGTTACTCCTTTACTTCAACAGCGTCATCCGTTTCGTAACGACCTTATCACCCGCTTCCAGCCGGTAGAAATAAACCCCGCTGGATTGATCCGAAGCATCCCAACTCACTGTATGCCTGCCGGCATCGTAAGCGCCGTCCGCCAGTGCAGCCACTTTCCGCCCCATGATGTCATATATCTCGAGCTTTACATTAGCTTGCGCCGGTAAAACGAATTCGATAGACGTAGCGGGATTGAATGGATTGGGATCATTTCCTATCCGTATTCGATCATCACCTATCACCATTCGATCATCACATTCCAGAGTTACCGTTGAAAAATCCATTCGCCAGTACTCCCCGTTATACCACACCGGTACATAATCGGAATACCTTGTTTCACTCAGATATCCGCGACGTGAATACTTCAACAGGAAATCAGTGGCCGCTTCAGTCCAGGTGAAATAGAATTCGAAATACCCGGAGTAATCGGTGATCGTAAAGATTGTAGAATCTTGATGAGGTAAGGAATTTGATTGGTATACAAAATCCACTCTAACCGGGGACTCCCCTCCATCCTCCAAAAAGGCGTAACCCAAAATAAACCCTCCTGTTGTATCCGGTCTCGGATTTGCCCCCGCTAATGAAATTATTCCCACACACAGGAACACTGTTAGAAAAACCGAACGTACATACATAGCATCCTCCTTTAGTTATACCTCCTATTCATCTTACAATTACCCGGGCGGAAATGTTCCACCCGGATAATATTTTCCCCTACTTAAGCAAAGTCATACGTTTAGTAAACACCTCATCGCCCGCTTCCAGCCGGTAGAAATAAACACCGCTGGAATAGTCCGAAGCGTCCCAGGTGACCGAATGTTCGCCGGCGTTGTAAGCGCCATCCGCCAACGTTGCTACCCTCCGTCCCAGCAGGTCATAGACCTCCAGCTTAACCTCAGTTTCCTCGGTGAGATTAAACATAATTGATGTCGTGGCGTTGAAGGGATTGGGAGTATTGCTCAAAACGCTTGTTGTTGAAGATTTTGATACGGCTTCGTAATCAAACCAAGCATCAACTTGCCATTCATTTACTCCGCCGCCTCCGGCAAACGCTTCCGTGACTGTAAAATTGAAGCAGTAAGAATCGATAACATCATCAGGATAATCACCGACATACACGCAATAACTATATACATCGGGTGGAACCCAGCATGGGACTCTTTGACGTATATTTTCGACTATTATCTCTTGATTTCCTTCAATGGGAATATTCAAAAATTTCCTAGCTTCATATAGTCCGCCGATTTCGATCCAGACATCTACAGTACCGGGCATACCATAATTATTTTTGAGTATGCCAGTATACCTGAAGCTTCCGCATTGTGGAACTACAACCGGCGGATCATATGGATGCATAACAATATCGAATCTCGGTAATTTAGCCCATAATGTATCCCATTTGCCGTTTTCAAGACAGTCATAGGTCCCTGGCGGGAAATATGAATTTTCCCAGCAAAGGGTTTCCCACTTTGCTGTGTCCGGTGGTGTAAGGCACACGTCGTACCAACAAGACGGAAACTCTAAGATCCAATAACCGTTTTCGACTGTGTATGTATGCTCATACAGTCCGCGGCAGATGTAATGACCCCAGTTACCTTCGAACTCTACGTGAATACCGGAGTGGTCAAGTTCATATTCAAGAAAAGCACGGCAGGAATAAACCGTGGCTTGAGCCATTCCAATAACAAAAATCACCATGATTATTGCTAATAATAATGTAATTAATTTCCTTAACATCTTAAACTCCTTATTATTAAATTAGTACCTCAAATTTCCTTCGCCCCCATTTTACACGATTAGGACAATATCCGGGGGAATCCCTGTAATTATTCATTTCCTTAACTCACCTCCAAACAGATTTGGGTTCACTCCAAACTATTACAATTCGCTAAAAGCGATAAATCTTGCAGACTTTTCATGTTTTTGTGTTTCTACAATTTTGGCGCTTATGGACAAACCTCGCATTATACCGCAATGAAACCGCCACGCGGAAATTCCACCCTAACATAGTTTCAGTCCAATGAGTAATAGGCTTATAGCGAGTAATTTCTTTCATAGCATTCTTCCTATTAAGGCTATGGATTAACGGTTTCGAAATGCTTTGTTACATTGATCCATAACTTAAGTTTGTTTTAGTGCGGATATCTTGCGGATTATTTTCAGCATACGTGATTATTTTCGGAATGGGGATATTCCCGATCGGGGAACTAAATGTTATGCAAAAAGGCCGAAGTATGCCTTCGAGCTCTATCCTCTATGGGACGCTTGGCGTTTAGCAAGTGTGTCGGGTTTCTCCATTCGGCTATCGCCGAATTCCGGAACCCGTCCTACGTCGCCTTCGCTTTGCTCGCAATGACGCGTGCGGTGACCCGACAGCACATAGTTCTGTGATCCCGAAGGGCAAGGCTTCGGCTACGGAGTATGTGGATTGCTTCGTCGCTATGCTCCTCGCAATGACTTCGGGGGACGGCACTCTTGGGTGCGGTCAGACATCCTCGTCCGCCGGTTTGTTTTTGTCATAATCGGTATACATTCCCATTTTCCGATATTGAGTCATTGCCTGGATTTAACAGACATGATATATTTATCCTATATAATTCATAAAGTCTGATATTCGGTAACCGAAGGCTATTCCTTCGGGGATTTATAAAAAATAGAGCATTTACAGATTGGAATAGAAGATTACAGAGAAACCCCGGAAGCACAAGGCTTCCGCTTCCGATTTCCAAATTTACGAATAATCCAGGCTAAACCATAACTGCTTAGATTTACGGATAATGAGGATGGAAAACTGGAATGACCGATAGATTTTTCGAATTAAAAAAAGGGGGGAAAACCGAAGCCCGCCTGAGCAGGCTTAATACCGTTCATGGCGATGTGACCACTCCGGTCTTCATGCCGGTAGGCTCTCTGGGACCGGTTAAAACCATGTTGCCGGAGGAGATGAAGGCGCTTGGCGCTGAGATAATCTTAAACAACACTTACCATCTTTATCTGCGTCCCGGAATCGACATAATTGAATGGGCCGGAGGTTTGCACCGATTCACGAGATGGAATAAACCGATACTAACCGATTCCGGAGGATTTCAGTTTTTCAGCCTTTCCGCATTGAAGAAAATCAGGGAAGACGGTATCTCATTTCAGTCGCATATCGATGGTTCCAAGCACTTTTTCACACCGGAAGGGGTAATTGAAATCCAGAAATCCCTGGGTTCGGATATCATGATGCCGTTAGATGTCTGTCTGCCCACGCCGGCAGAATATGCCAAAGCTAAGGAAGCCGGTGAACTCACGATTAAATGGCTTAAGCGAAGCATTGATCGCTTCAGCGAAGTAACCCATCAACCACAACAGCACCTTTTTGGAATCGTACAGGGAGCGAACTTCGCCGATCTTCGCCGGGAACAAGCCTTGAGGTTATCCGATTTAAATCTGCCCGGCTACTCGATCGGCGGTCTGGCGGTCGGGGAGGAAAAGGATGTGATGTGGGATATGATTGAAGCAGTCAATGAATATCTGCCGGAGGATAAACCGCGATACCTGATGGGAGTAGGTACTCCTGCGGATATCGTCAGGGCGATTTCTCTCGGCGTGGATATGTTTGACTGCGTGATGCCGACACGTAATGCCCGCAACGGGACAGTTTTCACGGAATACGGGAGGATAGTCCTTAAAGGAGCCAGTTACAGCGCTGATTTCGAACCTATCGAAGAAAATTGCGAATGTTATGCATGCAGCAATTTCTCAAGAGCCTATATCCGTCATCTGTTGAATGTCAATGAGATACTCGGACTCCGTTTAACAACAATCCACAATCTTCATTTTTATTTATCATTAATATCCGAAATACGAGAAGCGATAAGCAAGGAAGAATTTGAACCCTTCAAACGAGCCTTCCTCGAAAAATTCGAATCAGCTCGATAGGATTGATACCATCCAATCCTGAACGAAAAGCGCTGCGTAAAACCGGAAATAATTTCCGCCTCACATAATTCCCTTGAATTCCTCGCTGTTTATGATACTATTAAAAGGAATTTCAGAAATACTTCAAAGAATCTGAATTGAATTATCTTCGAATGAATTGAAATTTAGGTTAGAGAGCAAAATGGAAATCCCAATCAATCTGAAACAGGAGGAGTCATAATGACAAATAGAAGCCTATTGGTTCTATTTTTAATTGTTTTTGTTTCCTTTATTCCTGCAAATGCGGCGTTTGCCGATGCTATTATTGCGGATCACCTATCAACCGGTGAATTCGAGCTCATCCCGGAGGATGTAATAAATTCCATTACTAATGATTATCATATCTATTATGTTCATACATCCCACGGAAGCCAGATAATGACAGGGATTAATTTATTAGAAGATGAAATTCCTGTCTACACGCCACCATACTTCTACGAACGGAGTGACGATCTGGGGCATAACGGCGATACATCCTGGGTTGCCCACACCAGGCAATATCTGGATGCTAATCCGGGATGTAATATGGCTATGTTTTCCTGGTGCGGAGGCGTTTCCGATAACACACCGGAGGGTATAGATATCTATCTTAATAAGATGAACGAACTCGAAGGTCAATATCCCGACGTGATCTTTATTTACATGACGGGTCACCTCGATGGTTCCGGTCCCGATGGGAATCTATACCAGCGGAATAATCAGATACGCGACTACTGCGCTGTCAACGAAAAGGTTTTATTCGATTTTGCGGACATAGAAAGCTACGATCCTGATGGTAATTACTACCCTTATGAGAGCGATGCCTGCGGATGGTGTTATGATTGGTGTGAAACTCACGATTGCCCCTCTTGTGGTTGTGCCCATTCCCAATGTTTCAACTGTTATCAAAAGGGAAAAGCCTGGTGGTGGATGATGGCTTCGGTTTCCGGCTGGAGTTCGCAGGTTCTTTCGATAGACATGATACCGGATAATCCCCCGATTATAGTGCCGGCGGGCGGTTCGTTCACTTATACGGGTGTACTTATTAATAATACCTATACACCGCAAAGCACGGATATTTGGATAATGCTTGATGTGCCCGGTTATGGAATGTATGGACCGTTGAACCGTTTTAATGAAATCTATATCGGAGCTTATCAAACGTTGACTCAAGCAGGCATTGTTCAGCAGGTGCCGGGATACGCGCCGGCGGGGGACTATGATTATATCGCCTTCTGCGGTGATTATCCTGACGATGCAACAGCTCAGGTTTCCTTCCCGTTTACGGTGACTTCAAAGATTGAAAACGCGGCTCGAAGCTGGGATTTGAGTGATTGGTTCACGGATTCGGGAAATGCAAAACCGGAGGATTTCATCCTCATAACTAATCGTCCCAATCCGTTTAATGCGACAACCGAAATTGATTTCACAATACCTGAAGCCGCAAGCGTTCAGCTTGAGATATTCAATCTCCTCGGTGAATCGGTAAAGATGCTGACGAATCGCAGTATGTCACAAGGAAATCACTCGGTTTCGTGGGATGCATCCCGGGAAGCGTCGGGAATCTATTTGTACAGGCTTACCGTCGATGGGAATACAATTACCAAACGGATGACGGTAATTAAGTAGTTGTTAGTTGTTAGACATGCGCGGCATTTATCCAAAATGCCGCGTTAGATATATTGGGCTACTATAAAATTATGCTGCAAAAGCCTTTGCGAGTGCCGATAGGAGACGCCGCAAAACCTAATGCAAACATTACTTAATACCTCACTTAATCTTAATATCCTATTGATTTAATAAGGTTTTATTTGTATATATATTAGCAAACAGGAAACTACTGGCTTTTCCGCTAAAATCACTATAAATTAGTTGATTAGCTGTCATTTGTTAATATTAAATGAATATCCAAATAGGAGATATAAATATGAAAGCGCAAATGCCGGAAATTGGCAAAATTTCTGCTGAGATATTTGATGAGGTGATACTTCCGCAACTGGGGAAAAAGAGGAAAGATGTGTTAATAGGTCCGCGAAATGGAGTGGATATCGGAGTGGTGGATCTCGGTAACGGAAAAGTTATGGTGTCCACGACCGATCCGGTGTTCATCGTGCCGCCCTATGGATGGCAGAGATCAGCCTGGTTTGCCATACACATTTTAGCATCGGATGCTGTAACCTCCGGTTTACAGCCGCAATATATATCCATCGATTTGAATCTTCCGATGTCTATAAACCGGGAGAATTTCGAGGAGATGTGGGCTACCATGCACAGAGAATGCGAAAAAATCGGTATGGCGATTGTTTCCGGGCATACGGGGCGATACGAAGGATGCGAATACCCCATGGTTGGCGGAGCTACCGTAATTTGTATCGGGGATAAAGATAAATATGTTGCGCCTACAATGGCAAGAGTCGGCGATGAGATAATAATCACAAAAGGAGCTGCCATTGAAGCTTCCGGTTTATTCGCCGTTACATTTCCGGATAGACTCTCCGAGGCGTACGGTAAGGAGTTTTCAAGAGAAGCAGAAGGGATATTTTACCAGATGTCGGTGGTTGAAGATGCCCTGACAGCGGTGGAGGTCGGCGTGCGGGATGATGGCGTTACCGCCATGCATGATGCTACCGAATGCGGCGTCTGGGGCGGACTTGCGGAGATTGCTCAAGCATCGGGTGTTGGGCTCGTTGTGGATAAGGAGAAAATAATCCTCGGGGAAAAGGCGGCAAAAATCTGCGAGTATTTCAAAATAGATCCCTATACTTCAATTAGCGAAGGAACACTTATAATAACCTGTCGTCCGCACAAATCGAAAGAAGCGCTGGGGAGATTAGACAGTAAGGGAATCCCCGCAACTGTGGTTGGTGAAGTTGTTGAAAAAGAGAAGGGTACGCATTACTTTGAGAACGGCAGGAAGGTGGAGATGAGGCATCCGCAGGTTGATCCCTTCTGGGCTGCTTTCGGCAAAGCCGCCGCTCAACGGTAAAACCAAAGGAGATGATTATGGAGTATTCTGAGTTTGTAAAAGAAATGCGTCAACGATCTGATCCGCTTTGGGCGGAGATTATAAAGCATCCTTTCGTTCGGGGGATAGGCGATGGCACGCTTTCCAAAGACCGGTTTGAGTTTTACCTCAAGCAGGATTATGCTTACTTGATTGAATTCAGCCGAGTATTCGCCTTAGCCGCGGCGAAGGCGAGAAACCTCGCCGACATGACTATGTTTGCGGATTTACTTAACGCCACCCTCAAAATGGAAATGGAGCTGCATCGGAGGGTTTGTGCCGATTACGGAATCACGAATGAGGAATTGGAAGGAACCAAACCGGGATTGACAACAACCGCCTACGCCAAATTCCTGAATTACGCTTGCTATGAGGGAGCCTTGAGCGATATTACGGCGGTTTTGCTGCCGTGTGCATCAGGCTATGTAGAGATTGCCGAAAACCTTCGGTCAAAGGGCATGCCGGATCAGAAGCATTACAGGGATTGGATAGAAACCTATTCATCCGACGAGATGAATGATTTGGTGCAGTGGCTCATAGATAAAATGAACTGTTTCGCTCGTGAGAGTTCCACCGAACAGAAAGAACACTGGTTCTATCTATATCAATACAGCGCCAGGTTCGAATTGCTGTTTTTTGAAATGGGCTGGACTAAGGAAGAATGGCCCCCGATTATACCTGTATGATGAGGATAATATGAAATCCAGGATTACGAATCCTTCTTTATGGAAGCTTTACGTTATTACCGATGAAGTCCTTTCGCGCGGGCGCACTCATCAACGAATTGCGGAGGTCGCGCTAAAAGGAGGCGCCGATGCTATCCAGTTGCGCGACAAAGATGCATCAGGTAAGAAGCTTCTCGAGGCGGCGCGTGAAATCCGTGAGTTAGCCCACAGAACCGGAGCGCCATTCATCGTCAATGACCGTGTGGATATCGCCATCGCCTCCGGAGCCGATGGCGTACATGTGGGACAGGATGATATTCCCGCAAAGATAACTCGGGAGCTTATCGGCGATGAAATGATACTGGGAGTGTCCGCGATCACAGTCGCCCAGGCGATCCAGGCGGAAAAGGATGGCGCTGATTATATCGGCTTCGGTCCGGTTTTCGAAGCCAGAGCGACCAAGTCGGATGCCGGAGAACCATTGGGATTGAAGCTGCTGAGGAAAGCCTGCTCGCAGTGCAGCATACCGGTTATTGCTATTGGAGGAATTAACAATAACAACGTATCGGAGGTTATAAAAGCAGGAGCTTGCGGAGCGGCAGTGATATCAGCGATTGTAGCCTCCGATGATATCGAAAGGGCTTCCCAGGAGATTAAATCTGAAATCGAAAATGCGGAGGGATCAAATTGAAAAGAGCATTGACAATAGCCGGCTCCGATTGCAGCGGCGGAGCCGGTATCCAGGCTGATCTAAAGACATTTTCAGCCTTTCACGTCTTCGGGATGTCGGCTATAACTGCTATCGTAGCTGAGAACACTGTCGGCGTACAAGCAGTGTTCGACATTCCCGTTAACATGGTTGTTGAACAAATCAAAAGCTGTCTGGATGATATCGGTTCCGATGCGGTGAAGGTCGGGATGCTTTCGAATCCCGAAATCACCATTGCTGTTGCCGACTCTGTTAAGAGATACAATCTAAATAATCTCGTTGTCGATCCGGTGATGGTGGCGAAAAGCGGCGATCCTCTACTCTCGGAGGAAGCTCGCAGTACTATCAAGGAGTACTTGTTGCCCCTCGCTGACGTGATAACGCCCAATAGATTCGAAGCCGAGACATTAACCGGGAAAAAGGTTGATAGTATTGATACCGCAAAAGAGGCGGCACGCGAGTTAAAGGAGATAGGATGTAAATTCGTGGTGGTTAAAGGCGGGCATCTGGATAATTCCCGCGAGGCTGTGGACATTGTTTTCGATGGCAAGCAATTCCATGAACTGTCATCACAATTATTCTCAACCAAAAATACCCATGGCACCGGTTGTACCTTTTCATCGGCGATCGCAGCGGGATTGGCTAAAGGATATGCTCCACTCGAGGCAATTAATAGAGCCAAGAGCTTCATTTCCGAAGCTATCGCGCACAGCGCAGACTTAGGGCAGGGACACGGTCCCACCAATCATTTCGTGGGAACCGCGAGTAGCTGGTAAAGGATTTCCATCAGTAGGCATGAAACTAATCGTACTCCGCTAATGCCCCGACCATTCCAACAAGTCTGCTGAAAGGTGCTGCGAGTCCCCACGTTTTAACATGGGGAGTATTACTCTCCCGGATACTTCACAAACAGCATTAATCCGCAGCCGAAGGTTTGTCCTTCGGGAGTTTAATAGAAGTAGATCATATACAGACTGGAATTGAGGGTTTCAAAAAGACGCCGGAAGCGCAAGGCTTCCGCTGCCGATAACTCAATTTGTGAATAATACAGGCTATTTTAATAATGACGGATTTTAACCCTTCTTGTATACTACTCCTCTACATGACCTTATGAGGACCAAAGTCCTCGGTTATTAAGAACCGTGAAACTCCCCGAACTGAAGTCCGGAATCTCTGATATGCAAGATTACTTTGTCATCAATCAATGGCGGGTTAAACATACCCCCTCGCCGCTACATTTCATCCCCCTCCGGAGAGGGGTGTCTTCATCCCGCATTTTGCGGGATGAAGACGGGGTGTGTTATATTACTTGAGCAGCGTCATCCGCTTCGTGATCACTTTATCGCCGACTTCCAATTTATAAAAATAAGCTCCGCTGGAGTAATTCGATGCATCCCATGAAACGTTATGTTGTCCGGCTTCAAAAAGTCCATCGACCGGTGTGGCGACCTTCTGTCCCATCAAGTTATATACTTGGAGGCTGACATGACATTCTTGCGGCAAGCTGAAGGTGATACTCGTTGAGACGTTGAAAGGATTCGGATAGTTCTTCGACAATTCAATTGAAGCCGGAACCGTCTCATCGGGATTGGAAAACCACCCATCCAAGACCCAGCCGTCAACGTTCCTATCGGCGCCTTCCGATGCAACCGTGAATTCAAACCATGCGGAATCAAAAATCGCGGCTGGGTATTCTCCGCTGTATGCCAGATAATTATAGCTACCTGCCGGGACCGATCCGGGGATATTCTGTCTCACCCCAGCAACGCTGATAATCTGTTCCGGCTGCAGCGGTACATTATTAAATCTCTGAACAGGCCCGTACAGCCCATAACCGGGGACATCAACCATCACCCATACATCCGCATTTTTGGGTTGGTCTGTTTGATTGGCGAGGATACCTGTGAAAGTAAAATAACCTCCCGGAGGAACAACTATCGGTTCCTCATCGGGTGTCATCCCGATGGAAACGTAATTCGGCGGCATATTCGCCATATCCTCCAATCTATTCACACGGTAGGGGATATGGTCAGCTTGTTCCGGCAGCCATGACGGAGGTCCCTGAATAGTGTAAACTTGATTGGGATCGTTGATAATGTCGTCATTGGCAATCGTCCAGGGACAGACTCCATCGCCGCCGAAGATAGTATCGGTTGCCGCATTAATCAGAGCGATGGCATGACGGTTATCGGTTATGTTCGGATTATGATCGATAACAGTCTGTATTCTGGTATAATAGCAAGTTGCCGACGGCATAAATTGATCAGCTTCCCGCTCCGACCAGAATTCCGCATCGGAGGTATCATGGGGAACATGTCCGCCGTTGATCTGGGCAGTAACAGTCCGATTGTGGGGTCCTTCAAAATCTATCAAGAATTTAGCGTGGGGATTGGTTGGATATCGAGCTAATGTCCCCGCCGCCATAGTTATCCCGTAAGAATTGGAAAACATGCCGCAGTTGTCATCATCGGTCTCCGGCAAATCCACAAGATATTGAAATACCTCTCTTAACCCGTCCTGCTGAATGAAACCGTTGTAATCCTCTTCGGTATACTGGCCGCCATTAGTTGACAGCCCTCTCCCGTCGGGATCGAAATGCATGACGATAAAACCTGCATCCGCAAAGGCATCCGCCTGTCCGTTGGCGTCGAATGATGTTCCCTCCCCGCTGCCGCCGGGTATAAGTACCACGCCGGGATAGGTTAGATTGCTGTCGAAATCGCCGGAACGGTGGATATGGCAGTATAAGTCCACTCCGCTGGTGGGATTGTATACCCACACTTCCTCCGCGTCTGTATATGGAAGCATATTCGGTTCGGAATTGTATTCGTTGATCCAGATGTCTATAACTTCAGCCAAACCGACCCATCTGATCAATCCCGCCTGCGTATATGTTTCCAGGTTCTGCACTTCCGCGCGGAACCCCTCGATATATTCCGGATTTAGCATCCTCGATTGCGGGGCGAATATCGTCTTTGTATATATCTTACCCTCTTCCAACTCTCCATCCTGCTGCTTTTGCAGTAAATCATATAATCCCTCCCAACCTCCGGCATAACCTCCTATATGCGGCAGCGGAGCATTCTCGTCGTGTTCAAGAAAATGTCCATCATCCTTCGGTTTCCAGACACCGGATACCCAGAGCATTTCCTCGTTTTGATGCATATATGTTGCGCCGCCCCACAATATTTCCGCCTGCCAGGTGAACTGGGGATAATTCCACCCGAATAGAGGCTGCCATAGGTATTCAAGTTTGGAATCTTCCGGTGGGAAGGCGATAAAACCGCCGACCGTCGATGAAGTCGGCACTCCCAGCTCCTCAATCAGACAGGCAACATCAGCATAATTGTATTGGGTTTCATGGGCATGCGGATCGATCTCGAAGCCCAAATCCTCCTTTAAATAACGCAATATATTTTTGCCGTTAGTGGAGGGCGTACCGGTATCATACATGGTTGCCGCCAGCAGGAAGTTCCATTCCGATTGATAGTTATACGCTGCGCCTTCATCGAAAAGCATATCGGCAAATTCTACAACCGCCTCCCGGTAAATCCAAAAAGCCGGTTCGTTAACCGTGAAATCGGGATACTGCGGGGGTTCTTCGTTATGCGTGACTATTGATACATAAATGGGGGGAAAATCCCGATTGATGACATCCTCGGATAAATCAGCGTTTGCCTGGATAACTAAGGTAACAAGAAATAAACAACATAATAACCATGTAATATTGCGGTTTATCATTTTCGAACTCCTCATTAGCGGTTTTCGACTTCTACTCTCAATATAATCAGACACCGTAAAATCCCAAAAAGTTTAATGGATTTTACGACCCATATTAAATCTTGCGTTGTTTCGACAATTGATTTATTCTGCAGTATTAATTGGTGACGTATCAAGATGAAGTCTTTTTTTCCCAAATTAGCTAAATGGTTTGTGCCGGTAATAGGCGGATTTATCCTGATAGCGGCTATTCTGTTTTTTATCAGGGAGGGATCCGGTCTCGAGAATTGGCGGAAATCGGGGAATAAAAAGGGAAAGCTCCATATTGTTTCAAGTAATGACGAAGTAATTATCGACAGTTTAGCTGTATTCAGTGAAATTGACACGACCGACTTTCTCTCTAAGCCATTTCCTACAGTGAATGATACAATCATTCAATTTAATGATCTGCCGGCTACCAGGAATAATTGGGTTAAAGAAGTTAGAGGACGATACCAATCGGACAGCACGGTAACGCTTCTAATGGTGAGTAATCAGGATACTCTCATCACAAAGATGAGGCTCCAGCCCGTTGAAGACAGCGAGATATTACAGACTTCAGCTCTGGGTATATTACGTTTCTTGATTGTGGTGCTTTTTTGGGCGGTGGGATTCTGGGCATACGTAAAACAGCCTGATTCCGGAGCCGTCAGGGCTCTGTCGCTTTTCTCGTTTTCAATGGCGATTTTATTAATGATGTGGATACAGTCAGGATTACAATATTTCGCGGTATTCGAGATCCCGTTCGAGGCTACCATATTCAATATCCTGGGTATGTTCGCGATTCTTTTGGGGGGATTCTGGCTGAACCTGCAGTTACTTTTCCCACGGCCCAGGAAGCTAATCGCTCAGCATCCCATTGTAGCATACTTATTATGCTACGGAGCGCCGATTATCGGTATGATAATGGTATTAATAGTAACCACTCTGGTTACCAACTATATCGTAGTTTCAATTGCGGCTGCACAGATATGGGTGGGATTTTTCATTCTTGGCAGCTATCATTCCAGGGCGCCAAACCTTCTTGAGAAAAGGCAGACACGTTTAGTGCTCTGGGGTTCCGGAATCGGATTATTCCTGTGGTGGGCTCTGCTCGTCCTGGTTATGTTGGCCGGTTCTTGGTTAGGCTCCCTGAAGGAATACCAGGTAGTGGCTATCCTTATTGTCGTCTTTCTCGGATTGCTATTGTCCCCATTATCTTTTGCTTACGCCTTCGGTAAATACCGGCTTCTGGAAGTTGAAGGCAAAATACGGCG
Organism: uncultured Ignavibacteria bacterium; assembly: GCA_964563085.1. Lineage (GTDB taxonomy): Bacteria > Zixibacteria > MSB-5A5 > UM-FILTER-46-8 > UM-FILTER-46-8 > WJIR01. The sequence goes on along the minus strand of CAZLVS010000002.1, from coordinate 27,901 downwards.
CGGAACGCGTTACGCTGCAGTGACCGCTGTGTTACTTTTAGTTTTTTACCTGATAATCTACGGCGCCAGCGAAATCGTGCTTAAATCGCTGGGAGTGCAACAAAATGCTCCGGTGCTTTTTATGGCACTAATCCTGGCTATCGGATTCGCTCCCACCCAGCGTAAATTGCAAATAGCGCTGGAGAAACGGTTTTATCCGGAACGAAGCCGTCTGCGCACACTTCTGCGGAACTTCCTCTCCCAATCGTTAATCGTTTCCGAGAAGAAGGCTTTCTGGACTGAGTTAGAGCAAAGACTGAAAGAAGTGCTGAGAGTGGACTTGGTTTACCCTATACTCAGATCCGAAAATACGGAATCGCTGACCCGGTGGAATGGAGAGGAAACGCCTTTTAGATCGGACAGCGAGTTCATAAAAGACTTAGAGAATTCCAAACGTCCGCATATAATGGTTGACGAAGCGATTGCCAGCGATAAAATATCCTTCAACGAAGAAGAAAAGAAATGGCTGATTGATAACCAAATCGCCTTGATACTACCGATGTTTACGCGGTCTCGCCTGGTGGGATTTCTGGCGATCGGCTACAAAACAGAGAAAAAGGATTTTGAACCGATTGATCTGGATATCCTGCATTCGCTTGCCAATCAGATCGCTATCGCCGGGGAGAATATCACCCTCATGGAAGAGAACTTAGACAAACGCAGACTGGAACATGAATTGGGTATGGCGAGACAGGTGCAGGAAGGGCTGCTGCCTCAGACTATTCCCGACACGCCGGGGCTGGAGGTTGCCGCATCCAGCAAGTTCTGTCTGGAGGTCGCCGGTGATTACTACGATGTGATGAACCTTGACGAAAAGCGCACCGTATTGGCGGTGGGCGATGTTTCCGGCAAGGGCGCCGGGGCGGCGATCTTGATGTCCAACCTTCAGGCGTCATTCAGGACGGCAGTCAGTATCGGCGCGCGGATGTCCGAAGTCAGCGGTAAAATCACCACCCTCACCGGAAGAGAAGCTGAGAAAGGAGATGCTCAGACCGGTATCCAGCTATCGGATATCATCGCACGGATCAACAACCTGATACACAGAAATTCACCCCCCGACCAGTTTATTACATTTTTCTCGGGGGTTTATGATACCGGCAATTCCACTTTCTCCTATGTGAACGCAGGACATAATCATCCTTTCCTGGTCCGGAAGGACGGCGCTATTAAGGAGTTGTCCAAAGGCGGTCTGCTTCTGGGCGCCATGCCCGGTATGCCCTATGAGCAGGACGTAATTGAACTGCATGGAGGCGATCTCGTATTCCTTTATACCGATGGCGTGAGTGAAGCGGAGAATTCCGATGGTGAGATGTATGGCGAGGAGAAAATCAAGGAGCACCTCAAAGCGAATTTCGACCGCCCGTTGACTGAAATCCTGAAAGACCTCGAATTAAAGGTCAGGGAGTTTATTGGAGAGGTTCCCCTGGGAGATGATTTTACGATTTTGGCGGCGAGAGTGAAGTCCGCGGAAGAACCGGATTAGCCTGGATTATCCATAAATCTCATCATCCGCAGCCGATGGCTTGTCCTTCGAGAGTTTAATAGAAGTAGATCATATACAGACTGGAATTGAGGGTTTCAAAAAGACGCCGGAAGCGCAAGGCTTCCGCTACCGGTGATAGGATTTATGAATAATGCAGGTTAGGCGCAATTTCAACATTTTAGGCAGTTCCGGCGCGGCGACCCGACAGCGCACTTGTTGCGAGGATGGCATAGTCAACCAGCATGAGGCTGACAGGGGTACAGCCTTGGCTACGCTGCTAATCCCTAAAAACCAGCGGTAACCTATATTTTCCTTTATCTCCTGCTCCAACCTGCGCTCCGAACGAATCCCGTACAGATATCCTATCAACATCATCTTGAACAGCATCAAAGGAGCCGAACAGGGGCGCCCCGCATCCGAATACAGGTCTCTTACCTTTTCATCTCACATCTCATAGCATACGTCAATAAAAAAATTGCGAAATATTTCACAAAGTTCTTGACAATAAGTGGTCGGTATAATAATTTAGGCACCCATAACAAAATTAGGGAGACCTAATCATTGGGATTTGGTAAATAATGACATCTTTGACATTGACACGAAAATATCAAAATATACTCTCGGGAATCATCCTTGTTCTATTCTCAGGATTCTTAATAACTATTTTCAGTACAATGCATCTTCATACCCTCGAAGATGGTAAAATCATTGTACACAGTCATCTATTCTCTGAATATCCGGCAAAGCATCCGGACTCGTCAAACCATTCGCATACCAATTTCGAATTCCAGTTCTATAATGCTGTACTTAAATTATTAAAAATCATAATAATATGGAGCCTGATTGTTTTATGGGGATTATTTCCATCGAAATATAATGCGATATTTCGGAATGTTTTCCCTCTGGAATTTGGCGCATTCTACAACTATTCAAACCGTGCTCCCCCTTCTTAAATCGTTTCAGTATAAACAAATTCAACTTTATCATTAATTATAACTACTTAGCAGATTAGCTGAGGATTTTTACAGAAGGAGTGAATAATGAAAATGCATGTGATTATTATATGTATTTGCTGGTTACTTATATACGAATTGGCTTTGGGCGTTGGCGGAGCAATTGAAGGAACTGTCTATAATTCAAAAACTTCGGAGGTAATACCCTGGGCAAGTGTGATAATTGAGGGCACAAATATCGGCGCTGGAACCGATAAGGACGGAAACTTCATAATAAAAGATGCGCCGCTTGGAAAACATGATATTGTTGTAAGCCAGATCGGTTACAAAGCTGTGCACAAGTCAGTAGAAGTGGAATATGGGAGAACCGCCAAAGTCGAGATAGGTTTGACGGAAACTCCGCTTGAACTGGAAGGGGTAGTAGTTACCGGAACGAGAACTCCGCGTTATATCAAGCAGGTCCCGGTCTACACCGAAGTAATCACTAAAAGAGACATTGACGATAAAGGAGCCGATAACATTTACGAAGCGTTAGATGGAACAGCCGGAATAAGGGTGGAGCAACAATGCCAAAACTGCAACTTTAGTGTTTTGCGAATGCAGGGCTTGGGAGCGGACCATACTCAAATATTGATGGATGGGCAACCGGTTTATTCCGGGTTGGCTGCAGTTTATGGACTTCAGCAAATAGGAACTGCCGATGTTAGCCAGATAGAAGTAGTCAAAGGCGCCGGGTCAGCCCTTTATGGCAGCAACGCAATCGCCGGAGCTATTAATGTCATAACCGAAAGGCCGTATTCAACCAAAGGGACTATCGGGGTGGAAATCGGCGAGCACGGAACCAATCGCTACAAGGCGGCAGCGGGGAACAGAAAAGACAATATCGGGGTATTCTTCTTCGCTCAGCAAAATGTTGGAGATGCTATCGATGAAACACGTGATGGATATGGAGCCGACGAGGTAAAGCACACTGACGGACTGACCGATCGAGTTAAAACCAATAACAAAACTGCCGGTTTCAATCTTTTCATTGAAGACATCACGCATTCGGATGAATTGGCGCTTAGGGGAAGGATTTTAAACGAGCTTCGGCAAGGAGGAGAGTTAGCTGACAACAGTTATGAGAATCCTTTTTCGGCAGGAAGCGAACGGATAATAACGGATAGGTACTCCATGGCAATCGATTATTGGAAGATGTTTCCTGCCGGAAACGAGGTAAACCTGGAGCTATCCTATGTGCGGCATAAAAGGAACGCAACCAATGACACCTTCCTCGGGGATTATCTCGAAGCCAATGAAGAGCCTCCTCCGGTGGATGTTTTAAGGCCTTATCTTGCAGACGAAGATCTATATGTGGCAAACATTCATTACATTCAACCTGTCGGTAATTCTCATCGCTTCCTAACTGGAGCTCAATTTTCACACAACAAGCTCGGAGAATCAGGGAAGTATGTCGATTTCGATTCAGGAGAAGCCTACACATCGTTCAGTGATAAAACCGCGAATGAAGTTGGCTTATACGTACAGGACGAGTTCAATGTAAGCTCAAATATCGAATTAACCGCAGGTCTTCGTTACGATTACCACCGGTCCGAAGACGATTTCCATGGTTCCGGAAATGTGTATCCTGAGGGTGTAGAACCGACTAAGTATGACAACTCTACATTAAATCCGAGATTTGCGATTAAGCTGAGTGCTAACGAAGATTTAACTCTGAGAGGAAGTATCGGAACCGGATATCGAGTTCCACATGGATTCTCTGAAGATCTCCATTTGTGCAGCGGTTCCCCTCGAGTTTACAGGGGGAGCGATTTGGTGCCCGAAAGGTCTATTAGCTATAGTCTGACAATGGATTATACCAAGAGTTCATTTGGATTAACACTAAACTTATACCGAACAGAGCTGCGCGATGCCATAGATTTCACCGAAGCGGAGGATGGCTCCAGGATTAAAAATCTCGGTTACGATTACCAATGGAAAAACATAGATGATGCGGCAGTGATGGGCGTGGAGTTCAGCAGTCAATTTGCCGTCACTTCCTCCCTGGCTTTAGCAGTAAACGCCGCACATAATCATGCGGAATATGAGCGAGTAAGGGATGATTGGGTTGGCTCGCCTTATGAGGAAGTGAGTAAGAAAATCTCCAGGTATCCCGCATTTGAGGGAGGATTCAAGATAAGTTATAAGCCCAAAACCTGGAAATTTGTTTTTAGGGGTGATTACAAGGGACATATGTATATCGACTATTACTCGGAAGACAATCCTGATAACTCCAAGATAAAATGGACCGAAGCGTTTATGATTTTCAATGCTAAAGTCTCAAGAAACCTGACGGACAATCTCGAAGTATATGTCCGCGCGGAAAACCTATCTGACTATGTTCAGAAGGAAAAACACACTGATGACGCCGCATTTATGTATGCCCCTGTGTATGGTCGCCTGGTTTATGGAGGGATTGAATTCAGCTTTAAATAGGCCGAACTTCCACTCATTCTGTCCAATCCGTGCAGGTGGAATGATTAGCCCGCTACAGGCGGGAAGGCTCACCCCACAATAAAATAACGCACCTCGGCTTCACGCATGGGCGTGAAGCCCCCCTCCCAAAAAGAAAATTTGCATTGCTGCGGAAGCCGTGTCAGGCGATCCCCCCAACTGCCCGCCTATTTCGGATAATTCGTGAAAAGAATTTATTCGTAGCCGAAGGCTTGTCCTTCGGGAGCTTAATTGAAGTAGATCATATACAGACTGGAATTGAGGGTTTCAAAAAGACGCCGGAAGCGCAAGGCTTCCGCTGCTGATAACGAAGTTTATGAATAATACAGGCTATTGCGGGGACGAAAACCGCGCACGAAGCTCGGGAGGAATCGCTCCGCTTCGCCCCCTTGCTTTTAGTGCAAAGAATCTGATACGATTCAGACCATATCTTGACCGATTTAATCCGAGGTATTTGCCAGCAGTTTCTCGATAATATCTGTTACCCCGACTCCTTCCGCTTCGGCATTGAAAGAGGTGACTATTCTATGCCGCAGAACCGATTCGGCGACTTCCCTGACGTCTTCAACCGACGGCGTAGGTCTTCCATACAGCAAGCATCGGGTTTTTGCGCCGAGTATAAGGTATTGCGATGCTCTTGGTCCGGCGCCCCAGGTTACCCAATTCTTAATGTAATCCTGGGCATCTTCGGTGGGCCTGGTTTTCCTCGCCAATTTAACCGCATACTCCACAACCTTATCGGAGACAGGCACTTTTCTAATCAAACTCTGCAGCTTTATCAGCGAATCGGCATCGAAAACTTTTTCCAGCTCTGCGGTATAAGCCGATGTTGTGGTTCTCACTATCTCCTGTTCTTCCGCCTCGGACGGGTAATCAATGTAAATATTGAACATAAATCGATCCAATTGGGCTTCAGGCAGCGGATAAGTTCCTTCCAGTTCTATTGGATTCTGAGTAGCGAGTACGAAAAATGGAGCTTCGAGGGGGAAAGTTTCGTTCCCGGCGCTGACATTATATTCCTGCATCGCCTGCAGCAAAGCCGCTTGGGTTTTGGGAGGAGTTCTGTTTATCTCATCGGCCAGGACTATGTTGCCGAATATCGGACCCTTGATGAATTTAAACTCTCTGGCGCCGGTGGAAACATTTTGCTCCAGTATTTCAGTACCGGTAATATCCGATGGCATCAAATCCGGCGTAAACTGAATTCGAGAAAATTTCAAATCAAGGACCTCGGCCAGCGTGCTGATCAACATCGTTTTCGCCAGTCCCGGAACCCCGATCAACAAGCAATGTCCTTTAGCAAGCACCCCGATCAGGAGCTTTTCCACCACATCGGACTGGCCGACTATTACTTTGCCAATCTCTTTTCTGATCTTCTCAAAACCTTCTTTAAGTTCTTGTGCCGCTTGTATGTCGCCTTTTTTTTCTTCAGTCATTTCATCTCCAGTTGTAATTTATTTTCGAAATGAGAGCATTCCGAATTTCTCATCTCGAGTCAACATCAAATTTAAAAAGCCGTAGGCAGGTAAAACCGGCGCCAGTTATGCATTTGTTTCCGGTAATTTATAATCGACCGATTTTATCAATCTGGTTTCTTCAAGATTAAACCTGTCGAATCTGCCAATATGTCGTAGCTGCGTTCGGGATAGAATGAAATGGTATCCGAAACTACCGGTTTCACTTTAATCCCAAAGAATAATACTCCGAAATCCTCATAACGGTCGAAAATTTTTGATTTTCCACCCCCGATAGAGTAGATATTCACCCCGCTCATCCTCACCGAATCCTGTTCGGTAAACCCGGAGCTATTAATTGAATTAATCTTGCAGGACCTATCAATATCAAAGATCGACGTCCATTCAGGCCATTCAACCACTTCACCCGACACGCTCCATTTGTAACCACTCAACTCAAACCGAAATGGTTGGTTTTGCTCATTATTACCTTCCGGAGTATATTGAAAACCTAACTGAGGGTAGGTTTCATCATGGCTGTAAGTCATAATCGTACCCAGGATTTGATTGTCAGCACAGGGAATATGATATCGCATGTTAGCAGACAGCCAAAAAATAAGTTGAGAGAAGATAATTAAAATCCCGCCTATAAAAATTATCACCACATCCACAAAATTGGCGAATTTTGACCTGAATTTCGGAGCATCTTCTTTTTTCCCGCGCATTTTGGAAAAAGAACGATAAAGCTGCAGCAACAGGAGCAGGAGCCCGATAACCAGAACTATAACTCCGCCATTTGCTAACTTAGCTGCAACCACATTTTTCTCCAATTGTGGATAACTGGCATTCTGTTAGGACTATATTAGGGCATAATCCAATAATATTCAACATATTAGGCACATTTCCACACTTTTTAATAAGTTGTCAACATCAATGTTCATTTTTTTTCTTGGTTTCGGCTGGCTTGCTTGTAACCTCTTGCCCCATATTACAATTTCCGTTGAATTTTGCGCCAGGCTCGACCAGTAAACTCTTGGTTCTTATGTCTCCGTCAACAACAGATTTATTCTTAAGCTCTATTTTTTCCTCCGATTTTATATTGCCTGTTACTCTACCGCCCAGCATCAACTCCTTAACCATTACCTCCCCCTCAATCAAACCGGTAGGGCCTACGGTTAACAAATCCGAGCATTTCACCTCGCCTTTTATGGCGCCGTCAACCCGCAAGCTGCCCTGAACATCCAGGTTGCCCGAAATAGTTGAACCCTTACCGATTATTGTATTTAAAGAATCCGATTCCTTCATAGATTTATCTCTCCGGTTAAACATTATTTTGCGTAAATCCTATTCTAAAAATCGTTCCGGGTCAAGCGGTTTGCCGTTTTTGAGAACTTCGTAATGAAGATGAGGTCCACTCGATATACCGCTGTTTCCCGAGAGCGCGATTACATCGCCGCGCTTAACTTTTTCGCCCTCCTCAACACGCGATTCCTTATTATGGGCATAGACCGACTCGTATCCATTCTGATGGTTAATTCTTATTAGATTTCCGAAATAGTCATCCCATCCCACGAACTCCACAACTCCATCAGCCGTGCTGTGCACGAACGTTTCCTCGGGGCAGGTAATGTCCAATCCCAAATGCTTCTCCCCGAATAATCCGAATTCGGTAAAACGTTTGCTGATAAATCCGCGAAGCGGATAACCGTATGGGATCTGAGTGTTAATATGATTACTGGCAATCTCTGCTAAAATCGTGGAATCCGCATTAAGCGAATCACTGACATCCATAGTGTCGATTCCCGCCAGCATCTTTATTCTGGAAACGATCTCCCTGTTTTTTTCTAACTCCTGCTTAAGAAGCAGATACTCGGTATGCTGCTCCATCAATGCCTCATTTTCTGTCCTTAATCCTTTCGCCTCCATAGCTTCACTAACCAACCGGCCGTAAAAAAAGGCGGCGATAACCAATGCGACAATCCCAACAACTATAAGATAAATGAGGAACTTAAACCAGAACCTGCGAAATTTGATCGTCTTAGGATTACCGCTTTCGTCGGGGACGAAAACAATTGAATAGTATTTCGCTTTACTCATATCTCTGCTTGGAAATTATCATCCTATTTTGTCAAGTATACCGTTGAGCTGATCGTTGTCGTAAAATTCTATCTCGATTTTCCCTTTTTTCCCGGCTTTAGCTATTCTAACCTTAGTACCCAAATGACTTCGCAAATAATCCTCAGCGTCCCTATATGGACTTGAGAAACCGGGAATCTCCTTTTTCGGTTTGCGTCGAGCGATACCTTTTACGCCGTTCTCCAGTTTACGCACCGACCAATTTTCTTTGACCGTTTTTTTCCAATACTTCTTTCGCGCTTCCTCATTCTCAATACCGGCTAAAATCCGTCCATGTCCGGCGCTCAAAACGCCGCTTCGGAGATCGTCCTGAATCTCATCGGGCAAAGATAATAGTCTTAGTAAGTTAGCAACCGTGCTGCGCTCTTTCCCGATATTCTCGGCAACTTGCTCCTGGGTAAGCTCGCTTCTGGTCATCAATTCCCGTATTCCCGCCGCGGTTTCGATCGGATTGAGGTCGGTTCGCTGCAGATTTTCTATCAATGCGATCTCCATTCTCTTCGCCGGAGTCAGGTTTTCCGCTAAAATAGCTTTAACAGTCTCCAAACCGGCGATCTTCGAAGCCTTCAGTCTTCGTTCGCCGGCTATAATTTCAAAATCGTCATCCTTCCGCCTGATTATTATCGGTTGAATCAATCCGGATCTCTTTATCGATATCGCTAACTCCTTAAGAGATTCCTGGTCGAAATCCTTTCGGGGCTGATCCGGATTCTCTTTTATTCTATCGATAGGTACTTCCAGAAGCTGAGTTGTCGGATTACTCTCATCTATTTCTTCTATACGTTCAGGGATTAAAGCGCTTAAGCCTCTACCCAATGCCTTCTTTTTCATTTCTCCATTATCTCCTTAGCCAGTTGACTGTAGTTCTCAGCACCCGTCGAAAGAATATCATACATAATTATCGGCTGTCCGTAACTGGGCGCTTCCGACAGCCGCACGTTTCGATTTATAACCGAATCATATACTTTGCTTCCGAAGAATTCCCGAGCCTCTTCGGCAACCTGCTTGGCAAGGCGAAGACGGGAATCGTACATGGTTAATACCACGCCTTTTATCTTAAGTTTCGGATTTAAATTCTTTTTAACCAGATTTATAGTATTAATAAGCTGTCCCAATCCCTCTAATGCGTAATATTCACATTGGATAGGTATCAATGCTGAATCGGCGGCGGTAAGCGTATTTAAAGTAAGCAATCCAAGCGAAGGGGGGCAGTCGATTATGATATAATCGTAATCGTCCTTGACCTCGGAGAGCCGTGAATGAAGCACCTTCTCCCGTCGCGGCATATTGACCAGCTCTATCTCAGCGCCAACCAGCTTGATGTGCGAGGGTATCAAGGAGAGATTCGGTGTTGATGTTGGCTTGATAACCTCATCTGTTCCAACTCCGTCAATCAGGCATTCGTAGATACAATAATCGATATCCTCCCGCGGAAATCCGACCCCGCTGGTAGTGTTAGCCTGCGGATCTATATCGATGAGCAATGTTTTCTTCTCCGCCACAGCAAGACATGCGGAGAGATTAATGGCTGTGGTGGTCTTCCCCACGCCGCCTTTCTGGTTAGTTATCGCTATTATTTCGCCCATATCATCGAATTATAATGTCAACTCCATAGAATACAGCACAACAGGTAATTTTACTATAACGCTCACTTTTTAGCAAGGGAAAAGGAGTATCAAGTATGCAATCAGGCTAACCCTCGACATGCTTTAAAATATTTATTATAGATATACAGAAATATAATCATGTACTTCTAATGTCCGGGGTTTAATGAATTACAGCAGTAAAATTTATATCGGATTCGGAAAGGGGGAAGGTTTAATAAGACCAGTCGCTACCAACTGAATTTTCGATGAATTATAACTATCCTAATCCCTTTAATGCCGTAACGTCCATTTCATATCAGTTACCTGAGGAGAGCTATGTTAGGCTGGATGTGTTCAACATCTTAGGTAGAAAGGTAGCTACATTGGTTAGTTCGCAACAGGAAGCTGGGTATCATAAATTAACTTGGGACGCTTCCAACTTCGCCAGCGGAATTTACTTCTATAGAATGACCGCCGGAGACTCGAAATTCGTTAAAAGAATGATACTGCTGAAGTAATTTCTTCATGAAATTCTATACTACAAAACACTCTCGATAGTCAGAGTAAAAGTAAAAAGGGGCAGGGGTGAAACCTGCCCCTACGTATAATAATAAAACCGAGGGGCAAGCCCTCGGCTACGTACTGTAAATTTGACGCTTCGGAGCTAATGCAGTTCCCACTCGATGAAACCTTCGGGGACATCGGTCATGGCATTTACAATTAGCTCTACCAAGCCGCCATACATTATCTGTGCTCTTTCCCAGGCATCGTAATATGTCAGCAGGTCTCTAATCTGTCCCTTGCAGTTCGAACAAGGAGCGCAAACATACTTATTCACCTTGTTGTCGTATTCCTCGCGGGTGAATGCCCTTAATATCTGGTCGAATTTTTTCCGCCCGGAGATTAGGTTGCGCCAGTTCGGGAAGTTGTTAGACTGCATAATGGCGAATCCGCTTCCGCCGCCGCAGCAGTAGTTGTTTACGCCATGAGGGGTCATCTCCCGGAACTGCGGGCAAATCTTTTTGATCACTCGTCTCTGCGGTTGAATAATCCCCATGGAACGGGTCACGTTGCAGGGATCATGCAGGGTAACCGGGAACTGGTTGCGTTCCGGATCGAGCTTGATCATATCGTTCGTAACGATCTGTTCCAGTGTCACCAGACTTGATTCGCGCGGGATATTGGCTTCGTCCACCCATACCCGGTCGCCGATCGCCATCGCCGCTTTGTGAGCATGGCCGCATTCCGCCATGACGACCTTTTTTACACCCAGCTTCTTGGCTATCTCAGCATGCTTGAGAGTAACGCGCGCCAACTGGACATCTTCGTAAAAAAGCCCGTAGTTAACCGAGTCGTAACCGACCAGGTCGCTGGAAAGTGTCCAGCTTAAACCGGCGGCTTCGAAAATGATAGCGAATGCCTCCGCATTCTCGGGCCAGGAAAGGAACTCGCCGGCGTTATGCACCAGAAGGATATCCGCGCCTGATTTATCAAACGGCATTTTAATATTTAGTCCGGTGCGGTCGGTGATATCTTCTTCCATAAATTCGAAGATATCCATCAATGCGGTTGGCGATATTCCGGTTGATGAACCGACCTTAAGCTGCTTGACGGTGCCGTCTTCATGAAGTTCGCTAGCGGCGATACCGAGCTCCTGGCTGAAAACTTTGCGGATTTCTCTTGCTAATAGTCCGTTATCGACGCCCATCGGACAGGTCTGCGCGCACCTTCTGCAGAGGGTGCAGCGGTATGACATCTGAGCCAGGCGGGCGACTGTTTCCCAGTTCAAATCTATATCGGAACCGGTGAATTTTGCCGTAATTTTGCCGCCCGGTTTAATATACTTATTGATAACCCTGCGAAGTACATCGGAACGAAATAGGGGCTTATAAATCTCAGCGCGCCCGCTCATTTCATACATCGGGCAGGCTTCGGCGCATGTGTTGCACTTTACGCAATTTTCCAAAGAAAGCATCAGCGGCTTGAGGAACATCCAGTTATCCTCGACCGAAAGGAGCTTGCGCAAGCCCTCCAAAAACTTCGCAACCAATTTTTCCTTTTCTTCTTCGGTCTCCGGAATCGGCACCGGAACGTTCAGGACGCCGTCGAGAGAAGTGTCTTTGGTAGCTTTCTTCGCCTCGCTGACCTCCGGAAAAGGAGGATCTTCCCAGTCTTCGTAAGGATATGGGAATTTCGGCAGCTCTTTTGGTTCTACTACATGAAGCTGGTCTTTGTTATTGCTTAGGTCTTTTATCTTAGTCTGTTTCTGAGTCATCTTTCATCTCCTTAACCACTTCTGACCACGGTTGTCCTTTCTGTATATGGGGAGCGCTCCAGCTAACTCTATTGTTTAGCATCTTCATAATATTTTTCTCCAACTTGCTCCCCTTGAAGTTAGGTTCATCATTCCATCGTACCGAATGATAGAGGAAATACTTGGCAACAAAATGAGACATTCGTGTCAACGGTATATACATTATTAGCAGCGACATTATGATAAGTTCCAGCGAAAAAATAGCGCCCGGAGAGCTGAAGGATGTAAATGTAATCAGCGATTGCACATAGCCTCGCATGGCAACAAACTCTGAATCCATCGTCAGATGCGATATCAATGCCACCACTATCACGACATCGAAAAAGATCAGGTTAAAATAATCCGATGGCGAATTATATGGTCGCTGTTTGGGATCGGTAAGTCGCCAAATCAGCAGTCCGAAAGCGCCAATACCTGCCAGCACAAATCCCGCATATCCACATATCATTGTCAAATAATGGATTAACGCGCCTATAAATGAAGCGCCGGAGGATATTTCCACATCCGCAATCTGCAGGATAGCTCCCAGAAGCAGCAAGCAGAGCCATCCTATCGTCAGATACAATCCGAAATGGAACGGGAATGAAGATGTCCATACTCGTCGATTGTGATGAAAAACGCCTTTCAGAAATACAATCTCCCGGAACATCTCTTTAATTTCCCTGAAGATATCGGAATGACGTTCCTTCGTCCACCAGTCGAGTTCTTCGAGGTAAGAACCGCCGTAATCGGCGCGCCCTCTTTCGTGCGGAACCGGATAAAGCTCCCAGCGGAAATGAACCGGGGCTTTCATGTAGCGCAACGCTTTCGCCGCCATAGCTACAAAGGCGACAATTACGGAGATATAAGTTATAATTTGTATGACACCCATAAACTGATCCTTATATTTTAACTACTTAATTGTTTTCGTTGGACTACCGGGGGCACCACTGTCGATTTCCTCCGACATAACCTGGTCCGGGTCGATCAGCGGCATATCCGAATACTCCCTTTTTATGTTAGAAACCGTATCTTTGTCTATCAAATCCGCGATAGTATATTCCTCCAGCGTTTGCGATATTCTGCCGCTGAGGATTGTCCAGATTATTCGCGCTTCGCAGAAACTGGAATTAAGGCATACATCGGGATGACTCACGCAATCGGTGAGTGTAGCCGGTCCGATAACCGCATTTACTACATCCCCTACCGTTATATTTTCCGGCGGACGGGCAAGGTGATAACCGCCCTTTTTACCGGAAACGCCTATCAGCAATCCGCTGTTTTTCAACGGAATGGCGAGTTGCGCCAGATAGTTTTCGGATAATCCCGTTATTTGGGCGATTTTTCCCAAATGAACAAGATCGTTTTTTTTGAGTTCACGCGCTAACTCAATAACCATCCTCAGTCCGTATCGCGCTCTGGTTGAAATTTTCATATCTTAAGACTCATCCAATCCACAATGGCAGCCGAAGGTTTGTCCCTCGGTATCCAACGAACGAAGTATCCTTCGGTAAAGGTTGTCTCATTTCTGGGCTGCGCTGAGCACAACTTTGGAACCCGGCCTGCATTACTTATCAAACCTTAATCCGCCGACAAGAATGTCGGCTCTACTGTCTCAGGTAGGGGGGACATTCTTGTCCCTCGATGTTTTCCTACCATTCCAAAAATCGGTTAGAACATTACTAACCTTATCAATTTACTATAAGTATAGTAAAATGATAATATTAAGTTTGTCAAGTGAAAAATGTCACAAACCCCGAATGTCCGATAATCGATTGTCATATTGATGGTTACATTAATTGTGTAATGCGTATGTTCCTTGCATAATTGGTTATATATGGTTATAATGTCAGCTCAGGCGTCGAGATGAAAATTTTTAAAAGCATAACCAGATATCTCTTAATAGGAGTGGCATTCATTGCCCTTAGCGCTCAAGCTATAGCTCAATCGGATACGCTTTGGACCAGAACATACGGCGGAGAACACGGAACCGCAGCGAATGATATGATCATCACCGATGATGGCTATTATGTTCTCGCGGGTTTAATGCAAAGCAATACTCTCATCGACGCTTATATCGTAAAAACCGATTGTGAGGGAGGTACAATATGGACCTCGCTCTTTGGAGGTGAAACCTATCATACCATCACCTCGATTCATCAGTACAACGACTTATATGCGGCATCCGGCTATACGCAGGTTTCCGCGGAAGCAGAGGATGATGCCTGGCTGGTCAATATTAGTTTGGACGGAGATTCTTTGCGGGGCGAAACTTATGGGGGAGAATTGTACGACGGTGCACAATCATGGGCAATAGGGAATGACAACGTTTTTTGTTTTGGCGGGATTGTCCGAGTCTTATGGCAGCGATGATGACTGGTTTGTTCTGAAGACAGATATCAGCGGAGAGGTAATCTGGATGCGAACTTACGAAGAACCAGGATTTGATAAGGCAAATTCCATACAGGCGACCGCTGATGGCGGGATAAGCATGCAAGTGTCATACAGAGAGGCGAAGCCAGGGTCGCTCGATTTGGCGCGTCGATATTTCCTTCACCCGCCTTGAATTCGTCAAGGCGCCCTCTCCCGCTGAACGGGAGAGGGATAAGGAAAGAATAAAATGATTATAGTGAATACAAGATATCCGCTCAATTCCCCTTCTCCCATTTATTGGGAGAAGGGGCAAGGGGATGAGGGCTAAAAGAAACATGCTTATCTCTCCGCCTTCGGCTGCAAGTTAACCCGGATAATTCATAAAACCCATTAATCCGTAGCCGAAGGCTTGTCCTTCGGGAGCTTAATAGAAGCAGGTCATTTACGGATTGGAATAGAGTTTCTCAGAGAAACGCCGGAAGCGCAAGTCTTCCGCTACCAATAAAGAAATTTATGAACAATACAGGACAAATATGATCCTCAGTTATTTCAATTTCCTGAATAGGATTGCGGAAGGACGGTGTGTAGAGTTCGATGCGGACGAAGCGGCGGGATAAAATTATTAAAAGATCATATCAGCAGCATACCGTTAGCCCACATAGTCATCAGAAAGCCTTGAAACATGGCGAAAGTTACTGTGAGCGCCCGGTCATAAAACGAATTCTCCGACCAGCGTGCGAAAATTATATATAATGGAAATGCAACCACCATAAAGCGGGGCATACTGAGAATAGATGAACTGAGAGGTACAAGTAACACCAGAAGCGAGTATATTAAATATGGAAATTCAATCGCTTTTCGCCAAAATAGTATTATAGCCAATATTACGATAGACATAATTGCAAAAGCGGCATGATAGAACCTTTCATGAAATAGGCTATTCCAGAGAACTGACACCGGGTTCGAAAGCTCCCTTTCCCAGGCGGCTTGAATATGAACAAAGGCTAATAAATCTCCTGTGAGATAATAATTATGCAGCATAAACATCCCCAATCCCAGGGGGAAGACAGCGAAGTAGAGAATTTTGTAGTCAATACGTTTGAAATCAAAACTAATAGACTTGATATACATATAGAATAACGGGATTGACACGACTACACCGATACTCCTGGTCAGTGATAATAGCAATCCCAGCGCTCCAACGAGCAGCCAATTTCTCCTATCTGCAAAAAAGAAGCACAAAACAACAAGTAATAAAAACACCGATTCAGTGAGAACTCCGGATAAAACAAAAGAGGTGGGGAAAATAAATAGATATCTGATGGTTTTCTTCGCCATATCTTCATCGTAATGAGACCTCACCATTTTGTACAGGTAAATGGATGCGAAAATCAGAAACGCATTGGAGAGGAGCAGTCCGATAATGAAGTAATTCCCTGTTAGCCATCCGATTACTCTGATTAACATCGGGTACAAAGGGAAGAAAGCATAGTTGGCTTGTCCAACCATACCCGGATCGGTCAGTATGTTAGTGGAATATCCGTTAACTGCGATATCTAAGTACCATCCGGTATCCCATTGTCCCCAGATATCCAGCCAGAGGTGTTCGGAGAACTTCCCGGTGATGTCACGGCCGAAGAAAGTCCCGGTATATCTCACAGCGCCCACCCCGATAATAGTCAGCGCCATTCTTGTAATAATAAATAGATGTATAGGAAAAAGAAGGGATGCAGGGATCTTGTGATAAAGGTTTTTTAATTTAGCCTTTATTGGAATCTCCTGAATGAAATTCAATTTCGTTCTGTTATATCAGCCTATGCTCTCCACCGCTTAGGTCTGCTTTTGGGTTCCTTAAATATCGAGGGAGGCAGCGATGTTGAGACAAAAGCGGGAGTCCTATCCTTCCTTTCCTCCTTTGGCATTTCGGGTACCCTGACTTTCGACGACTTTTGATATTTCGAACTAATCGAGAAGGTTTCCTCCGCAATCTTCATTATTTCGGGCTTTAACCCCTCCTCGGCGATTTCTTCTGTGAAACGTCGCCGCCCTTCCACGATATCATCCACGTATGCCTGAATTTCCTCTTTTGAATACATTTTGAATGGATCATAGGGTGATAAGTCGCCATCAGCGCAGGATACGATATCCTCGGTGCCGAAAACACCGGGAGCGTAGCTGTTGGTTCCCCGCAGATCCCCGCGCTGAATCGCAGCCATCAGATCGATCGGTACCCGGGTTACTTTGCGCACCAGCTTTTTCTTAGTAGTACCATCTTCCTGATACTTTTTTAGAATCTCCCCCACGCCTCCCGTGTTGTACTGACGGAAATGAACCTTGCCGGGGAAACGCGCTTCCAGCCCCTTGATAATCTCATAGAAACGATTAACCTTTTGGGCGCGTGAACCAACGATAAACGGATCTGTGCCCACAGTACGCACCGACTCGCCGGCTTTGTCCGGTTCCGAGGCGGCGCTGTGGCTGGACTCTCCCCAGAGGTACGCCAGAGCAGCCTGATCGGCGGTTAATTTCTGAGCGAACGACATCACCGTATTTCTACGCGTAATAAAAGCAAAAATCAATCCATCCAACTCCGAAACCGGCGGCAAGTTAATCGAATCCCCTTCGATACTCACCAATTTTCTTCCTCGTCTCACGCGCAGCTTGCTCTTTTGAATAACCGCGCGTCCGTTGCCGCATAAAGTTTCATCGAGAAAATCCGGAGCGCCATCGGCATCCACCATTACGTTTTCCATCAATGCGGATTTATCTGCCAGTGAGTTATACATCGCTTCCTGGAGCTTGGGATCAACATCGGTTTTAACGAAAAAGTTGGCTTCGGAGCCAAAAGCCGAGCCGTCCGGTTTCAGGAATACTATATCATCCTGTATTGCTTCGGTGCGTTCTTTCTTGTCGAAATCCAGACCGAGCTGATGACATGACCAGGTAGATTTTCCGGTTGCGGAAAGACCGAAAAGGAAAACACCGTATCTCTTTAAACGGTTTTCGCTGCCGTCATAAACATAGACCAGTTTGGTGCCGGCGTGCAGTCCCAGCATACCTTGTTTGTCAGCGCTCCACATCGCCTGTCGTAAAAAGCCCTTTTTGTCCTCGCCCATATAATCGGAACCCAAACAGATATTAAGATGGTATTCCGGTAACGCCAGCACCTGCTGCCTGAGGTGATGCTCTTCGGGGATATGAATCATAGTAAATTCCGGTCCCGGACGATCTGACGGCTTGAACATCGTATTCCCATACATGTATGCCAATCTGTAATTCTTGGCATCGGCGACAGACATATAAAGATTAACTATCGGATTGTATTCATCATTATTCCCCATCTGCCGCTTAAGATGAACAAAGGGGAGGGTTCGCATCAGGTGTAAAACCTTGTTCAATTCGTCCGGCGCATTTTCAACGATGTTTCGCATAACCGGCGTTAATTTCGGCAGACGAACTTCAGGACTTCCCAGATATACTGTTTTGGGACCAATACGAGACGAAACCGCAGACCGCCACACGTAAGAACCATACTTGGTTTTAAAGCCTGTTTTCAATGCGCGCGATTTAATGTGACGCAGTTTTGCATGCTCAATATTGGGACCGTCAAGGCAGTGACGGAGGTTTTCCGCAAACTGACTATAGAATTCCGGATTGTATGTCGAATCGCTCATATTTCCTCGCTGGCAAACTTCTTCTCTTGTGAATTGAATAACAATCTACGATTTTTCACCAATCAGTCAATAGAAATTATCGGATGACAATCCGAAAGTTGCAAGCCTGAGTTCTGATATTGGCAGTTAATTATTGACTTGGATATTACGCCCATCTACATATAGCCCCGATTATTCATAAATTTCGGCGCCGGTAGAAGAAGCTTTGCGCTTCCGCTTCCGCTACCGATAACGGTATTTATGAAAATTTCGGGTTAGAGCATCGCATGAGAAAAGGAGATTGACGCGCCCTCGGCAAGCCTCGGACTTGCAATTACCAATATCTCCGTCATTGCCCCATAACGCGGACATCATCCTTGAGGATATCCTGAATATAGATCATCTGTACAAGAACAACAATCGCCACCGTCAGCGGGGAAGCCATGGCAACCCCCATCGCGCCGAATAAAACTCCCATCACAACCTGAATCGTGATAAGAAATGCGGGGGGAAGCTTTAGAGTGGTGCTGAAAATCATCGGTGTTATAACATAGCTTTCTAATGTTTCCACTATAAGATAGTTGATCAGGACATAGACTACCAGTAACGGGCTTTCAGCCATTGCTACCAGCACAGCGGGGATAGCTCCCAAAGGAGGACCGATAAAGGGAACGAATGAGAGCAAAGCCGCAATTATCCCCAAGGTTAGAGCAAGCTGGACACCGATAATCGATAAACCTGCGGCAGTAAGTATCCCGACAACAACCATTGACGCTACTCGAGCCAGCAGCCATCTCCTGAGGGCATTGCCCAGGGCTGTGATAATCTCCCATGCACGTTTACGTTTCTCTTTGGGAATCAATTTAATGAAGTTGTCAATATAAAGGTCCGGAGCTAAGGCGCAATACAATCCGATAAACAGGATGATAAGTAAACTGGTTATTGTGCCTAAAGCAGTGGAAAAAACGCCGGTTATACCCCAGATGAATTCGCTTCCAAAGGGAATTCTTTCCTTTACTTCGGGAATCCTTGATAACAGGTCTTTTCCCCACTTACTCTCCTGCAATTCGCTTTCGATGTTCTTCAGGGCGGCGGGCACACGTTCGGTAAGGCTGGAGAACTGTTCGGAGATATGCGGTCCCATAATCCAGATGCCAACCGTGAATAATAAGAGAAGTCCAAACACCACAATCGTTACAGAAAGAGCTTGCGGCAGTTTAGTCTTATACTTTATCGGTCTGGCAAGACCATTGAGAAATACGGCGAGCAGCAATCCCGCCAATGCAACCAGCAGCATTTGTACAACCTGCTGAATAATTACCAGAATCAGCAGCAGCAAAATAACCGCGCTGGAGGCTATCAGAACCTTCTTCATTAATTGTTTGGAATCTCCCCTTTGGTCGCTGCCCATTCCTTTAACCTCAAGAGTTAGACATTATTTCGATACCAACAGCTTAAAAGTTTGACCTATGATAAGCGGTATCAAACTGAATATAACAATCAGTGTCCAGCCATCAGCATTCGGAAAAGTCAGTTTAAGCACATTGGCTGCAGGTGTAATTAACAAAACGGCGAAAATCAAGAAAAGGCAAAGCACAATCGCCGCCCATATCCACCCATTCCGAGTAATTTCATTTTTGAATATGCCGGACTGCTGATCTCTCATATTAAAGACATGGACAAGCTGTCCGAAGGCAAGCGTCAAGAACGAGATAGTTACAGAATGCGCTGTATCCATGTTAAGCCAGTATAAGGCGATCAAGAAAGCCGATAATACCGAAGCCGTCAGCAGCGCGCCGTACAAACCGATCTGCAGCCAATGCCCTTTGGTTATTATCGGTTCATTTGATTTCCTTGGAGGTCGTGACATTATCTGCGGATCGCCGCCGCCAACGCCTAAAGCCAACGCGGGGAATACATCGGTTACCAGATTCAAAAATAGTATCTGAAGCGGCAGGATAGGCAGCGGGGTATTCGCAATCGATGCGACGCCGACTATCATTATCTCGCTAACATTGCAGGAAAGGAGGTACAGGACAAACTTCCTGATATTATCAAAGATAATCCGCCCCTGTTTGACCGCCTCAACAATCGAAGAGAACGCATCATCCTTTAATATCATATCAGCGGCTTCTCGGGCTACCTGGGTGCCTCGTCTCCCCATAGCAATACCTATATCGGCTTTTTTCAATGCCGGGGCGTCATTGACGCCATCGCCGGTCATGGCGACTATGGAACCGCTGGTTTGATGAACCTCTATCAAATCCAGCTTCTGCTTGGGGCTGACTCTGGAGAATATCTTTGTATTCAGGATGTCCAGACGATCTTCTCCAGTCATGTGCTCTATGCTCTTCAGCTGGTTGCTGACGACTACTCTGTCGTAGTCCATGTCAACCAGCCGGATACTTTTGGCGATATTGAGGGCGGTCGCCGGTTGATCCCCGGTTACCATGACAACATTGATTCCCGCCCTGGCGCAAAGCCGAATAGACTCCTGTACATCTATACGAGGAGGATCCTTTAAACCTATCAAACCCAAGAAGGTGAGGTCCTCGTAGGGCTGCGCATTGGAATCCGAAGACTTCTTTTCCGCCAGGGCAAGCATTCGGGTGCCGTTCCGAGCCATTTCTTCATTAACCCGGTTCCACACTTCAACATCGGACGATGCAAACTCCTTCTTGCCATCAGGGGTAAGGATGGTTGAACAGCAGTTAAGAACCGCTTCGGGCGCCCCCTTCACAGCAACGGAGTACTCCTCCCGGCTCTCATGTATAGTTGCCATCATCTTAATTTCCGGGTCGAATGCCTCCTCACGCGCTTCCGGCATCGATTTCAGCAACTCGTCCCGATCGATTCCCGCATGAGAACCGATTTCGAGCAGGGCTACTTCCATCGGATCGCCTATCCCCGCCCCATCATTACCGGTTAAAGTAGCATTATTGCATAATACACCGACCGTGAGGGCATGCATAATCAGCTTATTGTTTTTGTGGTCTATTCTGTCGCCGTTGTGCTGAAACACGGTTTCACCGTTTTCCCTGCGGATGGTCAACTCGCCTTCATCGATGACGAGTTTGGTTGCGGTCATTTTATTCTCGGTGAGAGTACCGGTTTTATCCGAACAGATGATATCGGTCGCACCTAAGGTTTCAACGGATGCGAGACGGTTGATAAGAGCGTTTTTGCGCGCCATCCTGATCATTCCTCTGGCAAGGGCAATGGTAGCGACTATGGGCAGTCCTTCCGGGATAGCGGCGACGGCAAGGGCGATACCGCTTTCTATCATCAGGAATACTTCCTTGCCCCTGACGATTCCAAGTATCGCAACTACGGTGGTTATACCGAGCGTTACCCAGATCAGCTTATGACCGAGTGTATCCAACCGTTTCTCCAACGGCGTCGATTCATCCTCCGCTTGTTCCACCAGTTCGGATATTTTACCCAATTCGGTGGACATGCCGGCAGCTACAACAATTCCGGCGCCGGACCCACGGGTAATCGAGGTTCCCTTGTAGATCATATTGCTTCTTTCTGAGAGTATCGCTGTGGAATCAACCGGCTTGGTATCTTTACTGACAGGGAGAGACTCGCCGGTAAGGGCCGATTCGTTCGCTTGAAGTTTGGATGCTTCAATCAACCGGATGTCCGCAGAAACAACATCGCCGCCCTCGAAGATTACAATATCTCCGACCACAATTTCATCAGCAGGGATAACAACATGCTCGCCATCCCTTCGAACCACCGCGGTAACTCGCCCCATTTTTCTAAGCGCATCCATCGAGCGTACCGCTTTGAGTTCAGTGAAGAAACCGATAGCCGCGTTTATGATAATGACAATTGCAATCGCCAACCCCTCGACAAACTCACCAAATGCGAACGAAACAGCGCCCGCCGCAACCAACAACCAGATTATCAGGCTTTTAAACTGCTCAAATAATATCAACCAGGCGCTTTTCTTCTTGATTTCCCTGAGGAGGTTTCGCCCAAAACGCTTTCTTCTCCTTAGAATCTCCGATGTTGAAAGACCGTTTTTGAAATCAACATCAAGATATTCTATGATGCTGTCAGCCGAATGAGCCCAAGGTGTACTGAGGTCGATATGATTGTCGTTCTCCTGCATTCAATTCTCCATCTTAGTACTCGCCAAGCCGAGTATTCGGAATACAATATATGGATTCGAGGGTAAACATCAAGATACCTTTAACTTGGATGAATCGTCGAAACCATCGCGATTTCATCGAGGAGCTTCGTTTCGGATTTCGACCTGCCGTCAAACCGCCGGCAGCCGAGTAGAGATTGGTTGATAGCCGGAATACTCAGCTTATGAAGAATATTCAGACAATATCCGAAGTAATCATCCAGTTCACATGCCATTCCCTCGATTCATTCCGTTTAAGACAGACCAGGGATGCATTGCCAAAACTAAAAATATCGTTTTGCGGATTGCCGCTGAGAAGCATTGTTGCGAATTTGTTCAGATGCGGAAGATGCCCGGTTATCATCAGATTATCACTGATATCAATAAGTCTGCTTACCCATATCCCGGGATCGGCGTTCGGTTCCAGACTGTCTTCTTCGGCTACTTTGTCGCCGCAGTTCATTTCCTCGGCAAATATCTCAGCCGTTTGCTTGGCGCGCTCCTTGCCGCTATGAAGAATTCTGCTAACATTTATCAGTTTTTTCTCAGAAATGTAGGACGCCACTGCTTTTGCTGTCTTTTTACCCTCCTCCGATAACGGGCGTTTAGGATTCACATCCTTCTGAACCGATTGAGCATGTCTGACAAGATAAAGTAACATTATTGATCCTTTCTGGCTACTATACAATCAATTAGCCGATTATAATTGCGGCGGTGGAGCTCCATACTGCTCCCATTCTTCCAATGCGGGACCATAAACTCCCGGGACTATCAAACCGGACTGTCTCATCAGTACTGTCATTTGCCCCCGATGATGCACTTCATGGCTGACAATCACCGCCAGGCTTTTTCCACGCTTCCAGGTCTCGCCATACATATCATCCTCGACCTGCAATGTATCATTACTCCAATTGCTTAACACTTGTTCCATGAGCGAATCGGAAGCCTCCTTATATGCGGCTTTTATCTCTGCCGCCGTCTCGGGAACCGGAGCCTTCTCATCCGGTCCCTTTACATCCAGTCCGATGCGTTTGGACATTTCAGGAATAGTCACCGCGATATGCCAGGCAACTCTCCCCAGGTTCCTATGCCCCTCCGCAATAGCCTGATTTAGAGACTCATCAGTCAGCGCTGATAATAATCTCAATGTCCCCTCTTTTTCCTCAGCCCAAGCAGCTTTAAAATCCTCAATAGTTGAAAACATTATCTCTCCTTACTAATCTATATTATTCACAAGTATCGTTATCGGTAGCGGAAGTCTTGCGCTTCCGGCGTTTCTTGGAGATACTCAATTCCTATCTGTAAATGATCTACTTCTATTGAACTCCCGAAGGACAAACCTTCGGCTGCGAATTAATCGGTTTTATGAGTTATCCGGGCTAAAAGTATCATCGTTTTTTCCATTCGCTTGTAGTATTAATTAGCGTAAAGTTTATCAAGTTTTGCAGCAATCGCTTCGGGGGAAAAATTCGACCAAACATATTCCATCCCCGCTTTTTGGATTTCCTGCGCCCATTGGGGATTATCCAGTAATCGCTTGATTGCCTGCGCTAACTGCTCTTCATCCTCAGGGGGAACCAGTATACCGGTTTTATTATCCTTTATTATATCCGGTATTCCTCCGCTATGCGCGCCGATTACCGGCAAGCCGCTAACTATCGCTTCCACGAAAACCAGCCCGAAACCCTCCTTAATCGCCGGCAAAACAAACAACTCAGCCCGATGATAATATTCGATAACCTTATTATGCGGCATCGAACCGATTAATCTAACATTGTTATTAAGTCCCAATGATTCAATCAATTCCTGAAGATGCTTCCTGCGGGGTCCTTCGCCGATTATATCCAGCCTGAATCGGTAACCATCATCCTGCAGTATTTTGCACGCCTTTATCAGATAATCACAGCCCTTTCTGTAATTCAATCTCCCCACCGAAAGAATAAACCCCTTTTCACGACTGTACTCATTCTCGGCTTTAAATTTACCCACGTTAAAAGGCATAGGGAAAACCGAAACCTTTGATTCCATAATTCCCGTCATCTCAGTCAGTCTTTGCTTTAAATAACCGGAAACAGCGGTTATGCGGCTTGCATGATCATATATCTTTTGTGCGATTTTCACCAAATATCCCCCCTTTTCCAAAAGCACAATATCGGTGCCGTGAGATGTTATTATCAGCCTTTTACCTGTTAATTTAGACGTCAACCAGGCGGATATTCCCATCGGTATCCACCAATGAGCATGGATAATATCGATCTTCTGTCGAAACACCAGCCGAATCGCCGCCCAAGCCCCCATCAGGATAAGAAGAACGAACTTTATTTTACCGAAGATCGATTCCTGCACTTTTTCCTGCATATCGCCGGAATAAGCGAGATTCTCCCCTGAGGCGGGAAGCCAATATTTAAAACGGACGATATTCAGATTTCCCATCTTCTCCTTGGATTTCAATCCTTTCTGATGGGGGCAGAGGATATATATACCATAATTATCCTCTATATATTGATAAAGGGCGTGAAGAAATTGCCCGGCGGGATCCTCGGGATATCTTATGAAATTATGAGTTAAGACGAGAATCCGTTTTCCGGGCAAGGATCGACTCCATGATTATTTTACATTCTTGCGGATATGCAGCGAGCGAATCTCATCTTTGATATTCACCAGCGCTTCGGCTAAAAATCCCATGGCGAAGAGCAATAATCCATTGATTATCAAGAGCATAACCAGATAAAGAATGGGGCGAAATGCGTTATGTTCCACAAACCGCATATAAAGCGCTACTATCCCCAAAAGCACGCCGATTATACTGGATAAGAACCCTCCCATACCGAAAAGGAGCATCGGCTTTTTCATAACGGTTAGCTGAAATTTAACCGAGAGCAGATCGAAGAAACCGACGAAAATCCTGCCGAAACCGAATTTTGACCTTCCATGCCTGCGTGGGTAAAGCTTGACTTTAACCTCATCGACTTTGAACCCATGGTCAGCGGCAATAGCCACCATGTAACGATGCCAATCCCGTCTGAAAGTAATTGACTGCAGCACCTCTCGCCTGAATGCCTTCACCGAATTAAGATCATGCACTTTTACATTGAATAGCGCCCGCGAAAGGTTGTTGTAGAAGAACGAGACCACCTTTTTGGCTCCGTAGCTTCCCTGGCGCCAACCGCATACGATATCAGCGCCTTCATCGATTTTTTGAATCATGGAAGGAATATCGTTGGGAAGATATTGCAGATCTGCCGGATAAAAGACGAATATCTCGCCTTTCGCCGCCGCAAAGCCGGTTTCGAGCGCCTCGGTCAAACCGCGTCTGCTCGGATGGGTGCAAATCCTCAGAAACTTATATCGGGATGAACCTTCATTCAATGCTTCCGCGGTTTTGTCCGTCGAACCGTCGTTTACGATAACAACCTCGCCGTTGTAATTAACTCCCGAGAACATATCATCAAGATGCTGCAGCAAGATAGGGATATTCTCCGCCTCGTTATGAGCCGGAATCACAACCGATATTTTAACCTTGCCCTGACGCTCCCTCGGAGCCCTCTTCGGCTGCCTTCCGCTCGGTTTTCTATTGTCGCCTTTTCTCCTGCTCTTATCATCAAGCGGACGCCTTTTAACAGCGTTTCTCGAATCCCTTCCGGAACCGTACGAACGTGTGCCCTTCTGATTGTTAGGCTTGGAATCATTCGATTGTGATCGCTTTGATTTGTAATCAACCGCGTTTTCACTGTTTGATTGCTTCTGTTTAGGCTTATCCTTTGGCTGTGTTTCTGTTGAGGATTGTGCGGTTTGCTGCTGAGGGCTGTTATTCTCTCTGCCGGTTTCTTTTGGGGATTTCTCTTCGGATGGCTTAAGCGCAGGTCGCTTCTTGATACGTCTTCTGCCGTACTCTAATTTTTCATCTTGTTCTTTTTGATTCACTTTTTGGACCTTTTTACTGTTTCCCCAGATATTATTTGGGTTACTGATTGACAACGAATCTGTTTCCTTAAAATCAGATATTAGGAATTCGTTTAATTTTCTTTGTTTCTACCGAAATTGATAACATAACCGTATTTCCATATATATTGTGTCCTTATCTAAAAGTCAAGAGATTTACCGAGCCCAAACTGTTCCTAATATCCGTTTTAACCATAAATATTTTAGACGATGATGACATCAATATTTGAACAATCATCATTAATGGTGTAAAATATCCAGGTGCGAAGTCGTAAAATATAAAGATAATGGAAACAGCACCATAAGAGGTTTAAATTCATAGAAGAAGGTAAACAATGAAGATACGAATTATTGCGTTAGTTATTATGCTATTTGCTGCGGCTCATGGACAGGTCAACACCGAGAAGATGCGGATGGGGCTTGAACAATCCGGTGTCGCCGGGAACTTCAAATTATCATACTCGGTTGTCGCAGGAAATTCCGAGTTGACCAAGATAGATATCAGTCCCAATTTTATCTGGAAACTACAGAAACACCAGTTTTTCACGCTGAATAATCTCTCGCGCGTTTATTCCGACGACGGCACAATCATAAACAAGGCTTTTTCACACCTTCGATACAATTATGAAACCACGCCCGTATACATCTACGAATTTTTTCTTCAGGCACAATACAACCGCTCTCAAAAACTGGATCATCGCTTTTTGATAGGCGCCGGTATGCGTATAGTGCCTGTGGAAACCGAGCGCTTTCTCTGGGCGATCGCCTTAACATTGATGCACGAAGAAGAGAAAATATCCTCCGGAGAAGTAACTAAAACCCCGCGCAACAGCGATTACGTCTACCTCAAATATCAACCTTTCGATAGGATTTTTATCGAGAATACAATCTATGTTCAACCGGCTCTTGATGATTTCGAAAACGTTCGGGTTCTCGACGAAGCGCAAGTAACGATAGGAATTACCGAAACCTTTGCTCTCACGACCGAGGTAAATTATTTCTACGATTCCCAACCCCCCGAAGGCGTTAAAGACTACGATTTGGAGATTATAAACGGGGTGCAGTTTAGTTTTTGATGAGTTAACCGATTGGTTTAGGATATTTGCAGTTCAAAATTATTATATTCGGATTCCCTTACAAGCAAATTATATAATTCCTGGTGTTTACAACTTAATTCATCGAAATCAAATCCCTTGCCGCTTGTTAATTTTAAAATAGACCTGTGTTCAAATTCTCTACTGCCTATAAAGACGTTTTTTAAATTAGTGAAAACTACCATTTTAATCAGCCCATCCTTGATATCGTCCAATGAGGGGAGGTTCATTGACTTAGTGTACTTACCTTCAATTAGAGAGATG
>CAZLVS010000001.1:0-157097 GCA_964563085.1 uncultured Ignavibacteria bacterium | reverse complement strand
AACGCGGAGCAGGCATCTGGGTCAATACCCCCTCCGGACCTATCGCTATGCCGGAAGGCGCTGTTAAAGAAGAATTCTGCAAATTGGTTGCGAGGGAAGTCCCAACCAATAAAAACATCGCTGCGAATAGTGTAATAGTGATTTTACGCATACAAATTTCCTTTAAGTTTAAGAGTTAAAGATTTGTAATTAAAATTACTCAATCTTTCAGCTTTAAAAAAGCGAATGAATTTTTAAAAAGAGGAGAAAATCAGATTAATCGATAGACTGGAGGACTCCGAATAATGGGATTATGAACATTGATTAGTACGTATCCCAATTTAAGGAGATTAGTCCATCCTTTTGGATTGATCGGATTTGCTTTCATAGGGCTGCGAATCCTTTCCGACCGTTTGAACCTGTATTCATAGAAGCCAGCACAATAAGAATATTATCTCGCTTATAGGTGTTCTTGCTGTCTATAATATTTTAACCGTTCGTTACCTGCACACTGAACTGTGACTTAAACGAAGAAGAGCAAGAAGTTCGCTTCCTTTGTTTAACCTAAGTTATAAAAAACATCTGCTATTGTCAAGGAAAATTGTAATATTAAAAACACTTCATTTACATTCGGCAAGATATGGTGTTATTCGGGATTTCTGTCGTTTATGTTATTTATTGGACTTTGTAATATATATTATATGCCATGTAATACGATTGCGGGAAGTCTGCCGGTAGAGCTAACAGGGATTATGAGAGGCGGACTTTCAGGCGTTTGAGTATTAGAACTCTGGAGGAACATCCGCTGTCCCAGATCCGTTATACGCAGCAAGGATTTACCATCAAGATCGTAACCATGGTTCATTTCGAGCAGCATCACAACCAATCGATATGTAAGTGAGATTCGGTGTGAGTTTAAGGCGAATAAGAAATGAGCAATATGGCGCACTTAACAGTTTTTAACAGGTATCAATGCTAATGTCGAAAAGAGATTCAGAAAGCGACAGAGAAATGAAACTAAGAATTCCCGATGCGGATAAATTGAAAAAACTACCCTCGGACGGCGGCGAGCAATGGAATCGTTTGGTTTTCGAAAAGAGTCCTTATTTGCTGCAGCATGCCAAAAACCCAGTGGAGTGGTATCCGTGGGGTGAGGAGGCTTTTCGGAAGGCAAAAGCCGAAGACAAACCTATTTTCCTATCGATCGGATACTCCACTTGTCATTGGTGCCATGTAATGGAGAGGGAATCTTTTGAGGATACGGCAATCGCTGATCTTATGAATGAGAATTTCATTTGTATAAAAGTCGACCGCGAAGAAAGACCTGATATAGATAACATTTATATGACTGTTTGTCAGATGTTAACAGGCTCCGGCGGCTGGCCGTTGACAGTAATACTGACGCCGGAGCTGGAACCATTTTTCGCTGGCACCTATTTTCCCAAGGACAGCGCATACGGCAGAAACGGGATGAAAGAGCTTCTTCCCGCTCTGGCTCGCGCATGGAAGGATAACCGGAATGAGATCGCTGAATCATCGAGCCGGATACTGGCTGCCTTAGAACGGAATTCCAGCGGCATAGCCGGGCAGGATTTGAAAGATATCGTTCTGACCAGGGCATTTGATGAACTCAAGGGACGGTACGACGAGAGAAACGGCGGATTCGGTTCCGCCCCTAAATTCCCTACCCCGCACAATTTTCTCTTTTCGCTGCGCTACTGGAAAAGAACCGGAGAAGAGAGAGCATTGAGGATGGTGGAGACTTCTCTGAGGAAGATGAGGTTGGGAGGGATTTACGATCATATCGGATATGGTTTCCATCGTTATTCAACGGATGAAAAGTGGCTCCTGCCGCACTTCGAGAAAATGCTCTACGATCAGGCGCTGCTGACCCTCGCTTATCTGGAGACATATCAAGCCACCGGCGATGAGTTCTTTGCCGAGGTTGCTTGCGAGATACTGGAATATGTTGAAAGAGATATGACTTCTGAGGCCGGCGGATTTTATTCCGCCGAAGATGCGGACAGCGAGGGAGAGGAGGGTAGATTTTATGTCTGGAAGCCGGAGGGGATTGAATCGGTTCTGGGAGAGGAGGATGGAAAGTTATTTATAAATCTATATCGATTCGACGAGGATGGGAATTTCCGGGAGCAGGCTACCGGTGAAAAGACCGGAGATAATATCCCGCATCTTGCGGATCCGATTTCGGAGATGGCTTCGCTTAAGAAGATGGAGGCGGATGAGCTTAATCGTAAAGTCAGCCAGATGCGGCAGAGACTATTCGAATATCGCGAGAAGCGAATCCACCCTTATAAAGATGATAAAATACTCAGTGATTGGAATGGCTTGATGATTGCCGCATTCTCCAGGGCGGCGGCGGTATTGAATGACCGGCGCTATGCTGACACCGCCGAACGAGCCGTCGACTTTATCGTAGATAACATGACGGATGATAATGGGCGTTTATGGCATCGATATCGGGATGATGAAGCGGGGATAGCTGGGCATCTGGACGATTACTCATTTATGGTGAGAGGATTAATCGAGCTCTACCAGGCGACTTTCGAAGTAAAATATTTGAAGCAGGCGATTGAACTGAATGATAAAATGATCGAGCTGTTCTGGGATTTTCGAAACGGCGGGTTTTATCTGGCATCTAAGGAAGCAGGGGATCTGATTGTTCGTCCCAAGGAGATTTACGATGGCGCTACACCATCAGGAAATTCCATCGCCCTGTTGAACCTGATCCATCTATCGCGGTTCAGCGGAAATGCCGATTATGAAAACAAAGCGAATGAACTGCTCAGAACATTCTCGGGGCAGATAACCTCATCCCCGTCCGCTTATGCGCAGATGCTGATAGGTTTGGATTATCTCCTCGGAGATTCGCTGGAGATTGTTATCGCAGGCGAAACCGATAGTAACGATACTTCGCGTATGTTAAATACGGTTCGGAGAGAATATCTTCCTAATGCAATTATCATCTTCCGTCCGACAGATCAAGAAACGCCGGATATAACCGAGATCGCTGAATATACAGCGAATCAAAAGGCGATCGGTAATAAAACCACAGCTTACATTTGCCGCAATTTCAGCTGCGATAAACCGACTACTGATGCCGGGGAGATTATGGAGAGAATTAAAGCCCTCCGGTAGCAGCCATCCATCATTGCCAATTCCTTCCATTTATATGAATAAATTATTTGATTTCTTCGTCTGATAAATAGTACTATGTTATGCTTAGTCGGCAGGGTTACTCAGGATGATATTGGACGAGGGATTCAGTCTTGGGACGGCATTCGGATTTAAATCGAAAAACTAACAGCAACAGATCATGGTATTCGATTCCGTTGTTAGTATTTCTGGGATTAAGAATAATCCTGCTCTTTGCCTTATTCCATCTGACAAACGGAAGCGAGTTTACCTGCGATGTGGAAGTGTACGAACTCGGTTTAAATCCGTTGAATGTTGTTACCTTCTTCTCCGATTTCAGTGATTATTCACAGCCGCCTTTTTTTCCATTCCTGCTGATGGTTTTCGCCAAGCCGCTTTCCTTATTTTTCGGTAGTTTTCTGGCTTCCAGAATCAGCTATATATTTTTCGAACTGGTAGCATTCTGCCTGATGATACGATATCTGAATCTATTTACTGATATCTCTAAAAAGGTGAAATCGATAATTCTGATGATAATGGCGGTATCGCCGCTGGGTTTTATGACCGGGGCGATAATGAGACAGGAAGAAGCAGTAGTGACGATTTTCATAGTTGCGGTACTGATCGCAGTTAAGCGGGGGTCAATAAAACGGGCTTCGATACTTACCTTTATCGGCATGATCGCCGGGAAGATACTGGTGGGAGTATTGTTTTATCCGTTACTTCTTGTATCAAAAAACAAAGCCGAAGTATTAAAATGGGGGATAATCCCGGCGGTGGTTTTTCACATATTCTATGCATTGATCGGATTCATTGTTACCGGCGTTATTCCGTTTATCGACTTTGCGCCTTCGGAAACCCAGTTCTGCGCATCGCCGTTTACCTTGATTTTATACTTCTACGATATGGGTGGGCAGACCATGAAATGGATTTCCGCGGGACTAACGTTAGCTGTTTTGGGATTGCTCTGGTTCCGCCTGAATTCATTCCATGACAGATATTTCCCAATGCTCGCCATTATAGCCTTGGGCGCCTTGTTCCTCACGTTTTATCATATAAATACCGAATACCATATTTTCATTTTACCCCTTTTGGCGCTCATTCCATTTTTGATCACTTCATCTTGGAAAAGGCTGAGCCTCTTAGTACTGCACCTCACTCTTTCCATTGGCACCTGGGGTTTCGGCATCATCTTCGGAATCCGCTATTTTAAGGAAGGAAAATCGGCGCCTTCGCAATCCAAAGAGATAATCCTCGGTATCTACCAGAAACTCCTCGGATTCATACCGATAAAACCGTTCGAAATGGCGTTACTATCGTTGACTTTAATTTCTATTTTGGCTATAATTTTAGTAACATGTAAGGCTCTATATTCAATCAGATCTGCGGATGCTAATTAGATTTCCGGTCTGCTAATGCTATACGGAGCCAGAAATTTGGTTCACTATTCAGTTAGGATAACAAAAGATGTTAAATAGAACCTGCTATATCACAATTTACGCATTCTTGCTTCTCGCGATTCCTTCGCATCTATTCTCAGCCGGGACTATTCCGGTTGAACCGAATCACTGGGCTTATGATATTGTCGATAGGTTCGTGACGGCGGGATATCTGAAAGGAATTTCGCTCGATACACGACCATATAATCGTTCTGAATTCGTGGATATAATCCTGAGGGTTGATTCATTATCCGCCAAAGGCGGTATCGTCAGTCGGAAGGATTCGGAACTTCTCCGGAAGTTAAAATCGGAATTCGAATTCGAACTGAATGATATCGGCATCTGGCCTGAAAATGTCCGCGGACAATATCACGTGCTTAGCTGGTACGGAGATGATTATCGCTGGGTAGTAGATCCGGTAGCCAAAGCCGCCGGTTATCAAACCTATTCCAACAATCCGGAATCGAACTGGTTCACCAACACCAGCACCACCGGCGTGGTTAGTCATGGGTATTTTCGAGATGATATCGATTTTTACATATACGCAAGGGATACTCGGATAGGCAGGCTGAATGATTTTAACACTATCGACGAGATAAATATCGACAACGAAGGAATTACATCGATTACCTGGGAGGGCAACAGCGCCTCCTACGACAGGACATACGCATCTCTTTCGGCGCGCTTGAAATGGTTGGACGTTCGGATCGGCAGAATCAAGCATAACTGGGGACCAAGCCGGGGATATGGATTGCTGCTTTCCAAATATGCCCTGCCATTCGATATGGTAATGCTGCAGTATCCGGGAAAGCGAGTTAAGGCAACTTTTGTGACCGGCAGTTTACGAACCGATCTAATCGATTCCACCATGTCCTATGATACGGATGCGAAATATCGCGAGAATTATAAGAAAAAGTTTATAGCATCCCATCGGCTCGAAGTTATGCCGTGGAAGAATGTATCCTTTGCTTTTTCGGAAACCGCTATTTACGGCGAGCGAGGTTATGACCTGGGTTATTTGATCCCTAACATGTTCTTCTGGTCGGAACAGCATTATCTGGGCGATAGGGACAATCTGCTAATTAGCTTCGATGCCTCTTATGTTCCTGTTCCGGGATATAGGTTATATGGCGCCTTGCTGCTCGATGATCTTTCGTTAAACAAATTGGGTGAAAACCACTGGGGTAACAAATGGGCGGCACAGGCGGGCGTCGAAATCGTCGATCCGATCGGAGTCGCGGGACTTATGCTAACAACTGAATATGTCAGGATTGAACCATACACATACACGCATTTTTTCGCCATCAATACTTACTCCAATCGCGAACAATTTCTCGGGTATCCATTACAGCCCAATTCCGACCGATGGTTCATTGAAGCGGATTACTGGTTTAGTCCCCTAATTCGATTTAAGTCTTCATTCGAGAAAGTGCGTCATGGGGCTAATCCTCCGGAGGTAAATGTTGGCGGAAATATCCTGCTGGGTCACAGAAAGGGCGATCCATTAACCAAGGAATTCCTCGCCGGTATAAGGGACAATCGATGGGGCTTAACCCTAAGCGGCAGCTACGAATTCTTTCCTGAAGCATCTCTGGAATTGTCATACCGTTTCCAGCGCACCGATTATGATGATAACACAACCGATGAATCGCGGATATTAGCTTCTATTTCCTACCGGTACTATTAATGCTCCTTCCAAAAGGTCTTAAAATATTCCGGCATCGATTTAGAAATCAGTTGTTAAAACCATCGGTGCTGCCGAAACTGCTTAATTCCGGTGTTCGGTATTCCCTTATGTCGTTTTTGGGCAAGGATTATCATCCCGCTTATCCGCTGGTTCTGATGGTGGAACCTTCGGCGCGCTGTAACTTAAAATGTCCATTGTGCGCCGCCGGCGCCGGCGAGGTGAAGCGGACCCCGAGCGATCTGGACTTCGGGCTGTATAAGAGAGTCATCGATAAATATTTCAGCCATCTACTATACGTGCTGCTTTTTAACCAGGGAGAACCCTTTCTGAATCGCTGCTTTGTGGATATGATACAATATACTCATGATAAGAATGTATACACCATTACCAGCACTAATGGTCATTATATCAGAAGCGCGTACGAAGCGAGAGACATCATAAATAGCGGACTGGATGAGATTATTATATCTTTAGACGGGTTGACCGAAGATGTATATTCCAAATACCGTGTCGGCGGGGATTTCAATCGGGTAATTGAAGGGATAAAATTACTGGTGAAAGAAAAAAAAGAACTGGATAGCTTCACTCCGATTATCGAACTTCAGATATTATTGACGGCCGATACCGAAGGTCAAATCGATGAAGCCAAGGACTTCGGCGAGAAACTCGGAGTTGATATAGTGTCAGCAAAAACGCTTCAACTGCTTGATATGAAAAACGGAAAGGGATTTTTGCCTGAGAACGATAAATATCGAAGGTACCAGGAGAACTCGGGGGACCTGAAACTTCGCGGAGATTACCGCAAGCGATGCGGACGACTTTATTATTCCATGAGCATTAACTCCGACGGAACTGTCGTGCCGTGTTGTTTCGACAAAAGCGGTAAATATGTTTTCGGTAGTATTGCCGACGAAGATGTCCGCGATATCTGGAATGGGCATAAGTTCAGAGCTTTCCGAAAGCGAATATTGGAAAATCGTTCCGCCATTGAAATCTGCGGCAACTGCACCGAGGGGATAGACTATCTTTATTCAAAGAAATGGTATGTCTGATTTCACGTTCAAACTTCGAGGAAGGCTTAAGCGAAGAGTAAAGATAAGCACAGCGATAAAGATAATCATCGCGGTGGCAGTGATGGCTTATTTGCTGAACTTGGTGGAACCGGATAAAATGGCAACAGCGTTCAAACAGGCTAATCCGTACCCTATCCTGATAGCGATTGTGCTTGCGCCGCTTAATATTGTCTGGCTTTTTTTCCGATGGCGTTATCTTATTAGATATCTGGATGTAAACAGAAAGGTATCGAACCGTCAGGTATTGGGCTCTGTGCTTTCCGGAACCACACTCAGACTCACAACCCCCGGAGGAGTCGGTGAATTCGGCAGGGTATTTTATATCAAGGATTTGGTGAGAGCCAAGCTGTTGGCTCTTTCCATTATGGATAATCTTTCGGCATATTTCGTATCGGCTTTCGTCGGGTCGATCGGCCTAGCTTATATTACCCGGCGTGACTATTTTATGCTCATTCCGATTGTGCTGATTGCGCTGGGAATTACTTTCAGATATCTGCTTCATCGGATAAGATTCCCGGAAAAGGGGATTATTCCGGAGCGCTTTCGGAGTAATCTATTCTGGGAGGTACTTAGGGATTTTCCCCCTTCGAAATTCCTGGTAGTTTTATCTATGTCGGGAATGATGTACATTGGCTTCGCTGTTCAATTCCTATTGATAGTTAACGCGTTTGAATCGATTTCCATAATAAACGGCTTTGCCGCTATCAGCTCAATCATGTTTGTGAAATCCTCATTGCCTGTTAGCATCGGCGATCTCGGAATACGTGAGAGCGCATCCATTTTCTTTTTCGGGAAATTCGGTATCAGCAAGGAAGTCGCTCTGGATTCCTCGCTGCTGCTATTTACCTTTAACCTTTTGATACCGGCAATAATCGGATCTGTTTTCCTGACCGGTCTTAAACTAAAATCCAAAAAAGCGGATGGAGAATGAGACTATTCGGCTGTCATATACTGCGCAAGGGAAACGCCGATACCGGCAAAATCGCCCTGACTTTCGATGATGGTCCGCATTCTGTTTTCACACCGGTTTTGCTCGATCTCCTGGAGCGGCATGAAGGCAGGGCTACTTTTTTCACAACCGGTAGGAATATATTGGATAACTTTGAGCTCGCCAAAGATATGATTCAACGAGGTCACCTGATCGGCAATCACACTTTCAGCCACCCGCACGCTCTATGGACCGGGAGGGAAAGATTGTATGACGAGATTAAAAAAACTAAGGAGTTGATCGAGGAGTTAAGCGACAAACCGAACAAGATTTTCCGACCTCCGTACGGTTTTATCACACCTTCCATGCTCAGTATATGCAGGCAACTGGAACTTTCCATAGTACTCTGGAATTCAAATAGCAAGGATTACAAGCGGGATGTTCCCGAAATAATGGTCAACAGAGTCAGGGATAAGATAACTTCAGGATCAATTTTGCTTTTTCATGAGTGTCATTTTAATAAACCGTCTCTGGACTATTCAGGAACACTCAAAGCCTTGAAATCCGTACTTGATATAGTTAAATTAAAAGGTTTACATTCTGTAACCATCGATGAAATGATTACCTTGTAGGATTGCGTTGTAATTTGTAAGGAAGATATTGGACACGGTTATAATCATATTTGCATTAATATACGCCTTTTCTATTATCTATCTCCTGACCGGCTTTTACCGTATTGGAAATGGAAGGAACAGGGAGATATTCAGTGTCTCGGTTGTGATGGTTGCACATAACGAGGAAGAGTATCTGGAGAAATGCCTGCAGTCTCTGGCATCGCAGAATTATCCGGTTACGAAATACGAAGTGATAATCGGCGATGACCGCTCTACCGATAACACTCCACGGATTATCGAAAATTTCTGTGATAGTTACGATAACTTCGAATCGGTCAGGATAAAAGCCGGAGAGGCCGCCATTCCCAAAAAGACTGCGCTGCTGAAAGCGCTGGAGAAGGCGAAAGGGGAGATAATTGCCAGCACCGATGCCGATTGTGAACACCATAGGAATTGGCTGCGGTCTTTAGTATCTCATTTCAACGACAAGGCGGGGATGGTGATAGGGCATGCGGCATATCCGGCGCCCGTGAACTTATGGCAGGGAATTGACGCTCTGGATTATTTCTCCCAGAGAGCTTTGGGCGCAGCTTTCGCCGGCGTGGGTTCCTCTTATACCTGTA
Source organism: uncultured Ignavibacteria bacterium (assembly GCA_964563085.1). GTDB lineage: Bacteria > Zixibacteria > MSB-5A5 > UM-FILTER-46-8 > UM-FILTER-46-8 > WJIR01. The sequence goes on along the minus strand of CAZLVS010000001.1, from coordinate 147,601 downwards.
CTGCCGCTAATCTGGCATATCGGAGGTCCATTTATAAGGAGTTCAAAAACGATTTCAAGGAACTAAAGGTGCGCCCCGCCGAAGATAACTTTGTTGTCAACTATGTCCATCAAAAAACCGGACACAAAATCGCGGTGGCGACCGAGCAAGAATCGATAGTCGAAACGAATAGCGCACAAAGCTTCGGTCATTTCCTTAATCAACGGTTCCGCTGGGGAGCGTATGGTGATAGCCGCCCGGGTTTAGGGGTGCTGCTGTTCTTTGTTCCGGCTTTGCTCTTTTATGGTTTGATTACGTTAGCCGCAATTTCATCTATCATCGCGGGCTCTCATTGGAATGCTTTGATAACCGCCCTGTTGATCAAAATGATTGCTGATTTTGCCTTCCTGTATAAAGCTGCCGGCATTTATCGCTGTAGGTACCTGATGAAATACTTTATACCTTCGTGGCTATTGAATCTTATTCTGGTGCCATTAATTGTTGTAAAGAGCAATCTTTCGACATTCAAGTGGAAGGATAAGAAATATACTCAAACAGCGGAGGTCGAATCCTGATGCGTTACCTGCCGGTCTCAAAATACGCCAGAGTGGCTCGTTCGCTTTTGGACAACAAAATGAGCGGCGAAGATATATATCCTTTCTATGCATCGCTGAAACTCACCAATCGCTGCCGTTTCCGCTGTAAGTTCTGCAACGTATGGATGGAGAAAACTCCCGAGCTGAAAACCGGTGGAATAAAGAGAGTTCTGGATAATCTTTCCGATAGCTCGGTGCTGCTGGTTAGCTTTGAAGGCGGTGAACCGCTGCTGAGGAAGGATATCAGGGAGATACTCGAATATACTTCGCATAAGAATTTCTACCTGCTGTTTTGCACCAGCGAACGGAAGCTGGAGAATTATCCGATGGAGGAATATGGCAAATATATCGACTTCCTCCATATTTCAATAGATGAGGGACATGAGAATCTTTTCATGTTCGAAAATCTGGAACTGTATCGCAAATGGAACCGCAATCTATGCGTACAGACAGTGGTTACGTTGGATGATATCCCCGAATTGGAATGGAAAGTGAAACGCTGCCATGAAGCTGGTGTGAAAATAGTGGTGATGCCCGCGGTTCATTTGAATAAGACAGACAACTATTTCCCCGGCGCCGAGAGATTTATGAATGCTTGCATGGCGGCTAAAGCAAAATATCCCAATACGGTTATATCGCCCGATACCTATTTGAAAAACCTCAACAACGGTGTTGGATGTTCGTCATCTTCAATAATTATAGATGTGGACGGGAAGTTGTTCTACCCATGCCGCAAACTGGATAGCAAAACCGTCGATCTTACGCAGACTGATCTGCATACATACCTGAACAGCGATAATGCGAAAGACTATCGAAGACAGATGGCGGCATGCGCCGAGCATTGCGGATGGTATCAATATTTCGCTACACCATCGTTTACCACATTCTCCGGCATTTTAAATGCTTTAAAGCCTTATTGGAAATACATCTTCTCCCGCGGACGATGATATGAAACCCCTCCTGCTGCACTTCTACGTCACTTATCGATGTAATGCTCGATGCGAGTTTTGCGATATTCCTGAGACCTGTGATATACCAGTTTACCATGAACTGAGTCTGGACCAAGCCGCAAAAATCGTTAAGGATGCAAAGGAACTCGGAATAAGGTTTGCCGATTTTACAGGCGGCGAACCGTTGCTCTACGCCCATTTACCCACCTTGCTGAAAATCTCCCGCGGATTGGGGCTATACACTTCGGTAACAACCAACTGTATTAAATATCCGGATCTCGCGGAGAAAATAAAAGGAACGGTTACCTATCTTCATTTCTCCCTGGATTCGGTGGACAGGGAATTACATGATAAGATACGAGGCGTAAAATGTTATGACAAGGTTATGGAGTCGATAGAGATAGCGAAATCTCTGGGAGAAAAACCGGATATTATGTTCACTGTCAACGAAGGCAATCTCTCCTCGATCGTCGATCTGGTTAAATTCGCACAGGATGAACAATTGATGCTTCTCATAAACCCTGAATTCGATTACAATGAAAACAGGGGATTTCAAAAGGACTATTGGGATTATCTAAGATCATACGGTAAAAAACCGTATGTTTATCTGAACTATGCTTTTGAGAGGCTACATAATAAAGGGGGAAACAGGATTGACAAACCCAGGTGCAAAGTGTTCGATTCCACCATTGTCATCAATCCAAAAGGTGAGTTATTGCTGCCCTGTTATCACCGGCAAATGGACAGCATTCCGATAGAGTCGGATTTAAAAACACTATATCACTCCGAGGAGGTTCAACAGTGGCGGTATCGGCAGGGACGATTTCTCTTTTGCGCAGGGTGTCATATAAACTGCTATTTTGATCCATCGTTTTGCTACAACTGGGATACATACACTATCCTGAGCTTAGTCGCCAAAGCAAAATATGTTTTTGATAAGCATATCCGTTTCAAATAAGCAGCGGACTGACTGTAAGGACGGGACTTATCCGGGATAAGTGCGTCATCCATGGGAATCGCTGGGACTCGATTTATGAGATGACCGCGGCAGACGCGGACGTCCGCCGCGCACGGATGTGCGTTGGCGCTAATACGGTTATCCCCGAAAACCCGTATCAAGGGTAATGCAATTAACACTATTCCAGATACCCAAGCGCTTTCAGTCTTCTTGCGGTCTCCTCGTCAAGTTTGATGGTGCCGGTCTCAACCGCGCTGCGGGATATGCGGCTTTCGTATTCCCCGACATCGGCAAGCATCCTGTCTACCATAGAACGATATTCAGGGATTTCACTCAAGTCCCTTCTCTCCTGCGGATCCGCTTGTGTATCGTAAAATTCGATATCCTCAATCCCGTCGCTCAGATTATACCTGACATAAAGTTTATACTGAGTATCCCGGATTACCGTTGATCGCTTGCCATAGCGAACAAGCTGTGCATACGCCCACTTACTTGAATCGGGGGAGAAAATATCTTGCCCTTCCCAGCTAACCGGCTTATCGCATTCTGCATAGGCGGCTATAGTAGGCGCTATATCAATTGATTGCACCAGTAATGAATCGATCTCCCCGGAGCGAGTTGAAGCAGGCGGTTTTATGATCAGCGGTACATGTATCAATTCATCGTAGAGGGTTTTCCCGTGCGCCCATCCCTGATGGTCATAGAATTCCTCGCCGTGATCGGATGTTAAGATTATGAGTGAGTTATCATACAATCCTGCGAGTTTTAAGTATTCGAACAGCGGACTTAAGGACTCATCGATATAACTGACCTCATCCCTATAAGCATTAAAGCACTCGATAGAATCTTCAAGGCTGAAAGCCTCCGGAGGTTTGTGATAATCGCCGGTATAGGGATGGATGAAATATGGTTCATGGGGATCCATAAAATGCAGAAACATGAAGAAACGTTTATTGTGGTTCTTTTTTAACCATTCAATGACGGTTTCAGTCGTGACTTCAGCGCTGCGGTAGTAAAGCGACCTGATTTTCCTCTTATCCATCACCCGCCGGGAAAGTGAAGTTATAAAGTCAAAGATAGAGAGATAAGGCATGTCCTTCCAGGCGGGATACGGAGTGTCCGGTTTGAGATGCTGGTAGTAATTGAAACCGATATGGAAATTACCCAGCTTGGTCAGCAGGTCATTATTATGAAAGCCGATTGTGTAATACCCTCTATCGTTTAAGACACCAGCTAAGGTGGTCAATTGGGGATTTATTATATTAAACGAAGTTTCCACCGAATGCTGCCCGGGATACAGAGAAGTCATCATACTTGCCACCGAAGGTTTAGTCCAGCTGCATTGAACGAAAGCGTTAGTGTATAGAATACCGTCTTCGGAAAGCTTCTCTATCACCGGCGTGTCAACGATATCATCATAGGTTGAAAGGCAATCATAACGAAGCGCATCGATCACGATAAAGAATATGTTCGGTTTGTCACTCGTTTCCCGAGTGCGTCCTTGGTCATACGGAATCAACTCATGCTCATCAGCTTGCCCCGTAAATGCGAATGGAGAGAGAAGAATCAATAACGCAAAATACAATGTGATCCCGGTAATTTGCCATCTTACATTAATTACGCCGCATACCTTTTGAAAAACCCAAAAAAGAAATATAGCAATAATAAACATCAAATAAATAACAATACTCTCCAGGACAAACCCGACAAAAGAATCATACGACACCCCGGAGAATTCCTTGAAAAGGATACGAAAATAATACGGCGCTCCCAATACGGCGACTGTGGCGCCGAATATTATATAAACCAATCGATTACCGGTGAGAATCCCTCTCGTCGGCAAAGTGATAAAAGAGGCGGTCACCGCAAAGGCGAGACCGAATGCCATGCCGCTGAGACCATAATATATCAGCGCAATTGCGGTTAACTTTATCACGGAATAATCGACTATTATACCCTTGGATATCCCTTCGGCAAATCCCGCCACTGCCCCTCCCAATAAACCCGCAATAAAACCGGTATGGATGTAATCCGTTATCTCTTTAAAAAAAGATGACATTAAGCAATATTGAGTAAGTTTCTGCCGTATCTAAAGCTCACATCGAACAATATATCAGCTTTAGGAAGTGTGACAAGTAAAATATGGGTGGGAATCGGTCTGTCCCCAACACTCCGCTGACAATAATTTAATATAATATTGCTTCCGTATCAGAGGTAATCTATATATCTAAGGGAACTTTGGAATAGGAAGGCAGATTCTTCTTATCTAATCAGAGATAGTCCGGTAACATCTTTACTGTTTGAATAAATGATCGCGATTAGTAAACCAGTTATAATCAACGCCCTCGTAATCTTATTCCTCGCGGTTACAATAGCTGTTGCACAGGAAGACTATGAGGTGAGAAAAGTCGCTTTTGAAGGGAATAAAACCCTATCTTCCGATAAACTATCAGAACAGATACTCACGTATGGTACCGGCAGCTTTTCAAAATTGATTCTCCGGAAAGACCCATTCCATTTCAGCCGAGAAGTTTTGGACACCGACACAAAGCGGTTGAAAATCTACTATCAAAAGCAGGGATTCCTTTCACCGGAAATAGAAGCTTTTACATTCGATGCGGACACCGAGGACAAGACGGTTAAAGTGAGGTTTAATGTCAAAGAGGGGCAGCCAACTTCAGTCGACAGCATAGATTTCAAGATAACCGCACCTGACCAATCCAACAGAGACGTCGTAAAGCAGACAATAGACATTTCACTCGACAATCTGTTATTAAAACCAGGCGTCCGTTTCCGGGATAGAGCCGCGCAGGATGACAAAGAGATTTTGCTTGGTGTATTGAACAACGAAGGTTATCCATACGCTAATGTGCAAAGTCAATTGAACGTCCACGATTCCGCGAGCTCGGTAGATATAATCTGGGTAATAGACTCGGGACCGCGCTGCCATTTTGGGGATGTGAAAGTAAACGGGAATCGGTACACATCGGAAGCGTTAGTTCTTGATAATAAAACATTCGATAAGGGGGAGCTTTACCAGCGGGAGGAGATCGAGAAATCACAGCAACAGATCTATTCGCTGGGAGTATACCATATTGTATCTTTTAACAGTCAGTTAAGCAAGAATCGTGATCCGGTCATTCCGATTTCTGCAAAGGTCAGGGAAGCGCCGCGTTGGTCAACCAAATTCGGCGTCGGCTATGGCAGAGAGGATAGGTTTCGGGTATTTAATGACGCTCGTTATTTGTCATTCCTGGGAGGAGCGCGGCGTTTAAACTTATATACGAAGCATTCCGGATTGGAACCGTATCACATAAACCTAAAACTCACCCAGCCGGCATTCATTACACCGAAGACCACGCTGACTATCAGTCCCTTTATTCGGAAGCAAACCGAACCGGCTTTTACGTTAAGAAGATATGGAGCCAATACATCTGTTAAGCACGACTTCACAGGATTTATCAGCGGATCTTTCGGTTATGAATTCGAGCAGGTAGACCTCGACCTGGAAAGTGTAGCTGAGGATCCTAACCACGAAAGGGAGCTAAATCGGCTTTATAATAAATCAAGCGTAACCCTTGGACTGATCCGGGACAGCTCTGAGCCCATGTTTTCACCTCAGACCGGTTGTTTCTGCGCTTTTTCCACCAAAATCAGCGGATTGGATTTAGGGAGTGATTATCACTATGCCAAACTGACTGCCGATTTGCGCAGATATTTCAGTTTCGCTGCCCAGGTGCTGGCACTGAGGATGAGGATAGGTTCGATAAGATCATACGATGACCATGGCTACATTCCGGTGGAAGATCGCTACTACGCCGGCGGAGCGAAATCGGTTCGCGGATGGGCGCGGTCGGAATTAGGACCCAAAGATATCGAAAGCAGACCTATCGGCGGTATGAGTATTTTGGAGGGAAATATCGAAATCAGATATCCGATTTACGGTGTCGTTTCCGGCGTGGTATTTTATGACTATGGCAATGTCTGGCTGCAGTCGGCTACATATCATCCGGATGAGTTGCGGTATGCCGCCGGCGCCGGTATCAGAGTAAAAACTCCAATCGGGCCTGTGAGGCTGGACGCAGCAAGACCGGTGTTTGACGATGAGACCAAGATACAGTTCCATATAAGTGTAGGGGAGGCATTTTAAAAGGGATGGATGAAACACTGGATTAAATATATCATATATGCGGGATTGGGATTTATCGCACTCATTCTGCTGCTTCTTGCTTTTACACAGACCCCGATTTTCAGGAATATCCTCAAAGAGCGGGTGGTTTCTGAAGTAAATAAGAGTATCGATGGGAACTTCAGTATCGATGAGATCGATGGTTCGCTCTTCGGCAGCATCGTAATCGAAGGGATAATGATTACGAGACAATCCGATACGCTCCTTTCGGTTCCCCGCTTCAAGGCTGCTTATGACCTGCTTCCGTTGATATTCAAGGAGATACAGGTCAATTCGGTATCGATAGAATCACCTTTTGCCGATATCACCCGGCTTCCTCATGTGGTTTTGCAGGACACTATGGGCACTGAAACCGAACCGATTGAGGATACCGGCGAACCGTCTCTTTCGGAAATTAAGCTGACTGTTGACGATTTCTCGTTAGTAAACGGCAGTTTAATTACCGATACATTGGAGAACAATATCCCTAATAGAATCGATAGCCTTAATGTAATACTTTCCGCCTACTACAGCCCAAAAACACAGAGGTTTCATCTTAGGAATTTAAATTTGAATACTATTGATCCGGCATTATCTCTGGAGAAACTCGCTTTCGAACTATCACGAGATGAGGACAAGATTTCCTTGGCTGATTTAGTTATCGAGACCTCGCGCAACCAAATCACCTCCGAAGGCTACCTGGACAATACACAGACCCATGCCGCAGACTTAAGAATAGAAACAGAACCGATTCAGTTCGGTGAGTTCAGAGCATTTTTACCAGACCTGGAGATCCATGGCGATCCTGTTTTTGTTTTCAAGTCGAGTATCAAGCGCGATACTATCAATTTGAGTATAGATGTTCGCGAAGGGGAGCAATCGGTTCAAATTGATGCTGAGATAGCGAAGTTCAGCGACATCATGTCTGATTCTACATTCGATGATATCGGTTACGATGTAACTGCGACCTTTAATAATATCGATGTTACACACTGGACCGGTGATCCCGCGAATGATTACCTGATTAACGGAGAAATCGGCTTATCCGGAAGAGGTGTCGCACTACAGACAATGGAAGCTTCGTTTAACGCTGATTTCTCTAACAGCGTGATAATGCAGCGGCCTATCCCCACTATTTTGATAAATGGAGAATTACGCAATAGTAATTTGGAGTGTGATCTCAACATTTCCGGAAATTTCGGAAGCGTTATACTTAACAGCCGGATTAAGGGAATAACCGCTGACCGGATCTTTCGCACCGCTGTTGATGTTGATAGCTTCAACCTGGCTGCTTTGATGGGCGATGATAGTCTCTCCTCGAATATCAACCTGGAACTAACCGCAGAGGGGCGGCTTGGAGATTTCGAGAATCCTCAGGTTAAGGCGACGCTTGCTATACAGACATCTTCGTTCAAAAGCGTCGTGATCGACTCCGTCAATTCATCTGTTGATTATAGTAACAATCAAGCTCGAATTAAGGAGTTCGTGTTAAATAGCCAGATAATCGATTTCAGCGCTGACGGAGAATTCTCAACCACCGGTTATTCCAGCATCGACTTTCAGGGAGAGATACTTAATGTAGTACCGTTATCCGAATTCATGGCTGTAGAGGAAGTTGCTGTTTCCGGAGAGTTTGCCGGCAATGTTTCCGGTACTGTAGATTCGCTTTCAATCTCGACTGATATCGATTTAAGCAAGATTAAATATGATGTGAATGAAGTCGAGGAGCTGGGGATACAGCTGTCCGTGCTAAAGCGAGAAGAAGCGATCGACGGGAACCTGCAAACCGATATCACCGGTCTGAGTAATCCGACTATCAGTATCGAAAACATAGAGCTTAATGCCGATTTCACCGAAAAATCGGTTGAGCTCCTGTTGGAAGTATCTATTACGGACACTCTCGAGCTGAGCATGCACGCCAATGTTGTCCGGGACAGCACATTATTCGTGACAATCCCAACTATGGAAATCGATATCGGGGAAAGGAGTTTGACCGGAGGAATGGATAGCCTGCGGATTAACAGCAGTTATTCCTCATTTCATGTATCCGATTTCAGACTGAATCCGGAAACCGAAGAGATAAACGCTAAGCAGGCGATAAGCATCGATGGTATTTTTAGTTTCGACTCCGATGAAAATCTCTCCGTAGAGATATCAAACTGGGATATAGGGCAATGGGCCTCCATCGTTATTTCGGAGATGAAAGCAGACGGCGAATTGAACTTAAATCTTCAGCTCGAAGGAACCGCTCAGCAGCCTTTTATCACGGGCGAACTATCGATTGATGATGGAATCGTAAATGAGTACAAATTTAAGAGCTTTTCCGGCTCATTCGACTATAAGGACGATAATTTTTCCGTAGAAAGTTCGCTGATACCTAACGAGATTCACCGCCTTAAAATAACCGGTGAAGTACCGATGGAGATATCTTTGGCTGACAATATCTATCAGCTCAAAGAGGATACGGAAATCATGCTAAACCTAAGATGTGATTCCCTCCCGCTTACTATCGTTAAGTCAATTCCGAGCGAGGTCGATGAGATACGGGGCAAAATCGTCTGCGATTTGAAAATTGGAAATACTTTGAACGAACCGAAACTAAGCGGTTTCTTCCGTATCGAAGATGGAGCGATGAAGATGGATCTATACGGCATCGATTATTCCAGCATGGTCTTAAGCGTCAGCATGGATTCGAATTTTGTATCGCTTGACAGCCTGAAGTTAGAACGAAACAAGGGGTTCCTTAAAACCGAAGGGAACCTGGTATTCGAAGGCAACATCATTGAACAGGATTTCAGCTCAGTCGATCTCAGCTTGCATGCAAATAAATTCTTCCTCGTAAAACATTATAATTATGAACTCCAATTCTCAGCAGACACATATCTGCGGGGCGAGGGTGATTCCACCGTATTCGGTGGCGATGTTAGGATTACCCGCTCGAAAGTCTTCTTGCCGGCTCTCACCGGAGACGCCGATGACGCTAAAACTCTCCAGGAGTTAGGCGAACCGATGTTGGTCTCTGCGATGGAATACGATACCCTGAATATTGTTCAAACCGCGGAGAAAAAAGAGGAAGAGGAATTCGCTCCTCCGGAATTCCTTAAAGAAATAAAGGGGCAGATTAAGCTGGAAATACCCAAGAATACCTGGATAAAAAGCCCCGACATGCTTATGGAGCTCGCCGGCGATCTCGATGTCCTCATCGAAGATGCGAACATAGAGCCTTTCGGCGATATTCGCATCGTTAGAGGACATTACGATCTGCTCGGCAAAAGATTCAAAGTTAACGAAGGACAGCTTATTTTTGAGGGAGGACAAGAGATAAACCCGAGAGTGATTTTAGAAGCTGTCTACACTTTCAGAACAGCCTCCCGTGAAAAGAAAAAACTGCACCTTCACGTTTCCGGCAGGGCGATGAGTCCGGAAATGAAGTTTACCCTGGACGATACCGAGATCGATGAAGGAGATGCGATCTCATACATCATGTTCGGTAGAAGCCTGGATGAGTTGACATACGGACAGAGGAAAGGTCTGCAGGAGGAAAGCGGGGATGGAGCCGGCGCTAAAGAAATTGCCAATCAGTTGGCGGCGAGTATGCTTTCCAGCCAGCTAACCAAAACGTTAGGAAAGCAGTTCAACCTTGATATGGTGGAGGTCAATGCCGAGGATAATTGGGAAGGCGCCTCTTTTGTGGTCGGTAAGTATCTGACCAATGACCTGTTTATGATTTACCAGAAAGGATTCGGGGAAACTCAGGATGGCGAAGCGGTACCGGAGATCGTTACCCTTGAATACGAAGTGATAAAAAACCTTTTCCTGCAGCTAATCGAAGGCGATTCCCGCTCCAGCGGATTTGATGTGATAATTAAGCTGGAAAAATAATCTGATGTAATAGTAGCGTGAACCTATGATATATCAATCTCACTCCTCACTATCTCGTAAAACTTCTCCCTCGCCTGCCGCTCTTTCCATGGGTAATGGCCGCATTTCGGTAAAATAAGGAAACGGATATCTTCAATACAGCTCATAAGAAACGGGCGGATACCCTTTATCGGGTGGGGATCATAGTCGCCGTGGATAACCGTTACCGGTATATCGATTTTCGAGAATTCATTTTTCAAACGTCCCGGTTCATCTCTTAATGCAACGAAGTCCGTCCAAACCCTTTCAAACAGGTCATATTGGATTTCGATAACATCGGACTCCGCCCGAATGGGATCAAAGTTATCTGTGCCATCGAAAACCTCGCCCCATTGTTTCACCAGTTCTTCCTTTTCGGATGAATCAGCATTCGCCAATTTCAATTTGATTATTCCGAACTGAATTTTCTGCTCATCAGTAAGCCTGCTTATTCGTATCTTCTCAATCATCCGGGAGCTTTGCCTGTCAAAAACAGCGCTTCCGATAAGAATCAATTTCGAGAACTTAAGCGACTTTCGCGCAGCGGCAAATAAGGCGAGCGCCGCTCCCCATGATGAACCGATAAGGACAATCGGCTCATTGGCATATATCCTCAGTTGTTCTTCGAGTTCCTCTATCTGTCCCTGCAGAGAATCCTTGGATTGAAGCGGTTCTGCCACCCCCATCGCTTTACTCAATTCCCTCGCCACCGGCGCCATACACCCTGGGGCGCCGGGTCCTCCATGCAGAACAGCAACTCTATACGGCGAATTACCATAGATTCTGACAGCCGGATATGAAGATGAGCCGGTTCCGGTTTGCTTTGAAAGCATAAACTAAAAATAGATTTAATGCGCAATGGCGTCAAATTATTATTCTATCTGATTATAGAATGCTAAAGATGGATGGTATGAACAACAATAATATTAAAATACTTATTGCTATACTACTGTGTAGTAATGGCTTGACAATATATGGAATTTATTCCTTGACAATTGACGGACTTTATAGTATCTAATTATCAACATCAAAAAGTGAATTCTACAGATATGGTGTAAGCGTTTAGCGCTTGCAAGAGTAGCAGAGAATTAATTAAGCAATTTATCAAGGGAGTGATTATCGGATCTGTCGCATTAGCCGCTTTAATTGCGTGCTATAAGCAATGATGCTTGAAGTAGGGAGCTTGGTAGATTGAAAACAATGCACTACTTAATTTTCCATTGCGAAATTCCTATCATTATTATCGAAAGGAGCATTCTATGGCTCGTATAGCATTCTCATTACTAACTGCTTTGATAGTTTGTTCATTAGCAGTATTTGCATTGGCGCAAGAGCAGGAGGTTACAATTACTCCCAATGATCCGCCTATTGAGGTTTATCAAGGCGGCAACTTCCGCTATGATATTACCACAACTAACCACGCCGACACAACCGTAAGGATAGATGGTTGGACAGGTCTGACACTTCCCGACGGAAGCCACTACGGACCTCTATGGAAGCGACATAACGTGCCGTTTTTAGGCGATAGTACCGTTACTTTCTACAATGTGTATCAGGGTGTTCCGAATTACGCTTATTTAGGACAGTATAATTTCATCTTCTACATAGGTGATTTTCCGGTAATTACCGATTCATCTTATTTTGAGTTTACGGTTATCGAGGGGCTCGCCGGGGAGAGCGGCGGCTGGGAAATTCATGAATGGGGAGAGGTTGAGCAGATATGCGCATCAACCCTAAATCTCAGCAATTATCCCAATCCATTCAACGCAACAACCGATATTCACTTCTTCCTGAACTCAGATCGGGTGGTAAATCTGGATGTATATGATATCTTAGGGCGGAGAGTTTCCACGCTAATTGAAAACACCTCCTACAATGCAGGTTACCATAGTATCGCCTGGGATGCAAGCGCGCATGCCAGCGGCGTCTATTTTTACAAATTGGCGGCCGGAGAGGCAATAAGTACCGGCAGGATGACTTTGCTGAAATAGAAGGAAATATTTCCGGTAGGTTTGAAGAAGAAATGCAGTGTGCGGTCGCCATTTGGTGTAATGGTGACCGGGAGCGGTAAAAAAGGACTTGCCGCAGGAAGTAAACGAATAACACTGCAAGCCCGGATAATTCATAACAAACATTAGTCGGAAGCCGAAGTCTCGTCCTTCGGGGATTTATAAACAGCAGATTATTTGCGGCTTGGAAGTGAAGATTACATAGAAACGGCGGAAGCGCAAGGCTTCCGCTGCCGGCGCCGAAACTTATGAATAATTCAGGCTAAGCAAAATTAAAGCGCAGATATAAGGATATCCCTTGATTCAAAGTGCGTTTGCCGCCGCTGGGAGGCAACTAAGGGGAACAACGGCATTTGAGATCGCCGACGAGGGGGATGGGGATATTCAGCTCGTCCCCAAAGCTATGCGGGATGTCAGCGGCCGCGCTCCATTCTCTGATAGTGTAACGGACCAGCCGCCCCGCGGCTTTGGCATCAGGGCAGCCATCAAATGTTAGAATCTCAATAAGCATTGCAAAAATACATCCGGGAGTTATAGCATGTCATGTTAGCGGTACTCCGGGTTTGGGAAATCAAACCGGCAGCCGGCATCTCATTTCGAGCGCTGGTTACCGTGAACCGGTATTCCGCCGCGATCTTTCATCATCCGGGTTAGATGCATCAGATTCCAGGTCATGAACGTGGTGTTGCGATTGGTGAAGTCATTTTCCGGACCGCCCGAGCCCTCATCACGGTACGACGGACCCGGCCCCGCTTCGCCAAGCCAAGCGGCATCGGCCTGCGGCGGAATAACCATCCCCAGGTGCTGCAGCGAGTAGAGAATGTTCATGGCGCAATGCTTCGCACCGTCTTCATTACCCGTGATCAGGCAGCCTCCTACCTTACCATAGTAGGCATACTGGCCATGTTCGTTGAGCAAACCGGAGTTACCATAAAGTCGCTCGATCAGCTTGGTGCAAACGGACGTTTTGTCACCGAGCCAGATAGCCGAACCTACGATAATGATATCCGCCGCCATGATTCTCTCGTAGACAGCAGGCCAATCATCTTTGTCCCAGCCGTGTTCGGTCATGTCGGGCCAGACACCATAGGCGATCTCGTGGTCGACAACTCTGAGTTCATCCGTTCGGACCTTGTTTTTCTCCAGGATTGCCTTGCTGATCTGCCAGAGTCCTTCGGTATGTGACAGTTCCGGAGACTTCTTCAATGTGCAGTTCAGGAATATCGCCTTGAGATCGGAAAAGTCCCATGAACTCGTGCTGCACATCTGTTCCTGCTGTTCGTTTAACATCATTTTTCTTTCCTCACTTTCAGTTGTTTAAGCAGCCCGGTGCGTCGGAATATCGATCCGGGGCTACCTGTTACGCTTGGCGCGTCTTTTTTGTATCCATAAGAATCCAATACCCAACACCCATATCGGACCGGTGACCGACGCCACTGACAAAGCATGCTTATCAAGGAAGCCTGCCGGAGTGGGCAGCAGGCCGAACCGAAACTCGTTCCGGGTGACTGTCCGGGTTGTCGTACCGCCTTCGTAGAAACCAGCCGCCACCAAGGGATCATTCGGGTCAGGCTCGGATTCCACTTGCTCCACGACCTCGTACTTAGTATACCAATCGCCGCCTGTTGCCTGCCACGTGATAATCGATGCAGCAGTCAACAGGACCACAGAGGCTAGTAAGATATTACTTTGCTTGTTCATAACTCACCTCATCACTTGTTGGTTTCCGGAACATCCATAGCACAACGGAAACCGACATTGTTAAAAGTATGGTCGGGTGGACTGGCGCCCCGATAATGAGTGGAATAAGCGCCGCAGTAGTTTGGACTGCAGAACCAACTGCCGCCGCGGGCCACGCGGTTCTCACCGGTCGCCGGACCCTGCGGATCAGCTATGGGAGAGACCGCATAGTACGATGAGTCGTACCAATCGGCGGTCCATTCCCAGACATTACCAAGCATATCGTACACGCTCCAGGCATTGGCTTCGAATGAAGCAGCCGGCGACGTATAGTAAAATCCGTCGCTTAGCGCGTTATACTCGGGCCAGCGCCCTTCCCAGATATTGGCATTGACAATGATCAGGTTATCCTGAGAACCTGTCATCTGATGTTGGGCGCTGGCGTCGTGACTCTTGGACGATGGAGATCTGTCCGATGCCGCCGCCGCGTGACTGGCGCCGGTGTGACCGGTATGAGCATGTTTGCTGGTTCCGGTATTGGCGATGAAGTGTCCGGCGGCGCCGGCACGGGCAGCATACTCCCATTCTGCCTCGGTTGGTAACCGTTTGCCGGCCCATTTGGCGTAGGCGGCGGCATCTTCCCACGAAACGCAGACTACTGGATGATTCATCTTGTCATCTATCGAAGATGTCAGGCCCTGGGGGTGACGCCAGTTGGTCCCGGCAGCATACTGCCAGTCCGTTTCTCCATTGAAATACGCCCAGCAATGCCCTTCGCGTTCAGCCTGAGTAACGTACCCGGTAGCTTTCACAAACTCAGCAAATTGAGCATTGGTGACTTCGTGGGCATCGAGATAAAAGGAACTTATCCTAAGCTCGTGTTCGGGCAATTCGTCGCTATATGCGCCTTCATTGCCCATGACAAATTCACCTCCGGGAATCAAGACCATGCCCTTGGAGTCGGACTTGGCGCCAGTCGTTCCTTTTAAGACTTCGGCCTGGAGTTTAACCGAAATAGGGCTGACGAGCGCTGCCGCGAACGCTATCAGCATGCTCAAGACTAAATCAGTCTTCAGGACTGAGAGAGGGTTATTGCCCGCCCTCTTCCGATCGTCCTGCCATCTATTCTTCGTTTTCATAATTACCGTCCTTTCCGTCGCTTTATATTTGAAGCTCAGTTAGACCTACATCTTCCCGCCGCAGGGGTTACAGGGATTCAGGGGTTTCTTTTCGCCGCAGGGATTGCCGGCCATGACGCTATTTGCTGAGGAGGCGACGAGACTAAGATCCACCTCGACCTTTTCGCCTACTTTGCTGCCGATCAGATTCATCCCTTTGGGGCCGGTGATACCGAAGTCAGCCAGGGCAACCTCAAAGATCGTGCGAGCCGCCAGCAGATTGCCGGGGAGCCGCTGTTTGGTAGCATCGGATTCTTTCAGGTAAGTTATCCGGGCCGGCACACTGATCCGCCTGGTTTTTCCATTTAGCGAGAAATCTCCTACGGCGGTCACTTCAAAAGTCTTGGCATCCTTGATGCTTTTTACTTCCTTGATATTCTTGACGTCGACTATTTTGAATTCGATATTCGGGTTCTTCTCGGCGTTCAGCCAATCTGTGCCTGCGAGGTGCTCGTCACGCAGCGGAATACCCGTGTTCAGGCTCTTTACAGGAACAGTAAGTTCACCATGGCCTCCCGCCTTCGGATTGTTCGGATCGAAAACGAGCCGGCCGGTGATCTGGTTGGAGGTCCCAACGATGTCCTCCAGCGGAGCCGTACTCTTGAAGGTAACCGTGTTGCGTCCCATCGGGTCTTCCACCGAGAAGACCTCGCCGTTGTGATCGCTCATTGATTTCATATTCTTACCGCCGCAGGGATTGCGGGGGTTGTTCTGCCCAAGTGAGACAGAGCTGAAAGCCAACACCAGGGTCATGCCAATGATGATGTTATTTAATTGTTTCATGATTCGTTCTCCTTATTGTTTTTCAATGCTAATTTCAGGGTTTTCATCTTTAAGCCGGCCAGTAAACCAGTCCGGCTACCATTGCCGCAGCCATCATTCCAGCCATGATCTAATCACGAATGCACATTCCTTTGCTGGTTGAGCAGCTGGAGCCAAGTTTGCACGTCTTTGACATTATTCTGTTCCTTTCATCTAAGTTGGTTTTCCCCGGCCTTTTCGGGTTCGGCTGCCTTTTTCTTCTTTCTGATGGTTAGTCGCCGGAACAGAGCAAGCGTTACAAACATGAGCACAAATAGCCCATGAAAAAGATTAACGGATTAGTTTATAAGGGATTAGGGGCTAAAAGAAAAGAGGTCTACGACTGATCATCGTTTTGTTCGAACAGCTTATTCAGCCGGTCACGGGCGTCATTGCTAAGTTTAGCTTCTTTGGTTTGGGCTGCTGATTGTTTACGGGCAAGGTCTCGAACTAACCGGAGCTGCTTGGAGTTTCGGCGGCACCAGACACACAGCATAAGATGCAGGCGCATCCCCAGACGCTTGAGCCAGGGAAGCTTTTCATCCATTGCCTGCGAAGTCAGGCGGGATACTTCCTGACAGGCTGGAAGCGCCTTGTTCATCATTCTCATCATTAACTTCATCATAGTCTATTCCACTATCGAGGCTCTTATGCTCCGACCCAGTTTGTTTCTAAGCAGCGCCGCATCAGTTTGCGCGCCCGATGCAGCATTACTCTTAAGTTAGTCGGAGTTACCGCCAAAACGTTACAGACTTCATCATACTCAATTTCCTGAATATCCCGCATATTATATACTTTAGCTAACCTCTGGTCAAGACCCTCAAGACACCGTTTTAGATGTTCCCAAAATTGCCTTTGTTCCGCCGGGTCGCTAGTATCAACCGACCAGGGCGCCGGTCTCTTGTTTGGCTGCCATGTACCGGCGTCGGGTCCGGCAGTGATGTAATCGGTGTCATCCGTGTCAGATATGTGCTCAGGTTCGTTCAAGGGAGTTTCACGGCTGGATTTACGAAAATGATCCATCACTTTATTCTTGAGGATACCGATAAGCCACGTGCGCTCTGATGATGCTCCGGAGAACGAAGGGCGCGCTTTGAGGGCGCCTAAAAGACATTCCTGAACCAGATCCTCGGCTGCAGTACGATCACTCACATATCTGAGTGCAAATCCAAAAAGAGCGTCGCCATGTTTGGCAACCCACTCTTTGGGATCGGAGAGCGAGGAGCTGCTCTTTAAATGTTCGGCTTCCGGTTCGCTCATAGGCATTCGATCATTTCTCCAACTCAACACCCAGGCCATCGGCGATTCGATTGACATACGCGAAGTATGCCGTTACCTGAACGATATCATGAAGCATTCTGGCGTCGAAGCCAAGTTGCTTCAAGGGCCCAATTGTTTCTTTGGTGATCTCGCCCGGTCGAAGGGTCAACTCTTCAACGAATTGAAGAATCTTCTGATCCTCTGAGTTGATTTCTGCCGTTCGATAGTCTGTTACCAGTTGTTCTTTCAGCTGATCCGGAACGCCGCCCAGGGACCGCAACGCGGCCCAATGATGCTCGATTCAGTAATGGCATTTGTTCAGGGCGGAAACAACTACCGCGATCATTTCCTGACGATGTCGGGACAGAGGTGATTCCGGTGAAACTATAGCCCGGTACAGGTTAACGTGCTGCTCCATCACCGGCGGATTGATGCCCGAAATCCGGATGATATTAGCCGGACATTTGTCGCGTCCGCCATACATCTCATAAAGGCGTTGAAGTTCGGGGGAACCTTCCGCGAAATCTATGTATCCGATATAGGACAATCTTAGCTCCTCATTTATTAAGTTGTAAATATGCAAATATGACGTCCACTTGTCAATTCAATACTAAAGTTGGATGTATTAGAAGAAAAAAACAGTCAGCCCTTTGATGATAGGGCCGGCTGTTGCGTTACAAATAAGGCTCAGCCGGCCGACACCAGGATAGATGAATACGCTTTCAGCAATCTGACCGATAGTAACATCAGCAACTGCGCCTTCAAGACCACGCAATGGAGGCAGTTTCGTTACGAATTATCCGGGTTAAGTGAGTGACACTATGCCACATCCACCGGGGACTGACCATGGCTCGCCGCTACCTAAACTTTACATTTCTGTAACTCAATTTCTTCTCCGGCGAAGTACTTCTTCCTGAAGAAGAGGGCGACATTCACCAGGCCTATCAGTACCGGAACTTCTACCAGCGGGCCGATTACCGCCGCGAAGGCTACGCCGGAATTAATGCCGAAAACCGCAACTGCTACTGCAATAGCCAACTCAAAGTTGTTCGATGCCGCTGTGAAACTCAGCGTTGTGGCTTTGGCATAGTCCGCCTTGGCTTTTTTGCTCAGGAAGAAACTGATCAGGAACATCAACACAAAGTAAATCAGCAGGGGGACAGCAATACGGACGACATCCAAAGGTATCTTAACGATCAGTTCTCCTTTCAACGAGAACATGACCAGAATCGTAAACAGCAGGGCAATCAGAGTTATTGGGCTGATTCTCGGCACGAACTCCCGATGATACCAGTCCTTCCCTTTGGCTTTCACCAAAACCAATCGCGTCAACATGCCTGCGATAAAGGGAATTCCAAGATAGATGAACACGCTCTCGGCAATCTGACCAATGGTGACGTCAACAACTGCGCCTTCAAGTCCAAGCAACGGCGGCAGTTTTGTTATAAATATCCATGCAAAGACAGAGTAGAACACAACCTGAAACACCGAATTGAAGGCGACCAGTCCGGCGGCATACTCCGGATCGCCATCAGCCAGATCATTCCAGACGATGACCATGGCAATACAGCGGGCAATCCCGATCATTATAAGACCGACCATATATTCGGGATATCCCGAGAGAAATGTTACCGCCAGCACAAACATGAGAATCGGACCGATAACCCAGTTCTGGATCAAACTTAAAAAGAGGATTTTGTAATTGCGAAAAACCCTCCCCATTTCCTCGTAGCGTACCTTGGCTAAAGGCGGGTACATCATAAGAATCAAACCGATGGCTATTGGAATGTTCGTCGTCCCCACCGAGAATTTATCCCAGAAACCGGCGACACCGGGGAAGAAGTGACCCCAGGCGACGCCGACCGCCATTGCTGCGAAAATCCATAGAGTTAAATACCTGTCTAAAAATCCCAGCCTACGTGCTACTGATTTTTCTACGCTATTCACTATTTCTCCTTTACACCGGTTTCTTTGCAGTGATATTCAGGCTTGTTACAAAATCGCCAGGTTTGCTTCCCGCCGGCAGCTTATCCGCCATTTCCCTATAAAGCGGATCTGACCACTCGCTCATGCTTTCGATATAGTCGGACTTGGCATCGAACACCACGTCCGCCATTCCCGCCGCTTTTATCATCTCCTCAGTTTCCGCCACCAAAACGGCTCCCGCGACACAGCCCACCAGGGCCGTTATGGACTCGCGAACCGACCTGGGCAGCGGCTTAAGAAGAGCCAGATCCGATACCGCCACACGTCCGCCCGGTTTCAGCACGCGGAAAATCTCTCTCCAGACCTGCGGTTTGTCAGGCGACAGATTTATGACACAGTTTGAAATCACTATATCAGCGGATTCATCCGCTATCGGGAGATGCTCAATCTCACCCAATCGGAACTCTACATTGTCAAGAGCAGACGTCTCTTTGAAGGTCTGAACGTTTTCACGTGCTTTGAATATCATTTCAGGTGTCATATCGACGCCGATCACCCGTCCGGTTGATCCCACTTTTCGTGCGGCTATGAAGACATCGAATCCCGCGCCGCTCCCCAGGTCAACAACCACTTCTCCGGGTTTGAGCGATGCAAGCGCGGTTGGGTTGCCGCATGAAAGTCCCAAGTTTGCGCCATCCGGCAAACTGTTTAAATCTTCACCGGCGTATCCAATACTTGATGCAACCGCATCAGCAGTAGAGCCTCCGCAACATGATGACGGGCCGCAACAGGAGCTGCCCTGTTCGGCGATCTTGCCGTATTCTTCACGAACTATGCGGGTTGTCTCGTGTATATTTTTCTTGGATTCCTCGGTCATGCTTGTCTCCTTTCGGTCGAGGGCAAGCTCTCCGGCAGCGTTTCTATAAAGTTCCTGATTTCATCCCGCACGCGCCGGTAGTGTGAAAGCTCTTCCTCTTCTGTCTTCGCTGTTTTAGCCAACTTAGGCGGATCATCAAAACCATGATGAACCTTGATTGTTTTTCCGGGGAAGATCGGGCAGTTTTGGTCAGCATCCGAGCAAACAGTTATGACGTAGTCAAACTCTTTGGTTTCAAGGTCAGCAACCGTCTTTGACTCATGACCGGAAATATCAACACCCGCTTCAGCCATGACCCTTACGGCATTAGGATTCAGACCGTGAGTCTCTGTACCGGCGGAGTATGGTTCTATCAGATTTCCCTTCAAATGTCGAGTCCACCCCTCCGCCATCTGACTGCGGCAGGAATTGCCGGTGCAAAGGAATAGTATTTTCATTTTCCTGTTCTTCAATCTTATCCAACCTCTTCCGTTAATCTATGTTTTAGCAATTCTTTTGGCGGAATTCCACTATGACGATCGCCATAGGAATACATGCGGCATTGCATTGAGTAGTGAACATATTCATCTTTTTCATCAAGTTCAAGGTCTCTGCCATTGATGCGTATTGAAGGGGAGCCAATAAACTTCTTCTCTATCGCATCATCATTATTCTTGACGTCCGTCATTACAATTTCAGCGTTAATCCCCAGTTCTTTTAGCGTCTCGTTTAGCAGCAGCGCCGTCGGTTCATGATTGGGACATCCCTCAAAATATAAAATCTCAATTTCCACATAAGTCTCCAATATGTAAGGAATTATGTTTTACATAATTCAAATGAATGCTTTTTAATGATTTCCTTTAACTTTATGTTATCGTTTCTCACAATAGGCTCATGTTTCAATGCCTCGGTCGCCCACCTCAAAGCATCCTGAACAAGCCTTATATTGCTATCGGATGATTGGCGATAGTACATCCACCGCCCCTCTTTCCTACCATGGACCAAACCTGCAAGTTTCAAAATTGACATATGTTTGGAAACCGTCGAAGGCGCCAGCTCTAACAGCTCCATTATCTGACAGGCGCACAATTCCCTGCCCTCCAATGCCAACAGCGCTCTAACCCTGTTGGAATCAGATAATGCTTTAGCAATTGAAATAAATCTATCCATCTCTATCGCTTTCATTTAAATGATAAATTATACACACAGTTTAGACTCGCTCATGGACACCAAAAGTTATTGCATACTTAATAAACTCGGATACCATATCGAACCGTCAATGTTTTCTGTTCAGGATTATTCGTTTCGATAATTAAATTGCCTCCCAATTTCTTCTTCTGTACAGTGAACTCATCTTTAGGTTTTACCAGAATTTCCACATTATAGCCTTCTTGGATTACTTTGGTCTCGATCAGGAATCTATCTTCGGGATCATAGATATTTTGCAAAATCATTGGCAGGTTATCATTATGATTGATAACCAAAATTCTCTTAGGCAGATTTTTCATGTTCTTATTGTTTATTATAAAATTCATCGATTCAGGTTTTATCTCGATGTCTCCGATTTTGTTGGCTCGCACACGAAGTACAGCTTTCGAATTATTTTCTAAATTGCAAAAAGCTGTTATGGTCTCATTAAGTCTGCCTATTGGCAGCTCAGACAATGCGGTCACCTTAACGCCGATTTTCCCTTCATCCCTCTTTTGCGGGTTGTCGATTAATTTAGCGTTTATGTATGGTGAAGATGAAACAAGACTATCAATTCTTACGTTTTGTATATCCTTCACCTGTATATAAACTACTTTTGAAACGCTCTGGTTCTTTTCAATTGTTCCTAAATTCATCGATGACGATTCAAAATCAAATTCGACTTCAATTAATGCGGTGACAAATATTTTTGTATTTCCGTTGTTAGGATCATTAGACGTAATCTTGATAGTCTTTTTTTGGGCGCCCTTCTTTCGACCGGTGTTAAATGTAATCTTGATCTCACCTTCCCCGCCCGGGGGAATTGCAGACTGTGTTAGTACAGCCGCAGTGCATCCTCACGAACCTTTCGCTTTTATCAGTTTCAGCGGAGCATCGCCTTTATTGTAAACTTTGAATATATGGGATACTTTTGATCCCTGCTTGATTGAACCAAAATCATACGAATTATCTGGTATGTAAATTTGGGGAGTTCCCGCCAGAATTGAGTCATTCGAAGATGTCCGAGGCATCACTTTATCATTAACTGGAAAAGCTTCGTTAAAACTGTTCTTACTTATTTCTTGCGAATAAGAAATAGAACGAATGAACGCAAAGTATAAAATAAAAATCGCGGCTATTATGAGAGTTTTAAATGATTTATGCATTTATTCTACCGTTATTCAATAATTTATCGCTTCGAGAATATTTTAAACGATATTGTTTTAATTTGTGATCTTGCCATCATTCAGCCTTACGGTCGTATTTGCCCTGCGGGCGGCTTCGGGACTGTGAGTTACCATTATAATTGTTTTACATTCTTCCACATTTAGATATTTTAGAATATCCAAAATCTCTTCGGCAAGACCGGGGTCGAGATTCCCGGTGGGCTCGTCGGCTAAGATGATGTCAGGATTATTAGCCATTGCACGGCAGATCGCAACCCTCTGTTGTTGTCCAACAGACAATTCCCTTGGCAAAAAATCCAGCCTTTTACCAAGCCCGATTTCTGTCAACAATTCAACGGCTCGTTCACGAGACCCATTATTTGCCCCACCGTTTAATAGCGCCATAGGAAGCATCACATTTTCAAGCGCTGATAGATATGGGACTAAATTAAAAGTCTGGAGGACGAAACCAATGGATCTGTTTCTGTATTTGGCTAACTCATTAGCGCCCATATCATAAATAGATTGACCGTTATAGGCAACCTGTCCCGACGATGGTTTAATTAATCCGCCTATAGTCAATAATAAAGTGGACTTGCCTGAGCCGGATTGTCCGGTTATGGCGATGAAATTACCCTCATTGATTTGAAGGGTAACATCGTTCAACGCATTGACCGGATTTTCTCGATGCCCATAAGTTTTCGTAAGGTTTATTAGCTCAAGCACTTCTTAAACCTCCTGCATGATGATTGCCGGGTCCAACTTGGTAGCGCGATGGATAGGAAACCAACTCCCTACGATAGCGATAAAAATCGCCAAAATCGTCGACCACAGGATATACTCGGGAAAAGGTGTAACATTCAAATCAGCCAAGCGCGGTCCGAGGATAACTGCCGCTGTCGTCCCAATAATGTAACCAATGACACCGCCTATAAGTCCAAGAATTACCGCCTTTATGAAGAATAAACGATAAATATTAATATTGGAAATTCCCAATGTGATAAGGGTGCCGATTTCCTTGCGTCTCGCTTCCACGTTCGCCCACATAAAATTACCAATGGAAATTGCGCCGACTATTACAATAATAATTAGAAGTATTATAGAAATTTGCGATAGTAGATTATTGGTTTCGATTTGAGTATTAACGATATGGGTAATGGTTGTGATTCGGGTATCCGGTAAAATATTCCTCAATTTACCCAGTAAACCGTCAGATATAGCGCTGCAGCAACCCATTATCTCTATATTGCTAATTTGCGAACCGACGCCGAGCAGGGCTTGAACCGTATGCAAATGGGCAAACAAACGATCGTCGTCGATAGTCCCGGTTTCGGATAATACATGAGATACCGTAAATTCCTTTCCCTCAATAGCCAGAGAATCTCCTTTTTTCAGCTTCAGCTTTTTAGCTACCTGACTTCCAGCCCAGATGTCCGCGCTTCCGAGGGAGTCAATTCCCGTTCTCTGAGCCTTGAGATCCTCATCGGTCAGAGACGTTTCCTTAGATTCGGAAGGGGCGCATGACAACTCTAATTCAGCTCCCATTAAACCTGACGCCTGCCATATCGGTTTGGAAGCGAGTTCATTTCGGGGAAGAATGCCAGTCAACACAACCGATTGTCCGTCTATTTTTATTCTCCGGCTTAATTTGGGAGATAGATTATCCACTCCCGGGATCATCGAAGTTACAATTCGCTCAACATATTCTTCCGGAAAAGTAGGAGCGTCAATATCGGCAGAGTAATAATTATCAGAAGAAGCCCCCTGGGGAAGCACCTGTATATTCGCCCCCAAAAGATCGAGTTTTTTCGCCACCGCTTGTTCGGAAACCGTGGTTATAGATTGAATACCGACTATAACGGCAATTCCGAGAGTGATAGCCAGCAATCCCGAAATCAATTTGCCTTTTCTAAGGAACATTTCTTTTATGATGACAGAATTCAAACTGAAGTTCATTAGTTCCCCTTTTTCTTTGGCGGCGTAGGTCCGCAGGTTTCTCCGCTGCCGGAAGGACAACATCCCCCGCTGACTCTCTTATTGGCTGCTTGGACTAATTTGCCGATCTCGACGGAACCATTAAATCTCTCCGTTAATTGTCCCTGCGTATTTAGAACAACCGTCACTGGTTCAACGCTATTGCGATTGATTTTCAGCTCATTCAGAAAAGGGATTTCCTCAGGATCATCGATATTTATTTCGATAAAATCAGATTTGCCGTTCATCTGGCCGCAAGCCATTGAACAAATATTTAGGACTTCTGATTTCTCAGACATCCCGGTACGAGATGCGGTTATGAAAACCGAATGTCCGCTTTGCAGCGATTTTAAAACCTCCGCTTTTTTCGGCGTAGGAACCATCGCCACCAATCTGTCAACCGAGGCTTGATAAGCCGGAAGCCCTCCGGTTATAGCGCCATTTCCAGCGAAAACCAGAATCAGAGGTAAGGGAGCGCTTTGCAGCCGATATTTATTTATAAACGCGGTTTCAGCAGAATTAGAACGATTTAGTTCGACAGTCACGGCATTACCTACTCTGCTTTTGGCTTTGCTGATATTACTTTTCGCTTGATCTATTCCGCTAATCCCCGGTTCATAGACAAGCAAAAAAGCTGTTTTGCCGGCTTGAGCCGCACCGGTCAGATCATTTTCGACGCCTGCAATTGCTTGAGATGCAATAAATAAGGCAAAAACCATAATTAAGATGACCTTTGAAGAAAACATTAATATACTCCTCGATATGTAATTGATTTATAATTTTCTCTAAGAAACTAACTTTTAGCAGCAGCCGCTTCTTCCAATATAGACTTTATAATTACAAAACCATATTTCGTTCCTTGACGAAATATAAAAATAATGTCGGAACTGTCAAGCGGAAATTCAGATATTTTTTTATCAGGTTGTATATTATTCTTTGCTCGAAGGTTTAAAGCCCCTTTAACGCCTGTCCGACTTCCTGTTGGACAAATTCTACGTAAACCGGCTTATCGCTGACTAATTCCCATATTTCCTTGAGGTTCTTATATCCCTTTTCTTCTCCGTCCCGCACTTCGACAAGAATCAGCGATTGAAATTCCAAATTATAATCATCCCAGAAATGTTCATTCCATACTTTATCATAGTTGACCCGCTGCCAATCCAGAATTCCGGAGTTGAGTTCCTCTTGAAATCCGGATGTAATAGCTTCGTCGGCGTATACTTCAAGCGCTTCGCAGGTGGGACATCGGAAATCACCATGGAAATAGTATACGATAATTTTATCCTCCACCTCCGAACCGCCGGTTTGAAAGCCTGATTCGCCAGAAGCGCTTTCAGTTTCGGTCATCTGATTGACTGATTCTTCGGTATTGCTAAACAATTCGTTTTTTACGAGGATTATCAAACTGAATACCGCAAACGACAATAGTAATATGCCAGTTATAGATTTTGCTTTCATACTTTTATACCTTTAAATTTGAATCCTGAAGATGAATAATAAAATGTAGTAAATTCCGACGAATAAGAAGATAATACCTGTAATTCGTCGCGCCCACATTTCGAATTTGGTTATCTGGTTGAAAAACTTCCCTACCAAGGAGGCGCTGAATCCAACCAGAAATGCGAAAAGAATAACCGGTAGAGCTGTCCCTATGCCATATAGCAAAGGCATAACGAAATTTGAGTTATGTTGTATCGCCAAAGGAATCAGACTGCCGAAAAACAGGGCTGCGGAAACGGGACAGAATGACAGGGCGAATATTATACCTAATAGCCCGGAACCCCATATTCCCATTCCGGAGATTTTGTTTTGCATCCTGCTGCTTAAACTCATTCCAGGGAGGTTCAGAGGTAGAAGTTCAAGCAGAAATACTCCCACGATTACTAATATAGGTCCAAGAAATTTATTCATATTATTTTGAAGAAAATATGATAAATCCGGAATCGACAGTATGCTGGCAATTAAAATCACGCCCAAAAGCAGATACGCTAACATCCTACCCAGCATGTAAATAAAACCAGA
The DNA here is from genome assembly GCA_964563085.1 of uncultured Ignavibacteria bacterium. Classification (GTDB taxonomy): domain Bacteria; phylum Zixibacteria; class MSB-5A5; order UM-FILTER-46-8; family UM-FILTER-46-8; genus WJIR01. Next base: position 120,990 of record CAZLVS010000001.1, on the reverse strand, counting down.
AAATACAACGATCCTGGGATTGTTTACCTGTTTGCCAATAAAGGAGATTGCCGCGATATTTGTCGCCAGGGGACAAGGACTTATCGAAGTCAATATCCCCAACCAAATTGCAGACCCGATACCAATTAAATATGATTCCATCAACTCTCCTTCAGGTAAGCGTTTATCTCTTGCTGCACATATTTAAAAAACTCTTCTTTATTGCGGGTCAGCTGCCAGACCTTAATCAAGTTCTTCCATTCGACCTGTTTTCCATCCCGTATCTTGCATATAATAAGAGACTTTGTATATAGTCTATAATCTTTCACGTAATGTTTGTTCGCGGATTCATCGACTTTGATAGAGAAGAATTTCAGTTTCCCCTCATTCAATTCGTCCTCGAAACCGGTTTCTATGGCTTCCTTAGAGTATTCTTCTATTTTTTTACATGAAGGGCAGCGATATGTTGTATGAAAATAGTATGCGATTACTTCAGGCGAACCTACCGCCGTGGAGTCCATAAATGAACCCGGTTCAAGTTCATTATTGTTAACATCAGCGTCTATTTCAAATGCATTGACATCCGGACCTTTATCTACTCCAAATGGAACGCCGATTACGGATAATATTGCAACTATAAGCGAGAGGATCCCGACTGTTATTAACTTGTATTTCATATACTCCTCCGTTCCGAATAATTTTCTAAATATATCCGGGCTTTTTCGTAGATTCTGGCGATATTTGTCTGGTCAACTTTGGATTTACCTTTCTCCAATCCCATTTCGGACAACAAGATGTGATGAAATGTTTGAACGCCGGCTTTCTCCATTGTTGATTTCGCGCAGTTTTCCGGACAGCCGTCGACTACAATCACGTTTTCTGCCGCCTTGATCGGATCCATGGCGAAATCAAACTGATTATTTACAGCCGCCAAACATCCCATAGATGCGAGTTTCATTCTTGAAATTCTCCGAGCGGCTTGATCGGCGATAGCGCCGACATCTGAAGCTCCCGAGCATGCGAAAATAAGGCGCGGAGCGCCGCAGCAGCGGTGATCTTTATTTTCTGTCATTCCAATAATCTCCTATTTTCGGTTGGATGCTATCAGCTTTTTCAATTCATCCGACGGCGGAACTTTGCCCGCCAGTATTAACTTCCCGTTTATTACTAATCCCGGTGTCGGCACGGGACCGAATTGGGATATTCTTTTCAGATCTCTGATATGCTCGACGTTTGCCGGTAAGCTTAACGCCGCGATAGCGTTTTTAACCCGCTTTTCCAGCTCTTCGCACCGGGGACAACCTGGTCCCAAAATAAATATCTCCATGAATTGATGTTCATCGGGAATATCCTCTCCTTGAAATCGGAGGTATTCCCTATACAAGGCATCGCAATAATCCCTCTCGGCTGATACCGGGATATAGTTATCCTTACGAGCCCTCCTCAAGAGTTCCGCCATTATCTGTATGCGGTTCGTAAGACCCAAGTCCCGAACTTCCGATAATGCTGTCTGTAGATTGATCAGACCGACTTTTTTACCGCCGATATAAATTTCTTTGATGTCCTGACTCATTTATCCTGTATTATTCACAAATTTAGTTATTGGTAGCGGAAGCCATGCGCTTCCGCCGTTTCTTTGTAATCCTCAATTCCAATCTGTAAATGATCTAACCTAACCTTATTAAACTCCCGAAGGACAAGCCTTGCGCTGCGGTTTAACGGGTTCTATGAATTATCCGGGTTATTCCTATCTGCTAACGGACACGGTCATGAAATTAGATTCTTAATTTCCTCCGCTGACGGCACCTTGCCGACCACCTTAATTTGTCCGTCAACGACTAAAGCCGGCGTCATCACTACGCCGTAAGCGGTAATCTTCTGAATATCGGTGACCTTTTCTATCTGACACTCCAATCCGATTTCACCGGCGACTTTTCTTGTCTCATCCTCAAGCTTTTTGCATTTGGGACAACCGGTACCGAGTATTTCGATTTTCTTCATTTTTTATTCCTCTTAATGTTAGTAATCCTAATGAAAATATCTTATTTTCCGCTTTGTCCACCCATCAAGTACAGGTAGGTCGTTGCCCAGTTCGAAAGGATCGCAACCACTCCAAAGAGGATCGTGCCGACACTCATCAGCGCCCAGCCTGACATGATATTGCCGACAACGCAGCCTCTGGCGAATGCCGCTCCGGCGCCGATCATCACCCCCCCGAGCAGAGCGAACAGGATTTCATCGGGCGGCTTTGGTTGCAACTTGGCGCGATTGGACATCCGTGCGGAAACCCACGAACCGAGCATCAGAGCCAGTACTTCCAGCACGAGCCACCAGACGATTTTCTTGCCGGCGGGTTTCGGTGCAGGTTCGGAACTGCCAGCCCCAATATTCTGATTAGTCGATACAGGACTTTTCGTATAAGCGTAATTGAGATTCTTTTCGATGACAAGCAGTTCCGCCTGCATCACGCCGTTAGTAACGCCAAGCGGGTAGTTTCGCCCACTGGCGGCTGATGATAAGTAAGCCGGGACCATCAACAGACCAATCGCCAGCCCGGCTGCCCAGGGTCGCCACGGTTTTGTCATAATCCGTTCGAATAATGGTTGCCCATCGTTCTGAGAGAGGCGCTTCTCCACTCGTCTGTGTTTCCTGAAAACCCTCACCAGTATAAGCGTCAGGATTGCGAAGAAAAGAGCCAAAACCCAAAATGGCAGACCGGTAACAGCGTACAGGCTGACTTTCTCACCTGCTGCGGTGCTGATCACATGCTTCTTCATCCACAGGTGAAAGCCGTTCAACGGCCCATACTCCACGAGCATGATCCCGATCGGGATACCCAGAATCGCTATTATCGAATTGAGATTACCGGCGGCTCCCTTATAGAGACACCCGCTGATACAGCCTCCGGCCAGCACCATACCGGCGCCAAAGATCACGCCGCCGACTATATAGCTGAGATATAACAACGGCTTCGGATTGAGCTTGACCCAGCCAAGCAGATCAAGCGCGGCGAATCCAAGCATGGCGACGACAATCAGTATCCATAGTCCAATCATCTTGCGTGCGTCGCGCATCATGATGGTTTCGCTGAATGCAGAAGATCCGCACAAGTCGCCTTTCTGCAGAAAGAATCCAAACAGAAACCCCACCGGAATTGCCGTCAGCACCCACAGTTTGGTAATGCCCGCAACAATTGTTATTCCAACTAATCCTATCAAACTGATAACTGCGTATGCCTGCCAGTTTATGGACTTTCCTTTACCCTTAATTTCCATTGAAACACTTACTCCCATATTTCAAAAATGAAACTCACTCATTCGCCCCTATCGATGATTTGCCCGCGGTTGAACAGCACGTACAGAGTTGGCATGAGAAACAGCGCCACCAGTATCTCCATCAGCAGGCCGCCGATCGCTCCGGCAGCCATTGGCTGAAGCATATCGCCGCCTTCCTCCAGCGCCAGCGCCAGCGGAATGAAGCCGACCAGGACAGCCATAGTCGTCATGACCCTCGGTCGCAAACGGATCTTGGCTGCATCGATCACAGCTTGTTTCGGTTCAAGGTGATCGCGCCCGCGAATATCCTCAGCAAACGTCAGCAACAGCACGCCATCATTTACTGTTGCGGCCACAACCACGAGTATGCCTATGATAACAGTCGCCCCTAACGGAAGGCCTGTGAAGAACAGCATCAGGACCACGCCAACCAGACAGACAGGGACGCTAGTCAAGATCAGGCTGGGCAGTTTAAGGCTGTTGAACTGCACGGCCAAAACGATGAAGGAAAAGAAAATGGCGAATGCCAGTACTGCCATAATATTGCGCTGCATATCACCCATCATCTGCGCCTGACCGCCGTATTCAAATTCATAGCCGACAGGACGCTCAATTCCCGCGACGGCCGTTTGGAGCTCTTCCAGAGCCTGACCGACACTAACTCCGGCGGCGTCACCGCGCACGATGACCTGCTTAATCTGATCCTCGCGAACAATCTCCACCGGACCAACCGCCTGAATGACCTCGGCTACATCCTTGATGCGAACATAGCCGCCTTGAGCACAGTTGAGCGGAAGGTTCTCTACGTCCTGACGGCTGGTCATTCTCACTTCGGGCACCATCAGTCGGATATTATAATATTCGTCGCCGTCACGATAGCGCGTCGCTACTATGCCGGTAATGAGCGACTTCAGCGCATCCGAAATATCCGCGATCGACACCCCCAAATCGGCGGCTCTCTGTCTGTCGATTTTGACCTGATACTCAGGCTTGGTCATGTCCATCGATACATAGACATTGGTGAAGTGAGCCAGTTCGTTCATGGCCGAGGCGGTCTGCCGGGCAAGATTGTCAAGGGTGGCCATATCCTGTCCCTTGATCTTCACTTCGATATCCGCCTCGCCGAGCTTGCGGATCCCTTTCACTTTCATCTGCATGACCATGGCTTTGCCGCCCGGAACCGGCACCTTGGCGACGATTGGCCGCAGTTTCCGGATGTATTCGTCAGTACTGAGGTCGCGTTCGTCCCTCGGCACGAGTTGTATGTTTATTTCACCTTCATTGGCGATCTCGTACGTGTACAAACCCCACACTCTACCGCCGGAGAGGGTAAACATGCTTTCAATTGTCTCATCCTGGCCGATTCGTTTCTCTAATTCGGCAAGAATCCGATCCGTTTCTCCTACGGAGGCGCCGGTCGGCAGCTTGACCTTTACCATTATTCGGCCATCGTCCATTCTCGGCAGAAACTCGCTTCCGAGACCACCCAACAGGGAAACTCCAACAACCAACACCGCAACCGATGCCGCCACAACGAGCCGCTTATGTCGAAGCATCCTCTCCAGAATATCTCCATAACCCTGTGTTATCCTCTGGAAAAACCTTTCGAACCAGGTGGATTTCTGTGTAAGTTCTCGCTTTCCCAGGATCAGCGATGTAAGCATGGGTGTCACGGATACCGCCATGAGCAAGCTGATTACTACTATTCCGGCTATCACAAGAATCAACTCCCGAAACAGCAGACTAGTCAAACCTGGTACAAGCAGGAACGGCACGAACAGAGCGAGGAAGGAGAGAGTCGCAGCAACGATGGCAGGACCGATTTCATCGGTGGCCTGGTCAGTTATATACAGAGTCGATTCCGTCGGTTTTTCTTTCCGCCAGCGAGTGATGTTTTCAATCACCACAATAGAATTGTCCACAAGGACACCGATGGCAATCACAAGTCCGCCGAGTGAAAATATGTTCAGCGAAAAACCGGCTGTCTTCATTAGAAAGAAATTCAGGATAAGGGTAATGGGTAAAGCCGTGACCAGAACCACCACCTGTCGCCATGAACCCAAAAACAGAAAGATAATGAGAATAACCAGGAAAGCCGCTTCGACTGCGGCATTGCGTACTCCATTGATAGCAGCCATCACATAATCGGCCTGGTTTTCCACCATTCCGAGTGTCACTCCGGCCGGCAGAACCGGCTCGAGCTCTTTGATTCTCTCGCTGACCGCCCGCGCCACTTCAACCGTGTTGGCGTCGGCCTGTTTCAGAACGCTGAGTTTCACGGACGGACGACCGTCAAGGCGCGTGATAACACGGGCATCTTCACTGCCGTCAACCACTTCGGCAATATCCTGCAGCAGCACCTTTGCCTGTCCGCTGCGAGCCACGACAACCGACTGAATTTCTTCGAGACTGCGGTATTCGCCAACGGTTCTGGCGATAAACTCTTTGTTTCCCGACGTTACCCGCCCGCCGAACTGTTCGACGTTTTCTTCCCTGAGCCTTTTAGTGATTCCGGCAAGCGTGATGCCGTGTTTCTCGAGTGTTTCTTCATCGAAGTGGACCCGGATTTCCCGCTTCAACCCCCCTACGATCTCGGTTCCGGCAACACCCGGTACCGCCAGTAGTTGATCCTGCAGCCACTCGTCGGTCCAGGTCCGCAATTTCACCAGGTCCCATTCGTCCCCGCTGATTGTCAGCTGTACTATCGGCAATTGCGACGGGTCGGCTTTAATGATAATAGGTGCATCCATATCTTTGGGCAGTTCCCTCGCCGCCCGGGCCATGGCTGCTAACGCATCCTGATACGCGACGTTTACGTCAACTCCATACTTAAAGTTAGCCAGAAGCGTGTACATGCCCTCAATGGAAGACGACTCCAGGTAGTCCAGGTCGTCCACCGTTGCCATTTGCCGCTCCACGGGATCGGCGATATTCTTATCGATCTCCTCCGGCGTCGCCCCTCGCCACCAGATATGCACCTTAATCATCGGGTATGTGATGTTGGGCAGGAAATCAACCGGCAACTGCCAGAAAGCGTTGAGGCCTAGCACCACCAGCGCTACAACTATGGCGCTGGTGGCTAAATTGCGTCGGACGGCGTATTGCGTGATCTTCATTACCGACCGCCTCCCGAGTCTTTCGGTTTAGAACCGGGCTGAATTATGCGGACCCGCGCCCCCGGCTTCAACTTTTCATTTCCTGCCACCACAATCGTCTCACCGGAAACTATTCCCGAAACCACCTGCATGCGATTATCTTGTTCTATACCCACTTCGACACTGCGTCTCGATACCGTGTCCGCATCAACGACGAAAACGACTCGACCGCCTGAAGGCTGCACCGTAACAGCCTGGCTGGGTACGACTACGGCGCTATCGACAGTTTTTAGGGGAAGCAGCAATCGCGCAAACATGCCGGGGAGAATTGTAACCTTAGCATCAACTTCCGCTTCGATTGTGCGCGTTCGCATCCGTTCATCGAGGAACGGATAGATTCTGACAATTCTAGCCCGAAACACTGAATCAGGGAACGCATCAAACCTGACCGTCAACGGCAGACCGTTGTGAATTTGTGCTGAATACTTCTCGGGGATGGCGGCTTGAATGATGAGGTTGGCCGGATCGTAAACCTCGACCAACGGCGCACGCGGCACCACATAGTCACCGTCGCGAATGTTGACCTTCGAAACGATTCCGCTCCATGGAGCGATGACCGAATAGTCCTGAGCCGCTTCCATAGCTCTTATCAACTGCGCCCGCACGTTTTCATAGGCGGCTCTGGCTCGGTCCAGTTCTTCGCCCGGCAAAGCCTGACTTTCTACCAACTGTTTCGTTCTGCTGAGATTTTCTTCCTCCTTTTTGACCGCCTCCTGATACGAAGTAATCTGCGCCTCGATACCCTCGCGGCGCCCAATCGAAAGGAGTACGTCGCCCATCTTGACCCGATCCCCCTCGCGGACCTGCAGATTAATGACGGGGCCTTCCGCCGGAGATGCCAGCCGGGCAATGCGCTGCGGCACCACCGAACCGGTAAGCTCGATAATCTTCGATATCGATCCCACCGCTGCCTCCGCCACTCTGACCTGGACAGGCTTCTTCTTAACGGGTGCGGTATCTGATGCTGCCCCATCCGAGAAGAATGTGCGCATGAGAATCACGATGATGATAACCAATACCGCTGAGACTACTATTGTGATTTTCTTATTTTTCATTATCCCGATCCTGTCGCGAGCCGAAGTTGCGCCTGCGCTATATGCAGGTCAGCCAAAGCCCGATAGTGATTTGTTTGTGATTCCAAAAGCGCCGCCTGGGCGTCCAGCACATCGACTATAGCGCCGCGGCCAAGCTCGTATTTCTCGCGCTCGATCCGAAGACTCTCTGTAGCTTGATCTACGGCTTTGCCGGTGGCTTCCAGCCGCTGAGATGCTGCCTGTTGATTGAGAATGGCGGTTTCCACCTCAAGCTGCATTTGCTGTTCCAGTTGCCGCAGCCGCGCCTGCTCTTCGGCAAGGCGAGCCCGCTCTGCACGGACCTTCGCCTGTACTCGACCGCCTTCGAAGAACGGAATGTCAAACACGATCCCGATACGCCCTGTATCCTCCGAAGCAGATCCGCCGGACAAGTCGATACCATCATCGGTCGCCCACCGATAGCCGTAAGACCCTTGAAGGGAAATGGTCGGCCAGTGGCCCGCTCTTGCGGCGTCAACCGTTCTGGCCTGTGCTTCCAGAGCGGCTCTCGCAGCCAGGTAATCATCTCGTCGGATTGTCGACTGACCAAAGAGCGAATCAGTCTCGGAAACCGGAACTGTAACGACTCTCTCGAGATCGCCTTGAATGTTCAAATTAACTGGTTCATGCTCAACGCCCAGCAGGTTCACCAGCAAACGCTTGTGTATTTCCAGTGAATTCCTCTCCTGAACCAGACGCTGGTTTATATCGGCAAGACGGACTTCCGTGCGAAGTCGATCAACCAGCGCCGCCTTCTGAGATTGGATCAGCGTATTAACTCGCTTGAGATGCTCCTGCAGAGTCCGTTGTGAAAACTCCACCGATTCGACTACTCGCCGCTGTGCCAGGATGGAGTAGAAGACGCTGGTGATATTGTATACCAGTTCTTCTCTGCTGCGAGCGAATCGGTGTTTGGCGGCTTTTTCCAATAGCGATGATGCGCGAACGTTATTGATCAAACGACCGCTGCTGAACAGCGGCATTTGCAGGATTATATCAGCGGAAGCGATATCCTGACTGAAAACGCCCGGATCCTGCGAACCGCGAAAAGCGACAAGCCGCTGAGGATCAAGCGAATGTGTGTATCCGCCGGCGCCGTAAAGCCGCGGCAGAAATTCCCCGACACTCATGTTCTGCTGCGCCGAAGCCCGTTCCATCTCCCATGCCGCCGCAGTGATTCCGGGATTATTCGCCAGACCAATCTCGATTGCTTTCGATAACGTAAGCGAATCTTTAAGTATCATCGCCTCGACCAGGTGCGAGTTTACTGCCCGTGGTTTTTGTGCGGGAGGGTTCATCTCCCGGTACGAGTCAGTCTGATGAACGATGGCGCACCCGCTAAAAACCGTACCCATACTAACCAGTGCAATCATTGTTGCCCATCGAAGTATCTTCATCCCCACACCATTCCGTATATCATCCCGCTAATTGTCGCCATAATAACCACCAAGAACACAAAGACGATTGTCTTCTTTGTCCCCATTACGGATCGTATTACAAGCATATTTGGCAGCGACAGAGCCGGTCCGGCAAGGAGCAGCGCCAATGCGGGGCCCTTGCCCATGCCGTTACCGATCAGACCCTGCAGAATAGGCACTTCGGTGAGCGTAGCGAAGTACATGAATGCGCCTGCCACAGATGCGAACAGATTCGCACCAAGCGAGTTGCCGCCTACCGAGCTGCTGATCCATTGGGATGGGATGATGCCTTCAGAGCCCGGTCGTCCCAATAAAAGCCCGGCGATCAGTACGCCGCCGAACAGAAGCGGTAGAATCTGTTTGGAAAAACCCCAGGTCTGAGAAAACCACTCACCTGATTCATCTTCGCGTCGGCTGGTGATGATCGATAATCCCACGACTGCCGCGGAAAACGGTAGCAGAGGCTCATGCGGGAATATTAGCGCGATTGTAGCCGTCGCTATAGCAGTTATAATTATTGGAATCTTTGACAGCTTAAACCAGAAAATGAGCATAGCACCGAGGCCGGCAGCGGCAATGCTCGTAATCACCCATTTGTATGAGTAAATGAACGCCCAGAATCCTGTTGTCTCATCGGGCTTACCCCAATTGGCAAAAACGAGGATAGCAACCATAGCGCCGAAGTATAGTCCGTTTTTCCAGAGCGGTCGCTCCACCTCCGGCTCCGGCATAGCCATCTGGGCATTTACCTTTTCGGTTTCTTCCTTGCGGTAGATCAGGTGCATTAAAAGACCGATAACGACACCGAAGACTATAGCTCCTACCGCTCTGGCAATGCCCAATTCTATCCCAAGGACGCGGGCCGTGAGCACTATCGCCAGTACGTTAATTGCCGGACCCGAATATAGAAAAGCAGTAGCAGGCCCCAGCCCGGCGCCCATGCGATAGATTCCCGCAAAGAGCGGAAGGACCGTGCATGAACAGACAGCCAGTATTGTCCCCGATACCGATGCCACGCCATACGAAAGGAGCTTGTTCGCCTTCGCCCCGAGATACTTCATTACCGACGCCTGGCTGACAAAAACGGCAATTGCCCCGGCAATAAAGAAGGCCGGAACGAGACAGAGAATTACATGCTCCTGCGCGTACCATTTAGTTAATGCCAGCGCTTCGATAACCGCTCCGCGCAGGCGAACACTATCGATAGGCAAATAAAAGAAAATGATAAAGACCGTTACTATCCAGGCCAACGGCTTCCATTCGGATTTCCAATTCAATTTCAAAACTCCTTATCTCGGACTTCCAGAGTCAAGTCTCTTCGGCAAAGTCGCCAGGTAAGCAAAAAGATTACTTCTTAACTATGACGCTCTTCGCCAATTGCACATTTGATTTCAGCACATCCTCAACACACCCGAAGAAGTTCAGAATGCAAGGGACTTTAAGACTGTACCAGACCTGAAGCCCGCGCTTTTCATCCTCAACGATCCCGGCCTGTCTCAATACCGAAAGATGTTTAGAAACAGTTGAGATATCAGCGCCGATCATGTCACGCAGTTCACAGACACACCTCTCACCTTTGGCTAATTTATCCACTATAAAAAGCCTGGTCGGATGTGCCATGGCTTTGATGATTTGCGCTCGCGCTTGATATTTCTTTTTCGTTTTACTATTCATAACTCATTCTTATACGCTTATCGGCTTTGTTAGTTGGCAAAATAACCAAATAGTCATAAATGTCAAGAGGATTTTCTGTCAAAAAGACACCATATTTTGAGATGGCTGTAACCTATTGTTAAATGGCGGGATGAAGGCCGGCGTCCCCTGTTTTATTCTCCCCGTCATTTTGCGGCATTCGGTTGCCAAATCCCAAAGCACCCTTTGCAAAGCAAGCGGAACACGTTGGCAGACTATTAGTTAGCGGCGGCTCGGCAGGCAATCAGGAGAAGGAGGCGCAAACTAACCCCACCAACGCCCTGCCGAGAATCAGCCAGACCGAGTTCACTCGAAAGTTTAGAAGAGCCGCAAGCGCGACCACCGCAAGAATCAATGTCGTCGGATCGATCAGTGAGGCGCGCCCAGTTGCCAGGTTACCGCGTTAAAACAACGGTTCGAATCCCGCTTCCGCCCAGTATTCCCGCTGAAGCATATTATGCTGATTGGTCAGAAGCTTTAAATGCTCGCCTTCCCATTTTGCTAATTCATCGAACATCTTCTTAGCTTTAGGGTCGCGATTCTGCTTGGATAGCTTCCTGTAATAGTCAATCGATTTCTGCTCCAAAAGTATCCCGATAGAAAGCGCGCTCAACTCGAAATTCTCCAGCTTGGTGCGTTTGGAGAATTCTGGGGTGAATATGGGTGATTTCGCCTTGAACTGCTTGGGCACCTTGGTCGGTTTGGGAAGCTTGCCCCATTTGCCTTCTTCGACCAGGTATTTATATTGGTTTTCGAGTATCTCCCTGTGTGCCGCCTCTTCCTGTGCCAGATACTCGAACATCTGCTTACCCTTGTCGTCTTTGGTTTTCTGGGCGGCGAGGATATAAAAGTTATATCCATCGATTTCGGTTTGAATGGCTGTTTTCAATCCATCCAAAGCGGTCATCTGGCTTTTAGTAAGTTTTGGCTTTGATTCCGCTGCTTTCTTCTTCGCTGTTTTCTTCGCGGTGGTTTTCTTTTTACTCTTCTTAGCTGGCATAATGCTTCCTTTACTCTTCTAATGTTTCAGGTAGAGATAATAGCCTATCGATTGAATTACTGGAGAAGTTTGGATCGGAGACCAAATTATTATATTCGGACTCGAAAATCTCTTCATATAAAAATGACAATTTTCTTTCGAGATACATAGGATGTCCTGCATAAGATGATTTCAACAACTCCTGAGTTAATTTCCGCTTTCTATTACGCGGCGTTATTATTACTAAACGCCGTTGGGTTCCGATAGCCGGAAACAGTTCGAGCAAAGCATAAAAACGTTCCAAAGCCGTCAGGAAATTGGTACTCTGTTCAACTTCGAATGCGAATTCCGGAATCCGACCTTCGTAGAACCAGAGACAGTCAATTTGCTCAATCCTTCGGCGCTGAGTATCATCAGCATTATTAATAGGCAACTGCTCCAGATAAGCTATCTCATCGGGAAGGTGTTTGGAGACTTCGAGGAGTTCAGCTTTTCCGATATAAGGATAGAACCTCAATCGCCATCCCAGTAGAAGGAGCCTGTAGATAATCTGGTTATGGCGGCTGATATCGGGGATGGTGGAATAATCCAGATCGTTTTTTAGCACGAATTCCTGCTGAAATATAACCGGTTCACCCGGTTTCAATTCCCAATTCAATCCATCTTTAGAAAAAGCTATCTCATTTAGAATCCGCGAAATCTCGTGCCGTGTCGGTTCATGCCCGTTAACAAGCAACGGCAGTATCTTAGTGACAATTTTATCGAAATCGATTTTCTTTTCGCGGCGGAGTATGGAGATGAGATAGTACTTTATCCTCTCTTTTACAGGAATATAATTCCCTAATCTATCCATTTTCTCCGGTTTAATATGCCAGCGGTCATCGACGCCATGGTCGAATTCAGCAATGAGCAGATCGAATATGTCATGCATATTTGTCAGGGCTACTTTATCGATCAGATTTGCTTCGAAGAGCTCAGGAACTACGGCTCGCATTATCTCTTCGGTGGTCGCTCCCCCTCGACTGTAGATTATTCTCTCCGCAACATTATAAATTATTTTTATCGCCGGAATAGCCTCGCTTTCCACCACAGGGAAGAACTTCTTCGATTTCCTGAAATTTACAATCAATGATTCGCCCAGCACCTTTAATGGATTTTTTATCTTATGAAAAGTCTGTTTGCTAAGCGGCTGAGCGACAGTGTTAACATATTCAAATCCCGCATCTTTAGCCGCTTCGATAATGGCAAACCATAATTTGTGGTCTTTGTGGAAGTAAACTAATGACAGCCATCTATCCATTTTGAGCGCTTTATACATTTCGACAAAAGACCGGTTAAGCTGTGACTTGTAATGGTCGATTGAATGCTGCGCGTCGCCGCCCTCGATTATCTCTTCGTTAAAGGACTTTCTGGGAACGCGCATTTTCAACCAGGAATGCCACATTATTGATAAATCAAGATAAGCGATATGAGCTCCGTAAGGGGGATCGGTGAAAATATAGTCGATACTGTCCTCTTCGACAAACCTCGATAATTCGGTCGCCGAAGCAGTTTTAACAGTTAAATCCTTTCCAATTCTGCGCCTATTTAATATTTCATTCCATCTCTGTTTAGCGTTCCTGACGATATTAAAACGTATCTCGAATAAATCCCAGGGATCCCTTATATCGGGTCTCTTGGGTACCCAATATCTGTATTTAGTAAATATTCCGCTATTACCGCCTCCAGCATCCTTGCGGTCTTTGAAATATGTTTTACTCGCCCTGTGAAGGATTCCGGAGAATACTAATTTCAGGAGATCCCGGTACTTTTTGCTTTTTTCCTTTTCGATATTACTCAGGATATGGGCAAGAATTATTAATTGCGGCTTATAGAATAAGTCGTGCACATACTCGCAGTCAGCGTTTTTTGGAAGGCTTACATTTTTGGGATACCAGTCCTTGATAGTGAATTTCTCTATCCGCTTTTCGCTCATCTTCCTAATCTTCTCAACCAACGGAAGGACGCGCTGTTTGAGCGTGTTGAACGCTCCCTGAAATTCATCGATGTCCACAGGGGCAATGCAGGTTTGTTTGGTGACGAATGCAGCCAGCGGGGATAAATCAACCGCTATACATTTTCTATTCAGTCTGAGCGCTTCAATCGCGGTAACTCCGCTCCCGCAAAACGGATCCAGCACCACCTCCCCCTTCCGGGTGTAGTGCGAGATATATTCACCGACCACATTTCCCGGCTGCTTAGTGAAATATGGGTGTATTCTGTAATGCCACTGTTGAGCTTTGTGCGTTGGGTAGAATGAAGTTATGGGTTGGTACTTTTCAATCAGCTCTTTCATCGGTTCACATCACACCTATTACAATTCTATCCTTCCCGGAATAATCTTTAATCAGCTTAACATCACTGAAGTGTTTTCGCATCATATTTTTTGCATCATTACCCTGGCTATACCCGATTTCCAAAGCCAGAATTCCTCCTGCGTTTAAATACACAACCGCCTGCTCCGCAAGTTTCCTGATAATATACAATCCATCTTCTTCGCAGAAAAGAGCTTTCTCAGGTTCGAAATCGCGCACTTCGATAGGAAGGGAATCCCGCTCATCCCAGCTTATATATGGCGGGTTCGAAACGATAGCATCGAAACTCCGCTGAAAGCTTTTCAACGGCTCAAACAAATTTCCTCTAACAAAATCAATCCTATCTGCCGCATTATTTAATCCGGCATTCTCCCTTGCCAGCTCAAGCGCCGATTGCTGGATATCGGTAGCGATTATATCGGACTTTGGCAGGTTGACCGCCAGACTTATCGCGATGTTACCGGATCCGGTTCCAACATCAGCTACTCGCAGGCTGCCTTCCTTGTCTCTAAGGAGTTTTATGCATTCCTCTACCAGAATTTCTGTCTCCGGTCGGGGAACCATTACCCGCTTATCAACCTTGAGCTTTATGTTATAAAATTCGCATTCACCGGTGATATATGCAACCGGTTCGCCGTTTATTCTTCGTTCCAACGCCGCCTTGATATTATGAATCCGGGGATTGTAAATAATGGTTTCGGCGGCTGCGTAAAGTTCTGTGCGGCTTAAGCTTGTATAATGAGAGAAGATTCGTTCTGCAGAGATTACCGGTTCGAAGACATTGTGGTCTTCAAGAAGACGTATCGACTTCTTTAAAAAATCGCTAACAATGTATGCCATGATTTTGGGGCGTCAAATATGCATACTCTTCGAACGCCGCCTCAGCGTGACCGATCCCGCAAATATCATCCGGTGCGTATCCGGGAGTTGAGCACCCTCCTTTCGGATTGCCATGGAGATAACGCTTAACTCTCGCAGGTCTTTGATAAGCATTGATGTTATCGGAGTTAGCCGATAAGGGATTCACAAATAGAAATCCCAGGCCCAGAATAGAGCCGGCATAAATAAATTCCCTGCGATTTATCATAATATACTCCTACATTTCGAATTGATAAGCTATGCCCAGGGAAATATCCAGTCCGTTTACATTGACCGTAGTCTCAAAAGGCGTTGCCGATTGTCCCAGTTCGCCTTTTACGACTGAATAAAGGGCATTATATGTTACTTCCGCAGTTGCAGAAAAGTTCTTTATTATCATTTTCTCGAATCCAATAATGCCGACCAGCGCCGGTTCATAGCGACTGAAACTGTCCACTGCATTACCGATATCGATGCTGAACTCAGCATAGCTGAAGCCAATGCCGCCGTACAGGTTAATGAAAAAACTCTCTCCATCGGTGGTTGGGGAACGATAATAAGGTCCCACCGTAAAGAGATAATAATTAAGCGAGACATCATTACCGGCATCCAAACCGGAAGTCTTAAAGAAATAGCGATAATTGCCGGTCAAATACCATTCATCATAAATCGATTTGGAGAAACGGAGGCCGAGTAGAGGAACATCCACGAATCCATCCCAACTGGATAGAAAAGGATAATCAATAAATGAGGTCGTAACCTGCGGACGGTAGCCGAAGCTAAGCTGAGCCTGATATGGAGATGATTTGGCAACGGAGGCGCCAAAAAGAAACATGACGAGAAGTAAAACTACCCTCTGCATTACCCGATGAATGTAAAATTGTTTATCTTCAGAGCCGGAACCAGCATAAGAGCGCCGTACTTGGGACATAACTCCTGCTCCCCGGAGATCTTTTCAACGTTGGATAAGGCTTCCAGTATCGACTGCCCCATTCGCATGTCGTTTACTCCGGATACTACCTCGCCATTCTCGATTAACAGGGTACCGTCCTGGCAGGTGCCGGTTACTTCGGTTTTCATGGGATTAAGGAAATTGATATACCACCAGTGCGTTATCAATATCCCTTTTTTGGTGGAGCTGATCATCTCCTCAATGGAGGAATTGCCGGCTTGCATAACCATCGATTTCGGGTACGGTCCGTAGGTATTATTGGGGGGTAAAGCGTGACCGGTGGATTCTGCATCGAACTGATTGGCATAATAACGGTTGTAAACAACTCCCCTGGCGATCCCGTTTTCAATTAGTGGAACCTTCTTTTTGGGGACGCCTTCATAATCGAACGGCATATAATTTATCCTGGGATGGAATGGATCCTCGGTTATGGTGATATTACCGCCGACGATCTTCTCACCGATTTTGTCAGCCATAAAGGAGCGCCTCGAAACCAAAGTCTTAGCGCCGAAACCCAGGAAAGCGAGGAACAAAACCAAATCAGCTACGGCGGCGGGTTCCAGAATAACGGTGTATTCTCCGGGAGGCAACTCCGTTTTTTCGGCGGAAAGGAGAGCTTTGTTCACTGCTTTTTCAGCGACTTCCTTTGCGTCGATATCTTTGGCGTTCCGGCTGTAGCTCTGCGCCCATCCGGAGATATTATTCTCTCCTGATACGGTCAGTGTCAGCCAGGCGATAGTCTCGGTGAAATACTGTCGCGTTCCGTGGCTATTTGCTACGGCGGTGGTCTCGATATTGGTCTGATAAGCCCCTGCGGCCTGCAATTTTTGCCTGGATGCCACCCTGGCGCAGTCCTCCACTACATCCGCCCTCTTGCCGGGGCTGGTATCAGCGGTACTTCCGTGATAAGCGTCCTTGTCACCCTCGACAGTCCGGAATTCAGCCAAACCGGGGAACTCAGGATCCGGTTTCTGGATAGCGGCAATCTCCTCGGCTGCCTTTATAGCGCTTAAGATACCGTCAGTGTCGAGTTGATTTGTGGCGGCGACTCCTACTTTTTTATCGTTAACCGCTCGCACCATCATATTTCGGTCATACCGCGAGATGTTTTGTTGAATAGCCGATTCGGCGAAACGGGTGAGATTGAGGCTCTCCTCCAGCAGAAGCAGTTCGCCTTCCGGTACCGAGAAACCCCCGATCATGCCATCAAGCACCTGCATCACTTCCGATTTATAAAGCATTGTCATATCTGTTTCTTCCCCCCGAATTTTTCTCTCAGAGCCTCAGCGACCGCCTTAGGTACGAAGCAGTCTATCTGTCCCTCATGCCTGGCGATATCTTTTATCGTTGACGACGATAGATAAGTATATTTTTCCGATGGCATCAGGAAAACCGTATCCGCGTCAGGTTTCAGTTTTCTATTCATCAATGCCATCTGGAATTCATGTTCGAAGTCCGATATCATCCGTAAACCCCTGATAATGGCGCGAACGCCCCTTTTTTCGGCGAAGGCGGCGGTCAAACCTGAGAAACTGGTTACTTCAAATGAACCTAAACCTTCAACCGCCTTCTCGATCAGCTCAATCCTCTCCCGTTCGCTAAACAAAGTTTGTTTTGCGGGATTTATCGCCACCGCAATAATCAGGTGGTCGAATATCTGCATCGCACGCTCGGCGATATCGAGATGGCCGTTGGTTATGGGATCAAAGGTGCCGGGATAAAGAGCTGTTCTTTTCGACATGTCTTTCATAATACCTTCTCCAAGATATCAATGACATCAATGATTGTCAAAAGAAATAAAATACAAAGCGGTATCCCCCGATACCCATGTTTTAAGAATATTGATCCATTCCGGAAATTTAATCTCATCCCGCGACGCTGCTTCCAGAATCAGGATAGCGTCTTCTTTTAAAATAGATGAGTTGCGAAGCTTGGTTAGCAGAGGTATTGCTAACGGTTTCTTGTATGGGGGGTCAGCGAACAACAGGTCAAACTTAGCGCCTTTGTCTTCCAAAATCCGGATACTCGAGAGAGCATTCATCGAAATAGTATAACACTGCTCGGAAACATCCAGCTTTTCGATATTGCTCCTTAGCGCGCTTACAGCTTTTCCGCCGTTTTCAACAAAGCAGCAGCTCGATGCCCCCCGGGAAATCGCTTCTAAGCCAATAGTTCCGCCGGCGCAGAAGAAATCAACCACGCTGGCGTCTGTGACTTTATCACCGAGGATATTGAACATCGCATTTCGAACGAAAGACGAGGTTGGTCGCGCTGAATTGCCCGAGACGCTGTCCAATTTACGATTGCGAAACTCCCCGCCTGTTATATGGAGCGACATCGATCACCTCATTAAGTGGTTTGATGTTCAAGTTCGGGCTGTTTAATTGCATTCATAGCTGCTCCAAGTGCAACCGCATACTCGCTGCACCTGCAAATAGATTCGGTTTCGTCCGATCCGGTGGCTTCGGAACATGCTATTTTTGTGAAGTCGAAATACGAAATATCCGCATCAACATGCGCTTTAAGGTCATCGAGGATATTGAAATCGCCATTAACTCTGCCGCACAGGAACAGTTTCAGTTGATCATCCGAGCGCCGGCTGCGGAGCCGGAAATTCAGCATCGTATTCAGTTCTTCGATAAACCCATTCACCGGGGACCCATCCGAGTCATTCCGCAAGTTTATGCCATTACATTCAAACAGAATACCATCTATGAACAAAAGGTAAGTAATGCGATCGGAATCGAAATGCAATAGCGCCGACGACGAGTAGGAATTAAAACGATTATCAAGGTGTATAAGATTCGACAATGCTATACTATCGACAAGCGGAAGCTCCGCGTTGTCCGATAACTTATGTTCCCGAATCGGACGAATCGAGGATTCCGGATAACTGATAACCAGGTAGTTTTTGAAATCCGGAGCGGCGCAGTAAACCGGATGGTACTGGAAGTAGTAATTCTCGGGCGAGGATGGGAGATGCTGTTTAGCCATCCACTCTATCCAATCCGGAAAGTCCTTCAGCAGCGAGGGATCTACTCTGAATTTGTGGAGTAAGGTTAGCTGCTGAGGAATGCAAAACCGCACAATTTCATCCGTCTTGATATCGGCATCCATCAAACGGTTTAGATAATCAACCCTCCATGATGATTTAAAGGGATGACGCTCCCCGGAATGAAACTCGGAGTTGGCATGCAGGAGATGAAAGTCACCATTGTTCGACCGCAGTTTCACATTGTCGATTCTATCCTCGAAAAAATATATGCCGATAGCCGTTTTGGACTCTCTGCCGGGAATAGTATACATAATATTATTCCAATTCGATAAGCGGTGAAATGCTTTCTAATGTTTTCGGTCCTATCCCTTTTACTTTAAGCAAATCCTTTTCGTTCCTGAAGCCGCCCTTTATTTCGCGATACTCGATAATCCTCTGCGCTTTTACAGGACCAATCCCGGGCAATGAAATCAATTCCGCTGCCGACGCCGAATTAATCTTAACTATGCTGCTCTTATTGTCCGATGCGTAACTAACATTATCTTCTCCCGACTCGACAGCCAATGGCCGGTTAGAAGTGGAGTATTGCAGCTTGGGCATTTCAAGCTCTTTGTGCTCGATCAAGCGAGATATCTCTATATTCTCGCTTTCCCTGTATCGACCGTAAATATTGATGATAGTTCCGATAAACAGAAACGCAATCAGAATAATAATCACCCGGCTTTCCCCGCGCGTGAACATATTATTCCTCCCGCCCGTTTTCCTCGGCGATTCTGGCTACATCCACTATCTTGTCCCCCTTTCCCAGGTTCATCAGCTTGACTCCCTGTGTGTTTCTACCTATAGGGTTGATGGTGCTGATTGCGATTCGCACTATAATACCCTTGTACGATATCAGCATCAATTCATCCTCGTCTACCACTTCCTTAATGGTGATCACCTTCCCGTTTCTCTCGGAGGTCTTGATGTTAATTATGCCCTTGCCCCCGCGGTTGGTGATTCGGTAGTCGGAGATAGGCGAGCGCTTTCCGTAACCGTGCTCACAGACTGTCAGCAAGGTCGCCTCCCTCCTGATGACGACCATACCGATGCAGATATCATCTTTGCCGAGTGAAATTCCCTTAACGCCATAAGCGGTTCGGCCCATTGCTCGTATCACCTGTTCGTGAAAACGAATTGCCTGACCGTTGCGCGTCGCAAGTATGATATCGCAGGTTCCATCGGTCAGCCCCACTTCTATCAGTCTATCCTCTTTGGGAACATTTATGGCGATAATACCGACCTTGCGGGGATGGGAGAAGGCGGTGAGTTCCGTTTTCTTAACAATTCCATGCTCGGTCGCCATCACGATATATTTACCGTCGTTAAAGGAACGCACCGGTATAAATGCCGCAATGTACTCCTCTTTTTCCATCTGCAGGAGATTCGCGATCGATTTGCCTCGCGCTAATCTCCCGCCCTGGGGAATCTCATGAACTTTTAGCCAGTAGCACTTGCCCCGATTCGAGAAGAACAGGATATAATTATGAGTGGAAGCGATAAACATGTGTTCGATGAAGTCCTCGGTTTTGGTCTCCATACCGATAACGCCTCTTCCCCCTCGCCTTTGCTTGCGATATGAAGAAGTTGAGAGCCTCTTTATGTACCCGGAATGGGTGATCGTTATCACCATATCTTCTTCTGCGATTAGATCCTCAATGGTGAAATCCGATCCTTCGTCATCGATAATCATGGTCAGCCGGCTATCGGCATATTTCTTTTTTAATTCCAGTATCTCATTTCGTATGATCTGCATCCTGCGCGGCTGGCTGTCCAAAATATCTTTAAGGTTCGCTATCTGCTTTATCAATTCCTTGTATTCCGCCTCGATCTTCTCGCGTTCCAGTCCGGTTAATCTCTGCAAACGCATATCGAGTATCGCTTGAGCCTGGGACTCGGTCAGACCGAACCTATCGATCAATCCCTGGCGGGCGGCAGGCACATCCTTTGATTTCTTAATAAGCTCAACAACCGCATCGATGTTATCCAGCGCAATCTTATAGCCTTCGAGTATATGGGCTCGCTTTTCGGCTTTGTCTAATTCGAATTTCGTTCTGCGGACTATTATTTCATGTCTGTGGTCAATGAAATGCTCCAGCATCTCCCGCAGGGTTACGACCTTCGGTATTCCATTAACCAGCGCAAGCATGATGATGCCGTAGGTTACCTGCATCTGCGTCATCTTAAATAGCTGATTCAAAACCACATCGGCATTAGCATCTCTTTTCATATCGACTACTATGCGCATTCCATCTCGGTCGGATTCATCGCGGAGGTCGGCGATCCCCTCGATATGTTTGTCTCGAACGAGGTCAGCTATTTTGCTTAGCAGGTTAGCCTTGTTTACCTGATATGGTATCTCAGTTATTATTATATTCTCCTTGCCGCTTTTTGCGGTTTCGATATTAGCCTTCGCTCGTAAGGTTATCCTGCCCTTTCCGCTCAAATAAGCCTCTTGTATGCCGCTTCTGCCGACAATTATACCGCTGGTTGGAAAATCGGGACCGGAGATATGTTCCAGGAGCTCTTTGTCGGAAATCTCATTGTTATCGATAATCGCTGCTAAGGCGTCGGCAACTTCCCCCAGATTGTGCGGAGGGATATTGGTAGCCATACCGACGGCGATTCCCGAGACTCCGTTACAAAGGAGATTGGGAAACCTGCTCGGGAGCACTATCGGTTCCTCTATGGTTTCATCGTAGTTCGGCATATAATCGACAGTATCTTTGTCGATATCAGCCAGCATTTCCATTGCCAGCGGGGTTAGTCGGGCTTCGGTGTACCTCATCGCCGCAGCGGCGTCTCCATCGATCGAGCCGAAATTCCCCTGCCCATCGACCAAAGGATAGCGCATGTTGAAATGCTGAGCCATCCGCACCAGGGTTGGATATATCACCTGTTCGCCGTGAGGATGATAATTACCGGAAGTGTCACCGCAGATTTTAGCGCATTTACGATGCGCCCGTCCCGGCGACAGATTCAAATCGTTCATCGCTACCAGAATCCTTCGATTTGACGGCTTTAAACCGTCCCGTATATCCGGCAGCGCCCGAGAGGTTATCACGGACATGGAATAATCTATATAAGAAGACTTCATTTCGTCTTCTATAAACACATCTATTATGTTTTCCCGCTGTTCAATAGCCATTTTCTCTCCAAAAGATATTGTACGACAATCTATTATTATAAGCTAAAAAGCCGTGGATTACAATAAAATATTAAAAGCTCGTATATTTAATTGACAGATAGATGAACTGCGGAAGCCCGAAGATTCACTTTAGTTAGCAGAACGATATTAACGTGTTATTGCCATTGTACTCTACCATAAGATGTTTAATTGAACCAATTAAATGGAAAGATAAAGTATTCATGATTCATATTTTAAAGACTGTTTTGCGGGTGTTTGGGTAGATACCAGTAAAATGCGGTTTAACAAGGATAAGAAATTACTGAATGTGCCGATAATAACGCATTTATGCCTCTATAATCGCGAATACACGCCTATGTAATAACCGTTTAGCATTAATATTTACACTAATGAAGATAAACTCCGCGCGCAAATTTGCCTTGCGGAAAAGGTCTCTCTTAAACTTCATCCTATCCCGGTAAAACGGCATGTGATTGTAGCCGCAAATTTCGATAAACAGATCGTATTGCGGCAGGTAAAAATCGGGGCGGTACTTTTTCCCTTCTATTAGAATCAAAGGTTCATAGATGAACTCAATATCGTTCTCATGCAGAAGATCGGCACATACTTTTTCGTAATTGGAACGCACTTTAACGCCGGAATCGGTTTCAATCGACGCTTGGAATTTTTCGTTGCGTCTAAGTTTTATTCCGCGCGCATGAGGGGTGCGCTTCAGAAACCTTCTTTTTTTTCGATACATATTAAAACTTCACCAAAAGGCTCAATGCATATAAATGACGGAGTACAGTGTAAGTACTTCGGGAAATTAGCGATTTCGCTTGACATTAATATGTTATTTGTAATATAAATGAAACCAATTTGATATGAAAACATATTAAGTATGAAATTATCAGGTGTAAGTTCAGGAGTTTTCCTGTTTCTATTACCTGATCGTACAAGAACGCGGAACAACTACGCTTATGAGAAATAATAGATTTAACAAACCATCATATATCGAGATAGACTTAGACAGAATAGCTGCCAACACGCAGGCGGTTAAATCGATTTTACCGCAAGGCGTAACGCTGCAAGCGGTTGTTAAGGCGAACGGTTACGGGCACGGAGCGGTGGAGGCTGCCAGAGCTATGGTGGAAAACGGCGCCGACTGTTTGGGGATCGCTTTTGTTGAAGAAGGGATTGAGTTAAGAGAAGCCGGAATCAACAAACCGATTGTCCTCCTCTATCCGGAACCACCCGACAGAGCGCATCTTGTTTTAAATTATAATCTTATACCTACCATATCCGATACTGAATTCGCCAGGGAACTTGACAGTTTAGTTGATGAGGGGAAAAAAGTAGATATCTTCCTCAAAATTGATACAGGGATGTCCCGTTACGGAGCCAGACCGGGAGATATAAATATCCTGATTGACGAAATCCGACAACTGCCCAGGCTCCGAATGGCGGGATTCAGCACTAATTTCTCAGCATCGGACAATGGCGACTTGAGTTTTTGCTACAAGCAGATAGAAAAGTTCAAATCAGCCACGGAATCATTTAACGATGCAGAGATGTCTCCTATGGTTCTTTCAATGGCGAATTCCGGCGGACTGTTGAATCTCCCGGAATCCTATTTCAACATGGTGCGAGTAGGGCTGCTTCTTTATGGTTACTACTCTTCAAAAGAGAGTAAACGCACCGTGGATGTCGCACCCGCAATGAAACTCGTGAGTAATATTCTATATATTCGGGATTTGGACAAGGGAGAGCCGATAGGATATGGATTGAGTTACGTTACCTCGTCGAAAAGCAAAATCGCCACTATTCCCATTGGGTACGGCGATGGTTACCCTCGAGCGATGTCCAACAAAGGCGAGGTTATAGTAAATGGACAACGGGCTCCGATTGTCGGCAGAGTTTGCATGGATGCCTTGATGGTTGATATCACTGAAATCCCGCAAGCGAAGTTTGGCGACGAGGTTGTGCTTATCGGAGAACAGTGCGGCGAGTACATTGGAGCTGACGAGATTGCGGAGCTCTGCGGCACTATTACCTGGGAGATAACATGCGGTCTTACTCACCGCTTACCAATAAAGTATATTCATAGTAATGTCGTCCAAGAGGTCGTTAAAACCTGATTCGGGTCTGCATGTTCGAGTAGCGTTAGCCGATATTCATGCCGAACCGGTATTCAATTCGGAACGAGTAACTCAGGCGTTATGGGGAACGAAAGTCAGGATTGACGGTAAACCTGAAGGGGATTATATCAGGATAAAGCTTCCGGATAATTACCCCGGATTTATCCACACTGCACACCTATCCAATGAGGAGCTTCCAAAACCGAACACAAAAATCTCTGCCGGCTACACGCCGGTTTTCTCATCTCCCCGCAAAAACGCCAGGATCGTTTTCGGATTACATTTTAATACCGAATTAAGACGTTTAAGCACAAAAGGGAACTGGTCGGAAGTGGAGCTTAACGATGATAATCGTGGATGGATACCCGCTGATAGCTGCATCCTTTCCTATGAACCCCTCGCCGCCGATCAAAAGATAGTTGGGATTATAAGAAGAGCTAAAGCATTTATCGGAACTCCTTATGTCTGGGGAGGGATAACGCCATCGGGCTGGGACTGTTCCGGATTCATTAAAGCGGTTTTTGAACACTACGGGATTGAATTCCCGAGAGACACCAAAGACCAGTTAAGGAAAGGCAGCTCGGTAAAGTATGGGAACCATCGCCCGGGTGATTTGATTTTCTTTAACAGGCATGTAGGATTGGTGACAGGTGAAAACGAGATGATACATAGCAGCCTCCGACGAGGCGGCGTTTTTATAGACCGAATCGCCGAGGATGCCGACGAATTTGGACGACAATTATATAATCGGATAAAATCGATTAAGAGGATTTCTTTTAAGTGAATATTGAGGTTGAAAAGATCAATTTAAAATTGACGCGTCCTTTCGGATTGAGTCGCGGAACAACATCGGAACGTGAGAATGTGATAGTGAACATCGAGGGTAACTACGGGGAAGCCGCCCCGCTTTACTACCTTGGACAAACCGCCGAAGAGATAATGGAAGCTTGTCGGGAGCTTCTTATAAACTTCAAAACAGAAGATGATATACTATACTTGAAGAAAAATCCCTGGCCGGACGAACTTATGGGCCATCCCGCTCCGGCTTTAGCCGCGGTATCACAGGCGATATATGGTTATTTGGCTCAGAGAGCGGGGAAACCGCTTTTTGAATACTTCGGGATATCCCCGCAGGAGAGTGTTTTAACCTCCTTTTCGATCGGCATTGTGAAACCGAATGAATTGGAGGTTATACTCAATGAAAATCCGGGATATTCCGCTTATAAATTGAAAATGGGGTCCGATGACGACATTGAGGTTATCAAGAAGTTTCGCGAGCTAAGCGATGCGGAACTTCGGCTGGATGTTAACGGCGGCTGGAATTTGGACGAAGCGATTGTTAAAATGAATCGTATGCTTGACTATAATATCGAGTTTATAGAGCAACCGATACCGGCGGGAAACCTCGAAGACCTCGACAGGTTAACATCGGAAACTGATATACGCGTATTCGCTGATGAGGATATGAATAAATTCGCAGACATTGTCGACTTGTACGGAAAAGTGCACGGTATTAATGTTAAACTTTCCAAATGCGGACTTATCTTCGATTCCCTTCGGATTATTCAATATGCCAAACAGTTAGGGATGCAGGTACTCCTGGGCTGCATGGTGGAGAGCTCTGCCGGGATTACCGCGGCGGCGCATCTTGCAGGTTTGGTTGATTATGTAGATCTCGATGGAAACCTGCTGATAAATAATGATCCGTTTCAAGGAGTTATCACACAGAACGGAACGATGAATCTACCCCTTATCGCTGGAGCGGGTATAAGGAGAAATTGAAGAAGCTAACGACCATATCGGTTCTATTTCTGCTAATTACGGCGGGATTCTGCTACGCCGGTCATATCGAGGTGATATATCCCAAGCCTGATAGCAGGTTACCGTCGGTGGATTCCACATTCATCTTCGGGAATACCGATTCCGGGAATTTGCTGTATATAAATCAGCAGGTGGCGCCGGTACATCAGTCCGGTGGATTTTTGGGATTTATTGATGTAAACGACGGCGAGTTTATTTTTGAACTCGTTTCTATTGCGGAAAAAGACACGACAATATTAGAAGTCCCGGTCGTTATCGGTTACCGGGAACTCGCCGTGAGTTCGGATTCGCTTTTCATAAGTCCGGGATCCATATTACCAACCGGTGACAGGATTTTACCGGCTGATGAAATGATCAAAATCGGCTTTTCGGGAACGCCTTGTTGCTCGGCGTTTTTCGCTGTCTCGGATAGCTCCGAATGGATTCCCCTTTATGAGGATAATCCGCTGCCGATACGCAGCGGTTCCATGTTCGGCGATCTTTCCGCAGGCGAACAGATAGAATTGTCCGATTACCGCGCTTTTGTCAAAATTAGCACAATAGCGGACACGATTGCCGGAGCAATAAGGTATAAACTGGTTTCCCTCGATAGGGATTCTTTGGTGGTGAGTTCGGCGGGAAATCTCTCCCTGTTGGGAGACGAGATCAGGGTCGTGGAGTTCACAGGGGAATCGGAAATTGTAAGAACCGCTCCGGGCGCAGGATATCTGCTTCTATATCAGCCTCCCGGCGTCAGGGGGATATACGATGGTTATGATAGCGGCTTCATTCGGATGAAACTGTCTGGTTCTTTGACCGCTTTTGTTCCGGAAGACAGCACCTTTATCTTGCCGCCCGATGCTCCGCTTCCTATTAGCAGACTAAGATATATCAATATAGATGACAATGAGCATTTCACGACCGTTGAGATACCGTTATCCGTCAGACATCCCTATAGAATCGAACAGGAACTGGAACCATCCAGGCTGATATTATACCTCTATGGCGTGATAGCGGATACGGATTGGATCAAATACATACAGAATGACGGCGCGGTTCGTATCGCCGGATGGTCCCAACCGGAGGACGATGTCTATAGATTGGCGCTGGAACTAAAGGATAGTTATCAGTGGGGCTATCATGCCGGTTATGAAGATTATAACTTCGTGCTTAATATCAAGAAAAAGCCCGAATACGGTGGGTTTCTAAAATCGCCCGTACACAATCTTCGGATCGTTATCGATCCGGGACACTGCAAGGATTTAGGAGCGGTTGGACCGACCGGTTTGACGGAGATGGAGGTGAACCTGTGGATAGCTCATAAGCTGCGCAAACTCCTGGAGGACAAAGGCGCTCATGTAATCCAGACACGTTATGGCTATGAGGATGTTTTCATCTACGATCGTCCACGGAAAGCGATCGATTTCAATGCCGACCTGCTTATATCAATCCATAATAACGCACTTCCTGACGGCGTTAATCCCCATGAAAACAATGGAGTTTCCACATATTACTACCACGCTCAATCCAAGCCATTGGCTGAGGCTATTCAAAAGCGGCTGATGCAAAAAACGGGGCTGCCCGATTATGGCGTTTATTACGGCAATCTTGCCCTCACCCGCCCATCGGAGATGATATCGGTGCTGGTTGAATGCGCATTTATGATGATACCGGAACAGGAAGCGATGTTGCGTGATTGGCAATTCCAAAAGAAATGCGCCGAAGGAATCTACGATGGAATCTGCGATTTCTTGAAACAAGCGAAGAATCCATGACGGCGGCGGTAGAGCAGATACTTGCAAGCCTGTGGCTTATTTTGTCTGCGGTTTTAGAGACTATGCTTTTATCCTATCTTTCCGGTAATCAGGTTTTCTATGAAGGTTTGCAATATATTCGCAAGTGATATATTCAGGCGCTGACTATAAGCCTGGATAGAGATAGAAGGGAGGGCACGCCAGAGGTGGGCAAACCTCCGGCTGCGTGCATATACAGTTCAGTATCCGTTTAATGGCTGGCTAACTGAAGGCGTTTGTTTTTGAAATATTCGTAAGTATGTTCCAATCCGGTTTTTAAATCGGTTTTCGGTTTCCATCCCGTTTTCCGGGTGATTTTATCGTGGGATACCACGCTGCGGTACTGTTCCCCTTTACGCCCTTCGGCATACTTCTCCTTCTGGCCGGTCCCGGAAATCTTCGCCATGGCACGGAAAAGCTCGGTTACGCTGGTTTCTTTTGCCGTGCCTATGTTGAAAATGTCGCTTTCCGGATATTTCACGGAAAGTACCGCCGCATCGACCACATCGCCGACATACACGAAATCGCGAGTTTGCCCGCCATCTCCATAGATTACCGCTTCCTCGCCGGAGAGGAACCTCTCGTAAAAAGATGCCACCACGCCGGCTTCGCCGATAGTTGACTGCCGCGGTCCATATATATTCGCCAGTCGAAGGATAGTATACTTCAGTCCGTGGACTTTGTAGTAAACCTGTATATATTTTTCCGCCGCCAATTTGGTGATGCCGTATGGAGAATCGGGATTTGTAGGATGATTCTCATCAGCCGGGAAATATTCCTGCTCGCCATAGACCGCGCCGCCGGTGGAGGTGAAAATCACCTTTTCCACACCGGAACTGACCGCCTGATTTAACAGGTTGATTGTCCCCATCACGTTAACATCGGCATCGAAAACCGGATCGGCTACGGATTTTCTTACATCGAGCTGCGCCGCAAGATGAAAAAGTACTTTCGGATTTTCGATTTCGAAAATTCTTCGAACAACCGCGCTTCGGATATCAACCCTGTGTAATCGTACCCTGTCCGGGAGGTTTTCCCTGAATCCGGTTGAGAGATCATCAATTACGGCAATGTTATATCCTTCTGAAAACAAACGTTCAACGAGATTGGAACCAATAAAACCGGCGCCGCCGGTAACAATAATGTCAGCCATAATTTCCTCCAGCTTTTTCTATATTATCGGTCGCCGGGTATCCCGATAATAGCTTGAATATTAAAACTCGTATCTTTTAAGATTTCTTAGACCTGTGAGAACCGGTAAGATAAATGTAATTAAGCTAATAATAATTATACTGGCAAATGAAAACAACGCCGCATTGGTATTTATTTGATTACCTTCCGTTAAGTATTTTGTGTAAAGATGAGTGGGATAGGCGAGCAGCACCACAATTACGCAAACATAAACCAAACTTATAATCGCCGCTATCATACCTCCTGCTCCGGAGGATATCCTGGATGGATTCGGTTCGTCGAAATCGGGAAAGTACGCTCCCAGCCCGATAGAAAGCCCTGTTAAAGATAGACTCACAAGGAGAACACCTATCTGATTGATAATCAGCATTAAAGGAGGCAAACCGAGCATTGTCGATGATATTATTGCCAGAATCTCAGATAATCCGGCAAAGAAGATAAACGCGATCAGGAATTTCTCCCAGAAAACCGACGCGATTTTAACCGGCGATGATTTGACAAGCCAGAATGCTTTGCCCTCCAGACTGATTGTAGGGAAAACAAACCTTACCGATAGAGTAGCCAGTATAAAGCCCATGAAGGCGAAATTGGCGAATGCGATTACCGATTTCCAGAACGGGTCGGACAGGTTTGCCGGGAAATATCTCAGGTTAAAAAGATAAATCAGCGCCAGCCCCGCTAAGATACTTAGCTGCCCCCATTGTGCGCTGTCACGGAAAAAGGTGGCGATATCTTTATACAGCATTGCCGCCGTTGCTCTGGGGATGGGTATAAGCCTCCATTGAAGCGGTTTTAACAGAATCCTCGATAAAACCGGCTTTTTGCTGGCGGAGTTACCGCTGCCGAAGCTGTTTTGCAAGCCTCGCGCCAACAGTAACCCAGAAGCGATGATATTTACCTGGCAGAAAAACAGCGCGGTTGAAATCAGCGTCAGCATGAATACCGCTGCGCCTTTGAAGTTCTTTACAGCGATCTCCTGAAGGCAGGCGGAGCCCCAGCTTGACGGCAACCAGGGGGCTGAGCTTAACGCCATGCCGGAAAGGTAATTATTCAAAATCCGCCAATCCTGATATGTGTATAGAGACAGGTTCTCGGGCGCGGAGGTTTTAAGGTAAGTAAACAATGCAGCGGCTATTACCGCTATTATAGCGAATGCAAACTTCTTGGGCTCAATATTCCTGATAAATCTGAAATAAAGAATAAGTATAAATGATGAAATTGAAGCCGGTATGAGTGCGAAAGGTGTAAATACAAGTATTATAATTGGTATGTAAATCCATAGGGGATAACCGGTTGAATTCCCGTAAGCTATCATCATCGGAACCCCAAGAATGGCAAAAGCCCAGGTTGAAAAAATGAAACTGTCAATGGTGCGTGAAATGAAAATATCCCGGTAACCGATCGGTAACGTCATCAAGAATGCTGTCTCTTTATTTTTGAAAATGGTTGAAATACCGGTAAGAAGGTTGGAAATTAAAAGCAGCACAAAAACTGCAAAGAAAGCGAGCGCCAGAACTTTCCCCTTGAGCATAGTCCCAACTTCATTGAGGCGATTGAGATATGAGAATATATACTCGAAAAACCAGTAACCGAAGACCAGAAAGAACAATACAACACCGATTCCCACAATGGATTTCAGCATTTTCTCCGGGCTCTGCCGGTCGAGTAGCGCGTTGATGAATCTGAGTTTTGGTTTTAGTAATACTGTCAGCATTTATATTCCTTTTGTTCCTTTATAACAGGCGTCAGGTACTACTGAAACTGCCTCAAAATCCTGATTTAAGGCGCTGCATGGCAATAAGAGATTGCCGCGCCCTCGGCAAGCCTCGGGCTGGCAATGACTTCTAATGCTGTCATTGCCCCGATTGCATCGGGACACGGCGCGGAGCAAAGCGACGAAGCAATCCTCTTTAGGTTTTGAGACAGCCTCACTGCTACCTGACGCCACAGCCGCTTTGATGTCAAAACCATAGTGGTTTTAACCTGCGATACCCCCCGTATATCACACTCCTGTATTAAACAGGATTTGCCGCCGTATTTTCCCTGGTTAATTCCAAAAACAGGTTTTCCAGATTTCCCCCGCTTTTCGTTTGCCGCAGTTCTTCTTGTGACGCAACAGCTATCAGCTTGCCATGATTGATAATCCCGATTCTCCGGCAGATTTCTTCAGCCAGCGGTAGCGTATGAGTTGATATAAATACGGTACTTCCCTTTCGCGCGAATTCCAGGAATAAATCCTTGACCGCTCTTGCGCTGGAGGGATCGAGCCCCACCATCGGTTCGTCTATCACCAGCAATTCCGGATTATGCATAAAAGCGGCAGTTAATACGATTTTCTGCCGCATTCCGTGCGAGTATTCCTCGGTTTTGTAATCGAGATAATCTTCCATGTTAAAGATCAACGAGTATCTATCAATCGATCTTTCAATGTCGCCGGATTTCATACCGAAAATATCGCCGACAAAGTTCAAGTATTCCCGCCCGGTCAACTTTTCATAAACATAAGGGCTATCCGGCACATAGCCGATATACTGTTTGGCTTTTAGCGCATCCCGCTGCATATCGTATCCGGCTACTTCAATAGAACCGGATGTCGGCTGCAGCATTCCCATAATCAACTTTATAGTTGTGGTTTTGCCGGCGCCGTTCGGTCCTAAAAATCCGAATAACTCACCTTTGGGAATAGTCATATTCAGATTGTTGACGGCTGTTTTATTGCCGAATTTCTTTGTCAGGTTTTTAAGTTGTATCATATCTATTTGTGCCCCAATACAATAACTTTCAACTTACCCACCACATTAACCAGCTCCGCCTGTTTTTCAATCGAGCCCTCCAGCAATTGTATATGGGTAGCATCTGCGGTATGCTGGCCGAAGGTAGGATCGAGATGATGCCAATAGCCAAGATAAACAGCAGGCCAGGCATGATAAAAGAACATTCCGTCCTTGTGGACTATTCCGATAACGGTCTTACATGGTATCCCTACGGCTCTCGCTAAAGCGACATACAGAACAGTGTGTTCATTGCAATCACCGCGTTTTACCCTCAGCACTTCCACCGCTGACGGCACCGATACCGATATATCCTTCTCGATATTATCATGAACCCAATCAGAGATAGCGTAAGCCCAATCTTTCCGGTCTGATATATCCTTAATGATCGATTCCGAAAGTTCCATAATCATGGGATCATCGCTTTGGATGAACTCCGATGATTTAAGGAATTCATCCGGATCGCCGATCTCAACTGCTTTGGGATTATTCCGGTCGATTTCTACGATCACCGGTTCCCTCTTCAAAAGCCTTTGGGTACAGCCATCATCAAGGATATAGGCGGAAACGTTTATATCTTGAAGTTCCGCTTTGAGATACGTGGTTTTCCTGTCGTTTTTAATGTTGACACTCGATGATACCGAAAGCTTCTTGAGGAAATCCTCTCCTTCCGCATAAACCGATTTCAACGCCAGAGCTTTGTTCCTTTCTTCCTTAACTAACATCATACCGCCGGGCTGTTCATCTCTCAACACCTCGCCATCGGAATTTACGGTCATGGTGGTTTTGATACCGTTCATGTCAACTTTAATGGTATAGGTGGTATCTTCATCGGAGATATTCGCTTGCCCTACATCGACCTTCAATTCAGAGATATTCAAAGAGAGAGGATCGAAAACCGCCATGGTAAATACCCCTTCTTTGAATCCGGCGGATTTCACTACTCTGGGAGCTTGCCCCTGGAAATAAATTTTGTCCTCAAGCGGCATAGTTTTGGAATTATGTTTGCCGCCGGTGATATAGTCAAGCTGTAAAACATTGTTATCCACCAGCCCGTGGATTGTGATTTCGTAATCCCCGGATGTCATGCCGGCGGAGAAGCTTTTGATAGCGAGGGCACTGTCAAGCAGAGCGAAATTGTCGGCTTCCACTTCGCGCACCGCGCCCCCTAAAGGCAGCCTCATTTTTAGATATTCCTTATAAAGAATACCTTTTTTACTATTTTGATAAGATTGGTAGCTATACCCAATTTTCTCGTCTTTTAGATAAACTCCCGCCCAGTATTGCGCATCGACTGTTTCCGGGGTTTCGCCGAAGACTTCTTCAACTTTCAGCCGTCCCTGGATCTGATCGCTTTGCCCTGCCAGCAAGTATATCGAGAAAAACCAGAGTAACGGTATTGATAGATTTATGGCGTAGAATAAAATCCGTTTCATGATCGCGGTTTAGATATATTGTAAATCCGTTTTACATTTTATCGGCAGAATTAATGCTGATTCAAAGATTGTGCCTTGAAAAGTAGTCCGAAATTATCTTAGCGGCGCGGCTGATATCATCATCATCGACATCGAGGTGACAGACGGCGCGCAGCAGGGACCCACCCATAGAAACAATCAGTAAACCTTCGGCAGCGAGTTCACCCTCGATAACCTTAGGATCAATTCCGGTATTCTTTACATCGAATATCACAATATTGGTTTGCACCGACTCCAGATCGATATCTATTTTGGGGATTTCGGCGATTGTTTCTGCCAGTTTTTTGGCGAGGTGATGATCTTCGATGAGACGATTTAAATTATTTTCCAAGGCGTATATTCCCGCCGCCGCCAGAATTCCCACCTGCCGCATCCCGCCGCCGAACGCTTTGCGGTATCTGTGCGCCTGTTTGATTGTCTCCTTATCTCCGGCTAACATCGAACCTACCGGCGCGCCGAGCCCTTTGGACAAGCATACCGATACCAGGTCGAACTGAGCTGCGTAATCAGGAAGCGGTATTCCGGTGGCAGCCGAAGCATTCCACAATCGCGCTCCATCCAGATAAGTACGGAGATTCCGTTGAAGGCATAATTCGCGTATGCGGGCTATTTCGTCATACGGGAAGATTGTACCGCCGGCTTTATTATGAGTGTTTTCCAGACAAACCAGTTTCGTGGGCGGTTGATGTTCGTCATCGGGACGGATCGCTTCTTCTACTTGTTCCCTGGTGATAACGCCGTGGGTTCCCTGGATGGTATTTAGCTGAATTCCGGACATCGCAGATGCCGATCCGCATTCATAGCGGAAAATGTGGGCGTTCCGTTCGATGATCGCTTCATCCCCCGCCGATGTCAAACAGCGCAGCCCGATCTGGTTGGACATGGTGCCGGAGGGAAGGTAAAGCGACGCTTCCTTGCCAAGCAGTTCGGCGGTCATCTTCTGCAGTTTTATAACTGTTGGATCGTCGCCGAAAACGTCGTCGCCTACTTCGGCTTGGTATATCGCCTTTCGCATACCCTCAGACGGACGCGTGATTGTGTCGGAACGTAAATCGATTATTGCCATTATGATTCCTTGCCGGTTTTCGATGTTCAAGATATAAGATGATGTATAATTAAAGGGATATCGAGGCTGAAATCAACTGAAGAATTGTGAAATCGGGAGATGCGATATCGAAACCGTTACGGCTGCGTCCCGTATAATGCGGGATATTGTTGAGGAGCTTTGCCGGGGATTTCATCACGTTACAGGGATGTCCCCGCCAGAGGGGGACAAACTCGTCTGCGGTGTAAAGCGGGTAGAGATATGGTCGAAACCGTAAGGGTGTCGACTTATGGTCTCGTCAGGTGGGTTCACCCAACAATTGTTACGAACATAGCAAAGCAGTCTGTATAATCCGAAACAGGCTATCCAATAGTTTAAATCGTTCATTCCAAAGCAGAATAGGATGGAAGCATCTCCCCGAATAAGGTAGCATACATTATCCTGTATATATCGGTGTTATCTACATTATTCGTCAGGAGATGTGAATTCAATCCGTGAGCGCGCGAGATAATGGAGCCGAAAACATCGGTGTAACACGACCATGATATGCCAAACCTGAGTTGAGTGCCGAATTGATCGGGTGCTGCCACAAAGGGCAGTGACCTCCGCCCATTACGTCCGTCGAGAGGAGCTCCGTTTTTTGCGGCATCAGGTAATAATTGAGCAAACCGGCTCGAGTCGCGTACCGCTATCATTTGCATACCCCCTGCTTCGCTGTCAGCGGCCGTTATGACCAGAGTATTTCCATGAGTGTCGGCATAGTTCATTGCAACACCGATAGCATCGTCAGCCCGATGTAAAGCCTCCAATGTTCCTTTAGCATTGTTGTTGTTAGCAAAATTATCCGTTCCCTCTTCTTCAACAACCATCAGGAACTGTTTATTCTTATGGATTAAGATATTCAGGGCTACTTCGGTCATCTCGGCTGCGGTAGGCGCTTCTTCATAATACAGGGGCAGTCCGTTCTTGTGCAAATGTTCCTCCGGATCGGCGTTAAATGTGTGCTTGGCAGCGAACACCCCCAAGACCTTTTCTGTTGCAAGAGGTAATTCAAGCAGCTCATCTCGTGTATAGACGATGGTATAATCGAGCCGTTCGGCGTGCTGGATTAGATTCTTGCCATCCTTGCGAATTCCTTCCTGACCATGGCGACCGATAACGCCCTTTGGAAGAAGTAGTGTCTCGCCGCCTGACATGATTATATCCGCTCCGCTGTTAATAATTTGCTCGGAAATGGTATCGGTCATGGTACGCTTCAGGGCATTGGCAACAAAAACACCGGTTCCCGGTTCACATATATGACCGCTATTGATCAAAGCGGTAGCCATGCCCGCCTTTTGCGCTTCAACCATAATGCTATAATCCTTTCCCGATAGCGATTTTACCGGATTCTCAGGGACATTGCCGTATGTGTCGAAATTCACTTTTGCGCCGAAAGAATGGACGGTGGCTCCTCCGTTAGAACTGCTGTTGGTAGAATTTAGAAGATGGCTGCGATAAAGCCCCATTTTTTCCATGCGGTCCCAGTTGCTCATGCTGTCAGGACCATACGTATGCATTCGCAACGCCCCCCACATGGAACCGCCGCTTCCATCGGGATGGATGAAAATGACATTTCCGGTTTCTATTTTTGATGTACGCATTCCCGATGAGCTCTTATCGGCATTGGCGCATGATAGCAATTCCATGCCGAGAGCGATCCCGAATATTACAAGCAGTAATTTAATTTCAATTCTATGTAACATCACTTCATTCTCCGAGATAGTAAAGGGATTGTAATCAATAGCTTTCGATTTACGTCTGTTTTAGTTCAGACATTCTACAAGCCTGAAATTGCGAAAGCAACTAAATAAGCAGCGGATACATTATTCTAATCAAACGCTAACGCTAAGCGATAAATATGCTCGATAGCGAGCTTAAATCTGCTTGGTTTGGATAATCCCACTCGATATTTGACAATTGCAGGTCGGGTTCCGAGTTAGCAAAGCGCGCGAGAAACCCGACATCTTTTTATTGACCGCCGGGACCCACGATCGTCCATTTAGCAAAAAGATTAATATGCTATTCGATTCTGTACTGCTTGATTTTGTTGAATATGGAGGACTCAGCCATCCCAAGCCGTTATCCTTAACGCTGAGTTGGAAATTACCGTTGTCGGTTTTGGTAAGAGCTATGGTGACCGCTTTATCCTGAGGTTGGGCGACGACTGTGGCTTCCACCGCCCGGTTTGACGAATCATGCTTGATACTGTGCTTGATATCGTTAAGGCGGCTTATCTCATCTTTGGCAGCGGATCGAAATGTCATACGCCTTTTGAAAAACTCCAGAGCATACATATCTATCAACAGAGTTAAGTTGTAAAGAATTCCAGCTCAGGTTTAGATGTTGGTTAATGGGATAGAAGGCAAGCGAGTTGTGTTGAGAATGTTGCGATCCATCCGCACGACACATGATTTCATCAAAGGCAACACCCGATCCTGTTTCATCGAATGCTGATGCAGTCGGACGGCCCCACCCGACGGTCATTGCGAGCGCAGCGAAGCGATCCAAATACCCTCTGAAGAGGGTTAATTTCATCCCGCATTAAGCGGGATGAAATTGGGGTGTATTTTACCGTTCAGAAACATGCTTATCCCCGCCCTTGGTGTGGCTAAGCAAGCCGCCCGTGTGGTCAATGAAGTTACTCGATATACCCCAGCGCCCTTAAGCGTTCCTTGGTGGCTTCGTCGATTTCACCCTGCATCGCTTCGACAGTATTAGCAGACATCCTGAGTTCCATCGCTTCTATGCTGTCGTTCAAAGCTTCCACCCGGGATTCGAATTGAGGATCATAAGCCAGATTGTTCTTCTCCTGGGGATCATTTTCCATATCGAAGTAATTGATAGGATCGATTGTCTCCCGATGCGGTTCTCCCGCGAGATACAGCTTCTCCGTTAGGCTGCGAAGACTTTTGTTTATCGGCCCATGCTGTTCCAGGTCGGCATAGCTCCAGCGGATTTCCGCATCTGAAATGATATCTTTACCTTCCCAGGTTGCCGGTATCTCTCCTTTTACGAATTCGACGATTGTTGGAGCGATATCGATACCTTCAACCAGCGATGAATCAACATCGCCGGCGCTTTGCGAGTCGGGCAGTTTAACTATCAACGGCACCTTTATAACTTCATCGAACAAAGTCTGCCCATGGCTCCAACCGCCGTGATCATAGAATTCCTCCCCATGGTCGGCGGTCAGGATTATCAGGGAATTATCATACAAACCATTCTCCTTGAGATAGTCGAAGAATAATCCCAATGCGTTATCGGTATATTCTACTTCGGCGGTGTAGGTGACGGCAATCCTATCCAGAGCTTCCCTGCTGTACTGCTTCGGGGGTACGACAATTTCGCCGCTCAACGGTCTTTCGAAGTACGGTTCATGCGGGTCCATATAATGCACGAACATGTAAAACTTTTTCTCTTTGTTATTTTCTACCCAATCAATCACAGTATTGGAGGTGGTAACGGCATCCTGATAAATGGTGCTGACCGCTTTCTCTTTACCTGCCAGTCTTCGGGCAATCGATTGAAAATATTGCGAATATACAAAAATCGGAGCATCGGGATCGATGGGGTAGAATGTGTCCGGCACCAGGTATTGATAGTAATTAAATCCGATGTGGAAATTACTCATAATCCTCAGGTGAGGATTATTATGGAAACCGACCGTGTAATATCCAATATCGCCCAAAACCTGCGCCAAAGTGGTTAGCGATGGATTTATTATATCCCTACCGGACATAACATTGTGCTGAGCGGTATATAACGAGGTGAATAAACTTACAAACGAAGGCTTAGTCCAAGAGCAGTGAGCGAAGGAATTAGTATAAAATATACCATCGTTAACGAGCATCTCAATATTGGGAGTATTTACATCGGGTTTAGTAACCGATATCCAATCATACCTCAAACAGTCGATAACAATGAATATTATGTTCGGTTTATCCGCCGCATTTATAGCCTTTTGCACATCATACGCTTCGAATTCAGGTTCATCGACCGGCACAAGCAAAATTGAGCCGATCATCAGGATCAGCACAACAAGATAAACAACCACACCGGATTTAGCCCAGCTCAGGCCCAACGATCGGTTAATTCGCCGGAAAAGCCATATAATCAAAAATCCCACCAACCAGATCAGACTGCAAAGGAAGATAATTATTAATATCCCGGCGGCGCTTTCATAGCTTATGGAAAGAAACCTTCTGAGCATATACATCACCGAGAACCTACTAACAAGGTAAGTGAATATGGCGGCGAATATGATCAAATCCAGATTCGCTATTCGCTTTGCTCCGGAAAAAATACCGGTAACGAAGGTTACGCCTGCGGCAAGAATGACCGCTGCCGCTAAACCAAGGATACTATAATAAAATATGCCGGTAGCAAAAATCGTTATCCGGTAGAAATCATAATTTATAGCCAGATAAAGCGCTTCCACGAGCCCGCCAAGCGCTCCCCCCAGCAATCCTGCGGGGACAGCAACCTTAAAACTGTCTTTAGCTAATGATGTTATCCTTGCTTTCGTTATATGCATCTTGTAAGTCCTGTGGTTTCTGAATTCGCGATAATTTTAGATAGGTTTATAATATGTCAGTGTATTTTTGTTTGCAAGTAAAATCAAAATTGGTCTGGGATAATACAATTTCCAAAGAGTAAGGATATCAGGCGGTGTAACAATCCCGCGAGTAGGATAAAATTGAATCAATCGTTTCTAACCATCTGCGCCTGAAGTTCTTCGAAATCCGATTTGCGGAAACGACATAGCTGGTAACCGACCAGATTTATTATCACCATTATCAGGAATCCCTCCAGTCTGCCGCCAAGAAGGTAATAAAGTAAACCATACAAAACCGGCGTTGCAGCTACTACATGAATTATAATCATCATCTTCGATACCAATGCGATTTGCACCTTGATATCCGAGTCAGCCGGGAAATACCTGGCGATATTAGTGAACATTTTACGCTTCAGAAAGAAAGCTACAGCCACCTCCAATATCGAAACGCCGCAAAGAACCCACAGGAGCGTATTCAGAGTTTCGTCACCGAAGTCGGGCGATTGGTAAACTTGCGACCTCAGGATAAAGCCGAAAAACAGGATAAACGCCGGTATAACCAGGCTGATGATAAATCCGGCAGTATTTAGCTTGGAAACTGTGGATTCCAAAAGCTGTCTGTTTTCATGGTTACGTATACTCACATTTAATTCCTCGAAGTTTTAAAGCGATTTTTTTCTGTTGCTGCTCATTTATCAATTATATATCAAAACACGAGATTGTTCAAGCCTTTTGCGAGCTATCGTCTTCATAAATTTTATTATTTATGTAAGTAATAACATTTTCCGAACCAAACGGGGCATAAATCGTAAATAAGTATTGATTTTAGATTTACAATTGTATTTATTTATGATTTATGAAACCGATGATATGATTCTTTAAAGCGTGGAGTTCGATTGAGTCAGGTGGCACTTGAGAGCCTATTGCACCGTGCGCATTCCGGCGATGAAAAGGCAGAGAATGAGATTTTTCAATTTTTATTCCCAAGATTCAAGCGTTTCGCCAAACGTAAGATACAGGAGGATAATGAAGCGGAAGATATTGCTCAGGAAGCGTGTCTCACAATTTTAAAGAAGTACAAATCCGAGCAGTTTTCCGTAAGTTTTCAAGCCTGGTCTTATGGAGTGTTAAAAATGAAAATCGGCAATTACCTGCAAAAATCGAATGTCAGGAAGAAAGTAATGACTGACTGTAATGATGATTCACGGGGTAGGCTGGAGGGTCAGTGCATAAACGATCCTGATTTAAAAAGGCGAATGATGCATTGCATCAAACTTATAATGAAAAAGAACCACCGCTATGCACGCACCCTCAACTTGATTCATCATGGATATACATCCAGGGAGATCTCCTCTAAAATGGAGATATCGCTAAACAATTGCTATAGTATTCTCAGCCACGGAAGAAGCATGCTGAGAAAATGCTTGGAATCAGGGAGGTTATAGGGATGGATAAATGCTATGATCCGCAAATTGGCAAGATGCTCCACGCATACGAAATGGGAATATTGCCCGAAGAAGCAGCGGAACAATTTGAGATGCATTTGATGGACTGCCAATACTGCTATTCGCAACTCGAGAGCTTCGATGACGGTGCGAGTTTATTATCTGAGGATAAGGATATCAGGCAATTATTACAGAAGGAAAGCTTGGATGGATCCGATTCGAAAACCTGGATGCAGCGGATATGGAGCCACCTCTGGCCTCAAGCGCCGTTAGTTTTTAAACCCGCGGTCGCCTATTTCATCCTACTGGCGCTTGCCATACCTATAATCACCGGAATTTTTAATAACTCCGGTAATCATATCCAGCCGCTTCAATCCATAACCCTGGTAGCTAACCGTTCCTCCGCCGCTAATACTTTTTCCATTACTGAGGAATCATCCGGGTTGATAAATTTCGAATTTCCCAGGGCGGATACCGGAACCGAATATCAAGTAATTATAATAAATGAACAAGGCAATGAGGTTTATCGGGACGATCAAGTCCGGCAACTCGATGAATTCGGCATCGGGCAGCTATATATACCATTG
The DNA here is from genome assembly GCA_964563085.1 of uncultured Ignavibacteria bacterium. GTDB lineage: Bacteria > Zixibacteria > MSB-5A5 > UM-FILTER-46-8 > UM-FILTER-46-8 > WJIR01. The sequence goes on along the minus strand of CAZLVS010000001.1, from coordinate 80,252 downwards.
CATAAAATGCGACCGGGATTATTTCAGCTCATTGTAACAAGTAAGGGCAAAGAAAGCCCGATTAATGAACGCGTATATAATTTCACCATAGAATAACAATCGGATTCAGTTCAGATGATTTCTCAATGACATGTCGCCGCAAGACATCTTTGTAAATAGAATAGCGCCGGTAATTCTGCGCGTTTTAATATTCTTAGCCATCTCCCTCGCTCCGAGCTATGCAGCCGGCAATTCCATTAGAGCCGAAATCAGCGGCTTAATTGAAAGAGCCGATTCGTTAAAATACGCGGGTGATTTCGATAATGCATTGGCAACGGCTGAGGAGGCGATACGAATAGCTCGTGAAAACTCTGACTCATTAAGCCTTCCGCTCTCAGACGCACTAATCGAACTGGGACATATCCATAACCATATGCGAAATCAGGGTAAAAGCGATCTACCGTTTCACGATATTAATCTCCCGATTTTGAACGAAGCCCTCGATATTCGCAAGAGGGAATTGGACTCTATGGATGTACGAATAGCAGAGGCTATGCGGGTACTTATTTCGGAATATACTACAATGGGCGAATACAAAAAGGCGCTGTCCTATACATTGCAATCGTTAGATATATTAAGACATCATTATCCCGAGGATGACTATGAGATACTAAGGGAAAAGCTCGCGCTGGCGTGTCGTCACCGATTTCTGGGCAGATACTACGTTGCTGAGAAAATGACCCTGAACTGCCTCGAACAACTCAGTCATAATCCCGATGATAATGATATTTTGCCCCAATTGTTCAAGGAACTGGGTATGATATATCAGCAGCTTGCAAGATACTCGGAAGCGGAAACCTACTTATTGCGCGGAATTAAAGCGTTTAAGGAAACCAACTCACTCAATACCCTTTCGGAATGCCTCAGTCGCCTCGGAAATGTCTATCGGTTTCAAGGCAAATACGATAAAGCGGAGGAATGCTATATAGAATCTTATGAAATTAGATTAAAGGATTTAGGTTCGACTCATCAGCACCTGGCAGAGCCCCTCGGCTACCTCGCTCAGTTGTATATAACTCTTGGGAGGTACACTGAAGCCGAGAGCTGTCTTACCCAGGCTATAAGACTACGCAGGAATTTTTACGGGGATGAACATCCTTTCCTGTTTTATGGTCTGGTTCCGCTCGGTGATGCCTGTCTGCATCGTAACAGCTTTGCGGAAGCAGAATCCCTATATACCTGGGCTTATCAAAACTGCCTGGACGGCTGGGGATTGCAGCATGAGAATACAGCGCTATGTATAGAACGCCTGGGAAATCTAAATTTAGCTCGAGGGCAGTATGCGAAGTCTGTCTCGTACTTCCGGCAAGCGCTGAGTATCAATCGGCAAACATTGGGAGAATACCACCCCCGTTTTACTGAGAGTGCGCGCCTGCTGGCATTAAATTATGCAACGCAGGGTAATCACGAAATGTGCCTGCGGTTTTTCAAAGAGCTTCTTGAATCCAGGCAGCAATTTATAACTGATGTATTTCAGTACGCATCCGAGGAACAGAAGATGCGTTATATGCACACATACCCGCTAATGGATCACTCGTTAATATCCTATGCTTTGACGACCAAATCGACCAAAGCGAAGGCGCTGGCGGTTGAGATGATTTTAAACAGCAAGGCTGCGGTATTGGATGCGGTTGCCGCTGAAAAAGAAGCAGCATTTTGCTCACACGATGAAGAAGTAGCCTTAAAAGCAGAGAAGTATTCCGATGTATGCAGTGAGATCGCAGCTCTGGCAATTGCCAGTGTTGATAGAATGGGCGGTAATGTGGATGACGAACATCTCCGGGAGCTTTACTCGGCTAAGGACTCACTGGAAATTGAACTTAGTAGTCAGTGTTCTGATTTCCAGCAAGCCCTCAGCAGACGAAAAATTAGAAAACATGAAATTACGCGCGCAATCCCGGAGGATGCGATACTCTGGGAGTTTCTGAAATACACTCCGTATGATTACATCTCAATGGGGCGCAAGGCAGATCAGATTGAACCATCGAGATATATGGCGGTAACACTTGATTCGCGCGGCAGATGCGAAATGATTGATCTGGGCAGCGCTGTTGAAATAGAGGATTGGGTAACGGAATGTAGGAATTATCTTAACAATGCAGTAATGAACATCAGATTCCGCGGCTATCTCGAATCCGCAAGCCAACTAAGAACAATTACATCGGAAATCTTCGGTTCAGTTTTCTCACCTTTAGGACATACGCTGAAAAATAAGCGGACGATAATAATAGCGCCGGATGGACAGCTTAATCTGATCCCTTTTGAGATATTGCCTGTCTCTGATGAAGAATACGTCATTGAAAAGTATAGCATCAGTTATGTTTCCTCGGGACGGGACTTGCTGAAGTTTAATGAGGATATAATCCCGGCGGAATCCGCGGTAATGTTTGCCAATCCGGATTTCGATTCGGCTGAGAAAACATCGCATGAGATCGGATATAAAATGGGGTTGAATTCCGGGTATTCAGCGCTTACCTACGAACCGGCACGCGGAGCAGCCGGGTGTTTAAACAGAAGGTTTGATCCTCTGCCTTATACCCAAGAGGAGTATAAACTAATCAAAAACATCCTGAGTAAGGATAGGAATATATCGGTTTACGGATACACGGGTAAATCGGCATGCGAAAGTAAACTGAAAGGTATGGGCGCTCCGCTGCAGATATTACACTTCTGTACTCATTCCTTTTTCTGCGAGGATATCGATTTCCATTATGAAGAAATACTCGATAATCCCCTGCTGCGTTCCGGTATAGTATTGGCGGGCGCTAATTGCCGAATAAACAGCAAAGGGAAAAGACACATCTCAGGGGAGGAGGATGGCATCTTAACTGCTTTAGAGGTGTCCAGCTTGAATCTATTCGGCACCGAGTTGGTTACTCTTTCGGCCTGTCAAACCGGAGTGGGGGAGGTGCACACCGGCGAAGGCGTGTACGGATTGAGACGGGCCTTTCAATGCGCGGGAGCGAAATCGATTTTGATGAGTCTGTGGAGTGTATCCGACAGAAGCACCTGCGAATTGATGGAGAATTTCTATCGGAACTGGCTGGATAGTAAAAGCAAGCGGGAAGCCTTGAGGAAGGCATCTCTAAAAATACTGAACAATCAGCGCAAGGAGCATGGAGCCGCTCATCCGTATTACTGGGGAGCCTTCATACTCTTGGGGGATCCGCATTAAATAATCTCGAAACAATCCCAGGGATTGCATCAAAATGGTCATTGCGAGCGAAGCGAAGCAATCCGTGACCCTGCGCCGCACCCGTCATTGCGAGCGAAGCGAAGCAATCCATGTCCCCGTTCGTGCCCGGCGGACATCCCCGTTTGACACCTTCGGTCAGACCGGGACGTCTGACCGCACCCAAGAGTGCCGTCCCCCGAAGTCATTGCGAGCGAAGCGAAGCAATCCGTTTCCTTCCTGGGCAGGTCAGTAGACTTGACGCAGCGATAGACTCCCTCATCCCCTGACCCCTTCTCCCACTAAATGGGAGAAGGGGAACTGTGTGGATATCTTTTATTCATCACAATCATAAAATTCCTTCCTTATTTCCCTCTCCCGTTCAGCCCCGTAGGTCGGGTTCCGGAATTCGGCTATAGCCGAATGGAGAAACCCGACATTGTCTCAAAACCGTCATTGCGAGCGAAGCGAAGCAATCCGTGACCCCGTGCCGTCGGGCGGCCCCACCCGGCAACCTGCCTTATTCATCCCCCTCATCCCCTATCCCCCTCTCCCTAACGAGGGAGAGGGTGGATTCGCCGCAGGCGAAATTGAGACGGGTGAGGGGGATTACTTCAACAACGTCATCCGTTTCGTAAATACCTCGTCTCCCGCAACTAACCTATAGAAATATATTCCTGAGGAATACTCCGATGCATCCCAGGTTATCGTATGTTCTCCTGCGGATTTCACGCCATCAACCAGCGTGGCAATCCTCTGCCCGGATAGATTATAAACCGATAGATTCACATTCCCGGCTTCCGGTAATTGATATGTTATGGTGGTTATGGCGTTGAATGGATTCGGTGATGCATCAACACCGCCGGTCGGCGCTCCAGCGTCGACGGACTTCGTGTCAGCCCTGGAGGGCTGACCACCGGATGGGGTGATTTCCTCTACCGTCCATCCGCTTGCCGGGGGCAGAATAAAACCATCGATACCGTCATTGCCCCGATCACATCGGGACGCGGCGAATGCGAAGCGAAGCAATCTGTTTCCGTTATCATGCAAGGGATCGGGGATTGCTTCGTCGCCCTTTGGGCTCCTCGCAATGACTTCTCCATCAATCCCCGCCAACCTGCCATCGCCGGTGACCGTGAAATCAAATTTAAATGAATCACAGGCTTCGGGATAGATACCGCAGTATGATACATATTGATAATCTCCCGACGGTGCATAATACGGGACATTCTGGACCAAGCGCCGCATTATAACTTCTCCTGGCTGCAACGATTCAATGCGAGGGAAACGATGCAACAGGAAGAATTCGCCTTCATAAATCACCCCTGTCCAAACATCCGTAGGCAGCGGCTCAGTATGTGAATTGCTCACAATACCTCGATATCGGAATGATCCGCCGGGCTGTACTGTAACCGGATCATCATCAGGAATCATCAACACACCACAACATACCAAGGGCTCCCATAACTTTACTAACCACATATCTTCGTAGGACGTGCCTACCGCAGCATACTCACTGTACGATATTCTTCCAATTCTACTAAAATACTGGTCTATGCCTTGAATGTAAAAGGTTTTTGACCATTGCTTATCGCCGAGAGAGTTTGTTTTTAGGACAAAACCCGCGGCATCCCCGGTCATATATGAAGTACTTCCTACGGTTATATAACCTCCATCCAATGTTTGCTGAACGTCAGCGGCAACACAGGAAAAGAATGGCGGATTCTCATGTTGACGCTCCCATTCCTTATCTCCTACCGCATCATATTTAACCATATAGAGCTCATCATGCCAGTAGAGGTCCCATATATAAGTGTAACCGGCAGCTATATAGCCGCCGTCCAATGTCGGAACAGCTGAAAAAAACACTTTAGTATAGTCGCCCTGCTCTAAATTGTACCATTCAGGATTGCCCTGAGCATCGGTTTTAATAACACAGGCTCTTGTGATATCGTTGAGGACACTATAACCGGCGATTACATATCCGCCATCTTTGGTTGGCTGAGTGGAATAGCATAAATCGAAGCCTGACCAACCATAAGTGCGAGTCCATTGAGTGTCACCATCAGCGTCGGTCTTGATTACATACCAATCAAGATCACCGGCGCCAAAAGATTCGGTATTTCCGCTTATTATATATCCCCCATCGTTTGTAGCGGTTATTGAGTTAGCCGCATCGTATTCTACTCCGCCGTATACCATACTCCATAAAGAATCACCTTCATCGCCTATTGAAACAAACCATGCATTATGGTTCGAAGTACCGACTGATGCATACCCATTTTCACTCCTGCAAACCGAAATTAACGATTGATAATCCTCGCCTCCAAAAATGGTATTCGAAACCGGTTCTCCGTGGCCATCAACTATTACTACATAGGCATCCCATCCAGGATATCCGGAATCGGTACGACCGACTAAGATGAATCCATCATCATCCGTGAGTTTTAAATCTAAACCCACCTGGGAACCCTGTCCCCCGTATCTTTTGGTCCAAAGGGTATCCTGGCTCAAACACGCTTCCGTGATAAATATGAAAAGAAATATAGTTATGATTAATACTCGTCTGTGTAATTCCATATTTACTCTCCTGTGGTTATTTTTAGGCGTTAGGGCGAGTTTTACTCGCCCTAATTCTGAACGCTATCTTTCTATTTCACAAGCCCCATCTTTTTAGTGACCTGATTGTAACCTTGTTTCAGAACACCAAAATAAACGCCAGACGGACAAGACTCGGCATCCCAGTTCACTAAATGGCTTCCTTTTTCTTTAAATCTATCAATTAAAACTGACACCCGCTTTCCCATGATGTCATATACTTCCAGCTTCGTATATCCATCCTCTGGCAGTTCGTATTCGATTCGTGTACGAGAATTGAATGTGTTGGGATAGTTATGCAGTTGTAAGAATCCACAAGAGCCATTTAAAAGCCCGTCTCCCTGACTGCTTCCATATCTTGGATTATTATGATACGTTGTTATATAGTCCTTAATCCAGTCGGAAAAATCATTGGATTGAATTGGCTTGATTTCTGGATCAAGGATATTCAACGGGAATATTTTTGCCTGCCGAATCAAATGACCTGCAATTCGTCCTGCTGTTGGGCTTTCTATAGGCCAGCAATCAGGACCGGTACATTCCCACGAGCTTGGTATAGGATAATTATAGGATCTATAATTCCATGCTGAAAACCAATGCACATATTTAGCTCCTAATGAATCAAACACCCTCAAGCGGCGATCAGCCTCCAGAATTTTATAGTCCTCCAGATCGGTATCCCAATTCTCGGGAAGCAAAAGAAAGTCCGGTATTACTAATCTGGTTAACGTATATAGGCTGTCAATAAATACTTCGTCATGTTCATTCTGATCCCAATTACTGACACCTATAAACTCGACATACCCTTTCAATAATTGCCAAATTGTTGAATCCGTCACGCCAGGCGGGATTGAATCCACTGGAAATTGTATTAGGGGACCCGCAGTTTCAAGAATCGACCAGTCTTTGTCGCGATTTGCCTGACAAAAAGCGTCCAACTTTGCGGATATCGTTGCCGCAGTCTGTGTAACATAAGGCGGATCCGGTTCTAAGGGTAGTGAATCGCCATAGACATGGAAATCGATACAATCCACCAGATTTAAATCCATGGAGTTGGTCATATCTGCTACAACACCGGAAGTATCATGTCCAGCAAAAGAACCGAAAATAATATATACCGAATTGGGATTGGGATGATACTCCAGAAGTTCTTCAATGCAGGTCGAACATTGGGTAGTATATTCTTGAGGGGTATTTCTCCATCTTCTGCTACCATAATCATTTTGATTGTAAGACCAACCATGATCCGGTTCATTATGCATCACAAAAGTATTAATGCCCTCCTCGCCCAAGTTTTCTCCGAGGAAACGACAAAAGGCTTTGAAATCATCGATATGTTCATCGTCTGCTTTATAAACATCGTTTCCCGGCACCTCCATTTTCGTGGGATGATGGAACTTAAAAAGGAATATTTTTTTCAACATGTGGATCAGAAGGCATTAAAGCCATTATAGAGTCAGCAAGTTGATCCATATCGAAAGGGAAATGGTCTGTCATGTATTGCTCAAGCTCTCCCCAGCTGAATCTTACCCTAAACGACTCTATAGCGGTTATATCGGTAAAATCATCATCGCAAACCGGATACGGTCTGTAACTAATGGCATAACAGGTTCCGATTCTACCCGCTTCTGAATATGTTGAAAAAAACGCGATTGACATGATTAGAATCGAAAAGAAAACAATTGATTGAATAATTCTCTTGTTTACAATATAACGCTTATATAATTTTTTCAAAGCGTTAAATTTGGTTCTTGAAAGATAACTCATTTTATCTCCCTCCTTTTAGTTAAGGTTACTTACCTGCTCTCCGCTTCCCCGCATTGACGTTTGTAATTGGTCGATAATCCAATCGCTTCGACCTTTTTCTGTCGGGTGCGGCGACCCGACCGCACGACTTTAACCACCGTCGGCTCTGGAGCACCGACCGGCGGCATGGGGTCACGGATTGCTTCGCTTTCCCGTTGTGATCGGGGCAATGACTGCTGTTGGCTGACCCCGATTTCATCGGAGCCGTGCTCGACGGCTTTACATCTCTCTGAGGTTACCGGGCAGCTTGCCCTATCTGCACCCTAACCATTAATCATTTGCATTGCAGTAAGCGATTCCCTTTATTACTTCAACCAATATCAACTGGAATCTGTAATGCTTCAAACTATTCACAAATCTGCGCTGATCTTCGTATTAGTATGTATCTGCATCTTGGTTACTAATACCTCGGTTAGCGCCAATTCCGGGGACCAGTGGTTTGGAAAAGATAAACTCAAGCACGCTGGCGTATCTGCATTCTATACGATCTTTTCCCATAAACTTCTGCGGCATCATTTCGATATGTCGAAGAATGATTCCGTCAGATTATCGGTTGGTTTTACGCTCACCCTGGGATTATCCAAGGAATACTACGATTCCAAGCATCCCGAGGAAACTTCCAGCTTCAAGGATATCGTTGCCGACATTGCAGGGATAGCAGTAGGGATATACATAGCCACAAGATGAGTATAGGCAGAGCGGATAATTCAAAATCCCGAGTGATAACTCTCCCGTCGCTTAGCTGGGCTACGTACGATTTCGCCAACACCATTTTCTCTATGAATGTGGTTTCTCTCTATTTTGCCCTATGGGTGGTGGACGATCTCGGGGGAACAGATCTGATGGTTGCATTCTCCAGATCCGCTGCGATGTTATTCATACTGCTGACTATGCCGCTGCTGGGCGCTTTATCCGATCGCATGGGCAACAGAAAATCGTTCATATTCATTTTCACGATTCTCTGTTGCCTGTCCACGGCGCTTTTGGGATTTGAATTCGACCTGATTACCTATCTGGTCATTTTCGGCGTAGCGGTTTTCAGCTTTCAGGCAGCGTTGGTGTTTTACAACGCCCTGCTTCCGGATGTTTCACCACCCAACAAACGCGGCAAAGTTTCAGGCTTGGGGGTATCGTTGGGGTATCTGGGTTCAATCGTGGGAATGCTTCTGGTAAGGCCTTTCGTAGGAGTAGGCGACGCCTTCTCCCGGCAGGAAGCATTCATCCCGACAGCCTTGTTGTTCTTTTTATTCTCGTTCCCGCTCTTCTTCTTCGTCCGGGATAAAAGAACCAGTACTATCACATTTATACCGCCGCTCTGGAAATTATTTAAAGCTCCTTATAGAGTTTTCCGTAGTTCCGGCGGTTTCCCCAATGTAAGGAGATTCTTAATCGGGCGGTTCTTCATCGTGGATGCCATGGAAACCATCATAGCATTTATGAGTATCTACCTGGTGATGGTTGGCAGTTTCGATCAGCGGAAAGTTGTGATTGCCGGTATGGATGAAATTATGATATTCTTGATGACTGCGACTGTGTTCGCTGTTCTCGGCTCTTTGGTCTGGGGAATGCTTACAGATCGGATAGGAGCGGGAAAGGCGCTTAAAATCTGCAGCTTACTTTGGGTAATAACCTTATTGATTGCGGTCATTAATCCCGTGCAGCCGCTTTTTTGGTTGATCGGTCCACTGGCTGGAATATGTTTGGGCGGTGTATGGACAACAGACCGGGCATATCTGCTTAAAATGGTTCCGGAGGGCAGGAGAGCCGAATTCTTCGGTTTGTATGCTGTATCCGGAAGACTGGCGGCGGTCGTCGGACCGTTGATGTGGGGACTGACAGTAGAATTAGCCGAACCGTTGGGCGATATTAAGTACCGTTTTGCCGTTCTTACCGTTTTTATCATGATGTTAATCGGTTACCTGCTTATCCGGAAACTTCCCGAAGGAGATGAAATTGGCTGAAGTCGTTACCGGTTGTGTTCATATTCATACCACCGATTCCGATGGTACGCAGTCCATCGAAGAAATAGCGGAGATTGCTAATCAACTTGGGTTGGATTTCATCATGGTTTCCGACCACATGACCTTGAAAAGTCTGAGGGAAGGGAAAGAAGGATTTTATGGGCATACCCTGGTTTTGATAGGTTATGAGATCCACGATCCTGACAATCGTAATCATTATTTAGTGTTTGGGCTTGATGATGTTCTTCCTCCGAATCTTCAAGCCCCGGATTACGTCAAAGTGGCAGCCGAAAAAGACGTTCTTGGCATAATCGCCCATCCCGATGAAATACGCGGCCATCTTCCTGAATATCCATGCTATCCCTGGACTGAATGGAATATTGAGGGATTTAACGGAATCGAAATCTGGAATCATATGTCCAGATGGATGGAGGGATTGAAAAAGTATAACAAACTGAAGATGTTTCTCTCGCCGCGGAGTTTCTTAACCAGCCCTTCGGAACGGATACTCAGAATCTGGGATGAGCTTAATCAGGATAGAAAAATCGCCGGCATCGGCTCTATAGATGTCCACGCTTTTCCATATAAATTCGGCCCCTTTCGCCTCACGATTTTCCCATATAAGGTGCAATTTCAAGCAATAAGAACTCATCTGATTTTGGATAAACCCTTGTCTGAAGATCTCCGGGCTGCCAAACAGCAAGTCTATTCTGCAATCAAAGAGTGTCGCATATTTATCTCCAATCATCGTTGGGGCGATGCTTCCGGATTTGAAGCCTATGTAACTTCGGATAAAAGCCGTATTGAAATTGGCGGATATGCGAAATGGATGGGAGGCATGGAATTATCGGTATCAGTCCCCAAAGCGGGAGAGATTGCTGTCATCAGAAATAACAGGCTCTATGAAACCTGCAACGGGGAAGCGGCAAGAATACCTCTTAGAACACCAGGTTTGTATCGAGTGGAAGTAAAGCTGAAGAATAAGGGATGGATTTATTCCAATCACTTTATGCTAAAATAAAAAAATAAGGGTGTACCTATTACTTGGGTAGAGGGGGGCTGGAACTACCCGAAGTGAGGAGGTATCACCCTTATTTAAAAGCACTTATAATATATCCTAAAAACAGATATTATCAATAGGGTAAATACCCTATTTTACGAATTTTTATAAAAGTATTATTAATATTTTGTCATTAACCTAAGCCATTACCAAACCGCATCTTACAGCAAACCTAACCAGTTTCGTCACATCATGGGCATCCAGTTTTTCCATTATATGCGACCGATGCGCCTCGATTGTCTTTACACTGAGATAGAGCTTCTCGGCAATTTGTTTATTAGTGTTTCCCTCGGCAATCAGCTTAAGTACCTCTTTTTCGCGATCGGTCAATTCTTCGAAATTTTTTAAATAATCGGGTTTTTTATACCCCGAACGGCTTATCTTCATACCGAAATCGTCGAACTCCACATGATCTTTCGGAACTACCCCGCTTTCAAGCCATTTTATCAAAGCGAGGAATTCGCTTAGCGGTTGATTACAAAGTATACATTCATCTATTCCAACCGACTTAAATTTCGAAATTTGCTTGAAATCCCCATTCTCTACTAATACAATCAGCTTAGAATCGGGGTGGCTCTGTTTTAGTTTATCTTTCAGATTACTTTTACGATTTCTTATTTTATCACCTTCCACCAGGATAATTTCGGTATCCTTATCGACTTCTTCCAAGTTCAGGGTTTTAGGATCATCAACCAACAACATCTTCATCATCATCACTCCCTATCCCCGGAAATATAACTCCGGTAATCTTGCCGCTAATTGGTAATTCAACCTGTATTGATACTCAAATAAGGCTTCCCCGTATTAATGTCAATGAATTAATAAGGTTATTTGCAATAGTAATCCGCACAGGCAGCAGCGCGGAGTCTATTGAAAAAAACATTACCGTCCCTCTTAGGGCTATTACGAAAGCAGCCAGATTATGCTTCCGCCCCAGTCCTCGATCAGGAATAGAATCCGCCCAATAAGGAGGGAAATCCTCGCCATAACGGTATAACCGAAATGAGCCCCGAAGGAAATCATGATAAACCATATTCCTGTTTTTGCTATTAAGCCCAGTGTTCCCTTATGTTCTTTGGAGAAATAAAAATAAATAAGCGTGGAAATAACGCCAATCGCTATGATTAACGCCAATAGGAAATCCTCGAATCCCTGCGCCGGATTCAGTGAGAGCATGGTCGAGCGCAGTTGAGGGATTACTTTACCATGCAATTCGGAAAGGATAAAAATCCCGGCGGTATTACCCATTACGAAAGCCAGCGGAATTCTGCTGACCCAATGGTATTTTTGGGTGAAGCGGGAAAACATTAATACACCCAGGCAGCCCGGAATCACCAGCCACCATTTTCCATTTTCAACCATTGGATTGACCATCTGCTGCAATATGACCGAATGCCACACCAATCCGACATAATATCCGGCCGAGAGGCCGGCAAAGATATGTTCAGCGATCTTGTAAAACGGGTTGTCCTTATAAAGAAAAGAAAACAGGGATATGGTGAAGAAGGCGATGATCCAGATTTGGACGAACTCAATCCAGGTCATTATTTCTTACCCCCTTGCTTTCTTTCGAAGAAAAAGATAATATTTCCAACCAATACCGAGATAATGATAAACAGATGCACCAGCGATTGAGCCCCCATCCCCTTGGTTGCTGTTCCCGCCTGTTTCTCCAGCGCTTCGTATTCGGCGGCGCCTTTCATACCGCCCAGCATCCCGGTCATTTGTCCGGAACCGATATAAGCGAAAAACTTGGGCGCCATCACCGCTGTGACGCCGGTGCCTATTTTGATATCGTACTGGGCATTCACAATCGCCATCCAGATATCGACGATGGCGTTGTCCGCAACCACGAATATAAAATCTATATCATTGTAGTTCTGAATATCTTTCATCATCGGTATCTGCGAGACCGGCGTCCCGGAATTATCGGTAGGATATATCTTTGCAATTGAAGTACCCATCCCCTTTAATACCGCAACATAGTTCGCTTTATAACCCAGGTTCACATAATCGATTCCATACGCCTTATTGTATTCTTCCGCAACCTCCCGCGTCACCCGTTCCGCTATCGATGGTCCTCCAAGCGGAATCGTCGTCATGGTCACCACCCGGCAATCCTTCCTGAAAAGATGATGCAGCGCCGCTCGGGACATCGGTTCGGTCTCCGCCAGCGTAGATGGATAATAATCGAAAGTCAGCATTACCACCGATGAGTCGGGAAGAGTATCCACCGCATCGTATAACTGCGCCCCCTCTGGTGAAATCGAAGTGGGCAAATCCAACTTAATCAGGATCGGAAAAACGACATAAAACCCGACCGCCAGGTAGATAAATCTCCGGTCTCCGGTTCTAAACGTCTTGTACAGCAGCCACGCGCCGAATATAATAAGGAAAATATATGCGAGTATCATCCAGATCGACATCGGCTATTTCCCCATGTAAGTCCGCTCGATTCCCAGCATTATCCGTAAGGACATCGCAGCCGCCCCTAAAGCGGCGCCGATTAATATACCCCTTTGCACCGCAAGATTCGCCCCGTTCATAATATAGGTATTGATCTTGTCCGGTAAGCTTTCATGGATTCCACTCAGGAGCATCTCCCCCATCGGTACTCTCCAGAGCATCACTAATGCGGCAGTAATAAGAAGTAACGTCGCTTCGGCATTTCTTGCTCGGAACGCTCGGAATGCCGCCGAAGCTATGTAAAACGCCAGCATTGCAAACATAGTCGACATCATCGGAGCATCCAGATTATTGAAAAGCCAATCATAGATCGATCCCGTTCCTATGCCCAATAGTGGTGACCAGCTTTCAGGGAAAATCGCGGGGATCGCCATTACGAAAATCGAGACCAGTGTCGCCATGTTGTATATCCATCCATCTTTCTTTCTCTGAACCGCAACATAGTTCACCCGGAGAATCGAAACCACCCCCAGCAGGAGAGTAAATCCCCCGACAATAGTCACCCAGCTCAATACCTCCGGCTCCAGTTCAACTGAACCGATCTTGCTGTACTCGGGGCTGATGAAGAAAAGCAGGATCATGGCGAATCCGGAAAGGAATGCAATTATAACCGGTACGGTAGTTCTCATCTATACCGCCCTAAACATTGAGAGGTACCAGTCACCGATATCAAAACTGACAAACACGATTCCGAGAAGTATCAGGATTATAAACAGAACCTTCATCCAATCCTGTCCCTTCAATCCGCCCAGCAGCAGCGGCTCGCGAGAAAGATAAGCTGAGGCGGCATATAGCTCTTCGCCCATCAGGGTATAATCGCAGGCCGCTATGAAAAACGGAAGCTGAGCCGGCTGCGCGGTACCGGCTATCTGAATAGAACCTGCAATATTACCCGATTCCGCTAACAGGAGAGATTCGGCGTAAAAAGCCCCCATATAGATATTGGTGGCGGGGCGCTCACGCATCATTAAACCGTTAACATGCGCTGTGAATGCAAACTGCTCGCCTGCTACATATCGCACGATATCTCTATTATAAGCATCAGGTTTCCCCACCTCCATATATGCTTGCTCCACAACCTCCTGTCCCGCAGCAAGAACCATCGGATAACGCACCGGCACAAGCAGAGGCGTATCATACTGAGCGGTCACTCGCGCTACCCGACCTAATATCGAAATCCCGGCAATTGTTTCGATCTCATCGATCTCCGAGATTCCCGGGATGAACAGAACCGGTTTTCCCATCTCGGTGGCTCGTCCCACAGCCTCTTCGACTTCATCCAGTCCGTTTATTTTCCTTATGAAAAGCTTCTTACCGGTTCTTGCCCATCTCGTGTAAATCAAGATAACCGCCGAAAAAATCAGCACTATCATAAGCGCATTGATACGCTCGGTTCTGAAAACGGAAACACTCTCCGGCTGCATATATAATGAAACTTCCCTCACCGAATCAGGTTGAACCGAGCTTTCCATCGCTAAGCCAACCGAATGCAGTGATGCGTAAAGGAATAGAATTAGAATTGGAAGGATGCGCTTGAGGATGTTGAGTCTCCGTTTGCCTTTATTTTTAATCCTTCAATGAATAGAATTAACACAACAATGTCAAACAGAAATTTCTTCGAAGATATGCGTGTAAACAAAGAAAAGGCTGGACAAACCCCAGAAATTGGGTATTTTAGTATTTATAAACTCACAACAAAAACCCATCGGAGGGTTTAGGATTTGATTGGCGAATTAGCGGCGCTCACAACCGCTCTGTGTTGGGCGTTTACATCTATATTTTTCACTATGGGCGGAATGCGCGTCGGCTCGGTTGTAGTAAACCGAGTCCGTTTATTAATCGCAGTTGTCTTCCTCTCGATTTCCCATTTGGTTTACTCAGGGCAGCTGATACCGATCGATGCAGAACCGCATCGATGGTTTTGGTTGGGCTTATCCGGTCTTATAGGTTTGGTAATCGGGGATGCCATGCTCTTCCAGGCGTTCGTGGTTATCGGTCCTCGATTGTCAATTCTTCTCATGTCTTTTGTTCCGGTTATCAGCGCCTTTTTAGCCTACATTTTACTGGGTGAAATTCTGAGTCTTATAGAGCTGGTAGCTATTGCGGTGGTTATCTCCGGAATTTCCTGGGTGGTGCTGGAACGGGATATCAGCAACAATCGCCACAAACAGCTTACAACCAAAGAGTTCTCGATCGGTATATTGCTCGGTTTCGGCGGCGCTTGCGGGCAGGCGGCAGGGTTGCTGGCTTCGAAGGTTGGGCTGGAAGGCGGCTTTTCCGCCTTATCGGGAAACTTAATCAGGATGATAGTCGCCGCCTCGATTATGTGGCTTCTTACAATCGCCGTGGGGGAAGCGAAAAGGACCATCACCAAGCTTAAAGATATAAAAGCGTCGGCATCGATTATGGGCGGCGCCTTTTTCGGACCGTTTGTCGGCGTCTGGATGTCGCTGATTGCGATTGTGCATACTAAAATAGGTATTGCCTCTACTTTAATGACACTTACTCCTATATTAGTAATACCGCTATCCCATTTTGTATTCAAAGAGCGGATAAGTATCCGCGCCTTGCTGGGAACGATAGTAGCGGTAGCGGGTGTTGCATTATTGATGATGAATTGAAGCAAGCTTCCTTTGTATCTTCACAGCCACCTGTTACAATTTGACCGATATTTTCCTTGACATCGGCGAAATAATTTGTTTACTGTTAATTCCATTTCGGCGGACGCCGATGGGGGTGTAGCTCAGGCGGTAGAGCATCTGCCTTTTAAGCAGGTGGTCGCAGGTTCGAGTCCTGCCACCCTCATTTTAAAAGCCTGGGGACAACCGAAGGCTACAGAATAAGATAAGCGCCATTAGCTCAGTTGGTAGAGCAGCTGACTCTTAATCAGCGGGCCGAAGGTTCGAGTCCTTCATGGCGCATATTTAAATACTGTTTTCTATAGATTCCATGGGCGGAACGATGGGAATCCTGTTTTATTCGTACGACTGAATATAATCATCTTTAAACTACATGACGGAGGCGCTATGAAACTGCTCCGTAATTCAGTATTATTTCAGCTTACTTTTATCCTTCTTATTCCTCTTTCCAATCTTGGCGCGACAACTACAATTGCCGTCATGGATTTCATTCCTAAGGGGGTAACCGATGTAGAAGCCAGTGCTCTTACCGATCGGCTTAGAACCGAATTAGTTAGAATCGGCAAATACGATATTGTCGAAAGAGAGATGATGAATATTCTTCTGGCGGAACAGGGCTTTCAGATGACCGGCTGCACCGACCAGAAATGTATCGTCGCCGCCGGGCAAATACTGAATGCCGCCCAGATTATAGCGGGCAGCATCGGCAGGGTGGGAAGGATATACACGGTATCGGCAAGGATGGTGGATGTGGAAACCGGCCGAGTGGTCCAAACCGCTACATTCGACCACGAAGGGAGTATCGAAGAACTGCTGCGATCGGGGATGAAGCGGGTGGCAGCAGCTTTATCCGGCGATATCCTGCCACAACCGGAAGTTAAAGACCAAGATCAACGTGATATTGAGCGGGATTTGATGCAACCGGTAGAAAATACTGACGGAGATCGACACGGTCAATTAGATGAGGCCGAAGGTGGTGCATTCGAATCACGATCATCCCGTATTTTTGGAACCTGGAGTCTGAATCGTCCCAAATATAGCGCCAATTCGAGTAGTGGATACGGAGGTTCTTTTTCGATAGGTTATTCAAGGATTCTCGGCGATGATTTTGAATTGGGTATCGAAGTTATGTTTGTTGGCATTTCGCTGCGGGATGATTATATAGGGCAGCATAATCTATTGATGTATGTGCAATGCGACGGTTGGGAGACAGGTCTTCTACTTCGAGCAAACTATTGGTTAGATGTAAACGAACGGATATCGATATCACCGCTTATGGGAATCGGCGGTGTACGCTGGAATATCAGAAGCAATGCCCAAAATTTATTGGGAGAAATCACTACCAATGTAGACGACTGGTATTATTCCGCTTTTCTTTGGATGCCGGTAGGATTTAGTATAGGGATTATTAATACATCAAGGATAATGTTTATAACTGACATTGGCTACATTATAACCAACAGGAAAGAGCTTTCGAATTCCGCTTACGAATCACATGGTGATTATGAAGGATTACCAGTCCCATCGATATCTCCCTCCGGTCCGTTTATTAGCTTGAGATTCCAAATAAAGATTTAGCAAATCAAGCGGCCTGTGGTGCGCGGTAGACGTTCCAGTCTGCTGCGTAAATTCTCCTGGCATGAAACTACGGCTAATAAACTGTGAGTAATTTCTTTGCATTTTTTAAATAAATCCTTGAAATTCGGAACAAAACATAATATATTTTGTATTAATAAATGAATATGAATTTGTGGGTTTGATTTAGGATTGGGGGGCAAGGCATAAATATCTACTCCCCACATCCCTCAGATGTTTATCCTTGCCTTCGATCCTGAGATTCCCCGTACGGGGGCGCACTGGTTTCGACGGGGATAGTGACGGTGTTTCGGCACGTCGAGGTTATCGGTCACCTCGTTAATCAACCGGTAAAAACTAATAAGTGCAGACTATAACTACGCACTGGCTGCGTAAATAAATTGCAGCCCGCCTGCCGTCAGCGAGCCCGTAGCTGGCGGAAGTGGCGTCGATAAATCGGGATAGGTTTAAGGAACTCCCCGGGCCTTAAACCGAAACTAACGGGGATAGCGGATCGGTAAACCTGCTTGTCGGTGTGCGGATTCGCAAAATCAAAGGATAAGCTAAACGTGTAGAAGAAACACAGGAGTTATCTTCGGACGCGGGTTCGATTCCCGCCGCCTCCACCATTTTGAAAATGACAACCCGTCTCTGAAGAGTGATTCTCCGGGTAGGCGGGTTTTCTTTTTCCCCTTGTATTCAAAGGGTTTGGGCGTTTTTCACATCGACGCCAGACCCCTCTCCGCCTGCCTCTTTTCCACCCTTCTCCAGCCTTTCATTCTCTGTTCGACCCCGAATTCTCTGTTTTCTCAGGAGGAAGTCTGAAGCTCGTCCGGTTGCAGATATCCTATGAGAACAAGCATTTAGCCTGTATTATTCATAAATTTCGTACTCGGTAGCGGAAGCCTTGCGCCTACGGCCTTCTTCGAAATCCAGATTCCGATTTGTAAATGACCTGATTCCATTCGACTCCCGACGGACAGGCACGCCTGAGGCGTGTATACTTTCGGCTGCGGATTAATAGTCTTTACGGATTATCCGGGTCAAATGAGACGTTAGAATCAGAAATACTCAAGATACTTTCTCCAGACGCTCAGCTACCCACACCTTTATTATGGATTGTCGAGGCACTCCCAGACGCTTTGCTTCTTTATCCAGTAATTGCACCATCCATAAAGGAAAATCTACGTTCACCCTTTTGTGCTCCTGTCCTGACCTCCTTGCTTTAGACATGTCAAGGTACCTGGAAATATCCTTGCCTTCATCAAATTTCTCATCAAATTCCCCAGCTTTCATATATCTCCACCTCTTCCTTTCTTGACCGTCGAACCGAGATAATCCTTATCTTTTCGTCTCTATAAGTAACGACTCCAGACCAATGCTTTCCTGAAATCCTCCCGATTACCAAATATCTTGGTTCATCACTGGTTCTCACGGGTATCTCGATTAAATCGGGATCGTTCCACAAAGCTTGGGCTTCGTAGAAGTCAATCCCATGTTTTTTCTTGTTGACATTGCTTTTCTTGGAATCGAATTCAAACTCCATAGTATAATTATTATACTCGGTACATACCGAAAGTCAATTAAATACTCTCTCTCAATTCTTACGAGGAACCGGTGAATAGGTCAAGCAGATTTCGCAATTCTTATCGCGCGCTTCTGCGTATGCTTAAACCACAAGATATCAAACATCATTTTTGTTTAACGATTTTATAAACTCTCTAAAATCTTTGCTCAGCGCCGTATTTCCACCGATTATATTCCTGCCGGATTTCCTCTAACGCCGCTAACCGCGGCTCGTATGGCTGCGATTGCCAGTAGGCGAAGTTATTTTCCTGCTTTTTTATGTAAACTCTATTTACGACTTTGCCTATTGCCATATTTTTTTCCAATTTGCGGTTGCCTGCTAATAGAGATTTATAAAAACTCGAAAACCGTATGAATATTATATATCATTGGTCATAAGCAGTCAAACGAATTGCGCAATTCTATCCCTTAACATCACCTGCTACTTCTGTGCAAGCCATGCCCACATCGGATTGGAGCCGGCCGTTGAGAAACTAAACCGCTGATAGAGGCGTTTAGCTGCGGGATTATCGCTAAGCACCGCCAGTGAAATCCTGTTTATCTTTTTATCAACTAACCTGTTAAGTATATCGGATAGAAGGTGGGAGCCAAGTCCTTTTCGCTGATAATCTTCCCTGACGAATATCTGACCTATCCATCCTTTTTCATTCGATGTTACAAAACCAACTAATTCATCGGACTTATTGAAAGCCATCATAGAGAATGCCGGGGAATAAATCTCATCGATAGAGACCATACATTCTTCGGGAGTCATCTTGATATAATCCATATACTTATCTCCTACGCGGCACATTAATTCTGCCGCTTCGTTCTTCTTGGAATCCGCCCAACGCCTGACATTTATTCCTGCAGGCAATTCAGGTTTATCCGGAGAATTTTCGTTCGATATCCTGGCTGTCATCAGTTCGACATCGAACCGTCGAAAACCGAGCCACGGTAATCCCATCGAAAGCAGGTCAACTCCGATTATTTTACTCCATGAGGCAAACTGCGATGTAATCCTCTCCGCATGCAGATCTTCCTCCATTGCTTCCAGAAGGTTTTCCAGAGCAGGCCTGATGAAGATCTCCTTGGGGAAATATTTATCCAACTGATGACACCAAAGTATTTCAACCTTCCGATTCCATTCCTTAAAGATAAAAAATGAACTTGGTTCGCCGTTCAATTCCCATAAATATGCGGGATAGATATCTATCAATTTCTCGAATCTGTCCAAACAACGCTTATACCCCTCCTCCACCACCATTTGGGAGAATAAGTTTTCCTTAAAATCCTTGATGATTCGCGCGGGTAATAGCCCGGGACCATTTAAATGTATCAGATTACCATCTTCGGGTTTAGTATTCTTTTCCATTATGCAATAGACTAATTATGTTTTGTTTAGAATCAGAAATTCCAAGCATTTTTCATAGTAATAAATAATATCCAATCTCACAAGTTAAACATTTTAGACCCCATTCTTGTTTTGATTTTCTGATAAGGAGTATCAATATCCCTCTTCTGATTTTTTAACCTGTTATTATACAATCGATTGGGAAATTATGTGAAAAAAATAACAATTTATTTAGATTTTTCTTGACACCCGCGATAGGATTTGTACATTTAACATACACTAAATTGGTCTATGTTAAACCAATACAAATATGCGGTTATCTAAAAAAGGCGATTACGCACTCAGAGCGGTAATTCAATTGGCTTTATCAACTGACTCGCCGAAACCGATCAGTTATATCTCGGATGTCAGCTCGATCCCCAGGAATTTTGCCGGTAAAATACTCAAGGAACTTACCAACCACGGTATTCTGCAATCATTTACCGGTAAACATGGAGGATTCAAGCTTGCCAAACCGCCGGAGTTCATCAGTTTCCGAGAAGTAATCGAAGCCGTTGAGGGTCCCATAATCCTAAACCACTGTCTTGATGAGAGTTCCGAGTGTAATCATGTTACTGTCTGTAAAATGTATAATACATGGATTAATGCCCAACAAAAGATTATTCAGGTACTTGATTCGGTTAAAATCAGCGATATTATCGATTCCGATACGCCGATTCGCGATAATCCGGATATGATGAAAATAGAAAATGAACAACTAAAATAGAGGTTTTAAATGGCTGGAGCATTACCATACAGTGAAAAAGTGATGGATCATTTTACCAATCCCCGCAACATGGGCGAGATAGAAGACGCCAATGCGATAGGCGAAGTCGGCAATCCCGCTTGCGGAGATATGATGCGTCTTTATATGAAAATTGAAAACGGGACGGTGGTCGACGCTAAGTTCAAGACTTTCGGATGCGGCGCCGCTATTGCATCATCATCGATGATGACCGAAATGATTAAGGGCAAATCGGTGGACTACGCTGCAAACCTGACTAACGAAGAAGTCGCCGAGGCTCTCGATGGCTTGCCGCCCGTTAAAATTCATTGCTCCCTGATGGCGGAGGAAGCCCTGAAATCAGCGCTTGACGATTACGAAAAGAGAACCGGGAAAAAAGCCAGAGCTTCATAATTAGCCGAGCCTGATATTGATTATTTAGGGAGGCGCTAAAGCGGGTCGCCTGGATTTGTCAGTGAGTCCGGCGGCATCCTCAAACGAGATTGTCCGTCTCTGGCGGGGATGTTTGACGCCACACCAATTTCAATACGGTTAATATCGGCGCCCAAAGCCAGACTCCATAATTGCCATTTATCAGTCTTCCTTATTCACCTTTTCCCTTGATTCTGACATTCAAATTGTATAAATTACATCGGTGATATTAATCGACATTCGCCTTGGGAATCATTGAGGTTTATAGCAATTCAGGCAGTCTCTTAAAACCGATTAATCTCTCCACATCTCAAATATGAATAGCATTATTCTTCTTGATTGCATTAAGTTGGCGACAAGGAAAATATCTTCTAATCATGCCCAAATCTGCGTATAAATGGAATTAAGAAGCGACAAAATCTAAAAGGAACCTTACTATGAAAACTCTAACCACAATTTTTTCGCTGGCGGCATATATACTGTTAACAAACCTCCCCGGCTTCAGCCAGCACATAGATTGGTCACGCAGCTATGGTTTCGCCTATCACGATAACGCCAATTGCGTTAGGCTTACGGCGGAAGGTGACTATATCATCGCAGGCAATGTGTTCTCCCCTGATTCCATTGGATGGAACGCAATTATAATGAAGGTTGCACCAAATGGATGGACTAATTGGCTCAGTAATTTTGGCGTTGTTGGCGATGATATCGCTCAGTCTGCGGAACCTACAATGGATGGCGGGGTAGTAGTAGGTTTAAATGGTTTTACCAATCTTTTATTGCTTGATGAATTCGGTGATTCGATATGGACTCGTAATTATAATATGACCCTCAGGCATGCCTATCAGACTGATGACGGCGGATATATAATCGTAGGAGACGGAGATTACAATCTAATTAAAACCGATGAATTCGGCGATACGATGTGGACCGGGAATTTCGACATGTCGGCGCACTCTGTCAAGCAAACCCCGGATCGGGGTTATATAGTTGTCGGACATGTAGGACAGTTTTCCTGGGAGCGCGATTTTTATGCGGTGAAAACCGACCAAGATGGTAATGTAATGTGGACCAAAACCTATGGTATGCAATGGCAAGATGGCGCAAGGTATGTTTTGTGCACACCCGATGGCGGTTATCTCATTGTAGGTTATCTGGAATGGATCGAGGACTTTGATGGCGACATATATGCAATCAAGACCGATTCCAGCGGAGATACGATCTGGACCGGGGTTTATGGCGGAGGTTTATTCGAAACCGTAAGGGAAGCGGATATCACGCCGGAAGGTGATTATATTATTTGCGGATCGACAAGGTCTTTTCGGGATAACTTTTTGGATGCATACATACTCAAAATAGATGCCAGTGGGGAGTTGATATGGGATCAAGCCTACGGTCAATATGTCGATTACTTCGATGATACCGGGCAATCGATAACCGTAACTCCCGACGGCGGGTATCTCGCTGTCGGTTCTTATGGCAGGTCCGGCGGGAGTAACTCTCATATATGGCTGATGAAGCTGGAGAGCAGCTATCCGGATAAGCCCTTATCAATAGGCGGAAATCCAATGACGGAAAATTTGGAAGTCAACCGGGGGGACATTTTCCGATACGAAGGTTTGGCTACCAACATCGCCGATACTGCGGCGACCGCCGATATCTGGGTCACGATCCGATATGAGGATGAATACACAGTAGTTACCGACCAGTACTCGGATGTCCTTTTACATAATTCGACCTCGTCCCGCTCCTTTCCGATTTATCAATATGTCTCCACTCAAGCGGAGTTCGGCAGATATCGCAATACCCTGTATATCGGAACTTTTGATTCCGAAATCCTGGATTCGGCATATTTTTACTTTGATGTCGTGGATGAATCCAACGGCAGTTATCACGGCAGCGCCTGGATAACCGGGGGTTGGATGAAGGACGATTTTGCAAGAGATACAGCGGAATCCGAAGTTCCCGTCGATATTAGTATCAAGGGTAATTATCCGAATCCTTTCAATGCTAACACGGTTATTGGTTTCTCACTAGCCAAACCGGATCAGATACGAGTATCGATCTATAACTTAAGAGGCCAGGTATTAGAGACGCTCGCTAACCGCCGTTTTGAAGCGGGTAATCATAAGGTGGTTTGGAATGCTCGGAACTATGCATCCGGGATTTATTTTTATCGCCTCGAAGCGGGTGATTTTGTGGAAACAAGGAAAATGGTCTTTATCAGGTAATTGCTTTTAAACCGAAAATCCTGTTTATCGCCTCTATCATCCCTTCGATGGAATGAGTTTCAGCTTCGAGATGTACAGGTAATCCTAATTCCCTCAACGTATTGGATGTAACCGTACCAATGGAGAGTATTTTGGATTAAGGAGCCGGTTTCTGAGCCGTTTCCTCGCCTAACCCGTATTATTCATAAGTTTTGCCATCAGGGATCGATCGAGGAATATGACTTAAAACAACAGATAATACAATATCTGTCAAGTATTGAGATTCCAATGGAGTATCTTAAATGGATTTTAAAATACATAGATCAAATCAAAGAAACCGAAGCTTCAAAGCAGTCAGCAAAACAAGATTCGGTTCGGAGGGAAATAAAGAATATCGACCTGAGGTTAAAAAACCTGCTGGAATTAAAAATATCGCCAAAAAATGACGGCGGTGTTCTCCTTTCCGATGAGGAATTCCTGGCTCAAAAAAACAATTTAATGCGCAATAAAATCACACTTGAATCCTCGCTGAGTAACCGAACCGGATTAAATGAGAAGGTCGATAAATTGGCGAAGAAAACGTTTCAGTTTGCCGCGTATGCCAAATACTGGTTTGAAAATGGCAACCCTCAAGGACAACGGAATATCCTAACAGGAATTGGTTCGAACTTCGAGATTATTGATAAAAAATTGCTAATATCCGTGAAAAAACCGTTAATAATAATTCAAAAACAATTTACAGGCCCCGATTCAGAAGCAAAACGGTTCGACCGTGGAATTATTGGCGACATGAAGCACAAAAACCGCTTAATGAAAAGCGGCTTTTGTGCAAAACTGGGGGAACTGGAAGATGTTCGAACCGAGATTAGAAAAATACTGTTCAATTCCCAAGAGTATTCCATATACACAAAACCGCTAATGAACTTTTAAATTCATAGTAGCAGAGCAGAAATATTTGTATAGGGAGGGAAAGTTGCCGAAAAAGGCAATAATAAATATGATATAGGTTTATAACACTCGATAATATAAATATTCTTATGTTTTAGTAGAATTATCAAGTCGATTGAAAAGGTGGGATAATAAACTTAAGGCATCCAAGCAATCTTTTTCCGTAAACAATCCCGAAACACGCAAATCACATACTTCCTCATGGGCTATTGGTGATCTGAAAGCCTGCCACATTGCAACAGCCAACATCCTATGACCTTCCGTTATGTTAGTAATCGTCTTTGTTTCAAATGAATTACCATTTGGCTTGTGAAACTTGTCGGTAACCGATAGTTTCGGATTTTTCAAACTAAACACATTTTCGATTAAATCTCTGTCGGTTATCTTTTCCCCGGATTTCTTCTTCAGTTCGTTTATATATTTTTTTGAGCCTTCGAAAACAGCGGTGTAATAATTTTCGGATTTGTAGTAGTCAAAAACGACAGCCTGAAGAGTACTATGAAGATTTCGCCAATGAAAATACGGATAGGGTTTAATGATATTCTGTAACCCTTTGAGACTACCAACCGTTTGCTCTTCCGTCATTTCGGAATCCTTAAGCAATGCACTTACAATTGGGTCTAAGTCCTTGTTGATGTTCTCAGGTATTGTTTTTCGCCATTCGCCTATTTTCATCCCTGTCTTTTCCTCAAGTTCCTCTTCTCGCTTCTTGGCTCTCTTTTTGCGCCAATCAGTTTGAAGCCAGCCGAGCAAACCCTGCAAGTAACCTCTTAGCTTCTGTATTTCTGGATGATCCCAATTCAGAGATTGCCTGTTAGTTGCTATTACATCTTCCTTCAAATCGTCAATAAAATCTACTTCCAGCCATCCCGTAAGATATGAGAAAAAATGACTCGAAGTGCTGTCCGAAAAGTACTCAGGGAGATTGACAAGCTTCTTGCGCGAGAATAGCACGATGCCTCGCATATTGGTTCTCGGAGAAATCGGCTTCTTCGTAGCCAGTAAATAACCTTTCACCTCGCGTTTCTTCTCATAATCGGATTCAAATTGCGAATCATCGGGAATCGTCCATTCCACCTCTTTATCTATCTCCGCAAATTTTGATTCATTATCAATCGTCAAAGGGCTGTCTTCATTGTGCTGAATACTGATCACAAAATCGGCATCAATGATAAACATCTTGGAAAGGCTACTCGCGAGTTGCTCGGGAGAAAAATCACTTACTCTCTGAATATCTTTCAAAGTAATGACAGTTCCATGGTGATCCGCATGACAGCTCTGGTCTTTCTTGACGATCTCGGGATGATAATCCCGCTCCGCCTTCTGAATACCTTCCCAAGTCATCCTGAAGACATTTTCTTTACCGTCCTTTTTCGTGGCAATTTCTATGTCATGCGCTATACCGAAAAATGACAGTTTACCGAGTCCCTTTTTACCGATGACTTTGCGACCTTTTTCCGTAGGTTTATCCTCATCATCTGCCCTGCGATTTCTGCCAATGTGCAAAAACTTTTCATCAATGTCCTCAAATGACATACCAATACCATTATCGTCGACAATTATTTCCTTTTTGCCATTTCTATCCACGAGCTTTATTTTCACCCAATCGGCATCCGCGTCATGAGCGTTGGCGATAAGTTCGGATAGTACCGGCGGCAAAGTCGTATATAATCGTACTCCTAAATGCTCTATGGTATTGGGGTCGAATGTCATCGTTAATTGGTCATGTTCCATATTATTCCTATAATGAATTAACTAACTTTATAATATGCCGTCCGAGAATTGCGGCAAATCTCGGGGGCACGGCATTTCCAATCATGGCCGCAATTGCACCCATACTGTTACCGATAAATTTATATTTCTTGGGAAAAGTTTGTAATGTGGCGCCCTCCCTCAAGGAAATACCGCGATGTTCTTCGGGATGCGCGAATCGCCCATTACTTATACTCAAAAACCTTGTCGTGATCGTCGGAGCCGGTTTATCCCACCACATTCGCCCATAGGTATCATAGAATTTCTTCTTGCCGTCCGAATAACATGGAAGTTCCAATTCCTTGATACCTTGCCAACCGGATCGGTCACCGCCGTTAGGCTTGGTCAACTTCAACCGCTTCACATTCTTATCGCTTAATCCCGCGGTAGTGTGAAGGAATAACATATTATCTTTTGTGCCATGAGAAATCTCCGGGAAGCCATTGTGAACACCGAGAACATCTTTTACGGTTCGTATTATTCCGCCAGGCTTCGGTAAGGACACTTTTGTTATTCTGGACGCCAGCAATGTAAAACGATGCCTGCGCTGTGGAATGCCGTACTGAGACATATCGGTAATCGCATACGTCACATCGTATCCCATTTTCTTGATCGCTTCAATGAACTGCCCCATAGGGCTGTCCTTCTTTGACGATATCCCCGGAACATTCTCCACAACTATAAAGCCCGGTAGAAAGTACTCAATAAATCGCTGAAAATCCAGAATAAGGTCTTTGCTCTTGAGCGATTTCTCCTTACTGGTATTTATTACGGTCCAGAATTGACAAGGGGCACATCCGGCAAATATCAAATTATTGTCATTCCTCGAAATCCGAAGATCGTGTTCCAACTCGGACGGTTTATAACTTGAGATATCTTTGCTCAGGAATTTTGCAGCACTATTGTTAGCTTCGTAAGTCTCTCGACAGGACTTGTCATTATCAATACCTGCGAGGACTTCTATTCCGGCAATTCGAAATCCATACGTAAGCCCGCCCGCTCCGGAAAAAAAATCCACTGCTTTTAGTTGTCTGTTCTGTCGCATATAAATCAATAAGGTTTAATCTTTGTTATCCGTTTAGTGTCAAAACGGAAATTCCGTCTCTTTAAATTGTGCTCCCATAATCTTATCACATTCCAACCCAGCGCCTTATAATGACGGTTCACTTCTTTATCTCTTTGTTTGTTGTTTTCAATTTTCTCCGCCCACCACTTCTTTCTTGTAGTAGGCAATTTACAATGTTTTTTACATCCATGCCAGAAACATGAATCTATGAATATGACCGTTTTGTATTTTTTTAGAACCAAGTCCGGTTTCCCAAAATAGCTTGAAACATTTTTTCTATATCTGAAACCTTTTCTCCAAAGATTTTTTCTGAAATCAATCTCCAGTTTGCTGTCCTTGTTTTTGATAGTTGCCATTATCTCGCTTCTTTTTTCTTTGGAATAGATATCAGCCATTATTTGCCCCTTCCACAATCTTAATTTCTTCCGGCGTTAAGCCATAAAGCTTATAAACTAATTGATCTATTAAGTCTTCATATTTCTTTACCTTTGTTTGCTGAGCTGAATTATTTATATAGTCTTCAGATCGAGTTATTTTCAATATACTATCAACTAAATTAATAATTTGTGATTCTTCTTGATCGGAAATCTCCTTTATTGGTAGCTCTCTAATAGTCTCGCGTTTTAATGTAAATGCTCCTCCCGCAGTCATTATTCCAATATAATTAAAATAATAGCGGAGTAATTTGCTATTCAATAGCGCAAGTAGATATTTGATAGATAAAACCGATGAAGTTAAAATATAACCGTTACTCGGTAAATAGCTCCCTGAATCATCGTATGCAAACGCCCATTTATCTGCTGTAAGTCCCCAAATAATTTTTTCATTTTCAAATTCGGAAAAGTATGCTGTATTATCTTGTATCTCATACCAAGCGTAATCACCAAGCTTTCTGCCCTTTCCGGGCGTTAAATTTTGCTTAAATCGATTTAAGTATTTTTTAATTGTGGGATATTTTTTAATATCTATCCCTCTCCGCGTGAAAATAATGTACTTGGGATTTCTAACATAGAACCATTTTTTTATGTCTCTTCCTTGAATGAGGGGTTTTATAATCTCGGAATTTAACAGATCAGAAGATAAGATGTCGTTCCTTATATCTTCATTAATAACGAAAGCCTCATTACAACCTGTGGTTACGCCTCTGAATATTTTAATACCTGTTGATTTAAATATGGTTATCGATTCTTTATCAAGTTTATCCTTGAGCTCCAAATGTTCTGGACTGCTTAATTGCCAAATTTCCGCGCCTAGATTCTTCTTTGGTACTTGGATATGATTCTTTTCGAAATAGTCAGATAAGTTAGAGTACTTTAGCACGGAACCATTAGGAAATGATACAAAAACATCTTCGTGACAACTTTCCTTCTGGATAATCAGTATGCAGCTTGCCACAAGAGCTTCAAATACGCGAATATAAGTGAAGTCTATTAAATGTGAAAGGTGGTATTCAGAAATTAGTTTTCGTAACTCCCTACCATAGCTAGTCCTTATGAATTTGTTCGAAGAAATATAGACAAGAGTTCCTTGTGATCTTAGAATGGACATTCCTTGTTCATAAAAATATACGTAAAGGTCGCTTGTACCGGTATATGTGCAAAAGTGTTTTAAATATTTACTAACGCTTTTCAATTTTTTGTGCTCAATATATGGAGGATTCGCAATGACAATATCAAAACCTTGATTATTACGGAATACATCTGCAAAATTAAGTTTCCATAAAAAGAATGGTCGAGTATTTGTTCTTTGAAATCGTTTTACATCCTCGAGTTTTTCCTGCTTGCCTTCTTGTTTTAAAGTGGTCTCTATCAAGTCCCATGTAAGCTGGTCGATTTGTTTTTTTAAACGATCTTTATCGCTTTTATGATGAGCGTGGAAAAATTCCTCGTGAAGTTTTAGTAGTTTTTCTGCCTTAGATTGGGCTTCAGTCTTGCCGAATATGTCGAATGGGTCTTGTCCATTCACCTTTGGTTTATCTAATGCATTGAGTTGTTTCTGAATTTCTTTTGTACGTCCCTCGATTTCTTTCCGCCTATAAGCGGGTAATTTATCCCTACCCGGTTCGTGAATGTATTCGTACTGTAGAATCTTCAATTCGGCGGTTAATCTATCTCGAAAACTAATCGTTTCATCTTGTTTCTGAAAGAATCGCTCATCTATTAACTTGATTCCCTCATATTCTTCCAGAAGGCTATTCCCTTGCATTATCTTGTAATCAAGGTTCGGCAGTGGTTTTATGTGTTTATAATCTTCCTCATCCACAATAAGAGATAACCATAGCCGGAGTTTTGCTATTTCAACCGCCCCCAAATCAATATCAACACCGTGAAGCGAATCCTGAATGGCATCTCTTTTGAAATCATATATATTGGGCTCTTTATCCGGATTGTTCAGTCTCGCCAAAACCGAGCGGGTTTTGACAATCTCACTCATCATACCGACAAGAAAAGCGCCGGAACCGACAGCGGGATCACATACTTTAATATCGGCCAGCCTTCGGTCAATAAGCTCATTGTGTTCTCGGAGGGATTTGGGAAGTTTATATTTGTACCGTCCTTTTTCTTCACCCCGTTCGGCTACCATAGCATCATTTTCCAAAGCGGTTTCGCCGTGCTTGATAAGCGTTTCGATATCTTCACGCTTAACCTGACCTACCACTCCCGTTGCCAGATAATTTATCAAACTTTCCTGACACATGTAATGGACTATTTCTCTCGGAGTATAGTAGGTACCTTTGGATTTGCGGTCCTTTACTTCAAGCAGATTCTCGAATACCTTACCGAGCATTTCAGGGTCAACGGCGACTTCTTTTTCAAGAGGTTCATCTTCTTTGACGGTGAAGTTGAAGCGGTCGAAGACATCCAAAATACCGGTACCAACATCGCCCTGTTTGGTCTTTTTCTCATTAGAGAATAGCTCATTGGGGATAAGGATATCGGTATGTACCCAGTCATAGTCATTAAGAGGATCAAATAATCCGCCGTTTAAAAACGGAATTTTACATTTGAAAGGGCTATAGTAGTCTGATTGTCTTTCAACAGCTAAAGCCTCGTAAAATAATGGTTCCAGAATATCATTGAAGAAATTCTCATAAGAAGACATATTGCGTGCAAATAGAAGTCTAAGGAAGTTTTTCGGTCCGGTTCCCCAAGCTTCATTGCGGGCTACACCGAACCAGCCCTTCTTCTGAAGGAAATAGAGAAAAACAACTTGACCGAGAAGCTTCTTGGAAAAATCGATAGTATCGACTCCCTTTTCTTCGAAGTCTTCTTTAATGGATATATCTTCATTTACCAATTTATCGAGTTCATCCTTGACTTCGTGGTACAGTGACCTGTAGTTTTCAAAGAACTCCTTGGTGACCTTTTCGATACTGAAAGCTTCTTCTATCTCGGCAAAAGTAGGATCATTTTCGGTGTTTTCGAGTATGGGAAGCAATTTGCTTTGAGCTGTATGGCTTCTTTCATGCTCTCCTACCAAAAACGAATAACGGCGGGCGGGAGTGAAATCCTCCATAACTTTCGGTTGCCCTTTCTTCGTCGTATCGAATCTATACTCCATTTTAACGAACGAAAAACGCCAGTCGCTCTTATCCGGAGATACGAAAGCAACCAGAGCTCCATCCTTAAGTTCATTTCCCCGGCTACCTTTAAGATATTTGGCAACGAAATTTCTTTGCTTGGAACGTGCCCTTTCAAGTGATGAGGATTTCAAGAGGTTCACTATCAGGACATCGATTTTCTTGCCGTCCGAATCTTCGTATTTGCCTATTCTTTCGAGGGATTTGACCGAATCCTGGAAGTCCCGATATATGTATCCGCCTTTACAAGTAAAAGGAGCTTCCTCAAGATGGTTTAGTAATTCCTTTATGAATTTCTTGAATTTTTCTTTATCAAAAGCCCCCTCGAAAGTATCCTGTATAAGCTTTTTGGCGGCATCTTTCTGCATATTAGTCCCCTATAAAGTACTCGGATAAGATTACTTCCCTCGGCCCTGCCGTCTTTGCCGCCGATTCCGCAAGATGGCCTTCCAACAATGCGAACGGTATATTTTTTTGCAGGACAGCCAGCATTTTGAGAGGTTTGACCTCTTTCTTTATAACCATATTCATTTCTTTTAATACGGTTTTTGCAGTCTGACGCGGTAAGCCGCCTTCTTCCAACTGCTTCATAACTTTTCTTAGATATAGTTCCTGCTCCTCGGTGAATTGCCGGAAATCCTGTATAGCTCTTAGAATTTTAAGAAGTCGTGTTGCCGTATCCCGTCCGCCTTTCAATTTAACATCAGGCATATCATCGGTGGTGGAAAAAATAAATGCCTGCTTGTTTTTATCGAGCAAGTCATAAAAACCAGCATCAAGATTACCCCTCTCGGTAGTTCGGGTTGTTTCCAAAAGCTTGGCGGCGGCAAGGAAGTCAAGTTCTTGCGGTTCACTCGTCCCGCATTCGAAGAATTTTTGAAGTTTGCCTTTTCTAAAATACGTTAAGAGTTTATTTCCTTTATCAGTTTCTTTTCTTGCGGTACGCGCCTTGCGGGGAAGTCTTTTAATCTGTTCAAAGAGATCGGGGTCTTTGTCCCGAATTTCCCTAATAATCTGAAGGTATTTCAGACTGCTTTCCTCTTCGTCGTCTTCGCCGGTGATTGTTTTCTTTGAAATCAACCTATCGAATAATTCATGATGTTCTATCGGTTCGCCTTCGGTAAGTAGTCGAGCATCCGCGCCGAGTAGTGTGATAAAGGCGTGAATTTTCGCCTCGGCGGCTTCTTTAAGTTTTATCTGGTCGTTCGATTGTTTGGTGGGGAAGAAGTTGAAAGTATATATCTTGTCAAATATTGTATCAACCCGATTTATACGGCCTACCCGCTGCATTAAACGTGTCGGGTTCCAGGGAATATCATAGTTGATTACGACATTTGCCCGGTGAAGGTTTACTCCTTCGGAGAGTATTTCGGTGGCGATTAATATTCTGTAATCATCCTTGGGAAATCTCGCTCGTGCGTCGAAATTCTCGATAACCTTCTCGCGGATATTAGCACTCGACTTCCCCGTAAAGGATAGAACCTGATCTCCATACTTCTTATTAAGATGTTTAGCCAGGTATTCCGCGGTTTCCTTTGATTCGGTAAAGACCAGCAGTTTATTTTCTTTTAAAACTTTTCGTGAATTCAGCATATCAATGAATTTCAAAAGCTTTGGGTCTCGATTAACAGTTGACCACAGGTCTCTAATTTCCTTGAGTATTCGCAGGTCATGCTCCAGAGCCTTCCTGAATTCTTTATCAAAATCCGATGAATCGAACTTTTGAGCTTTTTCCGCCTCGATTAGTTTGAGGACTTTTTCTTCCTCATCGTTATCGAGTAATTCGAAAATCTTATTCGTATATTTCTTGCTGACATAAACAGCCCCGTTATCGAATTGATTTATAAACATTTCATAAGAAGCTATGAACCTGTTAATGGTATTGCGAAAAGCGAAAAAACTGCTTTCAAGGCGCTTTACCACGAGGATTTTCATGAAACGTCCCATGTTCCGCTGGGATAATTCCTCCGGCTGGGTCACCTCGCCCCTGTAATAGAGCATTGGCATATAACGGGCATATTTGAATTTCCTCGCAAGAAGTTCGATCGTCTTACTGAAAACTATGTCTTCATCCGCGTTTAGCTGGTAGAGGGAAGCTTCGGGGTCGATTACATCAGGGAATTCCAATCCCTGCTTTTTGAGGTCATCGGGAAAATGGTTTTCGATTTCCGCTCTCGTTCTTCTGACCATCAGATATTTAAGCACTTTATCACGTATTTCCCGGGCGTTTTCCTTGACGGTCTGTATGTATCTTGTCTGGTCTTTTTGTCTGTCTAATCCTTTGAGTTTACCCTCGAGCTTTCCGAAGAAACGCTCAAGGTCGGGCGTCCCCGGAATCGTACTCTTTTTCGATTTCTGAAACAACTTGATTTGACCGAGTATGTCCTTCGGAGAATTGTTAAATGGAGTGGCCGTTACCAGAATAACGCGCTTGCCCCTGCAAATTTGAGCGAGCTTTTCGTAAGTAATGTTGGTTTCGGTACGGAAACGGTGGGCTTCGTCGATGAAAATGTTCTTGTACTTTTCGGTTCCTCGCTTGATCAGAGAATCCAGCTTTCCCAAAGATTCAAAATCAGCACTCACCCGAAAATCGGAGAACACGTTGGGCCACGAACCCGGATTCTCATTTTCAAGAAGAACCGGCGGCGCTATTACGAGCGTTCTTCCGTCAAGCTGGCTGGCTAACATTGCCGCCATATACGTTTTTCCCAGACCTACGACATCGGATATGAATACGCCACCGTATTCGTCCAGAATCTTCTTGGCGTTTAAGACAGCCTGCTCCTGATATTCAAGACGCTTGAATTCTGTCGGCACGTATTTGAAGAATACTTCATCGGTTTGAG
Source organism: uncultured Ignavibacteria bacterium (assembly GCA_964563085.1). Taxonomy (GTDB): domain Bacteria; phylum Zixibacteria; class MSB-5A5; order UM-FILTER-46-8; family UM-FILTER-46-8; genus WJIR01. Next base: position 46,419 of record CAZLVS010000001.1, on the reverse strand, counting down.
ATATCTCATCCTTGAAATATTCGTATAGGAATTTAAGGTATAACTGATACGGAGTAATCGTGTCGTTAAGCCAGGTGCGCTCCTGAATGGTATTGATGTATTTATCTTTTACGTCGACACTGTTTCCCCATAGTTTTTCAAACTGTTCTTTTGCGAAATCGTAGTCGCTCGGATTTTTCAATTCGACATTGAACTCGAGATTATCCGATAAACCAGCTTGTGTGAAATTGCTTGAACCGGTTATAATCCTGCCTATATCGCGATCTCCTTCGGCAAAAGTCATTATATACAGTTTCGCGTGAATATTCTGTGCCGGATAAGCGCGAATTTCCAGTTTACCGCTACGCAACCACTCGAGAAATTTATGAACGCCTTTTTCGACTTCACTTCTGTCTTCAGATTCGCCTAACTCTTCCGCGACAGCGTCTCCGAATAGCTCGTTAGTTTCGGCGTGAGAAAACGGTAAAGACTCTTGCTTTGAGCGGTTTATCAAATCCGCCGTTTGTCGACTTGTGGCGATACCAATAAGTATGCGGATTTTTTCGGTATTTTCCAGCGACTTATAAATGGAGTAGAAACCGCTGGTATAAAAATAACCTACTAAGACATCGAATAATCTCGTATCCTTGATAAGCTTATTAAAACGATCAAGAAGTCTTCGTTCTCTTTCATTCGTGATAAATGTTAAATCCGTTTGCATATATCTCTAATTAATAAGTTAAAATCCCAGTTAGCAGATTATGTAGCTCTGTCATCGTGAGTTTAAAATCCGGTAATTCACTTAATTGATGCGCCAATCCCCGTTCCCAGTATCTTCGGGCTTCTTCAATTCGTTCGGGTAAGAAAAAATCATCAACTTTCGGTAACGGGATTTTCTTAAAGCTGCACTTCTCCTTAAGTATATCCCATGTTTTATCGATTGAAAAATCCTTATTATGCTTCTTCAGCAGAATCCAGACATCATAATAATCCCTGCTTTTCCCTCTTTGTAGAATGCTCCTTAGTTTTTCGGCGGCTATCTCTTCCAGAGGATATACCGGAATGACAGCATCAATATCGTCCGTATAACCGGAATATAGCTTTCTTATGACAGGCTCCGCAACAATTACTTCGTCGAAAGCTATATCCACTCGGACATTGTTCTTCTGTCCGCTTGATTTTCTCAGAGGGCCATCATATCCAAGTTTGAGTTGGGCTGTAACCGGTTCATTACCGGTTTTCGGGAATTGCGAATACTCCGTTATCCTTATGCTCAGTCCGAATAACTTAACTGTATTGTCAACGGCTTCGGTAAAAAGCGATTTGATTTCTTTGGTTTTAAATCTCCGCCTTGATGTAAAATCAAGGTCTTCCGAAAATCGCCAATCAGAATAAAAGCATTTCTTGAGTGCGGTTCCGCCTTTGAAAAGAAAGCTGTTATTAAACTGGTCAATCTGCGACAATGACATTACCACCTTTGAGAGTACATAGTCTTTCTCAATGATACCGGGGTCTATCTTTTTCTGTGCGGCTATTGTACGAATTTGGTTGGCATCTATCATAGGATTAATGCATTCTCCATTCGGTTAGATTCTCGGGTTTCACATTCGCACGAAGGTTCCATTCCTTATTGGGACTACCGAATGATTTACTCGCTCCGGGATCAAGTAAGGCAAGGTTGGGCGTAATGTTTTTCAAGAATTCCTTGCGAATCTTGGGTTTGCTTATCTCCAGAGTATCCATCAGATAGCCTAAGCGTTTGATAATCGCGCCATTTTTCATGCGAAGGGCATAATCCAATAGTCTGGTATAATCAAGTTCTTTCCTTCCGTTCCAGAGCCCTTTTGCTACTTCAACAATCTCACCGCAGTAGCGGGGCTGATCAAGACAATCGATAATCGTCTTTTCGCGGCTGGCAACCGATACTTTCTGATTACCTACCCATCGGTCTTCAAAACCGAAGAACTTCACCGGTTTCAACTTTACGAATTTGATAGTTATACCTTGGAGTTTAACCGGTCTTTTGAGTTTTGTAGTGGCGACAAAAATTGTCTTTGATGGTTGTTCCGTCCATCCGTAAAAGGATAAAGCAGTCCAGTAGCTGAGATAGTATGGAGAAATCAACTGAGCGGCGACAATTATCCCTTCTTCGGTATATTCACCTGATTCCCAAGCTTCCGGCGGGATCAATAAATATTTTGCTTTTTCTATACGCTGTATTTTACGCTTATTGACCAGACGGTGCACAATCTTGGAAACATCAACATGATCGGTTTTAAGTAATTTTGCCGCTTCAGATATCGTAAATACGCGGCGGCCGCTACGACCTACCACGGCAATAAGCTCTGCTTCTTTTGAACCTAAACCTGTCATATTATTTTGGTTAATCATTATTCCCTCTCATGGGATAATGATATAACGAAATAACTGCCTTTGTCAAGTATCTTTCTGGCTAAATAATAGAAAAAGAGGGCTTGAATAAAATCAAACCCTCTGAATACCCTTTCCAGATACCCTTTCCAGTTAAAGAACGAATTAAGATAGCAACGCCCCTGCGCGGCGGAAGGAATAGAGATTGGGGAATTCGATTAATTTTAAACTGCAGCGCTCAATGCCGATTATCTTAGCAATCCGAATTTAATTTTCATTTACTGGCGTTTGCTCACTGTAGTTACATGATTTGATTTTATTCCGGGTTATCTTTTTTATTAGTCGATAATTGCTGAATGGATATTTAAGAAAAGAGCAATAAAGATTGAAGTAGAAATTACAAACGCAGGACTTACAGACAGATGGATAATTACCTTGTTTAATCAGGTCTCTTAGCGGCGAACATGCCTCGTTCCATAACTCCAGTAGTCCTCTTCCATTCCGATTCTTAATTGACAGTCGCGGCTTTAACATATTGCACGGCAATAAATCACCGTAGTAATTTATAGCGACATCGAAATGAAGAGGATAACAGAAAAACTTTTCGAATAATTTTTCGAAAAAGACAGTTTGTTCAGCAGGTTGGGATAAAGATGTTATGTAGTCGCCTAACCAGGATTTGAGCGATCCAACATTAGTGTTAATATCATTATGTTTTTCAAAGTCTAATATTTTATCGAACTGATAGTATACATCATTAATGTGTTCGAGTTTGAGATTGAATTGCTTCTTGTCGGCGATTGCATCCACTTCGGGGAAATTCGACTCGAATATAACCGGTTGAAAAAACACTGCGGACAATCCTAAGTTATGGCTTTTCCTAACGATATCATAAAGTTCATTATAGTTATACACTGAGATAACGGTGGCTACGGTTAAATCTATCCGAATTCCCTTAAGAAAATTGATGCCGCCAAGCTGGGTTTGCAGCGAGTTCTTTACGCCTCTGATATAGTCTTCGTTAGAGGGCTTGAATGAATCAATGGAAAAAGTTATCTTTGAGTTATATCTTTCCAATAGTTTTGCTTGGTCGCCGGCGATTCGATTACCGCACATACCATTAGTTAGCAAATGAGATCTTATCCCCCTGATGCCAGCGTATTCAACGACCTTGAATATATCACGGAAAAGGAAAGGTTCGCCGCCGCCGATAACTAACTCGGCGATGCCGCTTTGCTTCATCTCGTCAACAATCCAGACGATATCAGTAAAAGCAAGCAAGGGTTTTAAATCCTTTACATAACCCTGGCCGATTTCACAGTATATACAATGCTGATTGCATTTATTGGTGATGTTGATGCTAACTGTTCTTGGCGTTTTCCGAGATAGGTGTAAACCTCTTAGTATCTTAAAAACGGTGCTGATTTTTGCCACCTTTTCTCCTAATCAACAAGTGATGAATCGGCTTATGGCTTCCGCAATTGACAGTTCCCCGTTGTTTATAGCGATTCAATATTGTCCTGGGTCAGCGTGAATTGGGCTTATAATGTTGTATTGCAATATACAACTATTTCAGGTTCTGGAAAAGTCCATTTCCGTTAGAAGCAGGACACCACTGTCTTAATTGATTGTCAAGCAATTGGTTGGAGTAGTAGAAATAAGAAATAGCGGTGCAGGGATTCGAACCCCGGACACGAGGATTATGATTCCTCTGCTCTAACCGACTGAGCTACACCGCCTTTTTTGACTAAACCGACATAATAAATATTTTTTCGATATTGTCAAGAAAATAATAAGGCGAGGGAAACTTCAAAGCTGCAATTCCCTCGCCTTATAAGATAGAAAGGAGTATTACTTTGTTTGGTAGTCATCCTCCAAGACCATTTCCTGAGATATGATTGTCGGAGTGACGAAGATGACTAAATCTCTGGTCTTAACTTCATTTTTCGTGTATCTGAAAAGAGCGCCCACCAGCGGGATATCCTTCAGAAGCGGTAGGCCGGTTTCAATATCACGGTCTTCTTGAGATGTCAATCCCCCCAAAATAACAGTTTCTCCATCGTTAACTACCACGTTGGTAACAGCGTTCTGGGTGTTGATAATTATACCATTTGCGTCGAAAGAATAATCCGAGCGCTCCGGTTTCAATTCCATCAATATCCTGTTTCCGGCGGTAATATGCGGCGTAACTATAAGCTGTATCCCCACATCATAGAACTTGGTCACAACATTTCCGGATTCGTCGAACTGCTTGATCGGTATTTTCTGGCCCATCTGGATTTTTGCTTCCAGATTATCCACGGTGATAACTTCGGGATGTCCCAGAATACGTCCTTTGTTGGAGGAAACTATTGCCTCAACGACCGCGTTGACATTAAATTCGTTGTCGACTATTTTGCTGAATGAAAGCCGTCCGGTACTCTCGATAATATTTCCGGTCGTTGATTGCTGCGCAGCTCCTTCATGAGTATAGCTGCTGGTCGCTCCGCCGTTAAGTTCTATATCCGGCGAACCGACAGCATTACGGCTGAGCACAGACCAATCGAAACCGATCTCGCGGAAGTAGCGGCTTTCCACTTCGAGCAATTGCGCCGATATCTTGACCTGCTTGGTTTCCGTATCCAGTGTAACAACCAATGATTCCGCCCTTTCGATATACTCAGGGATATCCCGAATAATCAGCGAATTCGTGCGCTTATCGGTGTCGATATTGCCCCTCTCCGAAAGTATTGTTTTAATCGGAGTTTCCAGATCCTCCGCCGATGCGTATTTAATCTGCATTACCTTTGTATTCACATCTTTTCTGAGGCGGCGGTCGAAAAGGAACTGATCTTCTTCCGCCAGTTTCTTCTGATACTCAGCCGTGGGCATGACCACTATATGATCTTGACCCTCAACTGCTGTGAATGAATAGGTCTCGGCTATAATATCGAGCGCCTGACGCCAGGTGACATCACGCAATTTCATTGTCACATTCCCTTCGACCGAAGGAGCGGCAACGATGTTTTTGCCGCCGTAGTCGCCGAGGTATGTTAGAACCGCTTGAATGTTGGCGTTGGATAGCGCCAATCCTCTTATCATCTCTCCGTTTACTTCGTAATCCTGGTTTGCATGTATCGCAATTGTAGAAAATAGCGTAATCAAGAGAAACAAAACGATTCCGACGCAATTCCTTTTTATCTTCCTGCCTCTCATAACTTTCACCTCATTTATCAATAATATCCTGTAAATTTAATGTAACGGTTCGGGTCCAACCGAACTCCGATATTGCAAAGATTATTTCATCGTCGGTCACTCTCGAAACCCAACCGCCCTTTATTTTATCTCCGGCTTCCAAGATATAAGCATTACCTTCGGCATCTTCGCAGAGGGCTATGTTTTTACCGTTGCTTTCCATTACCCCGACGAACGTCAACTCCTCTACGGTGGGCAAGGGTAACACGCCAAAAGCTTTGGAACCTTTTCCGGTAACAGCCAATGATGCGAAGGGATCCCGGGTTCCCCTGCTGCGATAGGCAACTTTCTTGCGCTCATGCTTGGTTTCGATCACCTTCCCCTTTTGTTTCGCCTCCGCCGGCTTCGGTGCCGGCTCCGGCTCATCGCGACGAACCACTTTCCTTACGACTTTTTGGGGAGACTTCTCTTTAGCATCCGGCTGCGCGGGTTTACCGCCCCTCCTTACGACGCGCTTAACTCCGTCCTTCTCCTCATCGCCGACAGCCAAATCCTCAACCGGCTCCGGTTCCTCCTCCAGCTCAGGTTCAACAGCAGCCCAGGGCTCGAAATCCGGATCATTTGGAGTTGGAAAGCTGATAATCAATTTATCCCCGGCGTCCCTGACGGTATACGTAATAGGTTTACCGATATCGAACACAATCCTGGTTATCATAGGCGCCAGCGAGAATTGGCTGGTTCGAATCGACTTAATCGTTGCCGAGGGTGATGAAAAGTAATCCTTTTGAGGCAAGTTATGCTCGCAGTTTTTCAGATCCACCACTAAACGTATCGGATCCTCAAGGATGATATCGTGCTCGAAATCAATGGCGCTATCCGCATGTATCGTGGCGTAAGTGATATTGTCTACTTTAGCTAAATCGATGTTGGATATTCTACAATCAGCTAATGCATCGGGAATGCAAACTATAAGCGATATTAATAGAACTACTGCATATTTAAGATACTTATTCATTGCTCTCTGACTGTTCCGGACTTGACTTGTTTTTCGCATGGTAAGTTGTTAAAGTAAAATTAGCCATAACCGTTTTATCCGTTAGCTTCGGCGCCTTGGGCACATCTTCATATTCATTAAGAGTCACTTTCGTGATATTCACGATAAACGGGAAATTGGCGACATCCGCCAGAAACTTTCCGAAATCGTGGTAAGAGGTTGCCATCTTTAATCCGAAGTGATGAGATACGTAATAATCCTTTTCTTCAACGGCAATCGGATTGAATTCGAATACCAGCGATCGATTGGACTGAGCGGCAGCATGAATCTGGTTTAATAGCGTGGACATCTCTAATGAATCCGGCAGTAGTTTTTGGATCGGCCGGTACGAAATCAGTAAATCGTTATATTCGGCTTTAAGCGCTTCCAGATTCTTGGTTTTCTGTTCAAGCTGGTTTAGCTTCACCAGTAAAGACTCATACTCGGAATTTAGTTGATTTATTTCCTCGTCCGCTTTTGCGTAGAATTGGGAATACCACCCGTAAGCTATTATAATTACTCCTACTACTACCAGGATAAGCTTTTGATGTTTGGGATCTCGAATATCGACCATTTTAAACTATAACACAGATTTTATCGTTTACCATTACCCGTTTATTTTCACCGATTCCGTATCAGCCTGCACCTGTGCTTGCCCGAGCTTTTCAAGCTTAAACGAAAGGGTGAACATATATGTCGGTTTACCCTCTATCTCACCTAAAATAACGCTTGATATCCTTATATCCGTGAAATACTCGGATCTGTCCATCTGAATCAGCAGCGAAGCCAAAGCGTTAAGGGAGAATGACCGTCCGTCCAAAGTTGTCAGTTCATTCGCCTTTTCAATAGCCTTGCCCCCTATTTTACCTATTTCTTCCTTGGCTCCGGCGCCCGCCTGTTTCAATGAGGTGATCCAAACTTGTGATGGAACTCTCACCGCCATATCGCCGAGAAGATTCACCCAATAGGATCGGTTTGTGTCCAGAACCTCTATAGAGGAGATCCTGGCAAGAATCTCCTCTTTAAGTGCATTCAGTTCATCGATCTGCGTTATCTCATCTCTATATGTTTCGGTCTGAGCCTTCGCATCCTCTATCTTTTCCTTGATATCTCCCAGTTGAATACTCTGATAAATGGAAACTCCCGCCATAATTAATATCAATACCAAAGCTCCTCCCAGCATATAGAGGAGATTCTTATCGAAAGAAAGCGACAGTCCTTTCTTCTGTAATTCTTTAGGGAGTAAGTTTATTTTAAGCATCCAAATTAGACCTCTCTCACGGCTAAACCGACAGCTACGGCGAACAACGGCGCGATCTGCTCAAAATTAATCCCGTCAAACAAAGCCGGATCATACTCGATATTTCTCAGGGGATTAGCGATCTCCACCGGAGTCCCCAATCTCGCTTGAAACAATTCCGCGAAATTCGATATCAGCGCTCCTCCTCCGGACAAGAGAATCCAGTCTATCTCCTCTATTTTCGCCGATGACTTAAAATACGAGAATGCAACCTCAAGGCCCGCTAATAACTCATCGGTGGATGTGACCAGCGTTGCCTTATAGAGATCCTCATCGACCGAAGCGCTAACGTCACCCTTTAGCAGCTTAAGCGCCAACTCATCATTGAGCTGGAACTCCCGCTGAACCGCATCGAATATAAACCTTCCCCCGCCGCTGACATCCCTGGTGGAATGGTAGAAACCGTCCTTAACGAAAGTCACATTGGTGACATCGAAACCTATATTGACCAGAGCGATCACCTGATTGGGGTCTATCTCGTAGTTGACTTCGAATGCGTTTAGTATCGCCAGTGAATCCGCATCCACCAGAACCGGCGTTAATCCGGCATCGGTTATCAAACGCAAGTAGGAGCGCAGGTATTCATTGCGGGCGGCAACCAGGAGAATATCCATTTTATTAGTCTCTTCATTGACATTTATGATATGGTAGTCCATGGTGACATCCTCAACATCGAAAGGAGAACGTTGCTCAGCTTCGAATAAAATCGCTTGTTCCGCTTCGGTCCCGCTCTTTTTATCAATTGTGATTTTATCGGTGATAATACCATGACCTTCGATAGCTACAGCCACCTCTTTGGCATCGGGGGCATATTGGTCTATCAGGTTCTGAATCTCGAAAACTATCGCCTCGTGGTCCTTTATTTCCGAGGAAACCATGGCTTCAGGGGTAATTTCTCGATAACCGAGAGATTTAAGCTCATAAGTATCGCCTTTACGATTCAAGCTAACCAGCTTAAGAGAGCTTGCGCCGATATCCAAGCCTAAAACGTTTTTCTTTTTTCCGAATAATCTCATTCAATATCCCTGAAACAAATTTCCCGCAAACTTATCCGTTCTCCCAAAAGTTGTCAAGCGAAAAAGCTCTGCCAAAGATTTATGATGAAGCATACCGGGGATCAACCGCCTACCTTTCGTTATGTGATTCATTAATGATTATCGACTTTGCTCAAGAAATGTTTAGTTACTGAAAGATAATTTATTAGCTCAAATTCCTATCGATTCAGGCAAAATTCTTTATGGCATAATCTCGATTAATTATTATATTGGAAACATGCTTAATCTCATCAAAAGGAGTAATTATGAATCATATTAAATTAGCGATAATACTATCACTCATTCTCGCACTCTGGTGGAAACCTGCCCTGCCGGATTCGCCCGGGTTAACACTGGGACACACCGCCAGGGATATGCAATCGGTTGGAGCGACTAATCACCGTTGTGCGGCGGATGGACTGGGCGGATTCCATGCCGCCTGGACCGAAGGCGATTTGCCGGACAGACACGTATATTATAATTTCGTGGATGAAGACGGAAATATCCAATTCGGAGAAGGGACGATAGTAAACTCCGTATCCGGAGCCGGATATCCGACGGTGGTTGCCAATGATAACAATGCGGCAGTCATCGCCTTTCATAATTTTAGCAACATGATTATTACACTCGGCGTAGATGCAGGACAGGGCTTAGGGCTGTTTACTTTGCATGATCCACCCGACGCCGTACCGGGCGGAGGTTCAACTTTTTGGCCCAGAGTGGGGATCGACGCCAGCCAGAGATGCCATATCCTCTCTATCGAACACGGTATGGGCGATATCGCAGTCCCCATGATTTACTCCCATTCAGGCGATAATTATGATGATTGGATCGGACCGGAACTAATAGATACTATCACGGTGCAGGCGTACATGGTTGCGGCTTCGAAATACACTGATAAAGTTGCTTTGGTTTACGCAAAGCCGAGAAGGCTTGACGATCCGGATTACTACAATAATGATGTCGTATATATAGAGAGTGAGGACGGCGTTACCTGGGATTTTGATAATAAGGTTAATATTACCAACTATCAGCAAACAGATACGCTTCGCTGTTTCAACAGCCTGGACGCTGTCTATGATCCCGACGGCAATTTGCATATTGTCTGGACTACGCCTTTCTATGATGAGTTTTCTCACTGGGCATCCACCGACTCATGCTATCTGTGGCATTGGAGCGAGGATAAAGGAGCCGCGGTCATCACCGATGGTTTGAATCCATCCAATCCCGGAACCTGGGATCTCTCTATCTCCGGCTGTAATATTTCGGTTAATTCGCAGGGAGATCTGTATGTTTCATACTGCAGATATAACGATGTCGATATATCTTCCGCCGGATACTCCAACGGCGATATATACTATACATTTTCCCTGGATGGAGGCGAGTTCTGGTTCCCGGACGAAAACTTGACCGATTCCCAAACTCCGGGATGTCTTGCCGGAGACTGCGATAGCGATGCGCAGCTTTCAGCAGCTCAATATGCGGACGATGCTCTTCATTTATTCTACGTTAATGATAAGGACGCCGGCATGGCATCCGCAGACGAGGGCGAGTTTACGATCAACCCCCTCAATTACCTCAAGCTGGATTTCGAGACCGATGTCGATGAGGATGGAGGTAGGTATATTCCCGGGACATTCTACCTGTCTCCGGCTTATCCCAATCCATTTAATGCTGCGGCAAGAATCGGCTACGATATTGCTCAGGCGGGTATCGTACGTTTGGAGGTTTTCAATTTGAGAGGCCAGGCTGTCGCCACCCTAACAAACGAATTCCATTCCCCCGGACACTACACCGCTGATTTCCATGCAGAAAATTTGGCATCCGGTATTTATTATGCTCGGTTATCATCCGGGGACCGCAGCTTGGTTAGAAAACTGACGCTTCTGAAATAGCCGGTAACAAAGAATTAAACCATCATAAAAGAACTCTCCCGGATTCTTTTATCCGGGGGAATCCGGCCTACCGGTCTGCCGATTCTTGAACTTTTCAGGCAGTTCCGGTGAGAGCGCCCGAAGCTATATGGGAGTAGATCGAAACCCTTGGGTTTCGACAAGTCCTCTAAAATGGTTGAAAATCAATTCACAATTGAACCATCGAACACGATAACATTGCCTGCCGGCGTCGGCGGATTTTGTACCGGGTAATTATAGATCTCGAATTCTTCAATAATCAGTTCTACGGGATTATCCAGAGCCGTATTGACCCTAAACCGGATTTCTGCAAAAGGACCGTCGCCACTCACCCCCGTAAAACCGTTCTGAAGCGCCAGGGCGCCAATCACGATACGTCCTACGGTGTTATCATAATCCGTATCCGGCAAAACAATGATGCTCGCTCCGGTGGATTGAAGTATATGTCCGGAGACACCCGCAACATCCAAATCCGTAACCGCCACATTCGTTGGGTCGAACGAAATAACGAATCTGGCTGATGCCATATCTTGCGCTTTCTCAATCAAGAGTGTCACCACGCCGTCGCTTCCCACCGGCAGCGTAAGCGGATCGGGCTCGAATCTAACTACGGTGCTGGTTGCTGCCAGATAAATATCGTCGGTTGCCATAGCTCCTGAAATGTTACCCTTGCGGTCACGGATCTGAGCATATACGTTTTTCAAACCATCGCCCGGATCAAGCACCCAGTTAAGATAGTCCTGGTATACAACCCAGTTGACATCCTGAAAAAACTCGCTGTTGGAAATGCGTATTTCGCCCGAACTAATATCGTAATCCGATGAAATCGTAAGCGTCACGGTGTCAGACGCGGTGTAGGGGTCGCCATCATTGATTTCGATCGAGATATACGCATCACCTCCGGTAGGATCAGCATAATAATTGATATTATCCGATACGGTATCCGATACATTCCCCGAAGCGTCTCGGAATAACGCATATACCCAATTCTCCCACGGCGCTACCTCCCAATCGAGCAGTTCCTGATAGTCCTGCCACTCCGCTTCCGTAAAATCGGGATCAGCCGAAACTTTCATCTGAGCAACCCCATCATTATCATCAGCCGAGAGCGTGAGTTCAACCTCGTCAGAAAAAGTGAAAGCATCGCCATCGTTGATTAAGACCGCAGGATCGGTTGGCGCTTGATTATCCGGCTCCGAACTATTACCTCCACAACTAATTAGGAGTGAGAATGTTAGTAAGACTACCGACAGCAAAAACAGATTTCTTCTTCCTTTCATCTTACTCCCTTTCATTGGCGTCAACTGAGATTTTATATCGATTATTATTTTAATAATCAATATAATTCTTCATAAACCCGCTTTACATTTTCAAGAAGATATGGTTTTGGTAAAATGAAGTCAACAAATACTATCATTTCAGTATTTATGTGTTGCGGTATGCGGGAGGCGGGGTATATTGAAAAGGTCATTGCGGAAAGCCCGGAAAGCGACTCGGCAATCCTCAATGTGCTGCAGGAGAATCTAAACAGATTGCTTCGCTTCGCATTCTCTGTGTTCAACCAAATCGATTATGATACAAAACCTCGTTTGGTGTATTTGATTAGCGCCTAAAGGGAAACTTCTGTTATGTTGTCATATAAACAGACAAAAGGGATTGCGGCGTTGCAGGTGATAAGCTTATATTTCGCTTTTGTGGTTTAATCAGCCGGAGGAGATAAAATGACTGATATAGATTATAAATCACTTTCCGCCAAATTCGAATATTGGGAGAAGATTAAGGATTTGGCGGATCAATATATTGACTTGATGCTTAATTACCGCCAGAGCGGACATCCGGGGGGCAGCCGATCCAAGATGCATGCGATGATCTCGCTCTTATTCTCCGGGGCTATGCGCTGGGATATCCGTAATCTCCGGAAGAGATTCGCCGACCGGTTCATCCTTATTGCCGGGCATTGTACTCCGCTGGTTTACGGAGTCATGGCGGCGCTGTTCGACGCGCTTCGGATTAAATATAATCAGACTGATGACGCCAGATTTATGATCAGCGGCGGCGCAAAGCGCTCCATATATCCCGAGGATCTGGTAACGCTGCGTAACAGAGATGGGCTTCCCGGACATGCTGAAATGATCGATAAAAGCCTGATATTTAAGTTCAACACAGGACCGTCAGGTCATGGTTTCCCTGCCGCTGTCGGCGAAGCGACAGCGCTCAAATTGGCTAAGGCAGAAAGGGTTCGGGTTTTCGCTTTGGAGGGAGAAGGCGGTCACACGGCGGGAGCCGCTCACGAATGTAAAAACAGCTCCTTTGGATTGGGCTTATCGAATCTGTTCTATCTCCTTGATTGGAATGACTTCGGCATAGACGACCATCGGATTTCATCCGTTGTGCATGGTAATCCTCGGGATTGGTTCGAATCTTACGGTTGGAGAGTTTTCAATGCGGAGGATGGATCGGATTGGGAACCGATCACTCAAATGCTTACGAACATGATTAATACGCCTAATCCGCATAACGCTCCTAATTGCGGTTTCTTTAAAACGAGGAAGGGACGGGGTTATGGGGTTTACGATAACAAATCCCACGGCACCCCTCATAAAATGAATAGCGAAGCTTTTTGGGAAACCAAACGGGAATTCGCCTCCAAATACGGAATTGTGTTCGAAGGTCAGGACAAACCTGCTCCGGCGGATCCCGAGGATATCCGGGCGCAGGCACTAACCAATCTGAAGATAGTCTCCAAGGTTCTGGAAATGGACCAGGGATTGGTTGACTATATAGCCGATAGGCTTGTGGAATTGGGCGAATCTGTTCCTGATGAGCTCCCGGAATTCCGATTACCGGTTGACAAGAATCCGATCCATGATGAGAACCTCTACGACTACAGAAATTATCCTACGGAAATCTACGCCAGGGCGGGCGACAAGAAACCCAACCGGGCGGCATTGTCGGCGTGGGGCGCCTGGGTCAACTCGTATTGTGCCAGGCAATATAATCGCCCTCTTTATATCGCCATGTCGGCAGATTTGGCAGACTCCACTAATATCTCCGGATTTGCCAAAGGAGTCGGTACTTTTCCGGGATATGGATGGTTCAATCGAACCTCCAATTTGGCAGGTGTCCTGCTTCCTCAGGAGATAACCGAATTCACCAATTCCGGGATCTGTGCCGGTATCGCAAGCGTTAATATGCATACCGAACCCGAAGATGATTTCAATGGCTTCTATACCGCCTGTTCAACGTATGGCTCCTTCAGTTATCTGAAGTATGGTCTCATGCGGCTATTTTCGCAGCTGGCACAGGATTCCCCGTTGAAAATAGGCAAGATACTCTGGGTGGCGGGGCACTCCGGTCCCGAGACCGCCGAGGATTCCCGAACCCATTTCGGTATCTTTTCCCCCGGAGTAACTCAATTATTCCCTGAGGGCAGCATAATTAACCTCTATCCCTGGGAATACAACGAAGTGCCGGTTTTACTGGGAGAAGCGTTCTCCAGGGATGTCCCGATAATCGCATTGCACTTAACACGCCCTCCCATTGAGATACCGGATAGGGAAAAGCTGGGTATACCGTCGTTTTTCGAAGCCGCCAAAGGGGCATATTTACTTAAGGATTTCCAACCGGACAAGGAAAAAATGGGCGCTGTTATTGTCAGCGGAACCAGCTCCACCAATAATACCGTCGCTATCCTCTCCAATCTTGAAGAGGAAAATCTTAACGTTAAAGTAATCGCCGCCCCCAGCTACGACCTCTTCAAAATACAGCCGGAATTATACCGCAATGAAATTCTTCCTCTTAACGAGTGGATGGATTCCATGGTTATCACCAACGGCGCTCGGAGATTGATGCACGATTGGATTTGTAACAAGGTCTGCGAAGAATACTCTCTCTCTTCCGATTGGGATAACAAATGGCGAGGAGGAGGAAGCGTGGAAACAGTGGTTGAGGATGCGCATCTTTCTCCGGAGTGGATTTTGGCGGGTGTTAAGCGATTTGTTGCAGAAAGAAAGGAGAGATTGTCCCGCCTTAGCTGTCGGTAGCCAAACTTCAAAGTCCGATGTCAGATTAGGAATTCTGTCTCCACGCCAGTAAGATGCGCCAGCCCGGCAGCTGACCGCCGGGGCAACACCTCAATTTCATAATTTGTGAAATTGCTGCTCTTGAGGGATAGGACCACTTTGTCGCTGCGATTTTTAAAAACCCAATTAGCCTGCATTATTTATGAATCCTATCACCGGTAGCGGAAGTCTTGCGCCTCCGCTGCCAATAACAATATTTGTGAATAATACAGGTTAGAGGATACTTCAATACTCCCTCATTGTCTTTAAAAACATGCACACAAAGCATAAGTAGTTCCTATATAACGACATACAGGAATACTAAATATCCAATTGGCTGAATGATTTTGCGTATTTTTATATACGCAAAAAGCAGGTATTTTACTCGTATTGACAAAATCAAAATGCAGTGTATATATGGTTCCACGCTTTTATTCCAAGCGCTCAAATGATGATCAGGAAGAGATGACCGAAATAACCGGAGATACAAAGAGAATTAGAGCATATATGTTACGTGTAATATTGAAACATAGGCTTTTTGGAACTACTTCGTTCGACAGGTTCGGAGAGGATTTAGGGGTAGTAGTAGGTAAGCTGGTATGGAATTATTAAGCGAACGAATTAAACATAATATGAGCAGGTTCGAAGGAATAATGATAAATCCAGCTGCAATGAGCTCTGTTTTTGGTACGGGTTCAGGCTCATTGGCAAATGCGGCTTTTCACTGCATGGAGGCGCTGCCAGGGGAATACTGCGCAACTTCTTTGAAGCTCTCCTTATCTAAGAACGAACACCCGAGCCGACAGGGGGCGGCTTGGGTATATTTTCCATATACTTATGGGAGGGAAAGCAAGGAGAGGGGACCGCTATCCAATTTGTGCTGCGGAGAAGGGCCCGGTTACTGTATCTGCTACCATTACAGATATGGTAACGGGTCGTTCTCGTGGTTGTTCAAATGCTTAATGAAGGGGCGCCGCTATTGGGGGGCTGGCGGCGTTTTGAAAAAGCTTGGCGGGATCGAACCGTCATGATAAAACAACATAACAATCTCCCACTCAGTAACCGGATCCCGGCGAAGTATTATCGTCGGGATCTGGTTTTTACCGGATCGAAATCTCGAGGGTTTCTACAATTCATCGCTTAACTCGACAATATCCATAAATCAATTTGTAATAAATTACAGAGTTTTGCCCTACGATGCGACGGCGCTGTCGGGTGAGGCGAAACTGTCTCAAAATCCTGATTTAAGGCGCTGCATGGTAATAAGAGATTGCCGCGCCTTCGGCAAGCCTCGGGCTGGCAATGACTTCTAATGCTGTCATTGCCCCGATTGCATCGGGACACGGCGCGGAGCAAAGCGACGAAGCAATCCTTTTGAGGTTTTGAGACAGCCTCGAGGAGCTCGACAGTATTTTTATGCGGCAGACGAGTTTATGCGCCTGCAGCGTGGACATCTGCCGTGCGCGGGTATCGTCCTGCGAAGAAACTGCCGGAACCGCCGGGATTTGAACCTACTCCGAAATTTTCCCGACGCACTATTAAAGTATGACTATCCTGTTGTCAAGCCCTGAGGTTGATATTCAAAATCTCGAACTATTCCAACCGCTTCTGGAATCTCATCACAGCCAGGCTCAGAATGCCGAAACCAAAAAACAGAAGTATAAGCGCCTGATCCCAGAGTTCGGCTATCCCAACTCCTTTCAGAAATATACCCCGAATAATTACGAAGAAATACCTCAAGGGGAGCAGGTAGGAGAAATATTGGAATATGGGCGGCATATTAGGAATGGGGAAAACGAATCCGGAAAAGTAGATCATCGGCAGCATGATGAAGAATATGGAGGTCATCATAGCCTGCTGTTGATTGCGGGAAACGGTGGAAACCAAGAGCCCTAAACCTAATGTTGTAAGTAGAAACACAGCGCATAAAAAGAACAGGAGAAAAACGCTCCCCCGCACCGGAACGCCGAACCATAAAGTGGCAACCAGCAAAACCAGCGCTATATCCACCAAACCGATTAATGTGAAGGGCGTCAGTTTGCCGACAATCAACTGATAAGGTTTAATCGGCGTTACAATCAACTGTTCCATAGTGCCGATCTCTTTCTCCTTTACAATAGCCAAAGATGTAAGGATTAATGTGATCACCATCAGAAGCAATGCCAGCACTCCCGGTATCATAAAATTCCTGCTTTTCAATTCGGGATTATACCATACTCTGATCTCAGCTTTAACCGGCTTGGGTGCGTTCCCGATACCAGTTCGCCTTTCTAATGTCTTCATCAGAATATCACCGGAATATTCGGACACGATCATGGAAGCGTAATTTAGACCGATAGTACCGGTATTGGCGTCGGAGCCATCAGCGATGATTTGAAGCTGCGGGGATTTGTCGGCTGTTAATTCATTGCCGAAATCGTTTGGGATAACTATCGCCAATGCAACTTCTCCATTATCGATAAGACCGTCGATATGCTCCATCTCATCAACGAAATATCGCAGGTCGAAATATCCCGAGTTTGAAAATTCGGCAACGAACTCCCGGCTGATACGAGAGTTGTCCAGGTCGCAAACAGCGGTGGGGATATTGCGGACATCGAGATTGGCGGCATAGCCCAACATTATCAACTGAAAAACCGGAGCAATAAAGCTGATAGCGAACATTCGCCTGTCACGACGAAACTGCAGGAATTCTTTTTTGATTATGTGAAGTATAGTATTCATTTTCAACAATCATTCATGGTGCGGTCAGACGTCACCGTCTGAACGAGGGCGTCAAACGAGGACGTTAGACGCCACATATGTCGGGTACGGCGAACCGACAATATCGGGTGCGACGACCGGACAGCGCTAAGTAACGGTTCCGGGCAGCGCCAGGTCGCCGTGCCTGGCGCCGTCCATAAATCGTAAGGAAAAATACAGATATCACAATCCCCACTTTCTCAAACGTACTATGCTGACAGACAGCACCAAACCGCCAAACGCCAGTAAAAATAGAATCTCCTTCCAGAACGCCGCCAAACCGACTCCTTTCAGAATAATAGCCCGAAGCGCAACCAGGTAAAAACGCGCAGGCACCAGGTAGGTAACCGCTTGAATTACTTCCGGCATATTCCTGATAGGGAACACGAAACCGGACAAAATAAACGTGGGTAGTACCGTAATCGTGGTAGCCATCATAAATGCTGTTTGCTGCGTATCCGCTGCGGTCGAGACTAATATCCCCAATCCCAAACAGGCTACCAGGAAAATCAGGGTAACCAAAAACAGGAGCAGATAACTGCCCGCCACCACCACATCAAAAAGGATGTTTCCTACAAGCAGAACCGCTGCGGCGGCGACCAGGGATATCAGGATATACGGAATCACCTTTCCAAGAACCAATTCCAATGGACTGACCGGAGATACCAGTATCTGTTCGATTGTATTCCGTTCTTTCTCCCGCACTATCGATAAGGCTGTAGATACTACCGCGGTAATCATGAGAATAAATCCTATAAGCCCCGGTATCAGGAATTTCGCGCTTTTAAGCTCGGGATTAAACCATATCCTGGGGCGAAAATCGATAGGCATGACCGCTGAATTACTACCCGTCTTGAGAAATGTTTTAAGTATAACCTTCTGAGAAAAATCCATGGTAAACGCTTCGGTATAACCGTTCACCGTCGTAGCGGTGTTGGAATTGGCGCCATCGATAATAACCTGCACTTCGCTCTCTTTCCCGGCTGTCAGGTTATTCGAGAAATCCGGCGGTATCACCACCGCTGCTTGTATTTTCTCATTGCCCATCAGATTGTCTATTTGCTCTCTGTCACTCAGATAACCGCATAAATCGAAATACTCCGTATGCAATAAACTGCTGACATATTCCCTGCTAAGCTTGCTGTTATCTTCATCGTATACCGCCATTATAATGTGCTTTACGTCGAAGTTTAGAGCATATCCGAACATCGTTATCAAAAAAGCAGGTATGAAGAGCAAAACAGCCAGCGACCTTCTATCGCGAATAACCTGCCGGAATTCCTTTTTAACAATCGGTTTTAGTTTATTCAGCAGTTTCTGCATAGCTTGCTATTCGCTTATCCTTTTATCCTCTTCAACCAGATGAACAAAGACATCTTCCAGCGAAGGCATTATCTTCTCGACTCGCTTTACACTGATTCCGGTGTCGGACAACTCCTTTCGTATCCGCTGCTCCGCATACCCCTCCCTTGCGCCGACATGGAGATTCGTTCCGAACACAGATACATCCTGTACCCATTCCTTTTCTCTAAGTATCTCCATTGCGGATATCACGTCATCACAGGCAAGTTCATACATCGGGTATTCTATATATTTCGTCTTAAGCTCCTGCGGACTGCCGCCGGCGACGATTTTACCGGCATGTATCAGCATTATGGTATTACAGTATTCAGCCTCATCCAGATAATGCGTGGTGACAAAAATCGTATGGCCATCGTCGGAGAGTTGGTTAATCAAATCCAAGAAACTTCTTCGAGAAATAGGGTCGACTCCGCCTGTCGGTTCATCCAGAAAAATTATCTTGGGTTCATGTAATATCGCACATCCCAAGGCTAATCTTTGTTTCCATCCGCCCGGCAACTCCCCGGCAAGGCTGTGTTCTCTTCCGGTAAGACCCGCCATATTTATAACCCATTGATAACGCTTGCTAAAATAAGAATTTTCCAATCCATAAACGCCGGCATAGAATTCGATATTCTGAGCGGCGGTAAGGTCTTCGTACAGCGAGAATTTTTGTGACATATATCCGATCTGCCTTTTCACCATCTCCGGCTCTTTGTTTATGTCGTACCCGCCGACTTTCGCTGTTCCCGATGTTGAGCTTAGAATTCCGCAGAGCATCCTTATCGTTGTCGATTTGCCGGCGCCGTTGGCTCCCAGAAACCCGAATATCTCCCCCTTCTCTACTTCGAAGCTGATACTGTCCACCGCTGTAAAATTACCGAAACGCTTGGTCAGGTTCGTAACTGTAATAGCGTTGACGCTCATTGATGTACTACTCTCCTATCGATTTCAGAAGCCTTGCTTTCGCTAACTCATAATCAACCAGAATCTGCGTATGTTCGACTTTAGCCCTCAACAGGGCAACTTCGGCATCCAGCAGATCGGAGTTCAGCGCCATACCGACCTTGAATTCATTATTGGTGACCTGATAATTCTCCCCTGCTTGCTTAACGGACTCTTCGGCAATAGCAGCTTTATCGCGCGCCTCGATAAATGCGAGATAATTATTGGTCACCTCCAACTCGATTCCATCTTCGATCCTGCTGAAGGTGTCCTCAATCTGCGCCAGCTCCGCCTTCGCCTTCCTGGTTTGATAAACGGTTCTACCCCAGTTCCAAATATCGAATGTCAGGGAAACGCCTATGTCCCAGGTGTCATGGAATTCATCTTCGGCAGGCATTATCCTGGGATTGGGTCGAGCGTAATAGTAATTACCTGTCAAATAAAGACCTGGGAACCAACCGGCGTGCGCTATCTTCACCCCTGCCCTCCCCGCCTCTATCTTTGATTCCATCATCTTCATCTCCGAACGTTCTACTTTCGCCTCCATGATCAGGGCATCGACATCCGCGAACTCCCGCATTTCGTATTCCACTTCGGACCTCAATTTGACCTCAGTACGCAGGGGTAAATCCAGGAGGTTGTTCAAAGATATCCTTGCCAGGCGCACCGCATTTTGAGCTTCAATTTGCCGGAGCCTAATACTGGATAGCTGCACCTGCACTTTCAGTACTTCGTTTCTGGTTACCAACCCCTGTTCAAAGAAATTCTCGATATCCTTCAGATGTGATTTCATTAGAAGAACGTTTTCATCCACAACCTCCATGTATTTCAATGCCTTGAACAAAGACCAGTACGCTTTTCGTATCTCGAAGGATACCTCCGATTGTAACCGTTGATAATCACTCCGGGTAGATGCCGCTAAATGCTGGCTCATTTTATACCTGTTATGGAGTCGAAAACCGGTGAAAAGCGGCTGCTGAAGCGACAGCCTGAAATTATAATTATCCAATATCGGTTCGGAGATAGTAATTGTTGAGGGAGCGGGGGGAGGGAATCCCGGTGAGATATCAAACGGAGGAATATCGCTCAATCGCGTGTAAGATGCCGCAAACGACAATGATGGTAAGCGATAGGTGTTCGCTTCGGATGTTTCCGCCTCGCGGGTCTTAACCTCCATCATCGAAGAATGCAGCGTCTTATTGCTCTTCAACCCAAGCTCCACACATTCTTCAACCGTTAAATACTTAATCTCTTCTGAGATTATCGCCGGTGCGCCGAAAGAAAGATAGAATATACTATATGCAATAACAATGAACTTCATAATTTCCTCGCGCTAATCGGATTGCATCAATGATATAAACACGTTTTCCAGCGAGGGAGTAATCACCCTCCAACTGCTAACCGATATGTCATTTTCTCTTAATTTATCTAAGATTCTGCCGGTTACATTCTTAGTATCCTCCACGAACGCATTGACCCTATCCCCAAAAGCCTGCGCTTCCTGAACTTCCGGCATATCTTTCAGGATTTGTAATGCTCTTCGCGCCGGATAACAGACGATTTCCAGCGCCTTGGAATCCATTTCCGCCCGCATGTTGTCCGGAGTATCGTAAGCCATTAATTGCCCCTTGTTTATCATCCCCACTTTGCTGCATCGCTCAGCCTCATCGAGGTAGGGAGTGGTCATAACGATGGTTATCCCCTGTTTCGATAATTGGGATAGAATCTTCCAGAAATCCCTGCGGCTGACCGGGTCCACGCCGGTTGTCGGTTCGTCCAGGAAAATAATATCAGGCGTATGAATTAAAGTGCATGCCAACGCCAGTTTCTGTCTCATACCGCCCGATAATCTATCCGCCAGGCGATCTCTAAATAGGGTTAAGCGCGTGAATTCGAGAAGTTCTTCTCTTCGTTGACGATAGTCAGCGACCTGGTGAATATCAGCGAAAAACTCTATGTTCTCATCTATTGACAAATCGCCATATAAGCTGAACTTTTGGGAAAGATACCCGATACGCTGCTTGATTTGATTCATTTCGGAATCAAGTCTGTAACCGAGGATACTGATACTGCCCTTATCAGGTTTTACGATACCGCAGAGTATCCGTATTAGAGTAGTTTTTCCAGCTCCGTCGGGTCCAACCAATCCAAACATCTCTCCGCGCTCGATTTTCAAATTGAGATCATTAATTGCCGTCAAAGAATCAAACTTCTTGGTTAAATCGTTAATTTCAATTGCGCTATTCATATCAGCCATAAACCTAATCCCGATATCATTTCGTCTCGATAAGCGCATCCGCCGGCATACCCGGTTTCAGAGCCCTGTCGGGATTTTCAATGATAAGTTTGACTCCGTACACCAATTTAACCCTATCCTCCTTGGTCTGGATGTTTTTCGGGGTGAACTCGGCTTGGGGCGAGATGAACACAACTTCTCCTGCAAAGGATTTATCGGGATAGGAATCTACCGACACTTTCGCCTTCTGACCGATTTTAACATAGCCCAATTCCAGCCCGGTCACATAGATCATCAATTCCAGCTTCTTCTGGTTGGAAATCACCGCCACATTCGCTCCGGGTGCAGCTAATTCCCCTATTTCAACCGATTTTTGGGTTACTGTGCCCGAAATCGGGGCAGTGATATAACAATCGGAGACAACCTGCAATGCAAGCTGCTCGGCGGCTTCGGCTTGGGAAACTGCCGCCTTGCCCGCTTCGATTTCTTCCGGACGGGACCAGTTTTTCAATTTTTCTAAAGCGACTTTAGCGGAATTATATTGCGCCAAAGCAATATCAAGTCTGGTCTTGGCATCATCCAACTGCTTGGCGGTTGCGCTGCTTGATTTTCGAAGCCTTTCTATTCTCTCGCAGTCCCTTTTCGCCGATTCCCAATTAGCCTTTGTTTGCGCCAGCTTCTCCTCGGCAAGCTGCATATCCTCGACTCTCGCGCCATTTAACAGGATTTTCAATTGCGCTTTAGCCTGAGCCGCACCTGCTTTGGCTTGCTTTAGTTGAATCTCATATCTGGAGCAATCCAGAATAATCAGCGTATCGCCCTTTTCAACCAAATCCCCTTCCTCAACCAATATATCACGGATTTCGGCGCCGACTTTCGAAGATATATACGATTGTCGAGCCTCAATAGTCCCGGATGCCTCTATTCTTTCGTGATTTCCCGGGTTCGAACATGCTATCGAAAGCAGCAAAAGTAATAAAAGAAAATAGGGGATCTCTCTTACCTCCGTTTTCATCTTATATTTCTCCAGTCCGGTTTGATTCCGTTAATGAGCTTTTTGTCGTAAGGTATTTTCTTCTGGCGCTCTCGGTGAGCGCACCTTCGAAGAATACTTTGAATATCATCTCGAAACCCTGCTTGGCGCTGATAGGCAGATCATAAAGCTTATGCGGAGTTAATATGCTTTGAACCGAGTTCATATAAATCAGCTTCAACAGCTCCGGGTTTATATCATCCCTTATGAAGCCCTGTTTGATACCCAGTTTAAGCAGTCTCCCGAAATGCGACATTACCTTTTCCTCCCTCAACCGGTTCGCCCGGTTCCATAAACCGATATCCATATTCCTTATATCATTGATAAACGGCTGACTAATTTGGGACGTATGATGTGCGATTATCTCCATGACGCCCTTAAGCTTATCCACAAAATCAACTTTTTCATCCGATACTAATGGCTCCAGCTTGGCTGATATTCCTTCGATTGTAGAGCTTATTACTTCCTCCAGAAGCGCCTTTTTAGTAGGGAAATATTTGTATAGTGTTTTTTTGCTTATGCCGATTGAAGATGTTATCTCATCAGTGGTAACTTTGGAATAACCAAATTTTAGGAAGTACTCCCTCGATATTTGCAGGATTCGCTTTTGAATGTCAGTTTGAGCCGTTATATTTTGCTTTTCCATAAAAGCTCCGGTTATTAAGGAAACTATAATGGTTTACTCAGTTTCCTTTAAATGTATATACAAAATCAGGAGATGTCAAGCCTTTTATTCGGTAACCAAAACCCTGAGCCGCAAATTTTTTAGGATTGACATACCGCAAGAATGATGTTATCATTCTTTGGGTTAAGGGATATACGATAAGAAGTTAATATATGTCCGGCGGCCAACCGGAGATCGTTGTTGCCCTTAACCCATAATTATTGCTCTTATATCGGCTTTTGGCAAAAAAATACCCCCGCTGGGTAACGGGGGCGATCTATAGTAAAGGTATGCCATGAGATAAGAAAAGAAAGTATCATAACTTCCTTGTTTGTTAGACGAAAAATAATTTAAAAAGTTTAAGGAAAATTAAGAAAAAAATAGGATTTGATTGATAATGGACAAATAGCGCCGAGTCTGCATGGATATTAATGAACATCTTCAAAAATGTTATCTTTGCGCAGGATTGGAACGGGACGAATTGAAGAAGCTTGCGGAAATATTATCCGTTAAAAGCTTGAAAAAGGATGAGATATTGTTCTTGCAGGGCGATCCCGCCAGCGGTTTTTATATCTTGCTGTCGGGCAGAGTAAGGATATATAAAGCATCAGCCGAGGGGAAAGAATATACGCTTCATATTATCACTCCCGGGCAGATGTTCGCCGAAGCCGCCATATTCGGAAGAGGCGGATATCCCGCCAACTGCGCCGCAATAGAAGACTCCACAATCGCTTTCGTCCCTAAAACCCAGTTTACAGAATTAGTGCAGGGCTCGCCGCAGATATCTTTGAAGATGATAAGCGGATTATCATCATTCGTTCGCGAATTCAATGAGAAACTCGAAGAACTCAGTCTAAAAGAGGTCTCAGCCCGACTGGCAAAATATATCCTGGATGAGAGCTATCGGCAATCCTCCGATGAAATCAACCTGACGATTTCCAAAGGACAGTTAGCAAATAAACTGGGGACAATCAGTGAGACACTATCCCGGAACTTAAAGAAACTGCGGACATCGAATATAATCGATGTGGACGGTAAAGCTATCAGAATCCTTGATTTAAAAAGGCTGGAAGCAATTGCAGAGGGAGAAAAAGTCTAACCCGGATATTTTATAAAGATTACTATCGTGCCGTCGGCTGGCTTCGTAACGGTCTCCAAACTTCAGAAAGATTGCTTCGTCGCTTTGCACCGCGCCGCGCCCAGATGCAATCCGGGCGATAACGGTGATAGAAGTTATTGCGAGACCGAGGATTACCGAGGAGCGGCAATCTTTTATTCTCATGCAATGTTCTATACAAACAAAAAGGCGATCTGTGAAAATTCTCTCGACATTACCGCCGATAGAAACCTATACTTATTCCGATATATTATAGGTAAGTAAAACCGGGAGCTCGGAATTGCGTAGAATAAGATAGGTGCAAGCTGAATCTGCTTGAGGATATAAATATGTTAATGGTACGCAAAATTAGGAACTATACTCTTTTAGTGGTTCTTATAACACTTTTTATAATCTCCTGTGCGCAAAGCAATAACGAATTGATACCGCGGGAGGTTCTTTTTGGTAATCCTGTGAAAACCAAACCGCAGATCTCTCCCGATGGTCAGATGATGGCGTATTTAGCGCCATATAATGACGTGCTTAATGTCTGGATCAAAACTATCGGCAAAAATGACGACAGAGCAATAACCAAAGACGATAATAGGGGAATTCATCACTATGCTTGGGCGCATGATAATAAACACCTTCTCTACATTCAGGACAGGGATGGTAATGAGAATTGGCGCTTGTATGCAGTAAATATAAAGACGCAGTCCATTAGCGAATTGACGCCCTTTGAAGATGTCACCGTGAGGATTATCGAAAGGAATAAAGACTACCCGAATGAACTTCTGATCGCATTAAACAAAAGAGATCCCAAATACCATGATGCATATCATCTGAATCTGCAAACAGGCGAGTTAAAACTGGTTGCCGAGAATCCGGGAGATGTCTACTGGTGGTTGGCGGACGCTGACTTAAGGATAAGGGGAGCGGTGCTTTCTACGCCGGGGGGAGGATGGAAATTCAAGGTTCGCAAAAATGAGGAATCTCCGTGGCGCACACTTGCAGAATGGGATTTTGAAAATAGTATAAATAATGGTCCGATTGGATTTACCGAAGACGGTGATTACGTATACCTGTTAGACTCGCGCCATTCCAATTCAAGTCGCCTTACAAAAATGAATCTGAATACCGGCGAATATCAGGTTATCGCAGGGGATTCCATTTATGATGTAACCAGTATCATGATGGATCCTGATACGCGCGAGATTCAGGCGGTTGCATTCGCCAGGGAGCGAGAAGAATGGCAGGCGCTTGATAGCAGCATAAAAGACGATTTTGCAGTCATCAGAAATCTCCATCATGGTGATTTTGACATTTACAGCAGGGATGATAAGGATATAACCTGGATAGTTGGATTTACTGCAGACGACGGTCCCATTTCTTTCTATGCTTACAATCGCGAAAACCAGCAGGCAACTTTTCTTTTTTACCACATACCGGAGTTAAATGATTATACGCTGGCATCGATGGAGTCTATTTCGTTCACTTCCCGGGACGGATTAACGATATATGGTTATATTACTTTCCCGCCAGATAAAGCCCGAGAAAACCTCCCGATGGTTTTAAGAGTGCATGGCGGTCCATTCATGCGGGATATGTGGGGATTTCATTCCGAAGTACAATGGTTGGCTAATCGCGGATATATCTGTTTGCAGGTGAATTATCGCGGTTCAAGCGGATATGGCAAAGCATTTCTCAACGCTGGAAACCGAGAATGGGGCGGCAAGATACACAACGATCTGGTGGATGCGGTTAACTGGGCGGTTGACAAAGGATATGCCGATCCGGATAGAGTGGCAATCTACGGTGCCTCATTTGGCGGGTATGCCGCTTTAGTAGGCGCTACATTTACTCCGGACCTATTCTGCTGCGCCATCGATGCCTTCGGTCCCGGCAATCTTGTCACCTGGATTAAACTCATTCCTCCCTACTGGACAGGTTTCCTGGCGAATATGTACAAACGTGTCGGAAATCCCGAGACCGATGCCGAATTCCTCCGGTCAATATCCCCGCTTTTTAAGGTTGATCGAATTGAGATTCCGATTCTGATTGCGCAAGGGGCAAACGATGTCCGGGTTAAGTGTTCCGAATCCGAGCAGATTGTGGATGAGTTGCGAAAAAAGGGCATTGATTACGAATATCTGCTTTTCGAGGATGAAGGACACGGTTTCGTCAAGCCCGAAAACAAATTAGAATTCTATGCTGCGGCTGAAGAATTCCTGGCAGAACATCTCGGCGGCCGTTATCAGCCTGTTGGGGAAAAATAGGAGAGTATACAAAAAGTATTGATATGCTCCGGATTTGATGGTAGTGAGGAGTATCTAACCATAGGTTGCCGCACTTGCCCTATTCCTTCAGGTAAAGCCTCCAGAGGGCACGATCGTGAGGATTGCATGGTTAAGACGAAGCCTTGGCCATATGTGACCGTATTTAATAAAGCACGCCAAACAAGTTCGGGAGTCGGTGGACGTGGACATCCACCGACCGCGATATAACAACGCACGCCGTTTTCATCCCGCATTCCGCGGGATGAAGCCATCCCACACGAGAGGGGATTTTAAGTCAGTACAAGGCGTATATCCTCGTATGCTATGTTTCTGATTTAAGTCGGCGGACAAGCCTTTGGCTACGGATAAATAATCTTTATGAATCATCCGGGCTATAGCAAACCTTCTTGGCGCCTGCCAGTCCTGTGATTTATCTCTGCCACTCGGGAGTCTGGGTTTTCGGAACTCCGGTTTCCACCGGATTATCTGGATCGCTGCTCCACTCAAACCAGCCGCCGTCGTATACGGATATCCTTTGCCATCCCATCAGGTAGGCGTTCATGAATGCCTCGCTTCCTCGCCATCCGGTGCCGCAGTAAAAAGCGATATGCTTTTCCGGTACGATTCCATCCTCCGCCCAAATCTCGGCAATCTCGTGATATTCCCTCATGGTATGATCATAATTGCGGTAGTTCTCCATGTGATAAGCATCACTTCCGCAGTTACCGAATATCGCGCCCGGTATCCTTCCGGTTTTTTCTATATAATTATAACCGCTGACATTCCCGATAAATTCCTCCCAGCTCCGGACACTCACCAGTTCGCTGTCATCCGATGCCAGCAGCTTCTTGGCTTCCGGGGTATCTACTATTAATTCCGGATGCTGCGGAATCTCCGCTCCGAAATCACTGACCGGTCGCACCTCTCCCTCCTCGGTACTGATCTCATATCCAGCATCTATCCAGGATGCCATGCCCCCGTTAAGAATCCTAACATCCTTAACTCCGGCATAAATCAAAAGCTGCGCGCATCGCATGGCCGCCAGATGCCCCGCCATTCGACCGGGATACTCATCTTCGTTGTTCGGATGATTGAACCGTCCGTAAAGTAAGACGGTCGTATCCTTGCTAATACCGAGATCGACCAAAGCCTGCCGCAACTCCTCCGGCGAACGACGGTTCCAGGTTTTCGATGATTCCAGGCTCTCGGTATCCAGGTGCACCGCACCGGGGATATGTCCCGATTCATAATCTTTGCGATAACGGTAACTGGCGTGACATATAACGTAATCCGATCCGTCGTAAGCGGGAGGCTTGGAGCCGTTGATTAGCGTATGTATCCATTCCGGGTAGACTAACTGGTTGTAGCGCGGAAGGTTTTCTATCGGGAGCTTTTCATCTTTAGACCATTCCGCAAAATGATCAAAAGTGCGGATATCTTTGAATCCTTCGTCAGTGAGTTTCTCAGCCATATCTTCGGTATCATCAGTGCTGTAGCCGTAAATGATAAGCTGTCTTTCGGGTGTGATTCCCTTATTCTCCAGGATATCCCTCCATTCTTCGGATTGCGTCCACTTGAGAGGAAAGGATGTTGCGCCTTTTATATGCCCTCCGCGTCGCTCGTTGTTTAAAGCCCATCCATTGTAGGCTTCAACCGGACGGATATCCATAAGAACAGGAGTCTGTTTCCTGATAAGCCCTGATAGGTCTTCTATATCCTGAATTTTATGACTTCCCATTTAGTCGCTCCTTTCGATACAAGAAGTAATCACCATTTGACCGTATTAATATAACCATTCCGCTCAATTTAATCAACCTCCATAGAATATTAACTAAGAATTGTTCCTAAAATTAGGTCTTTAAGCTATTGCAGAGCTATCCCGGATAGTTCATAAAAACGATTAGTTCATAGCCGAAGGCTTGCCCTTCGGGAGTTTATAGACAATAGACCAGTATTGGGATCTTCAAGAACACGCCGGAAGGGCAAGGCTTCCGCTACCGATGACGGTGTTTGTGAATAATACAGGCTGAATCTCAGATTTTATTTCTTTATGAGTACCGGATGGCAGCAAAATTTCAGCCTTTTATTTAGTTATATATGAATTTTGGCAAGCAGTAGAAAAATCTTGACAAAATACGGGGCATGACCTAAAATTCCATCTGGATTGTGAACAACTTCACAAATAAGGCGTTTAAATATAATAATTAAGGTTTAGTATCGTGGTTAGAATAACTGGAAAGAGAATTTCGGAGTCGACAATTCATCGTCTCTCGCTTTATTATAGACTATTGAAGGTATTGCAGGATGAAGGGTATGAAACGGTTAGTTCTAAGGATTTGGCGGATCGCGAAAAGCTAACACCGGCTCAGGTGCGAAAAGACCTCTCCTTTTTCGGTCAATTCGGCACTCGTGGTTTGGGGTATCCTGTTACGGAATTAAGGCAGCAAATAGCTGAGATCATTGGTATAAATAAGAAATGGAATGTGGCGCTGGTCGGAATCGGAAATGTCGGCTCGGCATTGGTTTCTTACAAAGAGTTTCAAAAGCAGGGTTTTCACATAAAATTGATATTTGACAACGATCAGAGAAAAATCGGCAGTTTTCATAAAGGTATTGAGGTACATGACATTGTCAATCTACGTCAGATGCTGAATAAGTATAATATAGAAATAGTAATAATAGCGGTGCCAGGCGCCGCGGCTCAGGGAGTTGTCAACGAGGTGGTTGCGGCTGGTGTTAACGCTATTCTTTCGTTTGCGCCTACCAATTTGAGGGTACCATCCCACGTGACGCTGCGATCTGAGAATATGGCGATTGAAATGGAGCATTTAACATTTCATTTGACAAATGAAAACCTTTATTATACGGCATAAAAAAGACTTGACTCCGGAGGAGAATATAAATATCCTTAGTGGACTAATAATAAAACTGTTAATTCCGAAACTTAAATAAGATGCTGAGATTGATTTTCAAAGGAGCAACAGGTTATTTCGCTCTTAGCCTATTTCTCATTATATCGTTGACTCCCCTCGACGGTTATAGCGTGTTGGGTGAGTGTCAACCTTATGGCGATGTGAGATATGAAGGCAAACCGGTGGAAAATGACCTTGTTGTCGAGGCAAAAGTAGGTGATCTTGTATTAGCCGCCTCGAAAACAATGGGAGGCGGTTATCATGTTACCATACCTGCGGATAATATAAGCACACCGGAGAAAGATGGCTGGAGCGCCGGAGATGTGATCACCATTTATATTGATGGAAAGATCGCCACCCCGTCGTTCACCGCATTTACCGGAACTCAGCGTCATAATTTGGAAGTCCAAACCCTGGACGTAAAACTTGATACCTGGGGCAAGATAAAAGCCCTGTTCAAATAGCGGGAAACAAACAGCACTGAATAAGTTAAATTTGATTAAGTCATATTCCATCAGCACATTTTTTGTTACGCTGATGGTTTTCTTTTTGCTTTTACTCGTAACCGGCTGTTCACAGGATAAAGAGACCGCGGACGAAGTACCGGCAAAGAAACCATCGCTCTCCGCCGAGAAGTTTGTTCGGATTCATCTTGATCTTCAGAGAATAGACAGGAAATATGGTAAAGTTCTTGATTCATTCTTAAAAAGGAACAATATTGAAGGAGAAGAATACCGTTTGATAGCTGATTCGCTTTATATAGAAGCTAATCGTGAATTAATCGAGGAGTATTCGAAGATAACCGAACGTTTCGGAGAGGAAAAATCGGAGGTTTTTTCCGGATATGGCGTGAGCGCCAATGAATATGAAAATATGTTAAAAGCTCTTTCCAGCCGGGAGAATTCGGAATGGGCTGATAGTGTAGCCAAACTGATTTCCAGAGCCGGATAGGCTTATTTGACTAAAGATAGAGAATATTATTGTTTTTTCGGAGGATTGCCGTATGAAACTTACACATCGGGAAATCGATGGTGTCATGGTATTGGAGCCAAGGGGTAAAATAATGGGGGGACCCGATGCGACCTTACTCCATGACCAGCTTCACGACTTCATCAAAGAGGACAAAAAGAAAGTGGTAATCGACCTGGCGAAGGTGGACTGGATGAACTCGACCGGTTTGGGAATATTAATTAGCGGTTTAACGACCATGAAGAATAACGGCGGGGAGTTGAAGCTTGCTAATGTTACCGAGAAAATCGAGTCTCTCCTGACTATTACGAAACTTATTACCGTTTTCGAAAATTACGATTCTCTTGATGAGGCGATAGCGAGTTTCAAGTGAGTTAAAAGCGCACGGTAAAAGATTGGAGGTGGGTTTTAACAGCCTACCTTTTTTATTTTAAGTATGTCACTGAACCGGTATTATGAGTGAAGTAGTCAAAAAACCGGGGAGAATCATAATCCCCAGCGACCAGGTATATTTACAGGAACTCGACGAATTCCTCGAGGAGACCTTGAGGAATTTCAACATGACCGAAGGGGATATCGCCGACGTGGCGATATCGGTAACCGAACTTGTCAATAATGCCATAGTCCATGGTAATGCCAGCGATCCGGACAAAAAGGTGGATGTGGAAATGATCCTCAAGGATTCCAGCGTGGAAATTACGGTAGCTGACGAAGGAGATGGTATCGACCTCGCCGATATCCCTGATCCCTTATCTGACGAAAACATCCTCAAAGAAACCGGCCGCGGTATATTTATCGTTCGTTCTTTGATGGATGAAGTGGATATAATCACAGGGAAAGATGGCGGTACGGTCGTGCGGTTGGTGAAGAAGTTCGATCCAGTTAAGTAGATCACTGGTGAAGGATAGTTAAGGATTGCAATGCTTAATGTTATCCTATCATTGGTGTTCGCGTTAAGCGGCGCTGTATTAATTTTATTAAGCGGAATAATTTTACGCGAGAACCCTCGCGGAAGGATTAATCGCGTAACGGCGATGATGCTCTTCTTTGCGGGTATGGCTCCCGTAATGGCGACTATCTATTACTCGGTTATCGCCGGGTCCGGAAGGGACTACTCACCCCAGATGCTTAACCTTTTCTACATCTGGGAACTTTTCTTCCCCAGCTTCCTTTTGTTCTCAGCCATTTTCCCGGTTGAAAATCCCCTTTTTAAAAGGCGCAGACGTCTCTTCTACTTAGCGTTCCTGCCGCATATTGTCCATTTGATGCTGGTATTATTTTTCTCTGATCCCAGCGGACTTCTCTCCAGGCTGGCAATTGAGAGCGATGTTCCCGTCTTTGGGATTCTGCTGGAATATGTGGGATATATTCTGGCTCTCATAGTAGTCGGAATTAACGCCATATTTGAATTTCATGTACGCTTCTTTTCCATAATAAATCTGGTGTATATCGTTGTCGCCTCCGTATTCCTGTATACCGGCTATCGCAATGTTGCCAATCCCAGAATCAGGCAGCAGGTCAAAATTATCACATACGGTATAAGGATAGCTTTAGGATTATATATCCTGGCGTATATAATCCCCACGATATTTAATATCGAGCTCAATCCCCAGTTGCAGTATATGATGATTATAATCGGGCTTCTGGTCGGCCCCGGTTTCATAGCCTGGGCTATTCTCCGCCACCGGTTCCTGGATATCACCTTAATCGTCCGCCAATCCCTGGTCTATACAGTCTCTTCAGCGATCGTAGTAGGCGGATATTTAGCGGCGATGTCGCAGATTGGCAGATTTTTAAGCTCGGTATTCGGAGCCGGGCTGGCGGTTTTTCAGGTCGCCATCATGGTTATCGCTCTTCTTTTCTTCCAACCGGTTTTAAATTTCGTAGATACGTCGTTGCGAAAACTGTTCATCAAAGGGAAAACCGATTATCGCGTTATCCTGGAGGATTTCTCCTCCAAGATTCTAACCTTGCTCGACATTGATAAGCTGATTCACGAGACCCTCCGGACCATAGGGGATGAATTGCTGATCGAGCGTGTTTTCCTGGCGCTGCCAACGGATGTTGGAAATTATTCAATTCACTCTTTTTCCGAAGAGATCGAGACTGAGATTAAAAAAGATAGAGTCTTGGAGTCATTTTTGATTGTGAGGGAAGCGCCGGTTACCCGCGATGATATCCCCGCTCCGGCTCTTTCATCTACGGTTCGGGAATTTTTGAGGGATAACAAGACCGAATTAATTATACCGCTTGTGGCATCACACCGCCTGATCGGATTTATCGGCTTGGGAAGGAAGGCTTCAGGGATGGGTTACAACTCCGAGGATATTACCATTTTCAAAGTATTAGCCAGCCAGCTCATGGTCGCTTTCAGCAACGCCAGGCTTTATCAGGAATCATTGGAAAGACAGCGTCTGGAGGAGGAACTGGCATTAGCCAGGCAGATTCAGAGACAGTTATTACCCAAGAGTGTCCCCAGTTATGGAAATATTAAATTTGTCACCTACTCGGAACCATCGCGGGAGGTGGGAGGGGATTTTTATGATTTCCTGATGACGAAAACCAACCGCCTCGCCTTCGGTATAGGCGACGCATCGGGCAAGGGTATTCCGGCTTCGCTGTTGATTGCGCGCATGCAGGCGATTCTGCACTCGGTCGCCAACTCCGATCTGGGCGTTTCCGCTAAGATCGCTCATATCAATAATGTGCTTTCCATGGGAAGTTCCGGGGGGAGATTTGTCACATTTTTCTATGGTGAGGTTGATACAAAAACGGACAGAATCCACTACTGCAATGCCGGGCATAATTATCCCATTTTGATAAGGCAAAATGGGGATTGTGAATATCTCAAAGACGGAGGGCTGCTTTTGGGGGTATTCGGCGATGTTAACTATGTGTCTCAAGCGGTTGAGTTCAGCCAGGGGGATTTACTGGCATGTTATACCGATGGGGTGACCGAAGCCCTAAATGAGAGGGAGATCGAATTCGGTGAGGACAGATTGCTGGATGTACTTTGCGATCACCGTCATCTTCCGCTTGAGAAACTGCAGGAAAGGGTATTGGACAGCATTAAACTACATTGTAACGGCTTACCGATACAGGATGATTGCACTATGCTGATTATGCGAATTGAATGATTTTTTAGGAGGTTTTCCGGGTGATAACTGACCGATGAACCCGAATTTACTTGCTTTTCGCAAAAATTTTTGTATAAATTTTAGCTTTGGAACAATTTCGATTGTCACCGTTAAAACCGTAAACCGATGAGAATAATTATTTAATTCAATATAGGAGAGAGGAATAACAAATGATAGGAATTACCGGCTATGGCGCCTATATCCCGCGATATCGGATAAAGGTGGAAGAGATAGCCAAGGTTTGGGGAACAGACGCCCCAAGTTATAAACGAGGGCTGCAGCTCTGGGAAAAATCGGTGCCCGGTCCGGATCAAGATACTATTACTATGTCGGTCGAAGCCGGAAAGAATGCGCTGATAAGAGCCGGTATAAGCGGCGAGGAACTCGGAGCGGTATATATCGGTTCGGAATCTCACCCGTATGCGGTGAAACCGTCGGGTACGGTGGTGGGCGAGGCGCTCGGCGCAACGCCGGAATGCCGCTGTGCGGATTTCGAATTCGCATGCAAGGCTGGAACCGAAGCGATTACCTGCGCAATGGCGCAGGTTGCCGCCGGGAATGTTAAATATGCTTTGGGGATTGGCGCAGATACATCTCAGGGCGCTCCCGGAGATGCGCTTGAATATTCCGCATCGGCAGGCGCCGCTGCATTTGTGGTAGGACAGGATAATTTAATCGCCGAATGTGAACTTACATACACCTACATGACCGACATGCCCGATTTCTGGCGTCGCGAACATGAGTTCTATCCACAGCATGGCAGCCGCTTCACCGGCGAACCTGCATATTTTAAACATACTTTCGGTTGTGCAAAAGGGATAATGGAGAAAGCCGGTATGAAACCGGAGGATTTCGCTTATGCTATTTTCCATCAGCCAAACGGAAAATTCCCGATGCGCGCCGGATTGAAATTAGGATTCGCCAAGGAGCAGATCGAACCGGGATGGTTAACACCCAGATTGGGCAACACTTATTCCGGGGCATCCCCAATCGGATTGACCTCCACACTGGATATAGCCAAACCGGGGGATAAGATCCTGGTGGTTTCCTATGGTTCGGGAGCGGGATCAGACGGTTTCGTTTTTAAAGTTACCGACCGGATCGATGAGGTTCGGGATATGGTAAAACATACCGTCTGGTACCTTGATGAAAATAAAGTATACTTGGATTACGGAACCTACGCCAAGTTCCGTGGCAAAATCCGTAAGAATGATTAGGAGGTTGGCATGAGAGATGTTGCCGTAATAGGTGTAGGTATGAATAAATGGGGCGAGCTCTGGGATATGTCGATTCGGGATATCTTCACCGAAGCCGCTCTGAAAGCTATTGACGACTCCGGCGTTGACCATATCGACGCCATGTATATCGGATGCATGACCTCCGGTCTGTTCGTAGGACAGGAGCATTTGGGTTCTCTGATGGCTGACTATCTCGGCCAGGGCAATATTCCCGCATCGCGAGTGGAATCGGCTTGCTGTTCGGGAGGTTTGGCTCTCCGCAGCGCATTTATGGATGTCGCTTCGGGAATGAATGATATCGTCTTGGCAGGCGGGGTTGAAAAAATGACCGATGTCGGCGGCGACGGAGCCACATACGCATTGGCTACCGCCGCTGATGGCGAATACGAAGTTTACAATGGCGCCACCTTCCCGGGATTATATGCGTTGATGGCAAGAGCCCACATGGAGAGATATGGCACGACAAGGAAGCAGCTTGCCGAAGTCGCCGTTAAGAATCACGATAATGGTTCCAAAAATCCGCTTGCTCAATTCCCGTTCAAAACTACGGTGGACGGCGTTATTAATGCAGTCATGGTGGCTGATCCGTTAACCTTGATGGATTGCTCCCCGATAACCGACGGAGCCGCAGCGGTTATATTATGTCCGGCTGATATGGTCGGTAATTATAAGAACCATCCGGCCGTGAAAATAATCGGTTCCGGTCACGCCACCGATTCGATCGCATTGCATAGCCGCGATGATTTCACATCGCTTAAAGCCACCGAGATAGCGGGTAAAAAGGCTCTGAAAATGGCAGGCAAGAAGCTCTCGGATATCGATCTTTGCGAGGTGCATGATTGCTTCACAATCGCGGAGATCGTAGTGACCGAATCTCTCGGCTTTTTCGAACCCGGGCAGGGCGGTCCTGCAGCGGAAGCGGGTGAGACTCGTATAGACGGGAAGATCCCGATTAACACGTCGGGAGGGCTAAAATCAAAAGGGCATCCGGTAGGAGCGACCGGTATCGCTCAGATTTATGAAGTTGTAAGCCAGCTTCGCGGAGAAGCCGGAGAGCGCCAGATCAAGAACGCCAAAGTCGGCATGGCTCAGAACATGGGCGGTTCCGGCGGTTCAACCTTAGTTCATATATTGGAGGTGATATAATGTTTCCGTCGAGATATTGGAGAGAGATACCTCATCGTTATAGATTAGAGGCGAGTAAATGCACGGGATGCGGCTTGGTTGCGTTCCCTCGCAGATTGGTCTGCCCGCAGTGCGGTCAGCGTGAATTCGAGACCTTCAGGCTAAAAGGGGAGGGCGAGCTCCTTACATATACCATTATTCATGTCGGACCATCGGCATTCGTCGATGATACTCCGTACGCATTAGGGATTGTTAAAATGGACGACGGTGTGAATATTACCGCCCAGATTTCTGATATCGATCTGGATAAGATAGAGGTCGGAAGCAGGTATAAGATAGAATTCCGAAAGATCCAATCGGACGGACACAGCGGGATTCATGCTTATGGGTACAAATTCGTACCGGTTAGATAGTGTAATTTACTTCCGCTAAAAACCGCCGGTTTTTACTTCCGGCGGTTTTAAGGAGGCGCTTTGAGGGTAAATTTCAGAAATCTTCTTACCAATGTGATGGTTCTCTTAGTTACCACTATCGTGGTTTTGGCTGTTGGGGAATTTATCTGCCACAGGTTTATCGGCAAAAAATTAGCAGATTATGTTAAGCATCAACCCATGATGCTTAAACCAGCGGAAAATCCGGATTTGGGCTACTTGATGCTTGCTGATTATGAAGACTCCTGTTACCAGACCAACTCTGCCGGTTTTCGCGATCAGGAGCATTCTTTGGAGAAACCCGAAGGAGTAAAACGGATCGTTATCCTGGGGAATTCAATCGGATTCGGATTATGGGTATGTGAATTTGATTCCCTTTTCGCAAATCTGCTGGAGGATGAATTAAACCGGAGAGAATCGGATATCGAATATGAAGTCATAAATCTCTGCATACCCGGCTACAACTCCAAAATGCAGTTAGCCATGTTGGAAGAAATCGGGATTAGATATAAACCGGACCTGGTAATGACTGCATTTTGCATCAACGATTATCACCAACAGCCGATTTTGCGGCAGGAAGGGGGCAATTATATCTGGCGCACCAGAGGAAGGGGCATAAAAACAACCAAATCTATTCTCAGTAGATCGTGTC
The DNA here is from genome assembly GCA_964563085.1 of uncultured Ignavibacteria bacterium. Taxonomy (GTDB): domain Bacteria; phylum Zixibacteria; class MSB-5A5; order UM-FILTER-46-8; family UM-FILTER-46-8; genus WJIR01. The sequence continues at coordinate 8,758 of CAZLVS010000001.1, read as the reverse complement.
TGTACTCCACAGTGCGAAGTTTTTACTCATCTCTGCTTGCAGATAAACTTGATTATAGTATGATGAATTATAACAAGATTGTAAGCACGCCAAGGTGGAGCCAGATGCTGGATACTTTAGCCGAAACCGATGAATATTGCCGGGAGCACGGGTGTAATTACATGGTGGTTATCTTCCCCGCCGGAAATCAGTTCGGTCGTTTTGCCAGGGGCGCCATTTTTCAAGAATCGATGAAATCCCACTTTAATTCGCATGATATAGCCTATCTCGACCTGTATGATACTTTCGCGGAGACCGGATTGGGTCCAAAGGAGCTGTTTATCTGGGGGGTGAGAGATGAACATCCCACTATCTTCGGCAATTACATCAGCGCCAAGAAGATAATCGAATATCTTTCCAACTCTGGCTTCCTCGAATATCGGAACTAACAGGTTGTTGTTAGCCCGAATAATTTATAAATTTTGTTATCAGTAAGGTGGGGTTTACGCGCCTCCGGCATCTTTTTTGTACCCCTAATTTCAATCCGTTAAAAACTGTTGATTTTAAACTCCCGAAGGGCAAGCCTTCGGCTACGGATCAATGGGTTTATGATTTATCAGGTTAGTTTTTATGAATTATTCGAGTTAGGGGGATGTTGATATATCCCATATAAGGTCATTGCGAGCACAGCGAAACAATCCGTATCATTTTGTGCAGTAATTTCCCGGGCAATACCGAAACGTTGTAAACGGCGCCGAGCCGCAAGAAATGATTCTTCATCTACATCCAATAGCTAACCGGAAGATTCTTATAATCCAAGCATTTTTACTTTCGCAAATGTCCTTGAAGCTCTATATTTTTTAGTGGTCGGATTTTTAAACTTTAAAACAGGAGGAATTATGATCGGAAGTCTTTGTCATTTCGAAATCCCTGCCAGAGATATCCAGAAATCAGGTGAGTTCTACACAAAGGTCTTCAACTGGAAACTTAACACATCGGATTTTCCCGGATATGGATTGCTGGAGCTGACCCGAGAGCCTCACGCCGGCGTCGAAAAACGAGAACCGTTTTCCAACGGGGTTATGATATATATACAGGTGGCTGATATCAGTGAATCGCTGAGTATGGTAAAGGACGCAGGAGGGAATATAGTCAAGGAAAAAACTGAAATACCCAATATGGGGTGGTTTGGTTTGTTCAGCGATCCGGACGGAAATGTAATCGGCTTGTATCAAAGTAATAAATCCTAACCGGTATTATTCATAAATCCTATCACCGGTAGCGGAAGCCTTGCGCTTCCCGCATTTCTTTGAGATACTCAAACCCAATCTGTCAACGACCTACTTTTATTAAGTTCCCGAAGGACAAGCCTTCGGCTGCGGATTAATAGGTTTTATGAATTATCCGGGCTAAATATTATTAATACTTCGACAGGATGCTATCGTGCGGGATTTCACCAGGACGAGGCGAAGATTTCCGTGGATTACAGAATGAGGAATAATCCCGTCCGCCCAAGATCTGTGGTTGGCGGATGTTCTGGTCCGCCAACACAGCGTGAAGGCATACGGGGACGTATGCCTTCACGCTGTTGACAAAAATGATAAGCTTAAATGTGTAGGTGAGCCCCCGTCCGCGGTGAAATCGGGACGGGGAGGATCATTGCTTTTTGAATTCGTCTTGTATTATTACTTTACCAACAACATCCGCTTGGTGATTTTCGCATCATCATAATTGATAACGTAGAAATATATACCCGCTGAATACCGTTCGGCATTCCAGGTAACTTGATGATTACCTGCTTCCATAAATTCGTTAGCCAGCGTCTCTATTCGTTGCCCTAATACATTGTAAACATCAAGGCGCACATTACCATCCGAGGGCAAGCCGAAGCGGATAGCAGTAACCGGATTGAAAGGATTGGGATAATTGTCAGCTGTCAGCATGGCAGATAATTCCGCTGTTTGCCGGGGGAGCCTGCTGCCCTGATCGCATTCATAGTCCTGGTAGATTCCGAGATTATGCCAATCTCCTCCCCAGTTGTCATTCTGAGCTGCGTTATTCATAGCAAGCATATCTCCTGAAGTAATCCTGAAGGGGAAGAAATTGGAATCCAAAGTTACTGATGGATAATTGCCGGCGAACGCCCAGTATTGGTAATCTCCTGGCTGCGCCGGAGGAACATTCTGACGGGTACCGGAGACGTTGTAACCATAATTTGGGGGCAATGGGATATTGTTGAAACGCTGAACGGGACCATAGAAGCTGCCGTTAGGGAGCTTTACTTTAATCCAGACATCCGGGGCATAGTATTCGGAAGTTTCATTGTTCAGAATCGCTGTAAATTCAAAATTCCCCCCGGAGTTGGGAACTTCAATCGGATAATTCTCGGGGATCATCTTGACAGTATATGGGGAGTTGGAAATATCATACTGATATCCAACGATAATCTTATATGATGTGTCCGGTTCGTAAACCGCCACATCGCAAACGCCGTAAGCCCGTACGTAATCGCCAACTTCATATCCCGTCAGGTTCACTCCGGAATTGTCGCCGATATATAGGTTCAGATCTCCGGTCCCATCGTTGATTACGATAGTAGTATTGCCGCCGTTGTCAGTTATCGATTGAACCTCGCCTCCAACCCACATACGAGTACCCTCCCAGGCGATATCTTTGGCTTCTCCGGTCGTAAAAGGCGTATCCCATACATACTGATTGATGTCAATCACGGTTATATCATCCAGATTAACCATGCGGGTGGTTCCGGCATTCTCATCAACCGTACCGGACAAACTCACCCAATTGCCGAATCTTAATTCGCTGTGCTTGACAGAATCAAAAAGATTGATCCCTTTACCGGAAGAATCCTCGATGTAAGCGTTAGTGACCAGGGGATGATAAATAGAATCACCCAGGGTAACCACACCTTCGATATCAACGGTCAGTCCGGCGTAATCATCATAATTGTCTTGAATATCCGCAATCGGGATAGTACCGCCGGTGGGTAGGTCAAAGGAATCGCCGTTAACATAGAATTGATTAAAACCTGTAGTGGTTATAATTATATCACCATCGATAATATTCCCGCTGCCATCTCTGGTCTGATAGATCACGGAACCGACGTTTTGGATACGCTGAACCGCCTGGCTATGGGGATGCCCGTATCCGTTAGCCCCTACCGATATAACTGAAACCTCCGGCATTAAATCATTTAAGAAGGTTGGATTGGAAGAGTTCACACTGCCGTGGTGATTGACTTGATAAACCTCCACATCTCCGCACTCGGCTCCGATGGAAGTTTCGATATCGCGATAGTTTGAAGTATTATAACCGGAAAGATCGCCGGCTACGAAAAATTGAAAATGATTGTAGTCTACCCTGAGCGCAATGCAGAAATCATTCTCATCGTTCGGTCCGCCACCGCTGCAATTGTCCGATATGTACGGTTCGTTTAATTGCCCGTTTCCATTAAAACCCAGGCAGGTCACGGTAACGCCCCCGCCCAAATCGAATACTTGACCGTCGTAGATTGTATGACGAACAGGCGTTACATCTTCTATGTAATTGTCATATATCCATGTGCAGTATTCCCATCCCCTGTCGTAAACGGCGCCGAAGGTCATGCCCCGATCGATAAGTCCATTATTCGCACCGATACCTCCGATATGATCAGCATGATAATGGCTGGGAATAAAATAATCAACCTCCGTGAATCCCAATCCGTTAATATAGGATTCGACATTCGCTGCCTGGTCTATATCACCGCAGTCAACCAACATGGTCTGGCCGGTTGGAGAAACAATGAAGGTGCAGTCCCCTTGTTCCACATCAACGCAGTGAATCTCCATGGTTTGTGCGATAACGGAGGAAACGCCGGTGAGAAGACATATCGTTACCATTAGCGCTAAGCCCCGCTTTATACTTCGATTTGCCATATATTTCTCCTTATTCAAAAGACAAGTATCGTTACGGTGCGAGATATAACTCGCTCAAACCATTTGATCTTATAATTTCGTTCCTAACAATTTCCGAATAATACAACGATATGAATTTTACTGAAGAAGTGTTGTGACGGGCGACCTTTCAAGGCCGCCCGCTTCGTTTATCTCAGGTTAATTATCTGCAATCAAATACCGCAGCTATCAGATATTTTTCTGCCCTATTTAAGCAAGATCATTCTCTTGACCTGACTATACTCTCCTGCGATTAATTTGTAGAAGTACATACCGGAGGCTGTGCCGCTCATATCCAGATTGATGGTGTATATACCGGGCTGCTGTTTTCCCTGAGGATATTCGGCTACTTTCTCGCCGAGAAGATTATATATAATCAAATCAACCTTCGAACGCTCGGGAATCGAATACTCGATGCCGGTGGTGGCGTTAAACGGATTTGGATAATTCTGAGAGAGTACAACGGTCTCAGGTAGATTCCCGCCGTAATCTTCTTCAATTCCGCTCATTTCGTCGTTGTCTCTGGGTGAGATCTTATACTCATCGTAATTGTAAACGAAATTTCCCCAGATTTCTATGGTCTCCCCAATGCCGATGAAGAATTGCTCGCCGTGATAAACTACAACTGTATACTCACCATCAAGGTCTTGAATTGTCCAGTTCCCATATTGGTCCGGCTCGGTTAGAATTTCCATAGGTTCATCGATCTTAACCAGAACTCCCTCATACCATTCCGCTCTTGGAGAATCATTGGTCAAATCAGCCGCGCCTACTTCCGTGGGGAGAATTTCGGGACCATTGCCTAAAGCCTCATAATATTTAATATCGCCGATCTCGGTTTCATTGAAATACTCCTGAACCAAACCGGCAATTATCAAGGTATCCCCGCGCTGAGGATTCTCATAATTGGAATTATAAATTTTTATTCCATTAAAGGTGCTGTAACTTTCATCCTGCACGAAGAAATAGGAGGAGATATGATCGGCAGTATCGGCGGTTACAACAGCCTTAACAGTCACATATTCCCCTGCCAATTGCGAGCTATCGTTTTCAGATGAGATCGGCTGCTGAACGGTGGCGATACCGGTAAAACCGCCATAAAAGGTACTCACATCCGGCTCCGGCATCGGCGCACCGCCTTCGCTTTCTATATCTTCACAGGTTAAAGTATACTCATGTCCATTATCCTGCTGCGTGGTCGTTAATCTCACCTTCGAATGGTCGCCATCATAGAATTCGGCATCGGCAGCCTCCAGCCCATCGGAGAAATTATAGTTATCGGTGTCCAATCCCGTCCCGGAATCAACATTCATATTGAATGTAACCAGCAAGTGAGTTCTGTCCAACGGGAATGAGAACTTAACTGAGGGAGCGCCTCCCACGGCAACCACATCAGCGGCGAAGCGCGGATTTATTTTATACTCATCGAAATTGTACCACACTAAACCAACGATGTCGTAAGTCAAACCGATTTCAATCTCCGGTGCGTCATCACCCCATTTATACATCTCATCGTCGATTTTGCATGAATCACCCGAACCGTCGTATATCCAATGAGAACCATACCCGGCGTCTCCGGTAACGGTAGCGCCTTCCACCTTTACGATTATACTCTCATACTTCTCCTGATCCAAACCGCATCCGCCGGCAAGGTCAGCAGTGGTGATCAGCAGGGTATCGAAGGTTTTTCCGCCGGAGATAATATTGTGGCTGGAGAGATTCTTCATTTCGGTCCAACCGTAGTACTCATCGACCTCACAAGTTATAGTCACGGAATCACCTATCGCCGGGTCCACGTTTTCATCATAAACGTAGACTCCATTCCAGGTGGTTGAATCGGGATTCTGGAGGAAGAAGTTGGGATAATTACCCTGGTTAACACCGGTAACAACTCCGCTGATTGTTACTTGGTCACCATCGTAATCTGACGGGTAACAATCATCCCCGCTTCCTTGCTGAGTTGTATATTGGACTTCGTAAATTGATTCGGCATGTAGAACAGAAGCCGCTAACAAGCATATAAAGCTTGCTATCAATGATAGTTTTAGCAATCGAAACATTTTTTGCACCTCGTTTATGTTTTTCTAATTTATTGCCCAATCCAAATTTCAATGACGAATTTAGGAATTTTTTTTAAAATATTCAATTGTATTTTCAGGTTATTTTATTAGTATTAAAATACTATGAATTCTTCGCGCGTTAAACATACTCGACTCGTCAGTGTCCTGGTAATATTATCCCTTCTACTCTTATCCTGCGGACAAAAAGAACCAACCTCCAGCGAGGATTACACACCAATAAATATCGAAATCACATACAACCTGGGAAGACCGCATATCTCCTGGCAAACCGATAAACCAACTTACGGTTCCGTATTCTATGGAAAAATCCCCGATGATTATGATCACTTCACCTACGAATCCTCGGGACTGAAAGAAAGCCACAGCATAAAAATCCTCGATGCCGATTCTGGATTCACGTATTTCTTTCGGATACGCGTCCATGCCGAAGACCAGGTCGCCGCAGTTTCCTCCGAGAAAACGTTCATTCCGCAAAGCGCTTCGCATGAACAAGTACTGGAATGGACTATGCTGAATATATCCGAGGGTATTGCTATCGGCGACTGCCATTTCATTGAAACTCCGAATGGTTACAGGGCTATCATCGATTCCGGTTCGGACGACACGGTGCGGAGATTCTACGACTTTTGTACTGACCGGAACCTGCAGCAATTCAATGCCGCTATCGCCACCCATCTGCATTGGGATCACTATGGCGGTTTCGTGCGCGGGATACTGGACAGGTACAGTTTCGATTCCCTCTTCATACCTCACAGTCATACACCCGATTATAGCTGGGCGTATTCCGAGATCCGTTCCGAGGCGAACTCCAATGGTATCGGATTCGGAAAAATCTACCCCCACACCGAGCTGGACTGGGATCCGCTGGTCAACATCACGGTTTTGCACAGCGGAACCATTGGCGACGGGGATGAAAACAATTCTTCGGCTGTACTCAAGTTTTCGTACGGAGAGATTGACTTCATTCTCACCGGAGATGCTGAAAGTCCCGCGGAATCGGTTATGCTGGAACACTATTCCTCAGCCCTGCTTGATTGCGAAATCCTTAAGGTCGGTCATCATGGCAGACATGACGCAACTTCGGCAGAATGGTTGAATGCTGCCGATCCTGAAGCTGCGCTTATTTCCGTAGATCAGAAGTCATCTTATGATGGAAACTCTTTACCATCCGAGTCCGTGATTAGACTGCTAACCGAGCAAGGAGTAGACATCTACCGAAGTGACAAAAACTACCCGAATGGCGAATTCTATCGATATGGGCACATCCAGGTGATCACCGACGGAGAAATCTTCGAAATCATAATAAATTAAGTTGTCAAAGAGCCACACCGTAATATAATAAATACATGAAAATAATAAAGCTTTTTTTGCTCTCTTTTCGTCTAATTACGGTGTTCAACCCACTTATTCCGGATAATCCATAGGCACTATCAATCGATAGCCTAAGCCTTGCCCGTCTTATTTGGCGTAATTGCCCACCTAAGGAGAATTCATACGTCTTTGGCGTGCTTGCCCTTTGGAAATATCGTTGCGGCCAAAGCAAAGTAAGCCCAAAATTCGGTAAACCAAGGGAATAGTTTCCTCTCCCTTAAATAGGTACTTAGCATGTCGACATCGAGGTTACCTAAAGAAACGCTCGACGGAGAGAGCTCATTATATCATATCCGAAACGGGAGCCCCAGTTTTTTACAATACGAATATCCAAATCAGGTTCCGAAAGATCAGGTGTTCCGTATTCCTCAATTGCTACCCTAATAGTGGTTAGTTCACCACTTTTTTCATCGCGAATGTCAGTCGCGTACGTTTCGTCACAATTTTGTGGTACCTTAAATACCGCTTGAACAGCATCATCACCATTCCGCTTTCCTAGCTTGGTCATCATGATCTCGTGAACATTAGATTCATAAAAGACCTCGGCAAGTCTGGAGGCGCAACCATATGCTGCGTTTGCGATAATGGTTCGACCACCAGATAATTTGGGAAGTAAGGTGAATATTAAAACATCGCTGCATATTCCATTTTCGTTAACGAATGGTCCCAATGGCGGGCGATCAGGATTATCAGAATCTACTACATAACGTCCTATATTGAGTTTCTTGTGGTATATTTGCTTATCTATTGGATTCCTAAAGCCACGGTGAAGCGCTTCAACTATGTGTTGATCCGGCCCGTAGAAATCATATTCTATTTCATCCCGATTCCTAAAAATAAATGGAAGTCCACTGTTCTCACCTGTTAACTTGCTCATAAATTCTGGACTAATCCTTGAACCGCCAATAATCAGAGCTGTTTCACTAATCATGAAGGCTTCATTAGCCGGGCGTTCCACGATCCTATCAGCCAAAACTGCAGGTAAAGCATGCAATCCTAAATCGTTGAAAGGAGGGAGTGGGTCATTGCCACGATTATAGTGCTGATGTCCGTTCACGCTCCTCCATTTATTGATTCCTATTGAGGCGGGGATCGGGCTGTCTAATGGCCCTAATAGCTTTTTCAATAATTTATCTTCGTTTCGACCGAACCGATTTCGCAACTTCAGTATCCAGTCTAGGGTAGCAAGATAACCGATAATTTCCCAGGCTTCCTGAATAATTTCGTAACCTATTTCCGGTGTTAGGCAAAATGCTAACTCTGATCTACGCAATTCCATTTCCTACTCCTTTATTAGAAATTAAACTATCCTTACCGTTAGGTAATGTAAATTAAAGTGTGTAAAAGTGGCGTAAAAGAGACAAAAGGTGTATC